>NZ_JAODOO010000024.1 GCF_025398335.1 Clostridium sp. CX1
TTTTATAAAGTAGAACTGTTATATTAACATTTATGCAGTTTCAGCTATGTCGTTATCATTATTACCAGAGTCTTTATCTTCTAACAGTTTTACAAGCTTCTTATCAAATAAGAACAGTAATGCTGCACATACAAATAAGATGACCGGAATGATAACATAGGACTGCATTATTGGATATTTTGAAGCAATAGCATACAGGTATCCATAGGATTTACCTGCAACAAAGGTAGCAAAAATCCAAACTCCCATTAATACTGAGTAGATTTTGTTTGGTGCGTACTTAGTAACAAAGGAATTTCCAAGTGGTGAGAACAACATTTCTCCTATACTAAGAAGTATACCAAATGCTATGATCCAAACTATGCTTGCCTTAGATGTATCTGCTGCCCCTACACCTCTTGAAAGTTCTGCAAATACAAGCATCAAGAACGACATTCCTAGAAAACCAAGTCCTAGCGCTAACTTTTTGAATAAACTTAAATCACCCTTAGGACCCTTGGAAAGCTTAAACCACAATGCGGCTAATACTGGTCCAAGAGCAATACATACCAAACCATTTAGAGAGTCGAACCATGAAAGAGGCACTGCAAAGCTACCTAGATTCATGTTAACGAACTGAGCGCCGTAATCGTAAACAGCCAAATAAGTTAGATACCAGAATACCCAGAATACAACTGAAAACATAGATACTAAGACAATTGCAAAAACCTTTCTTTTCTCCACTTTTGTTAATGGCTTGACTTCAGTTTCAACTTTCTTTTCAACGTGTTTACCCTCTTTAAAAGGCTTTTTACCTACTTCTCCAAGAAATCTTGTCCCAAAAAGAAACCATAAAGCATCAATAAGACAGATGGCACCGCATACTTGAAACGCAGGTCTAAATCCCTGAATAGCACCATTTGCAAAAGTAGTTGCTACAAGAATACCAACAAATGTTGTTCCAATAAAGGATCCCAAGTTAACAAAGGAATATTGAACTGAAAATGCTGAATCCAGCTGTTTCTCATCTTCAAATAAAGAACCGTTAATTGCGGAAACATTACCTTTGAAAAGGCCCGTACCAATGGCTACAAGGGCCACCATTATATTCATAGTTGTAACACTGGTTGCGAATCCACCTACAAAGTATCCCACAGCCATCAAAGCTAATCCAACAGGAATACAGTATCTAGCGCCGATATATCTATCGGAAATGTATCCACCAACAATAGGTGCAAGGTAAGTAAAAGCAACAAGATTTGATTGAATAAGTGCAGCCTCAACCTTTGTGAGACCTAATCCACCTGTTACCACCGTAGCAGCAACAAAAACGAAAATTAAATACTTGGCAGAATAATATGCCATTCTTTCTAACATGAATGATATTGAACAAACATAGAAACCAAAAGGACGTTTGTTCTTTGCTAGTGTTTCACTCATAATTTTCCTCCTTTGAATATATTTTTTATTTCTCCTGTATAGGATTTCAGCCACACCCTCTATCCATCACTTAGGTGCTCTGCTAATTTCTCGTACACAAGTTTATGATAACTATTTAATATAGTTTTTCATCACCGTTAAGCTCTTCCGTATTTATGACATACGAATATATTGGAGCATAGATAACTGCATAAAAATACAAATTTTCTGCTTCAACTTTTTTGGTGTAATCTGGAATACTTTCCTTCAACAAGAAAAACGTTTTCACCAACTAGTCTATGGCAACTTTCTCATATTATACTGATAAATTAGTTGTACTTAATGTTAATTAAACTTTTTTCTTAGTACTAATAGTTTGACCTTTATCATTACCATAATTTTGTTTTAAGCACTGCAAGATTTAACTCACAATGTAATTATATGATATAGCATTATTTTGTCAAGTAAATTTAAAATATCAACCTCTTATTAGACAAAATTCTAAGCTTCTGACAGAGTTTACCTATGGTTATGGTTTAATATGTCTATTATAATGACAATTAAAGACTTTTCTCATATCTGAAACTTAGAATTTGCTAATTAAAAATTTAACTTATGTTATTTTACAAAGCGTCCCTGTTCTGGTACCGCAATTTCTTTAAAGTCATTAACTAACATTAGTAGGTGTTCTCTTAATTTCTCTCCCTTCATTGGTAAACCATGACTGACTATTGCCAATGCCGGCTTTAATTCTGCAATTTTTTTCACTGATTGCTCTGCTGCCTTCCAGTCTGTAGTTAAATATTTAGGTGGTCCACTTATCTGTTCTTCTTGGCTAAGCACGGAGAATAGTGATTCCTGTTTTAAAGTACAGAAGGCATCTGCTGCTATAACTGTACGGTCTCTATCACGAAATAATGAAATATGCCCTTCTGTATGTCCCGGTGTATGTATCCAGGTCCACTCTGGCATACCAGGCACTGTTCCATCCTGTGGTAAAGAGTGAATCTTATCACCTAGATTTAAAGCCTTGTGCGGGAAGGCTGAAGACATTTCTGATACCAATCCACCATCTACTGTTGAGTCTCCTTGAGGATAGTCCTTCTTCCCTGTAAGATAAGGAAGCTCTAACTGATGAGCGTATACTGGTATATTCCAATGATTTGCTAAATTAATCACTGATCCCACATGATCAAAATGACCATGAGTAAGTATAATTGCTTTCGGTTTAGTATTCTTACCAAATCTTTCCGATACCTCTTTTAAAATAAAATCTGTTGAATTTTCCATACCTGTATCCACAAGAACAAATCCATCTTTACTTCCTACTAAACAGGCATTAACAATAGTAAATTGTAAAAGTACAATGTCTTCTGTAACTTGTTCGGATTTCATGGTAACATTAGATATTTTGTGAAGCATTTCAGTTATCATTATAAATACCTCCAGTAAATAACTTTAATTTACTCATATTCTATAGATATTATGTGCATATTAAAATCACTATATTACTAGAAGCTTTAACTATCCAATAGCCTTGTCAACTTCTTCACAAGTTTGTTATTTTCAAAACATGGTTATATAACCAATATTAAAAGACTGATGTCAAAATATATAATCATCAGTCTTCTTTTATAGTAAAGCCTTGTTTAGGAACTCCCAATTTATATTTTTTATCTGATGGATAAAATCTTAGCACTATCTTTGCGGAAAATAATCCCACTATAACTCCTGTTAAGATATCTGATGGATAATGCACAAAGAGATATAGTCTTGATAAGGCTATCAGCACCGCTAGTATAGTAATCGGCAATCTATATTTTTTAAACTGAGTTGCTAGTATACCTGCAGCAGCAAAGGCTGTTGATGTATGCCCTGACGGAAAAGAGTATGATGATGGCTTAGGTATTATTAAATCAACAGTTGGCACTAGTACAAAAGGTCTCTGTCTTTGAAATAAATGTTTCAATATTCCTTCTCCAATAATAGTATTCACCAATAATGCTAGTCCACATATTAATCCAATCCTTCTATACCTTTTGGTAATCACTAAAGCAACTGTTATAGTGATCCAAAGTATGCCTCCATTTCCCAAATAAGTTATGAATGGTACTATTCTATCTAGTATAGGATTTTGCAAATTATCATGGATAAACCTTAGCAAATTTAGGTCCATATTTTGTAGGCTTTGCATCACAATTACCTCCCCTTTATCCTAAATATAAGGTTTCATTTTAATAACCTCTTCCTGATAGTATATATAATACAATATTTTTTTTACTTATAGTAGTACTTTTTATTGTCATTGGAGGAGTAATTAATGGATTATTTATTCCTAATTTTAGCTTTAGTGGTAACTATAATTAAGAACAACTTGGAAGCAAGGTAGTAGGTTCCTGGATAATCTTCTTTAGTGATAACTATAATTAAGAATAACTAGCTTATAAAAAAGTAATAATAAAATAAATACTACTAGTTTAAAGGAGAGAATTTTCATGATTGAAGGTATTACAGGATACGTTTCAAATGCTTTAATTGACAATATGCTTCCAAAGTTACTTACAACTCAGTACGGTGAAAATCTTTTTGACACAGTAACAACTGCACAAAAGGTAACAGTTCATGCAGCACTAGAAGCTTGTTTGAGAGGAGAACTGGGAAAAGCACTTGAACGCCCTTTAGGAAGTCCTAATGTGCATTCCTACTGGAGTAAACTTTTCTTAAATCCTACTCAGTTGTTTTCACTGCCTACAGCTGATAACACTACTATAAGCACAGAAGTTACAATAGGAAAAAATGCAAAAAAACCATTAAAGTTAAGCATGCCTATAATGATTTCAGCAATGTCCTATGGTGGTTCCTTAAGTCTTGATGCAAAGGTTTCATTAGCAAAAGCTGCTAGTAAAGTAGGTACAGCTACTAATACAGGTGAATCTGCTCTTTCAAATGAGGAAAGAGAAAGTGCCAGCCTTCTTATAGGTCAATATAATCGATATGAAGTAATGAATACAAAAGATCAACTTTCAAGACTTGATGCTATAGAGGTGCAACTAGGTCAGGGTGCTTGGGGCGGTGCATTACCTGCTAATATTAAGGCAGATAAAATAAGACAACACATGCGAGAAACTTGGCACCTAAAACATGGGCAAGACGGAATTCGTGGAGCAAGATTTAAAGGTATAAACAGTTCGCAGGATATCATTAACTTGTTAAATAATTTAAAATCTCAGTATGATGTGCCTATTGGAGTTAAAATTGCAGGTACTCATTACATTGAAAAGGAATTAGACGTAATTTTACAAACAAATGTAGATTTTATAGTAATCGATGGTTCCGAAGGTGGTACCGCAGCATCTATGGTTACTCTGCAGGATGATGTAGGACTTCCAACATTGTATTCTCTATCAAGGGCAGCAAAATACCTGGATAGTAAGGGTGTAAAGAATAAGTATGACTTGATTATAACTGGCGGTTTAAAAACACCTGGAGATTTTGTTAAAGCATTAGCCCTTGGTGCTAATGCAGTTTATATAGGAACAATAGCACTTATGGCACTAATTCAAAGTCAAATTACTAAGGCTCTTCCTGAATATCCTGCTCCACAAATGGTGCTGTATAATGGAAAGCTAACAGACAGGCTCGATATTGATAGAGGCGCTGAAACATTAGCTAATTTTTTAACTTCTTCTGTAGAAGAGATGAAGCTAGTATTAATTGCAATGGGAAAGGATAACATAAACCAGCTGAATTCTAAGGATTTAGTTTCCGTTGATAAGGAACTCTCAGAGGTTTTAGGAATAGGCTACGCTGGTTATCCTTCTTAAATACTTAAGGAGAGTTCATTAATTTACCCTTGGGAATTAATGAACTCTCCTGTTTTATATCTCTACTTCATCTCTCTGCTCTTCTTTGAGCAAGTCGCCTTTTAAATATTTTGGCAGTTCCATGCCAGCTGTTTTGAAAACATCCTCTAGTGGTGGGATAGATTTCATCATTCCAGAAAGAAAATTAGCAGTAGCTGGTGTTCCATTACCGCCCATACTATCCCAAACAGTAATCTTATCAATTTTAATATTTTTAATAGCCTCAACCTGAAGTTTAACAAGTTCCTCCATTTTATCAGCCATCATAAGCATTACTGCATTTTGTGCATCATCTCCTGCTGCCTCTACGATCCTTTTAAAACCTTCTGCCTGTTTACTTAGTATTTCCATTGTACCTTTAGCCTGCGCTTCCATCTTAGCAAGTATCGCATCTGCTTCCCCTTTTGCCTGTCTTCTGATTCTCTCCGCTTCTGCTTCAGCATCAATTTCTGCTTTTCTTTTTTCAATTTCTGCATGGACTATAATATCTGCTTCCTTAGTTGCTCTTTCTCTTTCAGCACGAGACTTCTCTGCTAGCTCCTCTGCTATATATGCTTCCTCTAACGCCTTTGCTGCCTGAACCTTTTCTGCAGCTATAGCTCTCCTGTTTGCTTCCGCTTCCTTTTCTCTCTTTTCTGCCTCTGAGTTAGCAACAGTTATTTTTGCTAAATTCTCCCCTTGCAGCGCCTTAGCATTTGCTTCTGATACACTGACTCTCTCTTCTTGTTTAGCATTAGCCTCACCTATAGCTCCGTCACGGTTTTTCTCTGCAACAGATTTTTTTGCATCATTTATAGCTTTAGCTGCTGCTTCCTTACCGAGGGCTTCAATATATCCAGATTCATCCTTAATATCTGTTACATTAACATTTATAAGTTTTAAACCTATTTTCTTAAGTTCTGCTTCAACATTTTGAGAAACATTAGCAAGAAACTTATCTCTATCACAATTGATTTCTTCAATGTCCATTGTAGCTATAACCAGTCTTAGCTGACCAAATATAATATCTTTAGCAAGTTCTTGAATATCTCTTAGTTGTAATCCTAGCAATCTTTCAGCTGCATTAGGCATGATGGTAGGTTCTGTAGAAATACCTACAGTAAACCTTGAAGGAACATCAACCCTTATATTTTGTTTACTTAAGGCATTGGTTAAATTTACTTCTATAGAAATAGGAGTTAAATCTAAAAACTCATAACTTTGAATTACAGGCCAAATAAATGCTGCACCACCATGTATACATTTGGCAGAACGAGAAGCTCCGTCGTTCCCTTTGCCAGTTTTACCGTAAACTACAAGAACCTTATCTGATGGACATTTTTTATACCTGGAAACTACTGAAATAACAGTAATAAAAATTACCGCTATAATAACTGAAATTAGTATAATTGAAGAAAATTCCACAAGCAAATCCCCCTAACTTAGTTTATTTTTTCAACCAACAAAAGTTGGTTATCAACAACTTTAATAACTATTACTTTCTCTCCTGTAGTCAGTTTTTCTCCATAAGTAACAGCATCCATAGTCCTTAAGACCCCTTGCACCACTACCTGTATTTTTCCTGAGCCTTCCCCCTGTTTTGGTATGGTTAAATAAACTTCTCCTTCTTTTCCAATGGCATTATTAATATCCATGTTTCCTTCTTCTGTAAGTTTTTGAACAAAGTAATATATAAAGGAAACAACAAACATCATTATAAATCCTAAGGACATAGCTATTAGCAATGAAGTCAAATGCTCTTTACCATGCCTTTCAGCTACAATTCCTGCCCATGAAAACACGGTAAAAAATACAGTTATACTTCTTATTGTAAATAATTTAAATTTAACATCTAAAATACCTGATGAATTTTCATTGCCCAATATACTATGCTCATGAAAATCTTGAGACATATCTAAATTATGCACTTCAAAGTCATGTCCATTCTCTACTCCCAATAAAGTCATAATAGTCTGAATCACAAAAATAATACTGGAAGGAAAAGCCACTATCCAAAAAAACCTTTCGAAGACTGGTATACCATTCCACCATTCTATCATAACTCTCCCCCTTTCCCATTCAATACCATTATACCATAAAACTGTAAACCATCTTGCTTTTCTCATTAAATAATTTTGTTTATTTATAAATTCAGCCTTTTCCCTATTTATCTTTAGACTACCTATAGATAAATATTCCATAATATGATAATTTATTATCATGTATTTAAGTAAAGAATAACAAGAGAGGAGCAATGCACTTGGAAATTATTAAATCAATATTTTATTTTATACTAGCTGGATTATTTGAAATAGGTGGAGGCTACTTAGTGTGGATGTGGATAAGGGATGGTAAAAGTTTTTGGTATGGATTAGCTGGTGCTATTTCTTTAATTATCTACGGAGTTGTACCAACTCTTCAACCGCCTAACTCTAACTTCGGAAGAGTTTACGCCGCTTATGGTGGAATTTTCATAGTTCTTTCAATTTTATGGGGATGGAAGATAGATAACATAGTTCCTGATAGATTTGATTTAATTGGTGGATTTATCGCTCTCATTGGAGTACTAATAATTATGTATTCTCCACGAGGATAACAATACAAACAAATAGGTAAAGGAGTGGTGCATGGTGAATCAACAACTAATCAATTATGCTGAGGAAATTATAGATATATTTAGATTGTTAAGCAAAATTTTAAAAGGCCATATAACAAAAGAAGCAGATGACTTGGGTTTCACAGTTCCCCAAATAATGCTTATAAATATTCTATCTGAACATCCAGGGATCACCCTAAATGAATTAAGTAAAAGATTGAGCTTATCCAAAAGCACCGTTTCTGGAATTGTAGATCGTCTAGAGAAAAATGGCAACCTAATAAGAGAAATTCCTGAAGAAAATCGTAGAACTGTTAGAATATTTCTATCTGAAAACTGTCCGGACTTTAAGCGGATTAGAGATATTAAAACCCAACATCTTTCCAAAATTCTAGATGAATTAGGCATAGAAGAAACAGAAAAATTCCTTATTTCCTTCAATAAACTTAAGGACGCTACTATAAGTTATGAAAAAGATTTTCTCAAATAGTGGAATGACTTGTAATCTCATTCCACTATTCATTTAATATTTGGATGTAGATAAAGCAAATCAAAAAAAGCATTATGCAAACTAATATGTATCAATAACACTCTCCTATATCTTTTTTCTAAAAGTATATATTTCTAATCCCTTATAAAAGGTTTTAAGAGCTTGCTTATTAACTTTAAAAAATTAAACTCAACACTTTTATCTAAGGCTCGACTAGTCAGATTTCTGTTAAGTATGGAAACTAAAACATCCAGTTTATCATTATCCAGTTTTTCTAAACCTCTTCTAAGTACTAGCGAATCTTCGTAGGATTGTCGAAGTGGCTTAGTTAATTCATCATAACTTCCCTTTCTACATATATCCAAAGCTGCATATATACCCGTTAACATAGCTGGAATTTGCCCGCACCCGTAGGCAGGCATAATAGCACCAAAACAGTTTCCTGTAAAATAGGTGTTGTTAATCTTGGGCTTCTTACAAATACCTACCTTATATCCTTTAATACTAAAGTTATCAGTAATGTTTAAGTTATTTCCAACATCTTCTTGAACCTCTTGGTAAAATCTACTCCACAACTCATCCTTATCTATTCTATCTTCTTTTGTATACTCTGGATATGCAATAGAAATTTGTGCTCTACTTTGTGAAAAAGGCACTAAATATCCGTATCCTTTAGGTGCAAAATCATTATTATACCAAGTACTAATATGGCTAGGATTGAATTCTCCACCTATAGTAGCACCTATTATGCTAACCTGTAAATCCTGTGTGTAATTTTTCATGCTAGCGGCGTCGTCTCCGTTCCCTGTGGCTATTACAATATGTGAGTAATCCTTTAACAATTCATTATAACTACACTGAGAATTATAAATTATTTGGGATTTAATCTTTAAAAGTAGCTGATTCTCGAAAGAGTCCTCATGTCTTCCCCTAATATTAGAATAACCAAAGTTACCTTTTAAGTGTCCTTTTCTGTTTTTTGAATGTGCTGTTATTTCCTGCACCTCACTTATTGGTTTTAGGGTTATTCCATAGGTATCTTTCAAGTAATTTAAAGAATCACTTACTGGTCTTTCTAGTATATTAAAAATGTTCTCCATATTTACAAACCTGTCACCAACTCTACTTCTCTTTTCAAATATAGTAGGATAAATGCCCTGTTGTTCTAAAATAATGGCACAGGCTAGTCCGGATAATCCAGCCCCCATAATAGCAACTTTCATAAATCTACCTTCTTTCCTCCTTTTTATACTATTATTAGTTTAAATACGGCTATTTATTAAGCATTAAAAAACTAAAAAGCTATTACATCTTTAATATATGATGTAATAGCTTTTTGCTATTCAATAACTACCGCTGTACCTGCTGCAGTTACCATGAGCATATTTCCTCCTTGCCCTAGTACCTGATAATCGATATCCACTCCTACAACAGCATTTGCACCTAAATTAGAAGCACGCTGCCTTAACTCTTCTATTGCATTTTCTCTTGCTTCTATCAATTCTGTTTCATAGGACTTTGATCTTCCGCCAAAGAAATTTGTTAATCCTGCTGCAAAGTCCTTTATAAAATCAACACCGGATATAACCTCGCCAGCTACAAGTCCTCTATACTCGATAATTTTTCTTCCTTCAATATTATTGGTAGTAGTAATAATCATTTTTACTCCTCCTTGATATATTTATAAAATTGTGAATATAAATATATATTTTACCATAACTATATTTTTATAAGCAAATATATTGAGATAAGTTTTAACATATCATGCCTAATAAGATACTAATAAGTTTTTTCATGATTTTTTATACCAACTTGCTAAATATAGTTAAAAAAATTAGTGCAGGAGGGACTGCACTAATTTTTAGGGTTATAGGGCTTTATAATTTATTTCAAACTATATTCACCTTTTTATATAGCATTTTTCATGCCAATAGTTCAAACATTGATTTATCTTAATTACATATTGAATTTTTTCATAATGATATTTTTATAATTTCAATATGATAATAAATTGCCTGTTTTTTTCATATTGAAACTTTTTCTCATTATAACTTATAATACATTAGAATTTTGACATCCCTCCATACCTATATGATGTTATTTTTTTAATTTTCCACTATGATATAAAATAGAGGCAATAAAAGCACCTAAAACCTTAACAAGAAGATCTGTTGCAGTATCAATAAGACCACCTTTTACCATATTACTTTTAAATAAATAATCTCCTACAAATTCAAATAGTTCCCATAAAGTACCTAATGCAATTGAAAAACTAAATGCAAATATTGTGTTGAAGAAAATAAATCGTTCTTTACTACTCCCTTGTTTATGTCTATATATACCTTTAATTAAGTATAATGCAATTATAACCATATAAAAGCCTGACACAAAATGAAGAAGTAAATCCCACCACCAGAACTTAGTATATAGCCTTCCTATTTCTCCAAAATATTGTGCAGAGAAAATAAACGCCATTACTACTACCTGAAAACTCCTTGGAAGATCTATCTTTCTCTTCTTAGCCAAATACGTTATTGCAAAAGGAATCGAAATAGATATTATACTTAGAATAGATAAAAATAAGTTTTTCCATTCTTTCGTTACAGTGCTTGCAACAGCTGTTATTAATAAGATTACCTGAAAAACTACAAACAATATGTTACTTATAACCTTTTTATTATTCATTAAAATCACTCTGCTTTACTATTTATAATTTAAGTTTTTTATTTTACAATACTTGTTAAAGTAAAGCCAATAACAAATCTATTTTTATCAATGTATACTTAAATTATACAATTAGCTTAAGCTCTTAACTATTTTGCAGTTTTAATATCATTTACAATTTTTCTTTCTGAAACTGTGTCATATCCAATAGCCTTCTTAGGACATGCTATTGCACATTGGGCACATTGAATACAATCCGGATGGCTTAGAACATCTCCTTTATATTCGTAAGGTGATATACCCATTGGACATTTCCTATGGCATATCTTACAAGATACGCAAGATGAAGCTACCTCTAATATCTTTTTATCTTTTCTTAAGCTTGATATCAAGGCTGATATACTCCCCATTGGACAGAAGTGACACCAGGTTCTGTGATTATAGAATAATGACAAAACTATACCTATTAAAGTAGTTATCATTATTATTCTATAGAATACCATACCTATTCCATAAAGGTTACCCCAATTTTGCTTAACACCTAACCCAAACATAGTAAACATAAATATTATAACAGCAATTCTAAAGAATTTAGATTTTAAAAATTCTGGAACCTTTCTCTTCTTGCTAAACCTTGATACTATATTGTCGTAAAAGTTTCCTCTTGGACATAAATTACCACACCAAAATCTTCCCTTGATGAAAGATACTAAAACTGGTGCAACCATACATATAGTAGCAACTACTGCCAATCTCAAATCAAACATACCTGATATTGCAAAACCAATTAATAGTGTAAAGGAATACTTTTTCCATAACCTTAAAAACTTATCCATAATTCACTCTCCTAATAAAGTTCTACTCGAATATACCCCTGTAGGGTATATTATAAATATTATTATATATCCTTTATTTTAAATGTCAAGTACTTCAAACTACAGTCTTGAATACAATATGACATTTTATAGAAATAATTAACTCTTTTTTAACCTTAAATTAAAATTTTATTAAAACTCTCCTCTATGAATCTAATGTTTTTTTCTATTCACTATGTTATAATATTTACATTGTATAACATTCATATATCTCAATATTATAATATATGGATATTGCCACATATTCTATTACTTTATATAAAGAATTCTTCATTATTATTGAAAGAAGGTGTTGAACTTTTGAATAACGTATCGCTAATCTTAGCTTTTGCTGCAGGCCTAATTTCCTTCTTATCTCCTTGCGTTTTACCACTTGTGCCTGCTTATGTAAGCTACTTTACTGGGGTGTCTGTAAAAGAAAATACCAGTAGAGAAGCTAAACTAAATATTTTAAATAAATCTCTTGGATTTATTTTAGGATTTTCTATGATATTTATAATAATGGGAGCTTCAATTACTTCTTTAGGTCAGTTATTAATTAAAAATCAAAGTATATTTAGAAAAGCAGCTGGAATTTTAATATTTGTATTTGGATTACATACTTCCGGAATTTTTAGGATTAAGCTTCTATCTCATGAAAAAAAACTTATTTCTTTTAAAAGCAACAAAGGAATCTTAGGATCATTTCTTATGGGTATGGCTTTTGCTGCTGGTTGGACTCCTTGCGTAGGGCCTATTTTATCTTCTATACTTTTATATGCTGGTAGTATGGACACTATAGGAAGAGGAATTCTTCTTCTGACTGTTTATTCATTGGGTCTTGCTGTACCCTTCCTTCTAACAGCCTTAGCTGTAGGAAATTTATCTAGTAAAATTAGTAGATTACCAAAATATCTAAAAATAATATCTGTAGTTAGCGGTACGCTAATGATGATAATGGGAATTTTAATTTTTACTAATAAGATTGCTATTCTAAGTGGCTATCTTAATTTTATCAATTTCTAAAGTTTAAATATTAAATAATTGCACTTGAAAACAGCTGTATTATGTTAATATTTACATAACAGCAGTCAATCATTAATATAGTCAAAGCTTATGACTGATTGATATTATAGGATATAGACCTTGTAAAAAATCATAATAATATGGATTGGAGAACTGATGTGAAAAAGAAAATATTATTAGCAGTTTTGTTACTTATACTTATTGGTGGAGCTTCTTATGACTACTTTATATATAGTAAAAAACCTACTCAGAATAACAATGGTGTAAATATTAAAAATGTAAAGACAAAAGCTCCTGACTTTAAACTTAAAGATCTTGATGGTAAAGAAATTTCTTTAAGTGATTTTAAAGGAAAAAAAGTCTATATAAATTTCTTTGCAACCTGGTGTCCGCCTTGTAAAGAAGAAATGCCTGATTTAGAAAAACTTTATCAAGAAACGAAAAACAGTGATTTAGTAATATTAGCAATTAGTGGTGGAGAGGATAAAGCTACAGTAGAAAATTTCGTTAAAGAAAATAATTATAACTTTAAGGTACTGCTAGACCCAGACGGTGTTGCTAACATAAGTTACAATATATCCTCAATTCCAACTTCTTACTTTATCGATGAAAATGGTAATATCGTAAATAAGCGTGCAGGACTTATGACTTTAAATCAAATGAAGGCTTATGTAGAAAATATTAAATAATTCGACGTTATATTTTAGCAAAAAAGTTCAGTATAAACTACTTGATATTTTATACTGAACTTTTTTATTCAATTAAAGCATATGACAGGCAACAATATGATTTGTTTTTATTTCTTTTAAGTCTGGTTTTTCCTCAAAGCACTTATCTGTACATTTTGTACATCTCCATTTAAAACCGCAACCAGACTCTGTAGAAGAAGTAGTTTCTCTCTCCTCTGTAACTATACTTATCTCATGATCATTTCTACCTTTAATATAAAACACTGAAGACAATAATGTTTCTGTATATGGATGAGCTGCATCTGTAGTAAGTCTATGACTATCAATAATTTCAACAATTTGTCCAAGATACATTACTATGATTCTGTCACTAATGTTTCTAACCACAGCTAAATCATGCCCAATAAAAATATAAGACAATCCTTTTTCCTTCTGCAAATTCATAAGAAGGTCAATTACTTGCTGTTGAGTAGATACATCTAGAGCGGAAGTAATCTCATCACATATTATAATTTCAGGTTTTAGGGACAATGCTCTAGCTATTGCAACTCTCTGCTTTTGCCCTCCGCTTAACTGATGAGGATATCTTTCTAAAATGTTATCAGTGAGCCCAACCATTTGTAAAAGTTTTTTCACTTCATATTTAGCTTCTAATTTGTTCATAATCTTAAAATTTAATAGCGGCTCGCTTACAAAGTCCTCAATCTTCATACGAGGGTTAAAGAATTCAGAAGTATCTTGAAATATCATCTGTAATTTTCTTCTATGTTGTCTAAGATCTTCTCCTCTTAAATTGCTAATATCCCTATTATTATAGATAATACTTCCAGTATTTATAGTTTCCAAATGTGCAATTATCTTTGCTAAAGTACTTTTACCACATCCGCTTTCTCCAACTATACCTAAACATTCTCCTGAATATAATTCTAGACTTACGTTGTCAACTGCAGTTAATTTTTTCCCATCTGGCAAATTAAACTGCTTCGTAACGTTTTTTGTCTTCAATATAGGCTGATTTTTTTCTAACAAGGTTACACTCCTCCAATTGAGGCACTGCTGATAACAGATTTTTAGTATGCTCACAACCTGGGCTGTCTATTATCTGTTCTCTAGTCCCCCACTCAACTAATTCTCCCTGATGCATTACCCCTATGGTATCGCAGATATATGACGCTAATGCAATGTTATGGGTTACTATTATTATGCTTGTGTTAAAGTTATTTCTTAATTCCATCATCTGTCTTACAATCTGTGCTTGTACAGTTGGATCAAGAGCACTAGTAGGCTCATCTGCTAAAAAAAGTTCTGGTTCCATAGTCATTGCCATTGCAATAGCTACTCTTTGCTTCATACCTCCACTCAATTGAAATGGATAAGAGTTCATTATATTGTCTTCCTTCTTTAAGTACATTTTTTTAAGCATTTTAACTGCCTCATTATAGGCAGCAGCTTTCGAAATAGAAAAGTGACTCCTTATACTTTCAATAAATTGATCTCCAATCTTCCTAATAGGCGTTAGTGATCTTCCAGCATCCTGAAATACCATTCCTATCCTAGTTCCCCGAATTTCTCTCCATTCCTTCTTAGAACACTCTAATAGATTTTTCTCCTTAAAAATTATTTCTCCTGATGAAATAGAACTTCCTTTTGGAAGCAATCCTAATATGGATCGTATAAGGGTTGACTTTCCACTTCCACTTTCACCTACAATTCCTACTATTTCTTTATGACCAATTGACATATTTACATTTTTTACAACCGGAGCTTCCATCCCATATTTTATAGACAAATTTTTAACTTCTAAAATTTCCCTATTCATTATTTTATACTCACCTTGTTATCTAAAATATAGTAATCAAGAGGATGCATTTGTAGTCCAGTAACTGAATTTTTACTAACTATATTAAGCATTGGTGAAACCAAGAATATATCTGCATTGTCCTCTAATAATTTCTGCTGTACTTTTGTGGCAATATCATATCTTGCCTCAGTATTTTGTTCAGTCCTTAATCTGTCAATAAGTGCATCCACCTCTTTGCTACTGTACCCACCATAATTTTCACTTCCTCCTGTTTTAAAATATGATTCTAGGAAAGACTGCGGATCTCCTGTTACTGCTGTATTTACACTTAATAAGCAAAGATCAAAGTTCTTACTCTTTAATACATTTGCAACAGATTCGTAAGATTGAAGCTTAGTTGCTATACCAATTTCCTTAAGTTGTGCTTGCATTGCTTCTGCAATCACAGGCAGTTCTGAACGAGTTGTATAAAAAGCTAAATTCAGCTCTAACTTCTTACCATTCTTCTCTAAAATACCATCTCCATCTGCATCTTGATACCCTGCACTACTTAAAATCTTAGATGCTTCTGCTTTATTATATTTATATCCTTTAAGCTTTATATTACCAAAGGGCAGTACTCCTGGAAAAGGTCCAAGGGCCGATACCGCACTACCCTTTAACAAAGTATTAGCATAGGTTTCTCTGTCAACGCCTAAAGCAATAGCTTTACGGACTGCTGTATCCTTTAAAAACTCATTATTTAAGTTTTCATAGGATAGTATTATTCTAAGGCTAGAAATTTTATCTATATTATATTTAGCTTTGTCCTTAAATAGTGAGATGCTATTACTGGGAATATTGGTTGCAGCATCAATTTTCCCTGACTGTAATGCCATAGCACGGGTGTTGTCATCTTTAATATATTTGAAAGTTGCTTCATCTAAAGGAGCCTTCTCTCCCCAGTAATCCTTATATTTTTCTACTACCACCTGTGAGTTTGCAACATAAGATTTAACCTTGAAAGGGCCAGTACACACAGGAGCTCTTTCAAAGCTATCTGCCGCCGCACTAGTATCTACTATTGTAGTAAGAGGATCTGCAATATTACCTAAAAATGCTTCATGTGGTGTTTTAGTAGTTATAGTAAGTTCTTGTCCACTTGCAACTATAGCCTTAACAAATAGTATCTCCTGTGTTCTCGGATTTAATTTTAATGCTCTTTCGAGAGATAATTTTGCAGCCTCAGCAGTAACTGCTTTGCCATTATGGAACTTAACTTTCTCCCTAATATGAAACTTCCATGTCAAAGAATCTACTCTTTGCCAGGAGTCTGCTATAGCAGGCTCTATCTTCATATCCTTATTAAATTTAACTAAAGTTTCACCTACTCCAAACCTAGAAACAAACCAGCCATTAAATTCAAGGGCAGGATCTAGATTAGTGTGAAAATTATTTAATCCAAATATAATGTTTTTTTCCTTTTCATTATTGCTTTTATTTACAGCAGCGCTATTATTGCAAGCTGTAAGACTTGTACATAATAAAGCAGCTGCCAGTATTGATGCTAGCTTCTTCGTTAATTGAATTTTCATTTGTAAATCTCTCCTTTTTAATGGACTTTATTAAAATCTTTATAGTGTATTACCTACCATATTCTTTGTTTGGATCTAACATATCTCTTATACCATCCCCTAATAAATTGAATATCATAACCGTTACAAATATTGCTATACCTGGATATATCATTAGCCCTGGTACAGTTTGCATGTAGTTTCTTCCTTCATTGAGCATATATCCCCATTCTGGAGTAGGCGGCTGAGCACCAAGACCTAGGAATGAAAGAGATGATATTTCAAGCATCATAGTTCCAATATCCATGGTGGCCATTACAATAAGAGATGGTATTATATTTGGTAATATGTATTTTAAAATTATTTTATATTCCTTAGCGCCTCCCATTTTAGCTGCCTTAATATAATCTTTTTTTCTAACTGACATTACTAAGCTACGGCTTACTCTAGCATACTTTACCCAGTCTACTACGGCTAGAGCTATAACAGTGTTTATTGAGCTAGGTCCAAGTACCCCTGCAATAGCAATAGCAAAAATAATTCCTGGAAAAGCAAGAAAAACATCGGAAAACCTCATTACTATTGTGTCAGCTATTCCCCCCAAATAACCTGACACCATCCCCATTGCTGTGCCAACTATAAAGGCTATTATAACCAGAGAAAAGGTCATTTTTAAGGAATTCAGTGCTCCATATAGCAATCTTGAAAGTAAACATCTTCCAAGATTATCTGTACCTAGCAGAAATTCACCACTTGGTCCTTGAAGTGAATTTGTCATATTGGTTTTAAGAGGGTCATGTGGGGCTATGTGTGGCGCAAGTAGACTTATTAAAACTAATATCATTGCTAATGTGCAAAAACATATAAATGACTTATTTTTTCTAAAAATTAAACTAGAACCTTTCATAATTAGCCCTCTTTTCTAAACGGATACGGGGATCTAAAAAATAATATGAAACGTCAACTAATATATTAATTACTGTATAAATAACTGTAATCCATAAAACATAACCTTGTATCAATGGGTAATCTCTATCAAATATAGCTTCTACAGCTAGCTTGCCTACACCTGGCCAAGAAAAAATTGTTTCAATAATTGCTGTTCCTCCCAGTAAAGACCCCAGAGATAACCCCAATAGAGTTACAATTGACAGCAATGAACTCTGTAAGACATGATTTAATAGTATAACTCTACCTTTAATTCCTCTAGCTTTAGCACCAATCACATAATCTTGAGATATTTCTTCTAATATAGCTACTCTAATCTGTCTTATATATTTTGATGCCATGGCGATGGTTAAAGTAGCAACGGGCAATATAATACTTTCCCAGCCAGAATCGCCCATCACTGGCAGTATTTTAAACTTTAATGCAAATATATATATGAGCAATAGTCCAACCCAAAATCCTGGCATTGATATTCCAACAAAGGATATTATTCTAATTGCATAATCTAATATTCTATTCTTGTTTAATGCAGATATAATGCCTAGCGGCAGTGCTATAACCATCATCATAATCATTGATAGTCCTGCAAGCTTTATCGTAGCAGGCAAACTCGATATTATTAAATCTAACACAGGTTTATTATATTTGTACGAAATTCCGAAATCACCTTTAAATACACCAAGTAACCAATGAAAATACTGAACTAAAAATGATCTATTTAATCCTAGTTCCTCCCTTACTTGTTCCACAAGTTTAGGAGAAGGAGTAACTCCTGTAGCATTAAGCATGAGAATTGCTGGATCACCTGGCGAAAAGTATATCAAGGCAAATGTTAAAAATGTAACTCCGAATAAAACAGGAACTAAATATACTAATCTTTTTACTATATACTTTTGCAACTTATCTTATCACCCTCTCCATATTGCCCTAGAGTTTGGTACTTGTTACAACTTATAAGCACATATACTAAACATAGGTGTTGTTTTATAGGCTATTTTCTCATCTTCTGTATATATATAATCTGAAATGTCCTTTTCTACTATTACTTTTTCAAATCCGCACTTTCCTAACACTTCCTTATCCCACTCTGGACGGAACTTGTATGTAAGTGGAAGATCCTTTGCAATTTCTTCACATTCTTCTCTTTGTTTTTCGTTAGTTTTACAATCATATCCCATGTTCCTAGCTAGTTCCATATCCTTTTCATATTTCTCTTTTAGCTCTAAACTGGACAGGTAAAAATACCAATTAGCATCGAAAATAACTAATCTTCCTCCCTTGTTTAGAAGTTTAAACCAACTTTTATAAGTTTTTTCAGGCTCTTTTAGTGTCCAAGTTACATTTCTACTAATAATTAGGTCGAAGCTTTCTCCTAATAACTCTAAATCTTCTCCGTTAGTTCTTATAAAGTTTATCTTCACTTCTGCTAATGCCGCATTAGTTTTTGCTTCCTCAATCATACTTTTTGAAGAATCAATTGCAGTTACATTAAATCCCATCTGAGCCATAATAATTGCAAAAAAGCCCGGTCCAGTACCTATATCTAGCACCTTCACACTACTTTTATCTGAAACTTTATCCTTTATAATTTTACTCCAAGCCTCTTTTTTAAAACTGTTCATGTCTTCATTTATCATTTCGCTGTATGTATTTGCTCTGTTATTCCAATACTTTTCAATACTTAACTCCATTTAAGTTCTCCCCCTCTATTATTTTTATACTAATTTTTAAAGATGCGTACTAATTGCTTATTATTTAAAATTTACTTTACTTAATTTTATACAGCAAAATTTGTGCCATACTAATTACAGAGATTCTACATGGTTTAAAGTAGTAAAAATTCTCAAAGTGGTACAGGATTAATATCGTTTTGAGAATTTTCACCACTTTTTTTCATTTTGAAACTATGATTTACCTTGTCATTCTCATGCCTCATATACGCTGCTACTTAATACCAAGTAGTTAAAACAGCTTTAGTATTTTCACAAATTCATCACATTTGTCTCATAATTACCTCATAATTTATAGTTATTATATAAACATCAAAACAAAAAAATTACTTGGAGGTATTAATTATGAAAAAGAAAAATTTTATACTAACCTTTGCCCTGGCATTAGCCTTAGGAGCCGGAGCTACAGTTTACGCTGACTCTACTAGTGTTTCACCTACAACTACTAATACTATTCCTCAAGGTTATGGCTTTGGAAGAATCACTGGTCAACGAGGTTATGAGTTTATGGCTGATTTGTTAAGGGATAAGTTTGGAATAAGCGACAGCGATATAGCTGCTGCTAAAAACTCTGGAAAAACTCTTTATGACCTGGCAAAGGAAAAGGGAGTAACTGACGAACAGTTTAAATCCGCTATGGTTGAAGAAAGAACTAAGACTATAGATGAAGCTATTCAAAATGGCTCTGTTACAAAAGAACAGGGAGATGCCCTTAAAGCAAGAATTATAGATAACTCAGCAAACTGTACTCTTGGTCAAGGACCTGCTCAAGGAAAAGTAAATGGCTTTGGTAGAGGACGGGGCATGGGACAGAACTGTAGCAATTTTAACATTGCAAACACCTCTAATTAAGTAATAACAACTCACCCTCATCCATAAGTTGAATGTAAAACTAGTAATTACATTATTAACTATTATGTGGTAAAATACATCTATCATTAATATTACAATTAGTACTTACAGAAAGAGGGGATAGAATGAAAATTTCAATTATCTATCATTCCGTTGGGGGAAATACTAAAAAGGTTGCAGATATTATTGCTGAAGGAGCAAAAATAAAGGATGACATAGAAGTTAAGTCTATGAGCATAGATGAACTAGATGAAAAGTTTATTGAAGAATCAAAGGCTGTTATTTTTGGATGTCCTACCTACCATGCAACTTTCTCCTGGCAAATGAAAAAATGGTTTGATACTAATAAAATTAGTTTTGAAGGTAAACTTGGTAGTGTTTTTGCAACAGAGAACTTCCTTGGTGGCGGTGCGGATGTTGCTGAATTATCTATGATAGGCCATATGCTTGTTATGGGAATGTTAATTTATTCTGCAGGTCATACAAAAAAAGGCCCTATTACTCACTATGGAGCAGTAACAATAAAAGATGGGGATGAGTGGCAACAAAATAGAGCTAGAATTTTAGGACAAAGAGTAGCTGAAAAATCTCTTGAGATTTTTGGAGCTTAAAACAATACTAACAAAAATATCTGTTATGAACTTGACAACATAACTATAGATTATAAAATGGTTATTTAAAGACCTAAAGGATCAATATTCCATTAGGTCTTTTTGCTTATTAGTCTTTCTTTCAAATTATACATACATATGCCTTAACCTTGAATATTAGTTAACATAAGTTTTGCTTATTAGTTCGCTAACAGATCTAATTGAACTTTGGTATAAATTGGTGTTATCATTAATATTGTTGTGTTTTAAGTTATCTGTATAATACTTTTAAGGGGTGTATTAGATTGAATAAAAAATTAACTGAACAAGAAATAAAAAATTTAAAAGGACAAGGCTATATACTACAAAATGACAGAGAGCACTTTGTATGCAGAGTAATTACTGTAGATGGAAGTTTAACTCCGAAAGAAGGCAAAAAAATCTTCGATATCTCTGCTAAATATGGTAAAGGATATGCAAGTTTCACCACTAGGTTAACAGTTGAAATTCCAGGAATTAAATATGAAGATATCCCTAAGGTTAGAGCTGAACTAAAAGAAGTGGGACTTTATGCTGGTGGGACAGGCCCAAGAGTTAGACCAGTTGTATCCTGTAAAGGAACTGTATGCAATTTTGGCTTGTTAGACACCCAAGAATTAAATAGAAGAATACATGAAAGATTTTATTTAGGCTGGTATGATGTAACCTTACCTCATAAATTTAAAATAGGTGTTGGTGGATGCCCAAATAACTGTATAAAACCTAACCTTAATGACATTGGAATAATGGGTCAGAAAAAACCAAAAATTGATAAGAAATCCTGTTCCAGCTGCCAAAAATGTGCAGTTGAAACTTCTTGTAGGATGAAGGCCGCCAAAGTTGTTGATGAAAAAATCACCATTGATTCTAATAAGTGTATTAACTGCGGCCTATGCATTAAAAAATGCCACTTTGATGCAGTACAGCTAGAGCAAGAAGGAGTAAAAATATTTATAGGCGGTAAATGGGGAAAGACCACAAGAGTAGGTTCTGATTTAGGTGAAATATTTACCCAGGAAGAAGCTATGGATGTTATTGAAAAGTCAATATTATACTATAAGGAAAATGGAGTTACTGGTGAGAGATTCGGTGAAATGATTGATAGAATTAGTTTTAAAGAAGTACAGCAATCACTTCTTAATGCTGAAATACTAAAGAGAAAAGAAGAGATAATCAATAGATCCTAACAGCTACTAATATAAAAGAAGCGGCTTACAAGGCCGCTTCTTTTACATTGAATTTACTTATGTATTTATAAATTGCTTTAAAATACATAATTTATCAGTTCTCTTTACAAACTCATCACAATTTATTCATAGTTCTATTAAAATATTTTAGTATAATTATATTAGACTTATATTTAAAATATATTTATACTTATAAGATTAAGGTCATTTATAAAATATTTACAGTATAAAAACTTAAGTGAGGTTATTTTTATGAAAGGTAGAATATTGATAGTAGAAGATGAAAAGAAGTTGGCAGAAGTAATGTGCTTATATCTTAGAAAAGAAGGCTATGAAGCTACCCCTGTTTACGACGGAGAATCTGGTGAAAAATATATTGAGGAAGATACCTTTGACCTAATAATTTTAGATGTAATGATGCCTAAAAAAGATGGTTGGTCACTGCTTAGAAAAATAAAAGCTAAAGGTTCTACACCAGTTATCTTAACTACCGCGAGGGGTGAAGAGGAAGATAGAATTTTTGGTCTAGAATTAGGGGCTGATGACTATATGGTTAAACCAATCAGCATGAGAGAATTGGTTCTTAGAGTAAATCTAAGAATTATTAATAAGGAATCAAAAGCTGAACTTTTATTATCTGACGGCATGTCAATTTCGGAAGATACTAGAACAGTTTTAGAAAATGATTTAAAAATTAATCTAACCCCTAAAGAATTTGATCTGCTGTTATTCCTTTGTAAAAATCCTGGTCAAGTCTTTAAGAGAGAGCAACTTTTAGATAAGGTATGGGGATATGATTTTCTTGGAGATACTAGAACTATAGACACTCATGTTAAGAACTTAAGAGAAAAACTAAACTTTTGTGAGAAAAATTTAAAAACCATATGGGGTGTTGGATATAAAATAGAACTATAGGGAGATTATATATGGGAAAAATAACGAAAAAACTAATAAAACATTTTATATCCATTATTACTGTTGTTGTACTTATTTGCTTTTTTGTTAGCAGTATATTCCTATCTAAGTTTTATATGGATATGCAGTATAGAGAACTTAGGTATTCTGCAGAAAAAATATATGATATTCTTAAATCAAAGGAAGACACATTAGGACCGTCTTTAATGACACAAAATTTCAGTGCCTTTCTCATAAAGGAAAATTCCATAACTACCTTAAGTCATAGTAGAATGGGAATGATGCCCCTTTTTAGTAATATAGACTTGAAAAACTTAAAAGAAAAAGGCTCTTTTAAAAGTCCTATGAATACGGAATTTCTATATTATAAATACCACAGCGATTTAGGAGATATAATTATAATTCAAAACAGCGAATTTTCATCCAGTTATCTTAATATAGCTTATTTCATTCTAATGCTTGTATTTTTATTTGCTTTAGTGCTATCAGTGCCTATTATTGCAGCCTTTGGTAAGAGATTTACTAAACCTATTTTAGAATTGCAGAGAGCTTCCTATGACATATCTCAAGGGAACTTTAATATAAACATAGATATAAATACAAAGGACGAAATAGAAGATTTATCAAAAAGCCTTCTAGCTATGTCTGAAAGCTTAGGAAAAAGGAATGTCCTTCAAAGAAATTTTATTGCTAACGTATCCCATGACTTTAAGACACCTCTAAGCATAATAAGAAACTATAGTGAAGCAATTTATGATGACATTCTAGATGAACCAGAGAGAAAAGAATATTCAAAATCAATAATTTCAGAGGTAGATAGATTGAACTCCTTAGTTATGGACTTACTTGAACTTTCGAAATTACAAGGTGGGGTTTACCCTATTAATAAGGAGTACTTTAATCTAAAAGAATTTTTAACCAGTTTTCATAATACCTTTAAGTCTATTGCTGCCAGCAAAAACATAGAATTGACCTTTTCCTCACCAAATGTTCAGATAAATGCAGATCCCAAACATATATATAGAGTTTTATATAATTTTATAGATAATGCTTTAAAATTTAGTTTTAATGATAGTAAAGTTGAGATTTCAGCTATCCTACTGGATGGTAACCTGAAAATTTCTGTTAAAGACCACGGTACAGGTATTGATGCTTCCATGCTAGATGATATTTGGAATAGGTACTACAAGCATTCTAGAAAGGGCGGCATGGGCCTTGGACTTGCCATTTGTAGTGAACTTCTAAAGCTTCATGGCTTTGTTTATGGCGTTAAAAGCCAGCCTAATGAAGAAACAGAGTTTTACTTTTTTATACCTAAGGATAGTATAATCTTTAAATAAAAAATAGCGGATTAAGCTCCGCTTTTTTTACATGTTATCTTGAAGACTAAGAACTTTTCCTACCTTGGTTAAATCTATTGACCTTCCTTGTTTTTTAATTAAGGTCACATCATAATATTCCTCCAGAAACTTAATATGTTGTGATACCGACGATGTGTTAGATTTAGTTTTTCCCTAAATACATACACAGTTTCTTCCTTAGTCCAAAATGAGAGATAAGTGCTATCGTATCAAATAGTATACCAGTTACACAAACTCCAATCCATCCAAAATGTGACCAACTGTATGCTCCAAGAATAGATCCAGTAGAGCCTCCTATAAAATAAGAAACCATGAAGACTGTGTTAATCCTATTGCGGGCCTCTGCATTTAATGCAAAGATTCTTGCTTGGTTTGATACCTGTCCAGCCTGTGTACCGAGATCAAGCAAAATGACTCCAATAATCAGCCCCCATAGTTTGAAACCTAAAAGTAGAAAGCAAACATAGGATATTATACAAATAACAATAGCCATACCAAGAGTAAATCTCGGACTCTTTTTATCTGCAACCCTTCCTACTAAAGATGCAGCTAAGGCACCGGTTACCCCAACTAATCCAAACAGCCCCGCTGTTTGAGCACCTAAATTATACACAGAGCTTTCCAGTAAAAAAACAAGCGTTGTCCAAAATACACTAAAGGCAGCAAATAACATTGCTCCTGAAATTGAAGCTTCTCTTAAAATCGGTTCAGTTTTTAAGAGTCCCCATAAAGAACCTAATAATTTTTTATACGCTACCTTTGAGCTTGGCAGACTTACTGGAAGCAATGCCTTTAAAGCTGCTGCCAAAATCATCATCATGATTGCAGCAATAATATACACTGTTCTCCAACCAAAAGCAGTGCCTATAATTCCACTGAAGGTACGAGATAATAATATTCCTATAAGCAGTCCACTCATAACATTTCCAATTATCTTCCCTCTCTCACTAGGCAGAGCAAGTTGTGCTGCAAAAGGAACAATAAGCTGAGGGATAATAGATGTAAAGCCTACAGCAAAAGCAGCAAAGAATAATATACCTATGTTAAATGAAGCAGACATAATTATAAGTGCAGCCGCAGCTACAAATAACATAAGTACAATTAAGGATCGCCGTTCTCTTATATCTCCTAAGGGCAGTAAGAACAACATTCCCATTGCATAACCTATTTGAGTAAGCATTGCTACTACTCCTATATCTGCCTGTGACACGTCAAAGGTTCTAGCAATTTCTGAAAGAAGCGGCTGAGCATAATATATATTAGCTACAGTAATTCCGCATGCAGCAGCCATTAATAATACTAAAGAAGGGGTAATTATAAATTCCTCACGTATAACATTACTCTTTGAATTCAATCTTTATTCTCCTCTCATCAAATGCCACCTACATAACCAAGGGCGAAAATGTATCTTGACCTTTGTTATATAGATGGCACCTACTCTTTTCCCACATCTTATTCTAAAATTACATACCTTTTTAGTCAACAATAGACTGAAAACTTACTGCAAATATATTTATACCTTATAGGTTTAACTACTTCTTTTCCTCTCCACAATATATTTTTCCGCTGCTAAAGCTGCAATAGTTCCATCAGAAACAGCAGTTGTTATCTGTCTAAACACTTTCTCTCTAACATCGCCAGCTGCATATACTCCTTTTATGTTAGTTTGCATATTTTCGTCAGCAATAATGTATCCTCCTGCTGTAAGTTTTAAATACTCTTTAAACAACTCTGTTTTCGGCTCAGTACCTATATATCCAAAAACCGCACTTACAGCTATCTCTTTTTCTTCTCCAGTTTGTGTGTTTTTTACAAAGGCCTTTTCTACAAATTGCTCACCATCAACATTAACTAAATCCCAATTATACATAACCTCAACTTTAGGATGATTTAAAACTTCATCAATGGTTGATTTTTCCCCCTTAAAAAAGTCTTTTCTTCTTATCATTATGACCTTTGAGGCAAACTTTGTAAGGAATAAAGCTTCTTCTAGAGCTGAATTCCCACCACCAACAACAGCAACTACACTTCCTTCATATATTGCACCATCACAGACAGCACAATAGTGAACACCTTTACTTGAGAACTTTTCCTCGTTAGGAATAGGGAGTTTCTTTGGCGTAGCACCGGTAGAAATAATTAATACCTTTGGTTTATATGTATATTTTTTTGTTTCTACTACTTTTTCGTCATCACTTAAGGTAACGTTAGTAATTTGACTGAATTTTTCCATACTAGCCCCTAATTCCTTAGCCTGTTCTGCCATTAAGTCTGATAATTCATCGCCTTTCACAGTCTTAAATCCAGGATAATTTTCTATGGTAAAGCTAGTTCTAACCTGGCCTCCTAACATCTGACTTTCAAGTAAAACCATATTCATTTTTGCTCTTGCGGCGTATATTGCAGCAGTAAGACCAGCTGGTCCTCCTCCTATTATCATTAAGTCTAATTCCTTTATTTCTTTGGTCATTTTCTCTTCTCCTTATTTTTCAATTATACTTTCTAACTAAATTCTTTATGAACATAATATTAGATTTTTTAACTTTGATTTTTGCTAAAATAAGGACTGAGACTAGCTTTATATAAAATTCAATCTAGTACCAGTCCTAAAATTTATCAACTTATAAACCTAGTAGATCCTCCAGTTTATTTTGATCAAAACCAATAACAATATCCCCATTGATGTCTATCACAGGTACTCCCCTCTGGCCAGACTTATTAATCATCTCCATAGCCGCCTCTGGATCCTCACTAACATTCTTTTCTTCAAAGGAAACGTCATTGGACTTTAGGTAATCCTTTACCACTGTACACCATGGTCAAGTTTTTGTTGTATAAACTATAACATTCATTTTATTCTCCTCCTATATATCGGAATTATTTATAGTTATAATTTGCTAAAGCCACATTTTTATACTCTTATTATCTATTTACTTAAATAGGCAATGATTTCTTTTATCCACTAAGTTTTCGGGTAACTTAGAACCTATAATATATGCTTATAATTCAATAATAACCTCTATAATGATATGAATTTATAAAAAAATCTCTATAAAGATATGAATATATTAAACTCTCTGCTAATATATATAAATATAACGTCATTTGCTTATAAAACACACCACTTACCAAGAAAAAGGTGATATGTTTTGCTCTAAAACATACCACCTTTTGTATTAATAAAAAGCTTATTCAACGCTTACTACTTCATATCCAGCATCTTCGATTGCAGCTTTTATAGTTTCATCACTAAGCTCTCCACTAGCTTCAACTACTGCAGTCTTTGATTCTAAATCAACTGTCACACTAGTTACCCCATTAAGCTCTTCTAAAGCATTTTTAACATGATTAACACAATGTCCACAACTCATTCCTTCAACTATTATCTTCTTTTTCATTTTAATTTCCCCTTTCTTGATGAAATTTTATATAATTTATATAGATAAACAACTATAAATCTTAGTTTTTAACAGAGATTTATGAAGTTTTTCATATCATTTTATAAAAACCTTAAAGTCCCTTATCCTATACTGTAGGAGTAAAACCTTTTAATCTTAATGCATTTGTAAGTACAGACACAGAACTTAGACTCATAGCAAGAGCTGCTATCATTGGATTTAGCAGTGGACCTCCAAAGATATATAAGATACCCATAGCTACTGGTATTCCTAATGTATTATATCCAAATGCCCAGAATAAATTTTGCTTTATATTGGTTATAGTTTTCTTGCTTAAGTCTATTGCTGTAACAACATCCTTCAAATCACTTCTCATAAGAACTATATCTGCAGACTCCATAGCAACGTCTGTTCCAGACCCTATGGCTATACCTACATCAGCTTGAGCTAGAGCCGGTGCATCATTTATACCGTCCCCAACCATGGCAACTTTTTTATTTTCAGCTTGAAGTTTTTTAACCTCATTTGCTTTATCCTGTGGTAAAACCTCTGCAAGTATCCTATCAATTCCCACTTGCTTTGCTATAGCCTCAGCAGTTTTCTTGTTGTCTCCAGTTATCATAGCAACTTCTATTCCCATTGAATGAAGCTTTTCTATGGCCTTTTTACTATTTTCTTTCACTGTATCAGCTACTGCAACTATACCAATTAACTTATTTTCAAGTGCTACATACATTGGCGTCTTACCTTCTGCTGCTAATTTATTTGATGTGTTCTCTAAATTTTCTAAAGAAATATTACTTTCAACCATAAGCTTTCTGTTTCCCAAAAGCACTTTTTTGTTATCTATAGTAACTTCTATTCCATGACCTGGTATTGCCTTAAATAAATCTATCTTCTTAAACTCTAATCCTCTTTCTTCCGCTCCTTTTACTATAGCTTCTCCAAGAGGATGCTCTGAACCCTTTTCCGCAGATGCTGCTAGTTGAAGCAAGTAGTCTTCTGTTATATCTGATGTAGTTACAATATCTGTAACCTTTGGCTTACCCTCTGTTATCGTCCCTGTCTTGTCAAATACTATAGTTTGTATTCTATGAGCCGTTTCAAGGGCAGTACCACTCTTTATAAGCACACCATATTCAGCACCTTTCCCAGTGCCCACCATTATAGCTGTCGGTGTAGCAAGTCCAAGAGAACATGGGCAAGCTATTACAAGAACAGATATAAATATTGTAAGAGCAAATACTGCTGACTCACCATATAAAAGCCAACCTACTGAAGAGACTAATGCTAATATAATTACCACAGGAACAAAATAACCAGATATTACGTCTGCAAGTTTTGCTATTGGAGCTTTAGAGCCCTGAGCTTCTTCTACTAATTTAACAATTTGAGCTAATGCTGTATCCTTACCAACTCTCGTTGCCTTATATCTTATAGAACCATTTTTGTTTATACTAGCTCCTATAACCTTATCTCCAACAGTTTTTTCCACCGGTATGCTTTCACCAGTTAGCATTGATTCATCTACAGAGGTAACTCCCTCTACTACTTCCCCATCTACAGGAACTTTTTCACCTGGTTTTACTAGTACTATGTCTCCAACTTCTACTTCCTCTATAGGAATTTCTTCTTCTTTTCCATTTCTAATTATAATGGCAGTTTTAGGTGCAAGTCCCATTAGCTTTTTTATAGCCTCAGAAGTTTTTCCTTTAGCTACTGATTCTAGGTATTTACCTAAAGTTATTAATGTAAGTATCACACCTGCAGATTCAAAGTACAAATGATATTCATAATTTCCTGAAAGTATTTGTACTACTGAAAAAACACTGTATAAAACTGCTGCTGTAGAACCTATTGCTATAAGTGAATCCATATTAGGGCTTCCTTTAAATAAAGTTTTAAAGCCTATGGTGAAATACTTTTTACCAGCAACTACAATAGGTATTGATAGTATGAGCTGTATAACTGCATATACCTCCTGGTGCATCATGGGATCAATAGCTGGTGGCAGCATATAATTAAACCATTCTAGAATCATTGGTCCCATAGCAATTATAAGAAGTGGAACTCCAAATACTGCCGAAATTATAAACCTGTTCCATAAACTCTTTATTTCCTGCTCTTTTTTATCCTTATCCTCATCTACAGTAATTTCTTCTTCTAAAGCCTTATAACCTGCTTTTTCTATTGCCTTTTTAATATCGGATATTCTAACCTTTGAAGCATCAAAGCTTACAGTTAACTTCTCTGACGCAAAATTTACTGTTGCCTCATATACTCCTTCTAATTTTCCTACTGCCTTCTCGACAGTTTTAACACAGGCTGCTCAGGTCATTCCCTCTACTTTTAAAGTTTTTGTGATAGCTTCAACTAAAGCCTTATAGCCAGCCTTCTCCACAGCCTTTTGTATATCTGAAAGTGATAACTTTGAGTCATCATAATTTACAGTTAACTTTTCTGTAGCAAAATTCACATTTGCTTCAGTAACTCCGTCCAATTTTTTTGAAGCTCTTTCTACTGCCTTGGCACAAGCTGCACAGGTCATGCCTTCTATCTTTAAGGTTTTACTTGACATTACTTTCCCTCCTTCATGCTAATCTTTCATAAGCTTAGAAAGTAAATCCATTATCTCATCTACTTTCTCCTCTCCACTATTATGAATAAAAGCGTCTTTTACGCAGTGATTAAGATGTTGCTTTAATATAAGCATATTAGCTTTCTTTAAAAGAGACTGCGCTGCGATTATTTGATTGGATATATCCATACAGTATCTTCCATCTTCTATCATTTTAATTATGCCTTCAATTTGACCCTTTGAAGTTTTTAGGGATTGAAGTGCTTTTTTTCTTTCTTCGTTCATTTTATACCTCCTCCCCCCTGGGGGGTGTTATGTAATTATAATACTACTGTTCTAAAAATATTGCAAGTGTATTTTTTGATTTTATTTTTTCATAAAATTAAACTCCCTATACAGCCTTTATAACTATATTACCTAATAATTATGAAGAAATTATAAAGAAAACATCATAAAAGTAGACTATGTTACCTTATAATTAAATAACATAGTCTATTTATCATCTTTTTATTCTAAATTAATTTCTTTAAATATATTTCCATTCAAATCCTTTATTTTAAATACATTTTCTTCTAAAATACCATAGGAATTAGGATTATCCTCTTTTGGAAAAGTGATTGAACCTGGGTTTATTATAAATATATTTTCATTTTTCTCAGCTTTAGGTATATGAGTATGTCCGTAAATAAACACATCCCCATCTCTTAATTTAGGCAGGTTGTTTTCATTGTAAATATGTCCGTGAGTTAGAAACAATCTCTTACCTTCATAAAGTACCATAGAGTATGTTGCCATCATAGGGAACTTAATTACCATTTCATCAACTTCACTATCACAATTTCCTCTAACAGCTATAATTTTATCTGAGAACTCATTAAGTAACTCCGCTACCTCTTTTGGATTGTATTCTATGGGCAATGGATTTCTCGCTCCATGGTACAATTCATCACCTAAGATAACTATATAGTCAGCATTTTCTTCTTGGAATTTCTCTATTGCCTTTTTAGCGTAGTAAATAGATCCATGTATATCTGACACAAAAAAAATCTTCATCTTAAAAAATTCCTCCTTAAAATCTTTTGTTACTAATAGTTTAACATTTTTTCAATTTTAAACTAGGGTAAATTAAGTTTTAACTTATAATGTCCACAATAAAAGACTCGTTACAAAAGTATACGAGTCCATGTTATTAATAGAATTTACTAAAACTAAAGTTTATTAAGAGTCTGCTAACTTTCCCAGTTCATCTGACAAAACAACAAGCTGCTGCAAACTATTGTTTGTTTCCTCAATAGCCAATCTCTGCTGTTCCGTAGTTTCTAATGTAGAATTTGATGATTCAATAGTTTTGTCTAATGATTGATGTATTTTGTTAGTAAGTTCCGATATTGTTAAAACGGTTTCTTTTGAGTTTTGAGATAACTTTCTTATTTCTGTGGCAACTACACTAAACCCTCTGCCTGCATCGCCTGCTCTTGCTGCTTCTATAGCAGCATTTAAACCAAGCATATTAGTTTTATCTGCTATTCGCTTTATGGAATCTAATATTGTATTTATATCCATGGAAATATCCTTAACTAGATTTATCTCTCTGCTTAACATATGCTGGTTATTAGTAACTTCTACAGAAGAACTTGTTAATTCCTCCATCGCAGCTGATATCTGGTTAAAGTTCTCAGAAAGAGTATGTGACATTGATTTAAGCTTGTATTGTTCATATCCAATCTTTGATAGTGCATTTGAAACGATGAATAATACCTCAGCAGCAGCTTTCACATTTTTTTCAGTAGTTATTTTAACTTTTTTAACTGCATTGACATACACATCTGCACTAACTCCTATTTCCCCTGCAGTTTTTATGTATTCCTCTTCTATAGGATTCTCCGTTAAAATTTGCCCGCCTAAGATAGTTCCTATCTGCTTTCCATCAATAAGAATTGGTGCAGCAAAATCAATTAACCCTGCATGACATTTATACACATAAGGCCTTCCTGTTTTTGCAGCCTCCTCTCCACCTCTCCTATGAGATTCAGCACATCTGCTAACCCCTTTATTAGTAGATTGGGTAAAATCCATACAAAAGCTTGTATAAGAGCTTGGCTTAGTTACCGGTTTTCCATTAATATCTACAGTTACACTAGCAATATTCATACTCTCAGCAAAATTATCTTGAAATTTTTGTAGTAAATCAATATCTATAAGATCTTTTATTTGTAGTGTACTTATGTCAAATTTATTAACAACTGTTTCTTTTATCATTTGCATATCCCCCATTATTTAAATATTTCTATAACTTGAAAAATATGTTACTGTAACAATATGGTTGTTGATGCACAAAGTTCTTCTTTTATTGAGTAAATTATAACAGATTTTAATAAATTATTAAATACCTTAGTTGATACTGAGCTATTTCTTATTTGTAATATCCGCTAGGCTCTATAGGCTGTCCACTAGAATTTCTCACTTCAAAATGAAGGTGAGGTCCTGAAGAAACTCCGGTATTACCAGAATGAGAAATTAGTTGTCCTCCTTTTACAGATTGTCCTACACTGACATCCAAAGAAGAATTATGACCATAAACTGTAGTAATATCACCATGATTAATCATAACTACATTGCCATACCCAGACATAGATTGAGCAGCAATTACTACACCATCTTTTAAAGCATATACAGGTGTCCCCATAGGAACTCCTATATCCATACCAGCATGAAGTCTACTATAACCTAATACTGGATGAAATCTCATACCAAAGGGTGAGGTAATTGGATAAGATCCACCAGTTACACTATAAAGCTTTCCATTAGTTTTAACTGATGTGGAGCTAGGACTAGCAGAAGTACCCCTAGATGGATTAGTCTTTGTTCCCTCTGAAGCCCTAGCTTGTTGAATAACCTTAGCAATTTCCTCTGACTCAGATTGCTCCTTAGAAATCATATTTTCATAAAAGCTTTTGTCCTTTTCTAATTTACTAACCAAATTCTTCTTTTCATTAGATTTTCCTTGCAAAACCTTGTATTTTTCATCTGCTTCTGATTTTAAACTCACTATCTTTTTCTTGTTGTCTTCTAATTGAGATTTCTTACTCTCTAAACTCTTTTTATTTTCATCAATATAAGCTAAAAGCCTTTTATCATAATCCATGATTCTCCTAACCATTTCTACCCTATTTAGAAGATCAGAGAAATCACTTGAGTTTAAGATGACATCTACGTATCCTGTACTTCCTGACTTATACATAGCTCTAGCTCTTTCTTTAAATAAGTCTTCTTCTCTGTCAAACTCTTTCTTTTTCTCATCAATTTCTTTTTCTTTTATCTTAATTTGTGAGTTTAAACTTATAATATTCTTATTTAACTCCTGTAATTTTGAGGACACTTGTCCCATTTCTTTATCTAAAGCATTCATTTCCTTTTCTACATCACTTTTGTTACTATTAATGTCTTCAAGTTTGCTCTTCTTTTCCTGAATGGACTGGTTTATTTCATTTAACTTTTTTTGATTTTCTTGTAAATTTGCTGCATAAACTGTTGAAACTAAAGAACTGCTGATTGCTAAACTTATTATAAAAACTATACCCCGTCTCACTCTTATTCCTCTCCTATCTATCTTTGGTTTATCTTGTCTAAAAATCCACTTTTCTATTATAAAAGATAAATATGAAGACTTTATGAATAAATAGATAACTTTTTTAATTTAACTTAATTTTCCATTAAAAGTTTAAATACAATTTTGAACTTATTTTATACTATGAATAATGAGTCTTTCTCTTCTCCTTAAGCTTTTTTAAATTCTATAATAAATTCAGTACCTTCTCCCTCTTCACTTTTAGCACTAATAGAAGCTGAATGTAGTGTGAGGATATCCTTTACTATAGTTAGTCCTATCCCACTTCCCTCAATTCTGTTTCTACTCTTATCTCCTCTATAAAGTCTCTCAAATATAAAAGGCAAATCCTCTTTACTAATTCCAATACCCTTATCTCTTATAGTGACAATTATAGTATTTTTAGCTTCTGTTAAATTGATCCAAATTTCACTTCCATAGTCTGAAAACTTAATAGCATTAGATAAAAGATTAATAAATACTTGTTTTAATTTATCTAAGTCTCCAATTATAGTATAGTCTTTGCCGGCTTTTGCATTATAGTATACACTTATGTTTTTCTCTTTTGACGCAACCAAAAAATCCTCATACACCAAAGCTATTAACTTATCTAAAGAAACTACTTCTTTATTAATAGATACTATTTCTGCTTCAAATTCCTTCAAAGCATCTAAATTGTTCAGTAACTTTCCAAATCTAATAATCTCATCATTTAAAGCTATTAATTGGTCCGTATCCACAGGAAAAATCCCGTCAATCATAGCCTCTAAATTATTTTGAAGAATATTTAGTGGAGTTCTTATCTCATGAGATATATCAGAAACCAATCTTTTTCTTAGTAAGTCCTGCTGGCTGAGCTTTTCTCCTAAAGTATTTATACTCCCCTTAAGTTTTTCAATCTCCAATATGTCTGTATCTACAGTTGCTCTATGATCATAATCACCATTAGATAACCTCACGGATACATTAGACACTTCCTTAATTGGTATTGAAAATTGCCTTGAGGCATAAATACTAATAACGATTATAATAAGAAGACTCAAAAATATACTAGCTACAATACCTTTATTTATGGATAGTTTAAAATTAATGTCTTCTGCAGATAACAAAACTGAAGAATATTGACCTATCTCTACATATCCAACAGTAGTTCCATTATATCTAATAGGAAAATTAGTTGTATTGTAAACTCCCTTATTTACATCTTTATCCAAAACCTTGAAGTGGTCTCTTTCTCTAATATCATTTGGATCCATCATCCACACTAGCTTTTTATCACCATCTAAAAGGGTTATGCAATAATTACTCATAAAGGCTTCATGTTTTAATTCACTTCCAGAATCCTTTGTCCATCTCCTATCCCTCTTATAAACTTCTTCAAAATATTGTACTATTCTATCATTTCTTTTATTTTGGATGTCTAACATATACTTGCTAAATTTATTGCTTATTGTTATATTTACAAAAATAGCCGTTAAAACCGTTGCTAATATAGAACAAACTAGAATTATAATACTTAACTTTCTCCTTATACTATGCATTATCTGTCACCACCAAATTTGTAACCTATTCTAGGGACAGTTAAAATATACTTAGGTTTTTTACTATCCTCCTCAATTTTCTTTCTTATGTTTTTAATATGAACATCTATAGTCCTATCAAATCCTTCAAAATCCATGCCAAAAACCTTGTCAATTAATTGTTCTCTAGTAAATACCTTTCCTTTATTTGCTGCAAGAGCATAAAGAATATCAAACTCATTAGGAGTTAACATAGCTTCTTTTCCCCTAACATTTACAACCCTGCTGTCTTTATAAATTACAAGATTTTCATTATCAAAAGACAAAGTTAGATTATTATTTACCTCTAACCTTCTAAATAAAGCATTAACCCTGGCAACTAATTCCCTTGGACTAAAGGGTTTAATTAAATACTCATCTGCACCTATATTAAGACCTTCTATCCTATCCTCCAAAGCTGACTTAGCGGTAAGCATGAATATGTGTACTCCTGACTTATCTCTTATAACCTTGCATATTTCTTCTCCGCTAATATCTGGCAGCATTAAATCAAGTATTACTAAACTGAATTTATTCAGTTGGAATATTTCTAATCCCTTCATCCCAGTAGCTGCAGTATAAACTCCATACCCTTCCTTTTCCAAATATGCTTTTAATACGTTGCTTACTTTTTCTTCATCTTCTATTATTAGAATATTGTTCATATAGTTCACCTCAACTTAATGTATGTTTTACAGTATTATATCCTATGATTATACACAATTATTATGTAGATTATATGAATAAGATTACTTTTTCACTTTGATATTTAAAAATATCATTAAGAAAGGGAAACGAAAAATTCGTTTCCCTAGTATTTGTCTTAACTTAACACCATCTTCTTCTACCATTGCAGAATACGATAAGGATTAATATGAGTATCCACCACTCTTCTCCTCTTCTTCCACATGAATGTCTTGATGTGCATCTTGACATATAATATCCCTCCTTATAATCTTTAATGTTTGCTCACTTATATATCCAAAGTTTCTCTCTATGTTTATCTCTTGTTCATAGTCACTAGTAACTTATATTAATATAGTATTCTGATCCCCTAATATTGTTACTAATATTTATTTAAAATTTAAAACTAGTCTAAGTTAATTATATAAGTCCCAAAATATTATACTGTGTTATAATAATATAAATATATGAAATTACTTATACTTAATGGAGGAAATTATGGATTATGTTATTAAATTAGGTTATGAAGGAATAAGTTGGTATAGTGTTTGTGAAGTAATAAAAAAAGCTGGATTAGCAACTCACAGCTTGGAAGATACTGAAAGAGCCTTTAAACATAGTTACATTTCAGTATTTATATTTCATAATGACTTATTAATCGGCACAGGAAGAGCGCTTTCTGACGGTGTCTACCAGGCAGCAATATATGATATTGCCGTTTTACCTGAATATCAAAAAAAAGGTATAGGCAAAATAATTATGGACGAGCTTGAAAAAAACCTAATAGGCACTAATATAATATTATATGCAAACCCTTCTGCAGAAAGTTTCTATAAGAAATTGGGATACTCTAAAATGCTTACAGGTATGGCAAAGTTCGTGAACAACGATTCCATGCGCACTAAAGGATTTATCCAGTAGCCTAAATAAAAAAACTGTATCTTAACTATAGTTTCTATAAGATACAGTTTTCTTAATGTACTTTTATTATTCACTTCATAATTCTTATCTTTAATTTACCAGCTTAAATTCGCTGTTAGTAATTTTAAAGTTATTTTTTAAACCACTTGTTATATAAACGTCCTTATTTTTGGTTATAAAAATAACATCAATTCCTGGTATATTTTCAATAAACTCCATTCCGCCCTTTAATCCTTTAGAGAATACAGATGTAGAAAGCGCATCGCCATCTATGGATTTATCACTTATTATAGTAATACCTGCAATTTCATTCTCATAGGGATAGCCAGTAAAAGGGTTTAAAATATGATGATATTTTTTTCCATCCTGTTCTATAAATCTTTCGTATATTCCAGATGTAACTACCGATTTATTGGATACTCCAATAGAGCCAACAATTTGTCCTCTTGAATCAAAGGGGTTTTGAATGCCTATTCTCCAAGGTTCTCCATCTGGTTTATTCCCCATTGCAAGAACATTTCCACCTAAATCTATAACTGCACTCTTTACGCCTTCTTTCTTAAGAACTTCACTAACAGCATCGGCAGTATATCCTTTAGCAATTCCTCCTAGATCTATAATCATTCCTGGTCTTTTTAAAAATATAGACTTATCGTTATCATTTACCTCTAGATCTTTATAGCCTACAAACTTAAGTTTTTCATCTATTTCATTCTTTGTAGGAACCTTAGCTTCTGGCAACCCGATACTCCAAAGTTTTACTATTGGTCCTACGGTTATATCAAAAGTACCTTCTGTCTTTTTCGAATACTCCAACCCTTTTTTTACTATAGTAAAGGTATCATCTTTAACCTTTACCCATTCCTTTCCAGAACCAGCATTTACTCTATCAAGTTCTGTCCCTTCTTTGTTTATGCTAACCTCGCTTTCAATTTGCCTTATTCTATCAAAGGCCTTATTCATTACATCTTCATTCTTCTTATCGTATAGCGAGACTTTAATTATTGTTCCCATAAGAAACTCCGTTTCCGTCATAGGATTATTGGAATTATTAGCAACTTTTGTACACCCAGAAATACTTAAGCTAATCACAATTGCTCCCAACATAATGGATAGTTTTTTGAAGTTAATCATTTTAGTATCTCCTAGTTATGAAAATCGTAATAAAACATAACCTACTCCCTTCCACTTTGACTTTTATATATACGATTTTTACCAAATATCTAAATACTTATAATCATTTTCACTAAAAATACTATAGATATTATAACTATTTTCATCCATAAAGTAAATAAAAGAAAAGACCTTAAGATTAATTAAAACCTAAGGTCTTATTGATAAACTATTATTTAATAGTTACTTTTGATACTGCTGTATCACCCTTCTTAGCGTTGTCCACTAGTTGAGTAGATAACTTCTTAAAGTTATCTGTAGAATGTGTTGCACCAGTAACTGTATCTACTTTAGCTGGATCTTGCTTTGCAACTAAGTCCTCTGATAATTGTTTAGTATATTTAGCTGGACCTGTTTTTACCTTTGCTTCCATGTTTTTATTGTACTCAGCGTCTTCTGACTTAAACTTTCCATCCTTATTAGTGTAATCGAATTTAACAGTAGCAATTTTTCCGCCGTTAACTTCCATTTCAACGAATGGTTTCCATCCTTTATCATCGAAATCTGATGCTTCAGCCTTATATTTTCCGTCCTTTAAAGCATCTGTAGAAGCTTCCTTTTTAGCTCCGCATCCTGCTAATAACCCTGTACTTACAACCGCTGTAATTATTAATGATGATACTAGTTTCTTGTTCATTTGTATCCCCCCATCACATAATCTGTTAATTATCAAACACTTTTTAATGAATCTTTAATGCAATTTAATTATACTATGAAAACCTTGTATTGTGTTAGTGATTTTTCTAATATAACATTGCTTTTACTTATATCAATAAAATGTCATAAAATCCTCCGCACTAGTATTCTCAATGGTTTTAAAGCTTCAAGTTCTCTTAAAGGTATTTATTTATTAGTGAAACCCCTCTGTTAAACATATAGACATATTCTCAATTTAGTTATAATATTTTATTAAGGATTTATTTTATTTGTTATAATTTTATTAAATTTTTAAGAAAATGAGGGGTGATTGCATGTCAACTAATACTAAAATACTGATTTTAGGTGCTGGCTATGGTGGTGTTCATACCGCAAAAAAATTAGCTAAAAAATATAAAAAAGATAACTCAGTGGAAATCACTTTAATCGACAAAAATCCCTTCCATACTTTAATGACAGAACTTCATGAAGTAGCAGGGGGAAGAGTTCATCCTGAATCAGTGCAAATTCAGTTGAGTAAAATATTTAATAGAACAAAGGTTAATTTAGTTACAGACTATATTGAAAAAGTGGACACAGACAATAAATTAGTAACTACAAAACATGGTAAATATAATTACGATTACCTAGTAGTGGGAACTGGTTCAGAGCCAACCTTTTTTGGTGTACCGGGAGTAAAGGAAAATGGATTTACCCTCTGGTCCTTTGAAGATGCAATAAAAATTAGAACTCATATTCAATCCATGTTTAAACAAGCCTCAGTGGAAAGAGACGAAAAGAAGAGGAAGTCACTGCTTACCTTTGTAGTAGCAGGTTCTGGTTTTACCGGAATAGAAATGGCTGGTGAACTTCTTGAGTGGAAAGGTAAATTAGCTAAAGAGCATAATGTAGATGAGAAAGAAGTAAACCTTCTCGTTGTGGAAGCAATGTCTACAATATTAAACATGCTTGATAGACAACAGGCGGACAAAGCAGAAAGATATATGACTAAACATGGAATTCAATTATTAAAGGATTCTCCAATAGTTGAGGTAACTAAAAATAGTGTAAAGTTAAAAAACGGAGAGGAAATTTCTACTGAAACCCTTATTTGGACCTGCGGTATACAGGCTAATCAAGAGGCTGCAGAGTATGATCTTGAAAGAGGACGAGCTGGAAGACTACTTTCAAATGAGTATATGCAGGCAATTGGAAAGGAAGATGTATTTGTAGTAGGTGATATAACTTACTACGAGGAAGAGCCTGGAAAGGGAACTCCTCAAATAGTGGAAGCCGCTATTCAAACTGGTGATGTTATAGCTAAAAACATAGCTGCTTCAATAGATAAGAAAGAAATGACTAGATTCAAGTCAAATTATCATGGTTTCATGGTCTCAATTGGAGGAAAATACTGCGTGGCTAACCTTTCAGGTATAAAATTATCTGGTTTCTTCGCTATGGTAATGAAGCACTTAGTCAACCTTCACTATCTATGGGGAGTAAATGGTATAAATGCTTGCTATCATTACCTAATTCATGAATTTTTCTCAATGGAAGATAAGAGAAGTATAATGAGAGGACATTTGTCTTCAAAAGGAAATAGACTATGGCTTATTCCACTAAGACTATTTATTGGTGTTACATGGCTTCTAGAAGGTTTAAAAAAATTCGTTGGCGAAAGTACCTGGGATAAAGGCGGGCTTTTATCTGTATTTAGCGGTCCAGGCTCCGATAGCTGGGTTACGGCTGGAAATATCAAAATGCCTTTTGAGTGGTTAAAAACAGCTGCAACCTCTGGTGCCTCTGAAGCTGCAACCGCAGCAACACAGGCTGCTACTCCTGAACCAATATTAAGTAGTATGCCTAGTTTTTATAGTGCAATTATGAAACTTATGATACCAAATCCAGATATTGCAATCTGGTTCCAAAGAGTTGTAGTGTTAACAGAAGTATGCATAGGACTTGCTCTTCTTGCAGGATTATTTACTTTCCTAGCTAGTGCTGCTTCTGCCTTTATGGTTGTTAACTTTGTACTTTCAGCAATGGCTGGATGGGATATACTATGGTACTTCTTTGGTGCTATTGCTTTGATGTCTGGAGCTGGAAGAACCTTTGGATTAGACTATTGGGTAATGCCATGGATAAGCAATCTGCTAAGCAATTGGTGGCTTGGAAAGAGAGTTCCTGTTTATAATCAAAAAACTTCTACTAATAGATTTTTAACTTCAGAGGATAACATAAGTGTATAAGCCAAAGAACAATTAAACTTAAATAGGTAGGGTGGTATCCACTCTACCTTATGACTATTTGTAAGTGAACCTACCTACTTTATCCTTATAAACCATTTATATCGTAAGTTGTTTCCTTAGATATACTGTTAAAATTGATATATAGGAGTGATGACATGGACAAGATATGGAATAAATATGAAGATATACAAAAGGAATTAGAAGCTGTTGTTTCCTTTATGGAAAAGAATACTAAATGTAAAGATAAAAAGATAGAAGGTTCCATTAAAGAGCTAATTCACTCCGGTGGAAAGATGCTGAGGCCTGCTTTTGTCATTATCTCATCTCATTTTGGTAATTATGATGCTGAAAAAACTAGATCCCTAGCCTCTGTAATCGAACTACTTCATATGGCTACCTTAGTTCATGATGATGTTGTAGATGATGCTAAACTTAGACGTGGCCAGGAAACTGTCCAATCAAAGTATGGAAAAGACTATGCTGTATATATAGGAGATTTTCTTTTCTGTGTATGCTTTAAAATTTTAGCTTCCTCAGCAACTCTTCAAAGTATAAAAATAGATAGTAATTCCATGTCTAGAATTTGCTTAGGAGAAATAGATCAATTAAATTCAAGATTTAATAGTAATCTCTCGGTAAAAAGTTATTTAAATAGAATTTCTGGTAAAACTGCTGAGCTTCTTTCATTGTCACTATATACTGGTGCTGCTGAGAGCGGGTGTAGCGATGGCCTTTGTAAACAATTCTGGAAAATAGGGCATAATATTGGCATGGCCTTTCAAATTATAGATGATATTCTAGACTATGTAGGTAGTAATAATGTTGTAGGTAAGGCTGTTGGGAAAGATATAAAACAGGGCATATTCACAGTACCATTTATTTATGCTGCGAATAAGAACAGAAGAGCCTTTGAACCTTATTTTCACAAAGAAGTCTTCTCCGAGGAAGATGTAAGAAAAATTATAGAATTAGTAAATAATAATGGTGGTATTACTAGCTCTAGAGAACTTGCAGATAAATATACAAAAAAAGCTTTCAATTTAATAAACCGTCTCCCTGAAAATAGACACAAGATAATCTTAAAAGAAATTACAGAAATGCTTCTAAAGAGAACTTATTAAATATATGTATAAAGTATAAAAGAACTGCTATCAAGTTTTATTATATCGAATAAAATTGATAGCAGTTCCTTTTATTTAAATAGGCTTTTAGCCTGCTTTTTAAAATCATCTATTAAACTTTTTAAGTGCTTATAGGTTTCATGTTTAAAGGAAAGAAAAACTTCATAATTAAATGAAGCACCCTTTATTTTAATCTCTTTCATAAGACCACTACTAATATCTTTTTCAACAGAAATCTTAGGAAGAAGACTTATAGTTGGAGCTCCATATACTGAATTTTTCCCAATATCTATAGAGTTAGCTGTAAATACAATATTAAGGTCATCAATGTCATACCCCTGTGATGCAAGAGCCAAATGAAGCAATCTTTTGATATCTGGTCCATCCTTTAACAAAATAAAGGAGTATTTAAAAATGTCCTCAAAAGAAAGAGGGCCTTTAAGGTCAATTTCTGGGTTTGTTACAAAAACCAGTTCATCACTTCCAACTTTTAAGCTTACTATATCCTCCCGTTCAGCAGCTTCATACGTTAAAATAATATCTGCGAAATCATTATCCAATTCTGACTCAATACTGTTACCAATCATACTGGTTAATTTAAAAGAATAATTTTTATACTTATCTTTTAAGTTAATTATTGCTTTAAGCATTACTGAGTTTATAGAAGAGGATGGTGAGGATATGGCAAAGGTACTGTCTTTATTTCGTTTTATAATTGATATGTCATCTATTATTCTTTCATAAGCCTTAATTATAGTCTTAACATGTTTAAGTATAAGTTGCCCCTCTTTTGTAAGCTCAACACCTTTATTACTTCTCTCTAAAAGCTGAACTCCAAGTTCTTCCTCAAGCCTTAAAAGCTGCTGACTAAGTGCCGATTGAGATATATGTGAAAGTAATGCCACCTTAGATATACTTCTCAGTGTGGCCACATCGTAAAAGTTCTTTAGAGATTGAATATTCATAGCATCCTCCTAAGTAAGCATATTACTATTATGATAGAATACTTTCATGCTTTTTTCAATAAATAGTTAACAACTTTAATCTTAATATTCTAGTTTGGTATCCACTAAAGTTGTTAAATGAACATACTAAACTATATATAAATATATAAAATAAAAAGCACTGAGTTAATACTCAGTGCTTTGGCTGGGATAGCAGGATTTGAACCTACGAATGCCAGAGTCAAAGTCTGGTGCCTTACCGCTTGGCGATATCCCAATATA
>NZ_JAODOO010000025.1 GCF_025398335.1 Clostridium sp. CX1
AGACAAAAAACACTAAGTTTATACTTAGTGTTTTTTTATGTTGTTAAATAAATGAAGTTTTATTAAAAACTATTAGATTATAATGAATAGAATTTTTGGAGAGGTTATGCTAAAATAAAGATATATTTCTAAAAGGTGGTAATTTGTTATGATTAAAGTTGTATCCAAAAATTATGTTAAGGCAGACAAGGTAGAGAAATTTAAAGAATTAGCTGCTGAGTTAATTAAAGAAAGTGTGAAAGAGGATGGATGTGTGGCTTATAGTCTTTATGAAGACGTTAGCGATAGCACAATTCTAACTTTTATAGAAGAATGGAAAGATGAAGCTGCTTTAGACTTTCACAGAAATACACCTCATTTTAAAAGAATAGTACCGCAATTAGCAGAACTTCATGAAAAAGCTAAGGATTTGAACTTATATAAAAGTTGTTTCTAATTTTAACGAACAAATTTATAGAAATTAGTAGCCTCATCCTATAAACATAAAAGGATGAGCTTTTTTATGTTTACAAGATGAGACTATTGATATAGTATAATAGGATAAATTCTAACTGAGCCTATTTTTATATTTAGCATTGATAATAATAATTTATGATATAGTCAATGGTAATAAAATAATTAACCGCTAGGAGGATTTAAGTATGGTTAATTTTGCAGTTATAGGTACTAATAAAATAACAGATGAATTTATAAAAGCAGCTAGTTTAATAGAAGATTTCAAACTAAATGCTGTCTATTCTAGAACAGAAGAAGGAGGCAGAGCCTTTGCAGAAAGGTATGGTATAAAAAATGTATTTACCGACTTACAGGAGATGGCAAAAAGTGATTGCATTGATGCGGTGTATATAGCAAGCCCTAACTCTTTTCATTCAGAGCAAGCTATTATATGCTTGAATAACAAGAAACATGTTCTTTGTGAGAAGCCAATTGCTTCTAATGTCAGTGAATTAAATTCTATGATACTAACTGCCAAAAGTAATGATGTTTTGCTGATGGAGGCTATGAAAACTACATTTTTACCTAATTTTAAAGCCATAGAAAATAATATACATAAACTAGGGAAAATAAGAAGATACTTTGCAAGCTACTGTCAGTATTCTTCAAGGTATGATTTATATAAGGAAGGAAAAGCTGTAAATACCTTTGACCTTAAGTTTTCTAATGGGGCAATTATGGATATAGGAACTTATTGCATTCACCCACTGGTTAGGCTTTTTGGTATGCCAAAGGATATAAAATCTACTGCATTGAAATTGCCTTCAGGAGTTGATGGGGAAGGTAGTCTAGTTCTTTCTTATGAAGATATGGATGGGGTTATAATGTATTCAAAAATAACAGATTCACATGTTCCTTGTGAAATACAGGGAGAAAAGGGTAGTATGATAATTGACAAAATTAATAATACAGAAAAAGTACAAATTATATACAGAAACGGTGATGTAGAGGATTTATCTGTGCCGCAGCTAAAGGATACAATGTATTACGAAGCTAAGGAATTCATTGACCTAATAAAAAACAACGAAAAGCAATCTGAGGTGAATTCATATAGCCAGTCTTTAAAGGTTATGAAGATTATTGAGATCTCTAGAAAAGAAACAGGAATCATATTTCCAGCAGATAATAAATTAGTTTAATATAAAAAGATAACGTTACAAAAATCATCTATTTGTGAAACTTTAAAAACCCCTACTTTTATGAACTTATTAAGTAACTAGAATTACTTCATAAAAAATAGGGGTTTTTATATTTATAGAAGATTAAAAATTAGTTAGTTTAAACTTTAAATCCACTAGTTAGTTTACTTAACTTTTTAGCCATATCTGATAGACTCTCTGTAGTCTTCTCGATTTCAGTCATAGTACTTAATTGTTCTTCAATGCTAGAACTAATATTTTCAGTACTTGCTGCTATTTCGCTGGCAGTAGTAGCTATACTGCTTATGGCTTTTTCCATCTCTTTGGTACTTTGTGCATTAGTTTCTGTTGCATTATCAATATCCTCTATTTGAGCAACAATATCCTGAGTATTTTTAATTATGTTCTGCATAATTTGTCCAACTTCAGAAGCCTTAGATACTCCAAGAGATACCTTTTCTTCAACTTGATTAACTGAATCTACAGCAGAAGCTGATTTTAATTGATTTTCCTGAATTAAATCAGATATCTGTTTAGCAGCTGAGTTACTTTCATCTGCAAGTTTTCTAATTTCATCTGCTACTACAGTAAAGCCTCTACCGGCTTCACCAGCACGGGCAGCTTCAATGGCAGCATTTAGTGCCAGTAGGTTAGTTTGAGCAGATATTCCTGTAATTATCTCAATTATATCCCCAATCTTTTTTGAAGAATGATCTAATTCATTTATCATGACAGATACTTCCTGTGATGATGATGCTATATTTGTTATAGAAGAAACAATTTCAGATATTTTAGAAGCCCCCTCCTCCGCTGCATCCTTTGCCTTTTTACTATTTTGCCTGGTGTTTTTAGTAGCAATAGAAGTTGCCTCTGAAAATCTAGCTGCTTCCTCAAGATGGCCACTAGTTTCCTCAGAAACTGCGGCACTATCTGAAGTGCTGGAGGTTATTTCTTCAACAGTACTAGATATTGTGTCGAGAGATTCTGTAGTTGTTCTTGTTGCTTTTGTTAATTCTTCACTCGATGTAGTAATAATCTCAGCAGAGTCGGAAACCTCCTTAATAATTGTATGAAGCTTATCCACAAATGTATCGAAAGCTGAACTAAGTTCTCCTATTTCATCCCTGCTTTCATAGCCTATTCTTTGAGTTAAATCACCATTATTTTCAGATATTTCTTTTAGTCTTTCTGTAACGTTTCTGACTGGATGAACAACTGCTGATATTATGACCTTAGCTAAGATTAATGTTAAAATAGCACACAGTATAATAAGTGAGATTAATCCAATTACAGTATTCTTATAAACAGCTTTGCTCTCATCATAAGTTCCCTTTGCTTCAGCAACCTGTTTGTCAATAATTTCCTTAAGGGATATAATTAAGTCACTTTTTGACTTATCTAATTTTATCATCTCAGTAGGAGGTCCAGCTTGAGCAGCATCAGTACCTTGTGATCTTACTACGCCTATACCATTTTCCTTTATAAAGGTATCGGTAGAAGCCTTAAATTCATTGAGATTCTCAAAGACAGTTTTGTAATTAGGATCTCCTTTGTATTTAGATAATCTTTCTTCTACACTAGATACAGTTGAAATAATATCCTCCTGTATTGGTTTTTTAGAAGCATCATCAGTTTGATCCATTAAGTTATTCTCCCTAGTCCTAATATACTCAATATCAGATCTTATAGTTTCAAGATACACAATAGGTACAAGCCTTGTATCATTCAACTCAGTAATCATTGAGTTAACTTTAGAGATTTGTTTTACTCCTACCAAGGCTATTATTATTAAAAATACTAGGAAACTGATAGAAAGTAAACCAATCTTTTTTCCAAGTTTGATGTTTTTGAAAAAGTCCATATAAGGTATCCTCCTAAATTAATATGTTTAGTTATCCTTAGTTATTTTTGAAACTAAAGCTATTTACTATTAAAAGTTCACAAATGTTTAATAATAGTATATATTGCCAATGTTACAGATTGGTTACAGTTTTTAAATTAAATTATAAAATCATGGAAGTATGGATAAAAGAAAGGATATAGTAGAAAATATATGTAAGAGCGCTGGTGAGTTTAGGCGGGTATAAACAGACTTCTGTAGAATTTGAGGAACAACAGAGATTTATAACTAAGAAAGAGAGTGATAAAAAATATGAAATTAGGAGTTAACTTAACTGGTTATCTGTTTCTAGAAAAGGCGAGACAATTAAGTCGTTTTTCTTTAGTAGGAGCACTAAATACTCTTATAGATTTTGTTGTATTTACAATATTCCAAAGTTTATTTGGAGTGAATTATGTTGTGAGTCAGATAGCAGGGTATAGTTTTGGAATTGCCAATAGTTTTATATTTAATAAAAATTGGACCTTTAAAAATAAGAATAGATATAAAAAAATAACTTATGAGTTTTTACAGTTTATTGGAGTTAATCTATTCTCACTTACAATTACGTTGATAGCTATTAGGATTTTAGTAGGTAATTTTCAATTCAATGTATATACATCAAAGGTGATAGTAACTTTAATAGCCCAATTAACTAACTTTCTTGGTTATAAGCTATGGGTATTTAAATAAATACTAAATTATAATAGGGAATATAATCGGAATTTAGCAAAAAGATATAAAAAGAGCTTCTTCAAGTTATATATTTTATTTAACTTAAAGAAGCTCTTTTTATATTTTCACGCACATATATATTCCTTTAGTATACAATTAATCTTACTAATTGTTGACTTTTGACCTGAATAAATTCTGAAGACTAATTTTTTTTCTACAAAACTTAAAAATTTTTTATTCTTTATATTTAGTAAATATATCTTATCCACCAGTTGATCATAGAAAAAGATATCTATATCGCCGTAATTAAAGGAGATTAGCTCATGATTACTATTTATGGGAATGAACATAATTCGTTTATCTGTTACTGCCAGAATACACTCAACTTTTAAAGTAGAAGGAACTTCTATGAAAGTATCAATAGACATACGAGCCATATTATAGATAAGCTCTGTTCCAAGTGGTAACCTAACAATTCCTTTTACTCCGTAGATAAATTCTTCATTATATCCTTTGTAATCGTTTAAGTTAATCTTTTTACTTGTAGAAGAAATCATAATATCAGCTCCCCTAAAAGCTATATATATATATTATAATATTTCAAAGTAAATTCGTCAATTAATGTTTAGAATTTTCAGAAAATAGTTTCAGCAATTAGTTTAAATTTAAAAAGTAATTCACAGTTATTTCACACTGGAATAATAATCCTGGATATAACTCAAATTACCTCGTGAAACCGTATACAAACATGCATAAAGTAATCTTGCTATAATATGCAATATTATCATTGAAAGTTACAAAAAATTAATATATAATTAATAATGTTGGTAAGCGAACAATATGTAAAAGAATAGTTTGTGTAAAACCAGAAGCTACATAGTAGCTTTTAGTTTTTAGTAATGAAATATTGCAAAGGGAGGCTTAAAATGAAAAAAACTACTTTATTTTGTGTAATTATAGCAATGCTTTTAACAGGTTGTGGTTCAGCTAATGGAACTAGTGTTAAAAATAATGTGCAAACAACTAAAAGTACACAACAAAACAATAGTAATCAATTTATAATGGGAGGAAAGATTGCAGCAAATACCCAGGCAGATATAACTTCTAAAATATCAGCTAAGGTTTCAGAAATAACTGTTGATCTAGGCTCAAAAGTTAACCAAGGTGATGTAATTATAAAATTAGATACACAGGATTTGCAGGCACAGGTGGAACAGGCACAAGCAGCGGTAAACACAGCAAGAGCAAGTTTAGCCAATGCTCAAAATAGTGTACGTCCTGAACAAATTGCATCAGCACAAGCTACTTTAGATAGTGCAGCGGAAAATTATACTGTGACTAAAAAGAATTACGATCGTATAAAGGCCTTAGTTGATACGGGAGCAGCAGCACAGCAACAGCTTGATACAGCACAGCAGCAGCTTGCAGCAGCAGAGGCTCAGCAGAAGAATGCACAAGAGCAATTAAATATGCTAAATAATGGTCCTACAAGATCTAGTATAGAGGTCTATCAAGCACAAGTTAGCCAAGCTGAAGCGGCTTTAAAAGTTGCTCAGACAGCACTGAATAATGGTACTATTGTTTCACCTATTTCAGGTACTGTAAGTGCAAAAAATATTAATGTAGGAGAATTAGCAGGAGCTGGAGCAAAACTCTTATCAATAGTTAACTCTGAGGCTTTATGTGTAAATTCATATGCACCTTTAGAAATTATTAATGATCTTAAAGAGGGACAAGATGTAGTTATTAAGGTATCAGAATTACCAGATAAAGAGTTTACAGGAAAGATAACTGTTATAAACTCAAAGTTAAATGATCAAAGCAGAAATATATTAGTTAAAGTAAGTATAGAAGATCCAAAGGCATTATTAAAACCAGGAATGTTCGCACAAATTGGATTGAAAAAATAAAGAGGTAGGTGATTTTAATATGAAAGATAAGCGTAAAGGGCTAATTATTGGAATATTAATAGCAATTGTAGCAGCATTAGGAGGAATAGGAGCTTATTACTGGTATCAAAATACTTATTATGTATCAACAGAAGATGCAAGAGTTGGTGCAGACTTAGTTAGCGTAACTCCTCAAATTTCCGGAAAGTTACTAGAACTTAATGTTCAAGAAGGAGAGACAGTTACTAAGAATCAAATACTAGCTCGCCAGGAAATGAATAATCTTCCTGATTCAAGTGTGGATCAATCTTTAGTGAGATCACCAATTAACGGTATAGTTGTTAAGAAACAAGGTACAGTGGGAGAGTCGTGGTCATCAGGGCAAACGATGTTTACTTTAGTAGACCCAAACAATCTTTATATAAGTGCTAATATAGAGGAGACAAAGCTTGGCAAGGTAAAAGCTGGACAACCAGTTGATATAACTATAGATCAATTTGGATCACAAAAGTTTACAGGAAAGGTTAAGTCAATAGGAGAAGCAACAAATTCTGCACTATCATTACTTTCAGCATCAACTAGTGGTACCTTCACAAAGGTAGTTCAGAGGGTACCTGTAAAAATTCAACTTGATAAGTTTAACAATAAGATACTTCCAGGAACTAACGCAGTTGTTAAGATTCATATTAAGTAACGAGGTGACATGTAGTGAAAGAAAATAATAAAGGGTCACTAGATGCTTGGCTGGCGATGAGCGTAATCATAATTGGTACATTTATGTCTATATTAAGCAGTAGTATAATTAATGTTGCCCTCCCTAAGATGATGTCGGTTTTTGGAGTATCTCTAGATGATATAAAATGGGTAATGACCGCCTACACCTTGGCACTGGGAGCAGTTATTCCTATAACAGCATATTTGCAAGAAATATTTGGTGCTAAAAAGGTATATACTTTTGCATTAGCGATGTTTACAATCGGATCAGCCTTATGTGGATTTGCATGGAGCAACTCAAGTATGATAGCCTTCCGTGTATTCCAAGCTATTGGTGGAGGTATGATGCAGCCTGTTGGAATGGCTATAATATATTCCATATTCCCTAGAGAGAAAATAGGGCTTGCACTTGGAGTTTACGGTATAGCAGCTATGGCAGCACCGGCTATAGGGCCAACTTTAGGTGGATTAATTATAGAAAAAATGGACTGGAGACTTATTTTTAGTGTTAACTTTCCTATAGGAGTAATAGGTGTAATATTAGCTATACTTCTGTTGAAAGATGAACCTAGGAAGCCATTTAAGTCTTTTGATATAATAGGATTTTTATCTTCTACAATAGGTATAGTAAGTGTACTATATGTTCTTGGAAAATGGTCAACAATAGACTGGGGAGATATAAAAAACCCAATATTATTGACTGTAGGATGTTTAAGTCTTGTGCTATTTGTAGTAAATGAGCTTACCCATCCAGATCCTCTACTAGATTTAAGAGTTCTTAAATTATTTGATTTTAGTGTAAGTTTAGTTATAACCTCTGTTTTAACCTTAGCACTAATGGGAGGATCCTATGTACTGCCCTTATTCCTACAAAATGTAAGGGGCTATACAGCTATGGAAACAGGACTTATTATGCTGCCAGCTGCACTGGTGATGGGAGTTTTGATGCCAGTAAGTGGAGCCCTTTTTGATAAATTGGGAGCAAAGCCAGTAGTTATACCAGGACTTATTATATTAGCTGTTTCATCTTTTGAACTTTCAACAGCTATAAATATGAATTCAACTAAAGAATCAATAATGCTTATTTCTTGTATAAGGTCTATTGGAATGGGGCTTGCCATGATGCCTATTAGTACTGTAGGAATGAATGCTGTAAAAGGAGAAATGATTCCAAAGGCTTCCGCTCTTAATAATACTATAAGACAGATTGCAAGTTCCCTTAGTATAACTATAATGACAGTGCTTATACAGTCAAAAACAAATTATAACTACTCAAAGCTATCAGAGCAGATAACTATCTATAACAAAGCTGCTAATGATACTATAAGCACATTGACAAAAATGTATATGCATTCAGGTCTGCCTCAGGGAACTGCCAAGGTGTCGGCTTTATCCCAGATAGCTAAAATGATTCAAGCTCAGGCATACTTAGATGCTATGGCATATTCTGTTGCTGTAACTGCTGCTATAGTAGTTGTAGCTATACTATTAACTCTACTTATGAGAAGCAATAAGAAAGTAAAAAAACCAAAGGTGGAGGGAAAGCTTAATGAAGGAGGAGCAGCAGTTCTTGAATGATAAACTAAGAGAAGAACAGGTTGAAAAAATATTTAATATAAATAAAAACATTCAGAAGAATCTTAGAGTTAGGCTTGAAAAACTTGCAAAACAATATGGTCTGACGGCACAACAGCTTAGTGTAATATTCAAGATATATGAAACTCCAGCTATAACTCTTCATGAGTTAAGTAGTCATATGAGGCTAACAAAAAGTACGGTTTCCGGTATAGTAGATCGCTTAAATAGACAAGGGATTATAGTTAGGGAAATACCTAAAGATAACCGTAGAATTGTAAATCTATCAATTTCTGAAGAATTTAAAAAAAATAATGACATATATAATATAAAGAAAAAATTCATAAAAGACTTAGTACTTAATTCTGAGGATAATAGCTCTATAAATATGGAAAGAATTATAGATGGCTTAGAGGAATTCAATTTACTTTTGAAGGACACTGATTTTTAGTTAGACATGTATGGTATTAAAGGGGTATTCTAAGATAAATATTAAAAAGAAGTATGTAGTTTGGATTAAAATTAGTACAAACTATATACTTCTTTTTTATGTTATATCTCCATTCTGATATTAATATGACATAATAACCCATGGTTAAAGTTGTATATTAATATGTTTTAATAGATGAAACTATAATTACCAATAAAATGAGAATTTTCGACATAAAATCACATGAAAACATCTGCAAATCACGTTGAATCACATGATTTGTTGTTGAAATTTACAAAAAGTTAATATATAATGAGGAATGCTGATAAACGAACAATATGTGTGAGAATGGTTTGCATAAAAAGAGACTAAATTTAGATATAGGTAGCACATAGAAATTCTTTTATCATCTAAATAATCTAGTATATTAAAAATTGAACATTGTAATTATAAGGGAGGCTTAAAATGAAAAAAACTGCTTTATTTTGTTTAGTTACAGCAATACTTTTAACCGGTTGTGGTGCTTCTGGTGTAACTAGTACAAAAGACAATAAACAAACAACTAAAAGCATACAACAAAACAATAGTAATCAATTTATAATGGGAGGAAAAATTGCAGCGAATACCCAGGCAGATATAACTTCCAAAATATCAGCTAGGATTTCAGAAATAACTGTTGATATAGGCTCAAAAGTTAACCAAGGTGATGTAATTATAAAATTGGATACACAGGATTTGCAGGCACAGGTGGAACAGGCCCAAGCAGCGGTAAATACAGCAAGAGCAAGTTTAGCAAATGCTCAAAATAGTGTACGTCCTGAACAAGTTGCATCAGCACAAGCTACTTTAGATAGTGCAGCAGAAAATTATGCTGTGATTAAAAAGAATTATGATCGTATAAAGGCCTTAGTTGATACAGGAGCAGCAGCTCAGCAGCAGCTTGACACAGCACAGCAGCAGCTTGCAGCGGCAGAGGCTCAGCAAAAAAACGCACAAGAGCAGTTAAATATGTTAAATAATGGACCTACAAGATCTAGTATAGAGGTCTATCAAGCACAGGTTAGCCAAGCTGAAGCGGCTTTAAAGGTTGCTCAGACAGCACTCAATAATGGTACTATTGTTTCACCTATTTCAGGTACTGTAAGTGCAAAAAACATTAACGTAGGAGAATTAGCAGGAGCTGGAGCAAAACTCTTATCAATAGTTAACTCTGAAGCTTTATGTGTAAATGCATATGCACCTTTAGAAATTATTAATGATCTTAAAGAGGGACAAGATGTAGTTATTAAGGTATCAGAATTACCAGATAAAGAGTTTACAGGAAAGATAACTGTTATAAACTCAAAGTTAAATGATCAAAGCAGAAATATATTAGTTAAAGTAAGTATAGAAGATCCAAAGGCATTATTAAAACCAGGGATGTTCGCACAAATTGGATTGAAAAAATAAAGAGGTAGGTGATTTTAATATGAAAGATAAGCGTAAAGGGCTAATTATTGGAATATTAATAGCAATTGTAGCAGCATTAGGAGGAATAGGGGCGTATTACTGGTACCAAAATACTTATTACGTATCAACAGAAGATGCAAGAGTTGGTGCAGACTTAGTTAGCGTAACTCCTCAAATTTCTGGAAAGTTACTAGAACTTAATGTTCAAGAAGGAGAGACAGTTACTAAGAATCAAATACTAGCTCGTCAAGAAATGAATAATCTTCCTGATTCAAGTGTAGATCAATCTTTAGTGAGATCGCCAATTAACGGTATAGTTGTTAAGAAACAAGGTACAGTGGGAGAGTTATGGTCATCAGGTCAAACGATGTTTACTTTAGTAGACCCAAATAATCTTTATATAAGTGCTAATATAGAGGAGACAAAGCTTGGTAGAGTGAAAGTTGGACAAGTAGTTGGTATAACTATAGATCAATTCGGATCACAAAAGTTTACAGGAAAGGTTAAGTCAATAGGAGAAGCAACAAATTCTGCACTATCCTTACTTCCAGCCTCAACTAGTGGTACTTTCACAAAGGTAGTTCAGAGGGTGCCTGTAAAAATTCAACTTGATAAGTTTAATAATAAAATCCTTCCAGGAACTAATGCAGTTGTTAAGATTCACATTAAGTAATGAGGTGATGTTATAATGGAAGAGAAGAAAAGCAGCTTATTAAATAGTTGGTTGGCCTTAAGCGTAGTTATAATAGGTACTTTTATGTCTATACTAGATAGTAGTATAGTTAACATAGCTCTTCCTAAGATGATGGCAGTTTTTGGGGTACCACTGGATGATGCAAAATGGATATTAACTTCTTATACACTTGCCCTTGGAGCAATTATACCATTAACAGGATACTTGCAGGAGATTTTTGGACCTAAAAAAATATATATGTTTGCCCTGGCAATGTTTACATTAGGATCACTATTATGTGGATTTGCTTGGAGCAATACAACTATGATAGTATTTCGTATAGTTCAGGCTATTGGCGGTGGTATGATAATGCCAGTAGGAATGTCTATAATATATCAGATATTTCCTAGGGAAAAAATTGGGCTTGCTCTTGGTTTTTGGGGAATAGCAGCTATGGCAGCTCCTGCCACAGGTCCAACATTAGGTGGATATATTATTGAAAAGATGGACTGGAGACTTATATTTACAGTTAACGTTCCTATTGGAATAGTTGGTGTAATATTAGCCGGTATTTTATTAGAAGGTACGGAGAAGAAGCCTTTTAAATCCTTTGATGTAATAGGATTTTTATCATCTACAATTGGTTTAGTTAGTGTACTATATGTTCTTGGAGAAGGTTCTTCAATAGATTGGGGAAAAATCGAAAACCCAATTTTAATGACACTTGGTTGTTTAAGTCTTGTGTTATTTGTAGTAAATGAACTTACTCATCCAGAACCCTTATTAGATTTAAAGGTTCTCAAGCTATTTGATTTTAGCATTAGCTTAGTTATAAGTTCTGTTTTAACCTTGGCTTTAATGGGTGGCGCATATGTATTGCCTCTATTTTTACAAAACGTAAGAGGGTATACTGCTATGCAAACAGGTCTTATTATGCTGCCTTCTGCATTAGTTGTTGGAGTCATGATGCCTATAAGTGGTAGTCTTTTCGATAAATTTGGAGCAAAGCCAATTGTTATACCTGGACTCATAATACTAGCTATAAGTTCTTATGATCTGTCAACGGCCATAAATTTGAATTCCAGTAAAGAGACAATAGTACTTATTAGCTGTATAAGATCTGTAGGGTTAGGGCTTGCTATGATGCCAATTAGTACTGTAGGGATGAATGCCGTTTCAAGGGAGATGGTTGGAAAGGCCTCAGCTCTTAATAACACTATAAGACAGATAGCAGGTTCCCTTAGTATAACTATAATGACCACACTTATACAATCAAAAACAGACTATAATTATTCAAAACTGGCAGAACAAATAACTACTTATAATAAGACATCTAATGATACTATAGGTTTACTAACAAAGACATACATGCATGCAGGTTTGCCGCAGGGAACTTCTAAAGGAATGGCAGTGTCCCAGTTAACTAAAATGGTTCAAGGGCAAGCTGCAATGGATGCTATGGCCTATTCTGTTGCTGTAACTGCTGCCATAGTAATTGTAGCCATACTTTTAACCTTATCTATGCGTGACAGTAAAAAAGTAAAAGAGCAACAAGACAAAGGAGGTACAGTAGCTATTGAACAATAAATTAAGAGAAGAGGAAGTTGAGAGAATACTTAACATGTATAGAAGTGTTCAAAGAAATTTTAAAAGCAGGTTTGAAAAAGTTGCAAAGCAATATGGATTTACCTCACCTCAACTTGCTGTTATATTCCAACTACATGAAACACCATCTATAACACTTAACGAGTTAAGTAACCATATGAGATTAACAAAAAGTACAGTCTCAGGTATAGTGGATCGACTTACAAAACAAGGGGTTGTAATTAGAGAAATACCTAAAGATAATCGCAGAATTGTAAATCTATCAATTTCTGAAGAATTTAAGAAAAATAATGATATATGTGCTATTAAGAAGAGGTTTTCTCAAGAATTAATATGTGGTTCTATAAATAATTCTAATTCTGTAGATATTGAAAAAATCATCTGCGGGTTAGAAGAACTTAATTTACTTTTGAAGAATAGTGATGATTAAAATAACAAAAAAGAGATGTCAGTAATACGTAAATATGTATTATTGGTATCTCTTTTTTATTGTGGAATATTACCTAAAAACTAAAAGAATGTTTATTATTAATTAAAGTTACAAATAATAGGTAACAAGTCATAAAGAAATTATATTTAAGTAAACCAATAATAGACAGGAGAATGAAAGGAATCTGATATTGAGATGAATATTAGTTGTACATTAACTTTAAGTAAATCTCTTGAAAATAACATTTTAGCATTTAAAAATATTTTCCCTGATGACAGAATGTTAGTTATCAGAAGACTTGAAAATAAATACTTGTCTGCTGCAAAATGCTGTGTAATTTATTTTCAAGAAATGGTAGACAATGAATTGATAAATGAAAATATAATACAACCTATTTTGGGAAATAATTTATCTGAAGGAATAAGTTGTGACAACCTTTTACAAGATATTCAAGATAAAGTTATTGCAGTAAATGGTGTTATTATGTCAGAAGATATTAATATAATACTAGATTCTTTAATATCTGGAGATACAATTTTTTTATTGGAAGGATATGAAAAAGTTCTAATTATAGCTTCAAGGGGCTATGGAGGAAGAGCTATAACAGAGCCAGATTCATCTAGGTCTGTTAGAGGACCGCGAGCTGGTTTTACAGAATCAATTAATGTAAATATATCTCTAATTCGACGTATAATAAGAACTCCAGATTTAAAGCTTAAATTTAAAGAACTTGGTGAGAGAACGCATACCAGGGTTTGTATCTGCTATATTGAGGGAGTAGCCTTAGAAGGGATATTAAAAGAGGTTGAAAAGCGTTTAGACCAAATTCAATTAGATGGAATTCTTGATTCAGGATATATTCAGGAGCTAATAAGGGACGCACCATTTTCGCCCTTTGAAACAGTAGGTTATAGTGAAAAACCAGATGCTGTTGCAGGAAAGCTGTTGGAAGGTAGAATTGCTATTTTAGTTGATGGAAGTCCATTTGCATTAACAGCGCCTTTTATAATTGCTGAAGTAGCCCAGATTAGCGAGGATTATTATAATAATTATATTTTTGCTTCTATTAATAGATTTATTAGAATTACAGCTGCTATCTTTTCAGTGTCAATTCCTTCATTATATTTGGCAGTGGTGACATTTCATCAGGAAATGCTGCCTACGCCGCTACTATTAAGTATTTCCGCCGGGCGGCAAGGTGTACCTTTTCCTACTGTTCTATCATTGATTGTGATGCTAGCACTATTTGATTTATTAAGAGAAGCAAGTGTAAGAATGCCTGCATCAGTAAGTGAGGCAATTAATATTGTAGGTACACTAGTAATAGGTCAGGCGCTAGTAGAAGCTAAACTTGTAAGCCCTATTATTATAATTATAACTGCTTTGACGGGAATATTATCACTATTAAATATCAGTATGGTAGGAGCAGCAATGGTTTTGAGAACCCTTTTAATAATATCAACCTCTATTCTTGGAATATATGGTTTTTTACTTGGCCTTATTCTTACGCTTATACACCTTATGAGTATAAGATCCTTTGGAGTTCCATATATGCTAAATCTATCTACTGTGAAAAATCATGATTTTCAGGATGTATGGATACGGGTACCTTGGTGGGAAATGACTTTAAGGCCTAAAATAATGGGTGCTAAAAACTTGATAAGACAACCAATAAGAAAAAATAAAAGGAAATGACAACTATGCAAAAATTTAAATTTAGATTTCTTTTGTTAATAATCCTCATTAGTTCGATACTATTTGTTGGTTGCTGGAATTATCGGGAGATGGACCAGTTAGCTATTGTTGCAGGAGCTGCAATAGATAAAGATGAATATGGAGATATTTCTATGTTAGTAGAGATTGTAGAATTTAGTAATGAAAAGGACTCTAAAATTTCTCATAAAACAATCTCCATTAAAGGAGCAACAATATTTGATACTGCTAGAAATGCTATTTCAGTTTCAGGGAAAAGGCTCTATTGGGCTCATGCAAAGGTTATTGTTATAAGTGATCAGGTAGCAAGAGAAGGAACTATAAAAATTATAGACTGGATTAACCGTGACTCAGAAACAAGGTCTAATATAAACATATTGATTGCGAAAGGGAATTTAGCAAAGGAGATATTACAGTCTGGAGGAAACAAGAGCAATATTAAATCCTTTGAAATAGCAAGAATTCTTAAAAATCAAGTATCTTTATCGAAGGCACCACGGGTAGAGAGTTGGGAGCTTGTGAATAGTATAATTGGTAAAGGAATATCTGCAGTTGCTCCTACAGTACAGCTTAAAACTATTAACGGTGAAAAATCCCCGAGTGTAATGGGCACTGCGATTTTCAGCAAGGATAAGCTTGTAGGATTTCTAGATGATAAGGAAACAAAGGATATGCTTTTTATTCAAGACAAAGTAAAGGGAGGTGTATTAGTTAGTAGGGAGAGTGAAAATAATAAAGATATACCGGTTTCTTTGGAGATATTTGACAATAAGACTAAAATAAAGCCTATTTTAGAAGATGGGAATATTAGATTTAATGTAAATGTTAATGTAAATACAGCAATTGATGAAATTGGTGGAAGTGCAGATTTCATTGGGGAGAATGGTAGTAGCAAATTGGAACAGTCTTATGAGAGAACGATGGAAATTCGAATAAAAAAATTAATCACAAAAATTCAAAAAGAATATGGTGTTGATATATTTGGATTTGGAGCACGGCTAAAGGAAGATAAGCCGAAGACATGGAGAGCAGTTGAGAAGAATTGGCAAGAAAGCTTTCGAACTATCCATGTAGATGTAAAGGTTAATGTTTATATACGTAATAGTGGAATATTATCAAAACCGTTAGAAGAAGGAGATTAAAATATGGTATTATTAGTGGTTGTTGCATATGCATTGATAGCTATTTATGAGTTTTTGCCATTATATAAACAGAAGCAATGGAGGGATTTTCAGGTTAATAGTGTTCTGTTTTTTTTATCCTTTGTGATAGCTGTGCTACTATGCTTTAAAGTTCATATACCAAGCCCAGCAGAGCCAATAAAGGTGTTAATAACTTCAGTATTTGGAAAGTAGGATAAATATGCGTAAGGAACAAATCACCATAAAAGAAGGAATTTGTATTTTAATAATTTTTATTATGGGAAGCACGTTTATTGTTGGGGTGGGAGGAGACGCTAAAAATAGTGCATGGATATCTGTAATTTTAGGTGCAATCTTGGCAGTTCCAATGATGTTGGTATATGGAAGAATAGCTTTACTTTTTCCAGGAAAAGATTTATATGATATCCTTGAAACAGTATTAGGAAAAACTTTTGCTAGAATAGTTTCAGTAATATACATATGGTATATTTTTCACCTAGGGGCACTAGTCATACGAAACTTTGGTGAGTTTATAAATGTTACAACACTGCCAGAAACACCGATGATTGTATCTATGTTTTATTTGGGAATAGTTTGTGTGGTTTCAGTCAAATCTGGTATCGAAGTGATAGGAAGAATTAGTGCCTATGTTCTCCCAATTATAGTATTAATTTTAGTTATAGTACAAATACTAGGGATATCTATACTTAATTTTCGTTACCTTAAACCAATTATTGGAAACGGGTTTATTCCTATATTAAAAGGTGCTTTTTCTGCTTTTTCATTTCCTTTTGCTGAATCAGTAGTATTTATGGGTATACTCTTTTCTGTAAAAAATCAAAAGTCTCAGTATAAAATATTATTTTCTGGATTAGTTTTTGCAGCAGTAGTGATTACGATTCTAACAGTCCGAAACACTGTTGTATTGGGGGAAGGGATGAATATACACTACTTTCCTTCTTTAGAGGCAGTAGGGCGGATAGCAATAGGTGAGTTTATAGAGAGAATTGAAGTCAGCGTTTCTATAGTATTTGTTTTTGGAGTTTTTGTAAAAACATCTATATGCTTGTTAACTGTATGTAGGGGCATAGCAAAGGTATTTAATCTTGATGATTATCGCTCTATTGTAATACAAACAGGGTTACTAATGATATACTTAGCCCACATACTTTATAGTAATACTATGGAAATGAGATATTGGGCATTTAAGGTTTATAAATATTATGCATTTCCATTTCAAGTAATTATACCGTTATTGTTATTATTAATAGCAGAGCTTAAAGTACGTAAAAAGCAGGCAGCTTAAATAACTATACCAAGATAGATATTTGAAATTACTATATTTCCTCCAAGAAGAAAAGACAAAAATTCTTGTAACGAAATTGTAATAAAAATGTATTATAATGAAATTAGTAAAAACTTTTCTGGAGGTATATATGTTATGAATGGTAAAAAGATACTAGTAGTTGATGATGAACCTTTAATAAGAAAACTTGTAACAGATTTTCTTAAAAAATCAGGATACATTACTATTGAAGCTGATGATGGAAGAAAAGCCTTAGATTTATTTTCTCAAGAAGAGGATATAGATTTAATAATTCTTGATGTGATGCTTCCAGAATATGATGGATGGACTGTATGTAGAGAAATTAGAAAAAAGTCAAAAGTTCCAATTATAATGTTAACTGCCAGAGGAGAAGAATTTGATGAGCTTTTTGGTTTTGATATTGGAGCAGACGAGTATATTGCTAAGCCATTTAGTCCTAATATATTAATAGCAAGGGTAAATGCTGTTCTTAGAAGGGCAGTTCCAGCAGACAATAATCTTAAAGAATTTAGTGGATTAACAATTGATCAAAATGGAAGGCAGGTAGTAATAGAAGGGGCTACCGTTGATTTAAGTCCAAAAGAGTACGAGTTATTAAATTATCTTGTTGAGAATTACGGAAAAGCATTAAGCAGAGAACAGATATTAGATAAGGTGTGGGGATATGATTATTATGGAGATTTGAGGACAGTGGATACACATATAAATAGATTAAGAATAAAGTTAGATTCAAAAAGCAATTATGTTCAGACTGTTAGAGGTTATGGTTACAGATTTGAGGTTGAGAAATGAATAAATCTATAAAATCAAAGCTATTTATCTCTATAACCTTTCTACTAATATTTTTTATTCTTCTTCTATGTATATTAAATAATTTGTATCTTGAACAATACTACATTAATAAAAAGAAAAACACACTTATAGAAAATGCGAAGAAGCTTGCAAGTATGTACAATGGAAACATTGTAGATCTGCAGGATGAATTGGATAGAACAGCCAATATAACTGGTAGTAATATTGATATTCATGATGAGAATGGAGTTCCAGTATACAGTTCATCACGTAGAGAAGTAGAGGAAAAAAATATAATAAGAGGCGGGGAAAGGTTTGGGGTTAAACAAAAAAAAGAACCCCCACCAAATTACTCTCGTGATGACGATATGGTACAGGAATATGCTGAGGGAGAATATATCTTTGAGCCAAGAAGAGATACGAAAATGAAGATTGATTTTCTTACGCTTGTAACAAAACTAAGTAGTGGGGATGTACTTACTATAAGAGTACCCTTAGTTTCAATAACAGAAAGTGTGGATATTGCAAATAGATTTATCATTATTACGGGGATTGTAATTATAATTTTAGGCAGTCTTTGGGCATATATATTTTCAAAAAGATTCACAAAACCCATATTAGAGCTAAATAATATCGCCAGAAACATGGCTAAGTTTGATTTTGGTGAAAAATGTAAGATAAGTGGTGAAGATGAGATTGGACAACTTGGACAAAGCATTAATTACTTATCTGACGAATTAGATAGTGCAATTACGGAATTAAATATAAAAAATAAAAAGCTTGAAGAGGATATTGAGAAAGAAAGAAAAATAGATGAAATGAGAAAAGAGTTCGTTTCTAGTGTATCCCATGAATTAAGAACTCCTTTATCGGTAATACAGGGATACGCAGAAGGCCTTATAAGTAACGTTGCAGAAAGTGAAGAAGATAGGAAGTTCTATTGTGATGTTATTATGAAAGAAACGGACAAAATGAATAAGCTAGTAAGAGACTTATTAAATCTTTCTCAAATAGAGTCTGGATATTTTCAAATTGAAAAAACCGAATTTCATTTAGTATCCTTGATGGAATATGTGATTAATAAATATAAATCTAATTTTGAAGAAAAAAATATTCAAATACAATTTGAAGCTGGGGAAAGGGTTACAGCTTATGGAGATATGGTAAGGATTGAACAAATACTTACAAACTATATTAATAATGCAATTAATCATATAGACGGTGATAGAATTATTAAAATAAGCAAAGAGTTTAACAATGATAAGGTAAGAGTAAATGTGTTTAATACAGGAAAGGCTATACCACAGGAATCACTTGACAAGATATGGAATAGCTTTTATAAAGTAGATAAGGCTAGAACAAGAGCCTATGGAGGGTATGGTCTAGGACTTTCTATAGTTAAGGCTATACAGGATTTGCATCATAATTCTTATGGAGTAGAAAACATGGACGGTGGAGTGAATTTTTGGTTTGAGGCAGATAAGGCCGAACTAAGCAAACTTTAGAAAATTACAGAAAAAATAGGGGCTAACTGTTAGAAGGCATGGAGTATAATAAAAATATTCCATGCCTTTAATATTATTAATAAAGTTCTAGGAAAGGTATGTTGTAAAGCTCCGGGGCATTCCATGAAAACTAATCAGCATTTACTTTATGCTTATTCCGTAAAACTTACCACCCCTTGTTGCCACCACAATAGTATCATTAAAAATAGAAGGAGTAGCTTCAATGTTAGAACCTAGGTTTACTTTATTTAACTCACTGCCAGTTTTTCCATCTAAAAGATACATATTTCCTATACTGTCACATTGGATTATATATGTTTTACCATTTTTATCGTAGAAATCAACTGGGGAAGACCACATATAGTTAGGGAGTTCTTTTCTCCATATTTCAGCTCCTGTTTTTTTATCCAGTGCTAAAATTAAGCCGCTATTCATGTTTTTATATCGTGCTAATCCAAATATTATAATATCTTTAGTATCTTGTTTCCCCACTACAGGTGTGGCTAACATACCGCCGTTAACTGGATCATTTCCAATAACAGACATACATTCATAGGATTTTTCCCATACTGCTTCTCCAGTTAACCCATTAATTTTCTTTAAATAGGAATAACCTTTATAACCCTGCTTATCAATTTCGTTACCAGAGTAGATATAGGGGATGTTATCCTCTACATCTACTACCAGTGAAGCATCGGTATCATCTTTCCCGTTAAAAGTCCATACTGGCTTTAATGTCAACAGGTCAATACATTGGATGCTTCCGCCGTTATCAGCAAAATAAAGTAAGTTTTTATATATTGCTGTTGAATTTTCTATACCCTGATATTCGTGTCCGGGTATTTGATATCTATACTTTGTTGTTTCAGGGGCTATTGAAATAGACTTATTCTCTATATCAAATTTTGTATTTAGTTTCACTATATAAAGTAGTCCGTTCTCGCCAGCTTCTATAAGGGTATCTGTTTGTTTGTTTATAAGTGCAGAACTATCAAAGGCACCCCAACCCCTTAAGGCATCAGTATCCATACCATTTATAAAGGATAACTTACTACCATCTATTAAGCTAAAAACATCATATCCAATAGGGCCTTTTTCTGGTATTCCCTCTCCTACATAAAGTAATGGGATTCCTCTTGGGTCTATTGAAACACTGCCCTTTATCGGGTTACCGACTCTAATAGGATCTCTCGTTTTTTCACCTGTTTCTAAGTCTAAAAAGTATACATTACCATCTAAAGATGAAGATATAACCTCTGTAAAGTTTTTCTGTTGCTTAAATTTATCCTTTATATTCATTAATTCCTTAGTATAAGTTGGCCACTTTATTATGGCAGGTTGTCCAGTCCATCCAGCACCACCTCCCCAAGATGAAGAAGACGTAGTGAAGCTCCACTTGGTGCTTAGCTTTTTTTCAGAGATACTGCTAGCGCCATAACTAGGGCTTGTTCTAAGATTATTGCCCCTAAAAGTTAATATACCTTCAATATCTGTATATTCTGATGGAAATAGATTATTACCGCTATAATCGGTAACTTTTTTACTGTTTAATAGGACAGAGTAACTAATACTATTTAATATTTTAGAATCAATTAAGAATGGTTTATTGACTGCAGTCTTTTTGTTTTCTTCTTTGCCCTTAGAGGTAATATCTTTGCTAGCTTGAATCTGTACATTATTTGAAACTGATACAGCCGGTTTATTAGCAAAATACTCTATGCAAATAATGAATAATACTAGTGTAGCAGCTGATAAGTATATAGTTTTTTTTCTCATTTATATTGCTCCTTTATACTGAAATAACATAATATATAGTATATTCTCCATAATATGTAAATAACCTTGTTGATTTATATTAATGAAAGATAAATTTTTTCATTACATTGAAAGATATATAAAATATACAAAAGAAGGTTACTATATATTAGTGAAACTATTTTTACTATAAACACTGGTGTATAATATAATCTTTATAAATTAAAGAGAGATTAATATCATTATAAAAAAATATGTAGAAATTTAATTTATAACGAAGAATTTTAAGAAATATGTCTATTGACTATAAAATAAGAGAAGGGTAGAATATACAAGGTAAAATAATTGTACATATTATATACCTGCTGATAAGATGCTAATTAGATTGAGGTTTTGTTATGGCTGATGAGAAACTTGATTTGCAAGAAAAGATTAGAAAACTGACAGTAAAAGTTGTAAAGCACTATAGAGGAAAGGGTCCAGAAGTTGTTAAGGTCAAAATAGAGGGAGACGTAATAACTATTGATATAAAAGGAATTCTTTCCAATCTATCAGAGATTTTGGTTGAAGAAGGTGCTGTAGATATTGTAAAGAGCTATTGGAGAATCATGAAACCTTATCTTGAAAAGGAATTTTTAGATGAGGCTTATGAAACAGTAGGTAGGAAGTTTGAATACAGTTGGCAGATACATAACTTAGAGAAGGATAGCAGATCTATAGTAGTGTCGTTGAACTTAATAAGTGATGGTTCGATTAGAAAGAAAGATACTTAGATATTTTAGCTTTCAATAAACCAGTACATGCGTAGAATTACGTTTTGTACTGGATTTTTGTTTTTATAGATTTTACACATTAAAGTACTAAAGAGGTGGAGATTAATATGGAAGAAAAGGTGTTAACGGTTTGTCCTTATTGTGGTACTGGATGCAAGATGTATCTAGTAGTTAAAGATGGAGAAATAATAAGAGCGGAAGCAGCTAATGGAAGAACTAACGAAGGAAAACTATGTTTAAAAGGACATTATGGCTGGGATTTTCTAAACGATCCTCAAATACTAACAGCTAGATTAAAAAAACCTATGATAAGAAAGAATGGACAATTAGAAGAGGTTTCTTGGGATGAAGCAATTAGATTTGTAGCAGATAGATTGACAGCAATAAAGGCAAAGTATGGTCCAGATGCCATCATGGGAACTGGTTCTGCAAGAGGACCTGGAAACGAAGCTAATTATGTAATGCAAAAGTTTATGAGGGCAGTAATTGGGACTAACAATATAGATCACTGTGCCAGAGTTTGACATGCTCCTTCAGTAGCCGGTCTGGCTTACTCATTAGGAAATGGTGCAATGTCAAATTCTATTCCAGAAATAGAAGATACTGATTTACTATTTGTATTTGGATATAACGGTGCAGACTCCCATCCAATTGTTGCAAGAAGGATAATTAAAGCAAAAGAAAAGGGGGCTAGAATCATCGTAGTTGACCCAAGAGTAACTGAATCAGTAAGAATAGCTGACTTATGGCTGCCTTTAAAAGGTGGAACTAATATGGCCTTAGTTAATGCCTGCGGTAATGTTTTAATAAGTGAAGGTCTATATAATAAAGAATATGTGGAAAAGTATGTGGAAGGCTTTGAAGATTATAAGGCTTCTGTGGAAAAATATACTCCTGAATATGCGGAAGAGATAACTGGAGTTAAAGCAGAAGTTATTAGACAAGCTATGAGGGAGTATGCTAAGGCAAAAAATGCTATGATTCTATACGGAATGGGCGTTTGTCAATTCTCTCAGGCGGTAGACGTTGTAAAAGGATTAGCATCTTTAGCATTATTAACAGGTAATTTTGGAAGACCAAATGTAGGTATTGGTCCAGTTCGTGGTCAGAACAATGTACAAGGTACTTGTGATATGGGTACACTTCCAAATGTATTTCCAGGATATCAAGAAGTTACTGATACTGCCGCTAGAAAGAAATTTGAGAAGGCTTGGGGAGTTAAGCTTCCTAGTAAACCAGGATATAAGTTAACAGAAGTACCTCACTTAGCTTTACATGAAGATAAGATAAAAGCTTATTACATCTTTGGGGAAGACCCGGTTCAAAGTGACCCAAATGCTTCTGAAGTGAGAGAAGTACTAGATCACTTAGAATTAGTAATAGTTCAGGATATTTTTATGAACAAGACAGCTCTTCATGCTGATGTAATTTTACCTGCTACTGCTTGGGGAGAACATGAAGGTGTATATTCATCAGCAGATCGTGGATTCCAAAGGTTCAGAAAAGCAGTAGAACCAAAGGGTGATGTAAAGCCAGATTGGCAAATTATATGTGAAGTAGCTACAGCTATGGGATATCCTATGAGTTATAAGAATACAGAAGAAATTTGGGATGAGATGAGAAGTCTATGTCCAAGTTTTGCTGGAGCAAGTTATGAAAAGCTTGATGAATTAGGAAGTATTCAGTGGCCTTGTCCTACAGAGGGTCATACAGGAACACCATACTTATATAAAGATAACAAATTCACAACGCCTAGTGGCAAAGGTCAACTGTTTGCTTGTGAATGGAGACCTCCTATGGAACTACCAGATGAGGAATACCCATTAAGCCTATCCACTGTAAGAGAGGTTGGACATTACTCAGTAAGAACTATGACAGGAAACTGTCGTGCCTTACAACAGCTAGCTGATGAACCAGGGTATATACAAATGAGTATAGAGGACGGGGAAAAACTTAAAATAGAAGATCAGCAGTTAGTGAGGATAAGTTCACGAAGAGGCTCTATAGTAGCAAGGGCATTAATTACAGATAGGGTTAAAGAAGGCTCTACATATATGACATATCAGTGGTGGGTAGGGGCGTGCAATGAGCTAACTAGTGATCATATGGACCCTATTAGTAAAACTCCAGAATATAAGTTTTGTGCAATAAAAGTTGAGAAAATTGAGGATCAACAGTGGGCAGAGCAATATGTAAGAGATGAATATGCTAAGCTTAGAAAACAAATGAATTGTAAGACAGATAGATAGGTATAAGCAAGGTAAAGAATTCAGGAAAGGAAATACTAATGATTAGTGTAGATGATGCATTGAATATGATTGCTGAAAATACAGAGGTATTAGAAGCAGAGAGAGTAGATATAGTACATTGTCTTAATAAAGTTTTAGCTGAAGATATTTATTCTAATGATAATTTACCTCCTTTTGATAAATCTGCTATGGATGGATATGCTATTAGAAGTGAAGATACTAATAATCTTAGTGGAGAAAGCATTATAGGGCTTGAGATAATAGGGGTAATAAAAGCTGGAGATTATTCTAAAGAGGAATTAAATACAGGACAAGCTTTTAAAATCATGACTGGGGCAGCCTTGCCTAAAGGCGCAGACGGAGTAATAGAAATTGAGAAGGTTAAAGTTAAAGATAACAAAGTTTACATAAGTAAAGAGGTTAGTGAAGGTAACAATGTTATAAAACTGGGAGAGGAAATAAAAAAAGGGAATTTAGCACTGAAAAAAGGAAAAATTATTAGGCCATCAGAAGTTGGCTTGCTAGCCTCCTTAGGATATAGTTCTGTAAAAGTGTATAAAAGTCCCAAGGTTGCCTTAATTATCACAGGAGATGAGTTAGTAGATATAGATAGCAAGCTTGAAAGAGGGAAGATAAGAAATAGTAATGAGTATTCTTTAAGGGCATTAATCAGCAATTTAGAGGCGGAAATATTGTCATTAGGAATAGTTTCCGATGATAAAAATACTTTAAAGGAAAAAGTTAACTATGCTTTAGAAAATGCAGATATAGTCATTAGTTCTGGGGGAGCATCTGTTGGAGATTATGATTTCATAGAAGAGATTTTAAAAGAGATTGGTGCAGATATAAAATTTAATAAGGTAAGTATTAAACCAGGGAAGCCTGTAACCTTTGCCACATATAAAGAAAAATTGTTTTTTGGACTACCAGGAAATCCAATGTCTTTAATAACTACCTTTGAAGAATTGGTGAAACCTGCTATTGAGATTATGAAGGGCAAAGTAAACTTACATGCTGAAGAAATAGAAGTTATCTTAGCAGATGATTTTAAAGCTAAGGCAGGAAGAAGAAAATATATTTACGTGGAACTAAGAAAAGAGAATGGAGCTTATTACGCCCACAATTTAGGAAAGCAATGTTCAAATCACCTTATGGTGATGAGCAAAACTAATGGCTTAATAATTATACCGGAAGAACGTGGAACTGTGAAAGCAGGAGAAGTTGTAAGAGGAAAGTTTATGTTTAGATAAATTATATTTAAGAAGGGTGAAAGAAAAATGAAAACAACTCCAAATTCCTTTGTTATTGCTAATTCGAACAAATGTATAGGATGTAAGGCATGTGAAGTAGCATGCTTTACTGTTCATAATGAAAATAATAATGTAGTGGCTACCGTTGGTACTGTTACAACTCCTATTATACCGAGATTATATGTTATTAAAGGTGAAAGTTATGCTATGCCTATTCAGTGCAGACATTGTGAAGATGCACCTTGTGCAAATGTATGTCCCGTGAATGCAATAAAGCAAGAAGACAATACTATTGTAATTGATGAAAAAGCTTGCATAGGCTGTAAGACCTGTCTAATGGCATGTCCTTTTGGAGCAATAGATTTACTACCTCAATATGAAGATGGCAAAGAAGTATTTCAAATTAATTTAAAGAAACAAGGACAAGATGGTTTAAGGAATGCTGTTAAGACTATTGCATACAAATGTGATTTGTGTAAAGACAGTGGTGAACCTGCTTGCATAAATGCCTGTCCACAAAAGGCATTAACATTAATAACTCCAGTGAGCGAGAAAAAGTCTCGTAATAAGGCGGCTGCATTAAGTTTGTTAAAAACAGTGGGAAACTATAAATAATAGCAGGGAGAGAGGAAGTTAAGTATGTCAGTTAAGAATAGTATAATTAATATTGATAAAGAGTTATGTACAGGTTGCAGACGCTGTTCAGAGGTTTGCCCAGTTAATGCTATAGAAGGAGAGGAAGGAAAGCCTCAAAGTATAAACAGAGAACTTTGTGTTATATGTGGACAATGTGTACAGGTATGTAGTGTATATGCTTCTAATTTTGATGAAGGAATAACATCTAGAGATCTTAAACTAAAAGAAAGAGGAATGTTATCAAGTGTAAAGGAGCCTCTTTTTGCTGCATATAGTTTGGGAAATGCTCAGTTAGTTAAAGAAGCACTAGCAAACTCCGATTTATATAAAATTGTACAGTGTGCACCAGCGGTAAGAGTTTCTTTAGCTGAAGAGTTTGGATTTCCACTTGGAACGTTAACTCCAGGGAAGATGGTTGCTGCTCTTAGACGTTTAAACTTTAATAGGATTTATGATACTAACTTTGGTGCAGATTTGACTATTATGGAGGAAGGTAGTGAACTTATAAAAAGAGTAACTGAGGGAAAGAATTTACCGATGTTTACTTCTTGTTGCCCTGCTTGGGTAAAGTTTGCTGAACAAGAGTATCCAGAGCTTTTAAATCACCTTTCAAGCTGTAGGTCGCCTCAACAAATGGCTGGAGCTGTGTTTAAGACCTATGGTGCACAAATTGATGACATAGATCCAAGTAAAATTTATAGTGTAGCAGTTATGCCTTGTACCTGTAAGGATTTTGAGTGTAACAGGCCAGAAATGGAGGCTAGTGGATATAGGGATGTAGATATAGTTATTACTACAAGGGAATTAGCTCAGTTAATTAAAGATGCCGGAATTGATTTTAATAATTTACCAGACGAAGGATTTGATGGCCCTCTAGGAAGCTATAGCGGTGCTGGAACTATTTTCGGTGTTACCGGTGGAGTTATGGAAGCAGCTTTAAGAACTGGCTATGAGCTAATAACTAAGGAAAGTATTCCAAAGTTAGAATTAAATTTCGTAAGAGGAGATCAAGGATTGAGAACAGCGGAAGTTCAAGTTGGAGATCTAAAACTAAAGATTGCAGTGGTTTCAGGATTGAAGAATGCAGTTTCAGTACTTGAAAGTATAAAAGAGGGAAAGTGCGATTTTCATTTTATAGAAGTAATGACGTGTCCCCAAGGATGTATTAGTGGTGGAGGACAGCCTAAACTTCTTTTAGAAGCACACAGGGAACTTGCGCATAAAAAGAGAAAGGAAGCTACATATAGTCATGACAGTAAGCTAGAGGTAAGAAAATCTCACGAAAATCCTAGTATTGTAAAATTATATGGTGAATTTTTAGGAGAACCATTAGGCCATAAGTCTCATCATCTATTACACACTAAATATGTAAACAGAAAGGAGCAAAAATAATGAATAGTTTTGTAGTTGCTGATCCTAATAAATGTATTGGATGCAGAACTTGCGAGGTAGCATGTGTTGTAGCTCACTCTGAGAAAAACATATTTATATCAGAAAGTAGCGAAATTGAGTTTTATCCACGATTAACTGTTGTAAAAACAGCTCAGGTTGCTGTTCCTATTCAATGCAGACAATGTGAAGACGCTCCTTGTGCCAACGTATGTCCTAATGGATCTATTGTCAATAAAGATGGACTTGTATATATTAATAAGAATACTTGTGTAGGGTGTAAAACCTGTGTTGTTGCATGTCCTTTAGGGGCCATTGAATTGGTTTCAGAGTATAATAATGGAGAAAAAGTACTGCAGCCAGTTTTAAAGGTTATTGATTCTGGAAAGTTATGCTTTAAAGAGAGAATGGTAGCTAATAAGTGTGATTTATGTGTAGGAAGAGAAAATGGACCAGCTTGTATGGAGATTTGTCCTACAGATGCTTTTCATATAGTTAAATCTACGGATATTAAAGATTCAACTAAGGAAAAGAGAAAAAGAAGGGCCCAAGAGCTGACAAATATGTCTTCTAAGTAATATTGACTAAGAATTTATTTAGTGCCACTGGTATTTAATTAGGGTGGACTTGTAAAAGCTGGGGATATTATAGAAGCTTTATCCGATGACTAAGGAAAAGAGTGGTTATTAAAACTAACCTACTCTTTTTTTTGTCATTTTTTGCTTTTAAATTATTATTTTTTTAGTGAAAAAATAATAAGCATAAAATTATAACTTGTCTTATATATTTATAACAACAGAAAATTCTACTTTATAACTGTCCTATAAATATTTATTACGAGGGGGAAATAATATGTTCAAAATCCTAGATAAAAAAGAAATAGCTCCTAATACTTTCTTAATGGAGATAGAAGCACCTAGAATTGCAAAAGCTTGCTTACCAGGACAATTTGTGATAGTGAAAGCGGATGAAAAATCCGAAAGAATACCTCTTTCTATTTGTGATTATGATAGAAAAAAGGGAACTGTAACTATAGCAGTTGAAGCTCTTGGTAAATCAACGCAAAAAATAGCTGCTTATGATGCTGAACAAGGTTTTGATAATTTTGCAGGACCTCTAGGACAACCTTCTAATTTAGTACACATGGATTTAGAAGAACTAAAAAACAAAAATATAATGCTTATAGGTGTAGGACAAGGGGCGGCTTCAATATATTCTCAAATTAAATGGCTTAATGAACATGAAATTAATGCAGATGTAATATTTGGATGTAAGTCAAAGGAATATATATTGCTTCAAGAAGAGATGAAAGCAATATCAAGTAGTTTGTATATATCAACAGAAGATGGAAGTTATGGGTACAAGGGGCTTGCTACAGATTTATTAAGAGAATTAGTTGAAAAAGAAGGAAAGAGATTTGATCAGGTAATAGCAGTGGGACCAGTTGCCATGTTGAAATCTATAAGTGAAGTTACAAAGGAATATGGTATTAAAACTATAGTAAGTTTAAAAGCAATAATGATAGATGGAATGGGAATATGCGGAGGCTGTAGAGTTACCGTAGACGGAGAAACTAAACTTACTTGTTTAGACGGTCCTGAATTTGATGGGCACTTAGTTGATTTTGAAGAATTGATAAGAAGACAGGGTATCTATAAAACAGAAGAAGGTCATGTATGTCGTGTAGGATTACATGAGCATAGTTAATATATTAAAGGAGTGATAACTGATGGCTTGTGGATGTGAAAAGGAGCTAGAATCAAAATTTAATGCTGATAAAGTTGATTTGTCTCAAATGGATAAGGTTTTTGAAAGATATTTTAACGAAAACGGCAACCTAATTAGTATATTACAGGATGTACAAGGTGTATATGGATATTTACCCCTTGATGCTTTAAGGTTAATTTCAGATAAGACCGGCAAGAAAAAAGCTCAAATTTATGGAGTTGCTACGTTTTATTCACAATTTAGATTAAATAAACTGGGCAAATATGTAATAATGCAGTGTCAAGGAACTGCTTGTCATGTAAATGGTTCAGAGGCAGTTAGCCAAGCTATTTGCGACGAATTAAGCATTAATCCGGGAGAAACAAGCAGTGATGGAATGTTTTCACTTGAAGAGGTGGCATGTCTTGGCTGCTGCAGTCTTGCACCAGTAATTATGATAAATGGGGAAACCTATGCAAACTTAACCCCTGATAAAGCAAGAAAAGTAATTCAAGATATATATGCTAAGGAAAAGGGGGAAGCTGTTTAAATGAAGATTAGAATAGGATATGGCAGCTGTGGTATTGCCGCAGGAGCTAAAAAAGTTAAAGATAGGTTTAATGAGCTAATTAGTGAAAAAAGTTTAGATGCTAATGTTTCAATTACAGGCTGCATAGGTATGTGTTTTTATGAACCAATAGTTGACATTATAGATGACAATGGAGTGTTTACCTATGCAAATGTTACACCAAGTTTAGTTGACGAAATAATTGAAAGTCATGTTATTAATGGTAGCCCAATTTCAGAACATATTGTATCTACTGATAAAGAACCATATCCACAGCTAAAAAACCAAGTTAGAATTGTTCTTAAAAATTGCGGAATAATCAACCCAGAAGAAATAGATGAGTATATTTCAAGAGACGGGTATAAGGCATTAAAAAGAGTAGTTACAGAAATGACTCAAGATGAGGTTATCGAGGAAGTAAAGGTATCAGGCTTAAGAGGCAGAGGTGGAGCTGGTTTCCCAACTTGGTTTAAATGGGATGCTGCTAAAAAATCTAAGGGGAATGACAAGTATGTAGTATGTAATGCTGATGAAGGTGACCCAGGTGCATTTATGGATAGAGGTGTTCTAGAAGGTGATCCTCATGCGGTTCTTGAAGGTATGGCAATTGCAGGTTATGCAATGGGGGCTTATAACGGCTTTATATACTGTCGTGCAGAATACCCATTAGCAATCGAAAGACTTAAAATCGCAATTAAGCAGGCGAGAGAAAGAGGATATTTAGGCAAAAACATACTTGGTTCAGGTTTTGATTTTGATATAGATATAAAAACTGGAGCTGGAGCATTTGTCTGTGGTGAAGAGACAGCATTAATTGCATCTTTAGAAGGTGAAAGGGGGATGCCAAGATTAAAACCTCCATTCCCAGCTCAATCAGGATATTTTGCAAAACCAACAAATATAAATAACGTGGAAACTTATGCTAATGTTCCATGGATATTTGCAAATGGTGCAAAAGCATATGCTGCATATGGTACAGAACAGAGTAAGGGTACTAAAGTATTTGCACTTACTGGTAAAATTAAACAAGGTGGACTAGTTGAAGTTCCTATGGGAATGATTTTAAGAGATGTTATATATGGAATAGGCGGAGGAATAAAAGGAGACAAGGAATTCAAGGCAGTTCAAATGGGAGGTCCTTCTGGCGGATGTATACCACGCTCCCTGCTCGACACTCCTGTAACATACGAGGCAATTAACAAAACTGGTGCTATTATGGGTTCCGGTGGTATGGTTGTAATGGATGAAAATACATGTATGGTAGATATGGCAAGATTCTTCCTTGATTTTACTTGTAAAGAGTCCTGCGGGAAATGTACTTATTGCAGAATAGGTACAAAGAGAATGCTTGAGATGATTGATAAAATATGTTCAGGAGAAGGAAATTCTGAGGATGTTGATACCCTTCAGCAATTATGTTTAAGTATCAAGGATGGATCACTTTGTGGACTTGGACAAACAGCACCAAATCCTGTTCTTACAACAATAAGATATTTTAAAGATGAATATTTGGCACATATAGAAGATAAAAAATGTCCAGCTAAGCAATGTAAGAGTCTTTTAACATATACAATTTCAGCTGATGACTGCAAGGGATGTACTTCATGTGCAAAGAAATGTCCTGCACAAGCTATTAATGGTGAGGTTAAAAAGCCTCACGAAATAGATCAGGAAAAATGCTTAAAGTGCGGTAATTGTATAACAGTATGTAGATTTAATGCTATTGCTGTAGAGTAGAAAGGGAAGTGAGAAAATGGGGATCATAAGAGTAAATATAAACAACAGAGAATTAACAGCTCAAGAAGGAACAACTATATTAAAAATAGCTCTCGATAACGGAATAGATATTCCAAATCTTTGTTATGACAGCAGATTGAAACCTTATGGAGCATGTGGCGTATGCGTTGTTGAAGTAGAGGGAATTCCAAAACTTCAGAGAGCATGTTCAACACCAGCAGTGGATGGTATGGTAATAAAAACTAATACAGCAAGAACCATATCAGCTAGAAAGGTAGCCTTTGAACTTTTGGCCTCAGATCATAGAGGAGACTGTAGGCCACCATGTGTAAATGCATGCCCTGCTCATACAGATTGTCAAGGATATGTTGGATTAATTGCTAATAGACAATATGAAGAAGCAATTAAGCTTGTGAAAGAAGTCATTGCTTTACCTGCAAGTATAGGAAGAGTATGTCCACATCCATGTGAAACAGCTTGTAGACGTCAAAATGCTGATGATCCAATTGCGATTGCTGAACTTAAAAGATTTCTTGGTGATATAGATGTAAATAACGGAACATTCGTGCCAGAGGTTAAGGAAAGTAGCGGAAAGACTGTTGCGGTTGTGGGAGCAGGTCCAGCAGGTATATCTTGTGCATACTTCCTTGCAATGGAAGGTCATAAGGTTGTAATTTATGAGGCTATGCCAAAGCCAGGTGGAATGCTAAGATATGGGATACCACAATATCGTCTTCCAAAAGAGATACTAGATGCTGAAATAAATACATTAAAGAAAATGGGCGTGGAAATTAATTGTAATGTTAAGCTTGGTGAAGATGTTAGCGTGTCATATCTTAAAAAGACTTATGATGCTGTATTCGTAGCTATAGGTGCTTGGGCAAGCTCCAGCATTGGATGTAAAGGTCAAGACATGGAAGGCGTTCTTGGTGGTATAGATTTCTTAAGAATGGCTACTCAATCTGAGCCTATATACATGGGAAGTAAGGTTATAGTTATAGGTGGCGGAAACACAGCTATGGATGTAGCTAGAACAGCTGTAAGATTAGGAGCAGAAAATGTTAAGCTTCTGTATAGAAGAACAAGAGATGAAATGCCTGCAGAAAAGATTGAAATTGAAGAGGCTGAAGAAGAGGGTGTAGAATTTAATTTCCTTGTAGCGCCTGTGGAAGTTACAGGAGATGGAACAAGAGCAAAGAAAATAAGATGTCAGAAAATGAAGCTTGGAGAGCCTGATGCATCAGGAAGAAGACGTCCTGAACCTATTGAAGGGGAAGAAGTTACCTATGATGCAGATCTTATTGTATCTGCAATTGGTCAAAAGGTAAATGCAGATTGTGTTAAAGAGCTTACACAAACTAAAAAAGGAACTATTGCAGTTAATGAAAATACCTTTGAAACCAATATGGAAGGCGTCTTTGCTGGAGGCGAGGCATCAACTGGTCCTAAAATAGCTGTTGAAGCAATAGCTCAAGGAAAAAATGCAGCTAAGGTAATCCATAGTTATTTAAATGGATTCATAATACCAGTGGGGAATCCAAACTACATAGTTCAAGATGACTTATGTCAAAAGGATTTTGAACATGTAGAAAAACAAAGCAGAGAACCTCAAGTAGTAGTTGCTCCAGAAAAAAGAAAACTTAGCTTTAGCCCAATTTCTGAAACCTTCACAGAGGAAGCGGCTCTTAGAGAAGCTTCTAGATGCTTAGAGTGCGGATGCCACGATTACTTTGAATGTAAGCTTGTTAATTATATAGGGAAGTATGACATAGATACTAAGAAAATATCAGGAGAAAAGCATAAGAGAAAAGAAGAGCAAAATCATCCTTTCATAGTAAGAAACTCTGATAAGTGTATCCTATGTGGACAATGTATTAGAGCTTGTGAAGAATTTATTGGAGTAACTGCTATTGGATTAGAAAAGAGAGGCTTTGACTCTAAGGTAATTCCTGAATTTAATCTACCTCTTCAAGAAAGCTCATGTATATCCTGCGGTCAGTGTGTAGATGTATGTCCAACAGGAGCTTGTATTGAAAAGGAAGCTGTTAATAAGCAAGTGCCTGTAAACCTAGATAATACAAATTCAGTATGTAATTATTGCGGAGTAGGATGTAACTTAGTACTTCAAACAAAGGGAAATCTTGTTTTTAAGTCTCTTCCAAATAGAAACAAAGAAGAAGGTCTGCTATGCGCTAGAGGTAGATTTGGAATAAACTTTATTAATGATGAAAAGAGGATAAAGACTGCTGTTGTAAGAAGAAAAGATAATAGCATTGAGGTTGATTTAAAAGAAGCTTTAACTCTTACTGCAAAAAATCTTCAACTGATTAAAGGACAATACGGAAGTGATAGTGTTGCAATTTTAGCATCACCAAGGTTTACCAATGAAGAGGCCTTTATTATGAAAAGGGTTGCAGATGAGCTAGATACATCTTTTATAGGATCAATGGCTTACAATGAGGCTTCAGGATTAGAAGCGGTTCTAGGGTATAATGCATCATCAAATAGTTATGAAGAGTTAAATAGTACAGATTTAATAGTTTCCATGGGAAATGTAGATGAAAATCATCCTGTTATGGCAGTAAAGATGAAGTATGCAGCACAGAAAAAAGCTAAGTTAGTATCAATAAGTAATACTAAAACAAAAATGGAAGAGTATGCTGATCTTTCATTAAAAACTGATAATAATATAGAATTCTTGAAATCCTTTATTAAAGCATTATTTAAAGGTGGATATGTGAAAGAAGGAGAAATAGAGAATAAGGCAGAGAATCTTCAAAAGTTATGGAACTTTGTAGCGGATTCAGTGGATAATGATGATGCCAATAGACTTGCAAAAGCTTATGGAGAAGCTAAAAAGGCAATAATAGTTGTCGATGATAATATGGTTACTGAAGACAGCTATAAACTGCTTGCTGATGCTGCGGTGATAACAGATAAGATAGGAAAACCACATAGCGGAATTATTACTGTACGTTCTAATAGTAATGCTCAAGGATTTATAGATATTGGTGTAAAGATGGCTGGTAAGCAAATATTTGACCAAATTAAAGAAGGAAAGATTAAAGGAGCAGTTATCATTGGTGAGGATCCTGTAGGGGCTGACAAGGATACAGCTGAAATCTTAAAGAAACTTGAATTTATAGCAACCTTTGATATGTTTATGACAGATACAGCCCTAATGTCTAATGTGGTTGTTCCAATAGGTAGTTTTGCTGAAACTGAGGGTACAATCACTAGATCTGATAGAAAAATACAGAAAATTACTCCAGCAATAGTTGGAAAGACAGCACTGGATAATTTATTAGAGTTAGCTCAGTACCTTGGAGTGAAGGTTGAAAGTCTAAAAGGTGCAGCGGAAATGCTTTCATCTAATATAGCAGAATATAGCGGGTTATATTTAGCTAATGGACAGGAATTAGATATTTATGCTCCAAACAGTATAACAAATACTTATGGTATCCAAGTTCTATATACAGATGGATTTAATAAGAAAGGTAAAAAAGCTGTTTTGAGTTTACCAGAAGGCGATAAGATGTTTATTGAGAAGAAGGTTTATGATTCTGTTCAAATGAAGTTTAATGATTATCTAAAGGAAAATGGATTAAAGTAACGGGGTAAAGGATTAGCTTAGAGTATACCTTTAAGGAAAGTATTAGTTGTATATTTTCATGATATTAAAAACACTATCGATGTTACAGTCGATGGTGTTTTTAATATGTATAGTAAATTACTTCATAAACAAAAAACTGTTGACATAATATAAATGCTCATGATATTATATAAAAGCTGTCAGAAACGACAAGAAATAAAAAATATCTACAAAGTTCTTGACAAGCTAAAAGGAACATGATAAGATATTTAAGCAGTCGAGATGAGACAAGCTGATCCTTGAAAATTAAACAGAGGTAAAGATAAGTAA
>NZ_JAODOO010000026.1 GCF_025398335.1 Clostridium sp. CX1
TTATGCGACGCATAGTCCTTATCAATTTCGTTTATTTTGTTCTCTGCATTATTTAATCTTTGAGCACTTATACCTGGAGCACTACCTTCCACATAAGTTGTTTTAGAATAATCTCCTATTGCCATTTATATCACCTACCCTCTACTTATAGTGTCCGTTCTTCTTATTGTCCAGCTTTCAGTACTACTCTTTTGCCTACTATATAAAATTCTTGCCATGCAAATACCACTATCCTTTGTTGCATTTGCACCACCCCCAGCAAACCAACCAATTTCTTCACATTTAAAACTATTAGCTTCAGTATCAGCTATATAGAGTTCAGTATAAAGCTTTCCAGCTTGCACTGGATCATTGTTTCTGCTAGTAACTATTTTTCTAAATTGTTCAGCTCCTAATTTGATATCAGTATTTATTGGAACAGTTGCATTATTACCAAGAGCCACATACTTTATTTGTGCATCATTAATTACTCCAGAAAGCATATCTCTCAACATATTAAGTCCTGCATCGGTAATAAGATTATGCTTTAAAGGTACTGTTTCTTTTATTTTTCCATTTTCTTTTATTTCAATTTCCCACTGTCCTAACCATGCAGTTAAGTTATTCATTCAATCATCTCCCCTATGGATAAAGTGTTTCACTTGGATATAAGCTTTCAGAGGGCAATAATAAAAGATGTGAACTATTTGCCACACCTTCATTCCAGAATTCCCACTCCTCAGATTGTATTGGTTCAGTTTTATAAGCTTCTTCAATCCATTTATAAAACTCTTCCTTTGCTACATATTTTTCTATTGGTCCTTCATCATCTTTATAGGTTTCTCTCTCTAATTTATCCAACCTTGATTTCATATCTTTAAGAATATTACTTAAGTCTCGTTCTGCAGTTTCAAGCTGCAGTATAATATCTAGTGGTTTCATTGGAGAGCTATCGTAAGATACCTCTTTTATCTGTAGCTCAGTATCAATATTTAGATCAGATAACTCAACTTTTATTATTTCTCCTGCCTTATATATTCCCTCAAAAGGCTTTATACTACCATTTATAATAGGGTTAGAGTATTTATATAGGTGTTTCAGTCCTAACTCTAATGCAAGTTCTTTATCACCAGTTTCGACATTTATTATATCTTCAAATACTCCATACTTTTCTTGACTTATAGGTTCTTCTAACAGAAGTTTTATGGGATATTCATAGCAATAAGTTATTGAACCAGTTCCAGTTGTACATAAATCAGGTATTAAAAGTTTTTCACTTACATTAAGCAGAAAGTCGCAACTTCCTGCTTTATCAATATTTTGTATACCCAAAGTTTTTATAACCCCTCCAATAGTTACAGTAACAGGACTTCGAGGTGAGTAAAATAAAGGAATTGGTTCGGTACCTACTATAATGTCCTGTGAATATAACTCACTTACTGCTTTTCCACCTTTTACCCATAACTTATTAACTAAATTTGAACTATCTGGAGTAAGTTTCGCTGAACCCTTATGATAACTTCCAGGACCTATAATTACTTTATTTTTTCTGCTACCTTGAGGAAAAAAGTGTAATGCTAACATTCCCATATACTCACCCCTAACATGGATATAAACTTTCGGATGGATATAGGCTTTCAGATGGGTAAAACACTTTATTTATTTTAAATTCAATCAGTTCTATCCACCCATTACTTTCTAATTGTGGTATGGTTTCAGGCATTGGTTCATCAATATACCACTCAAAGCCTGCTAATTTCGCCAAAGTCTCCATAGCATCAAATAAAAAAACGTCATTGAACTTATAGGATATAACCTTATCACATTCAACCACGCTGTCTAAATTGTATTGTGGAGCATACTTATTAAATAGATCTTTTACTATATCACTTATTTTAGTATTTACATAATTCTCTGTTACAAGTATTTTCTGTGGTCTTGCTGTATAACTTAAGCCTTCTATAGACACACTTTTCACCAATCCATTTACAGCTCTTGCAGGATTAAGTATCCATCCACGAAATACATTACCATCTTGTACTATCCTCGCATCAGATCCTACTACAAATCTATCTATAATGCTATTATCTATTATTGGTAATTCAAAACTAAATGAACCAGCTTTATCTGTAGTGCTCATCTTAACTGAACACTTATCATAAAACTGTATCTGTTCAGTTTCTTTGCCAGGAGGAGTAATTTCAATTATAGTCATTACCATCTGCCTCCAGTACTTAAACCAAAATTACCTGCTATTTTTTTACTTACTGTATTTGCAAATTCATCCATGCCATTTCTTCCAACTATAGTTCCCTGATTTATGATTGTTATACTCGAGCCACCTATTGTAGGAACAGGTGTAGAAGAAACCATAGTACTTAAATTCATATCCATAGCTAAACCACTTATTGCATCTACTACTTTATATTTATTGGACTGTATGCCACTTATTAACCCGTCTATAAAATCTGGCATCCAAGTCTCATAATCAGTAAGTGGGCCTTCATCTGGAACTGAAAAGTGAAGATAACTTCTTATCTTAGCTGCTAATGCACTTACTGCATCTTCAACTTTACCTATTGAAGCTTTAATACCTTTAACTATTCCATCTACAAAATCTACTCCCCAAGTATAGGCACTAGAAGGAAGATCTTTAATAAATTGAACTGCATTATTAATACCACTTTCTATAGCACTCTTCACACTTCCCATAGTGCTATTTATCCCATCTCTCATGCTTGTAAACATCTGTACACCATAGTTGTATAACCTACTTGGTAATGTGGAAAACCAATCTAAAATGCTATTCCATATATCTGTTACCGTAGTTTTTATATTGTTACAAATATTTACTACAGAAGTTTTTAGACTGTTCCAAGCATTCGTGGCAACAGATTTTATAGCGTTCCATATATTTGATAAAGAAGCTTTTATATTATTCCATATACCCTCTGTATCTGATTTTAGTTTTCTAAAGTTTCCTGTAACTATGTCAAGGATTATGAGTATAGCACCTAAGACAATACTCTTTATAATGTTCCAGGTATTTTCAAATATAGTTTTATAGAAGTTTAAGGCTGGTTCTAAGAAAGATTTAATATTATTAAGTCCATTACTTATGGAACTTTTTAAGGCCTCCCACGCATTTATTGTTGTAGTTTTTACATTTTCCCAAGCAGTAGATATAGAAGTTTTTATCGCCTCAAATGTAGCAACTATATTATTCCACAATTCTGTAGCTTTAGCTTTGATAGTATCCCAATTCTGATAAAGTAAAACTCCCACTGCAATAAGGCCAGTTAGTATTGCAATTGCAATACCTACTGGTCCCGTAAGAATTGCCATAGCTCCACCTGCCGCAGCCACTGCTCCTGAAACAGCTGAAAAAGCACTTACAATGGCTCCTACCGAGGTTACTAATTGTCCAATTATTATGAGTGCTGGTCCTATTACTGTTGCAATACCAACTATTGTAAGTATTGCTTTCTGAACTCCTGGTGATAGACTAGCAAATCCTTCAGCCGCAGACTTTATGGTTGGAATAAGGCTACTAACTATAAAATTAATTATAGGTTGTAATGCTGGAGCAACTGCTGCTTGAACTTCTCTTAATGCACTTTTCAAAGCCATTCCAGGATTGCTTTTAGTTATAGCATTGGTAGCCGCCTCAGTAGATCCTTTAAAATTCTCAATACCACTTTCTCCATCTTTCATTGCTAGAATTACCTTTGAACGTACATCTTCCCATTGAGTACCGAATAATGCAACTCCTGCTTGGTTTTGTTGCATAGGATCTTTGATATTTGCAAGTGCTGTTACTGTAGCCATAAATGCTTGTTGTGCCTTATCTCCACCTTGTGCTATTGCATTTCCCATTGTATCTGCATCAAGACCTATAGCTTTAAAACCTTCTACAGTTGTTTTGCTACCATCTTGAGCCCTTATATTGAACTCTTTCATAGCATCTCCAACCTTATCCAAGTTAAAGGCTCCATTATTAGCACCATCTATTAGCATTTTCATAGCTTGGTCTGCTGATAATCCTAAGGATGCAAACTGTGGTGAATATTCATTAAGCGTATCTAAAAGTTCGCCAGAGTAATCACCACCCTGTTGAAAGCCAACAGTTATTAGGTCTAGTGCTTCTTGACCAGACATACCAAAGTTTTTCATCATGGTGCCTGCTGTTTTCGTAACTTCGTTAACATCTTGTCCAAATACATCTGCAATTGTCATAGCTCCTTTAGCCACATTAGGTAATTCTGCTTCGGATAAACCTTTCATATTTTGACGAATACTTGTTATTGCATTTGTAGCCTCTCCAATGTTTTCTCCAAATCCAGCTTCCCATACTTCCTTTGCGGCTTCTTCTAGCTTGCTAGCTTCCTGTTCCGTTAAACCCAAAGATGCCTGCAATCTTCCTTGAGCAACCTCTGCATCAATTGCCCCTTTTACCATTACAGCACCAGCCGCAACAATAGGTGTTGTAATTCCTGCAGTCATTTTTTCACCAACACCCTTTACGCCTTCACCAATATCATTTAATTTTTCTCCAGCCTCTTTTACTTTCTTCCCAAAAGATTCAAGATCAGAATTACAAGATTTTAATTCTTCTTTAAACTTTCCTAGTTCCCGCTCTGTTTTAATTACTTCACGTTGTAAGGCTCTGTACTGTTCTTCGCTAATCCTGCCTTGTCTAAATTGCTCCTGTGCTTGTCTCTCTGCTTCCTTAAGTGTTTCAAGTTTTTCTTTTGTATTTGTAACGCTTTCAGCTAATAACTGTTGCTTTTGTGCAAGTAAAGTAGTATTACCCGGGTCAAATTTAAGTTGTCTTTCTACTTGTTTTAGTTCACTTTGCAAATCTCTACTTGTTTTATTTACATCCTTAAGAGCTTTATCCAGAGGTCCGGTATTGCCACCAATTTCAACTGTTATACCTTTTATATTGTTAGCCACTATCATACCTCCTTTGTAAAATAGCAAAAGCCACACTATTTAAAGTGCAGCTAAATATTTTAACTTTTTCCTACTTTTTTTCTTAACGACTCTCTATCTGGTTCAGTTTGTTCCATTCTCCAACAATTTTCAAGATACTCTCTTCCTTCTTTCGTCTGCATGTAATTATATACTACAGCATCACGAAGCAGGAGCCAGTATTCAAATACATCTAATTCTTCAAGCCTGTCAAAGTTATATCCTGTGTACTCACAAATTATTTTTTCTTCAATAGTGTTAACTTCGTAATGCCCCTTATCTCCTTCCTCATCTTTAGGATAATAAGGGATTTTTAGTTTGGGGAATTTTTCTGTTCAGCGAGCCACCTAAAGAAAGCAGTTAGTATTTCATTCATCTGGTCTAAATCCAATTCATCAATAACTTCATCTGGTATCTTACAACCAGTTTTATTTTTACTTAAAATTAATCCAACTGCTGTAGATAGTTCCTCTATTGCATCTTCATTTTTCACTTTGGTTAAGGCTGTAATTTTCTTTAATGTTTTTAATTTTGGGGGCTCGACATCAAGTATCAAGTCCCCTATTTTTATATTAAAATATCTCTTATTAATAATACTTATATCAAACATTTATACCACCTCATTCCTAAACAATAGGAATTTCCTCTTCATAAATAATTTTAGTTCCTTCACTATCTAATGGAGCAGCTTTAAATTCTGCATCAACTACTGTTTCCTTGTCTTTTAAGAACTTGAATGAGAACCCTGCTTGGTTACTACCGACGATAGTTATTCTAATATCACCATCAGTAGCATCCTCATGAACAAATCTTATTACGTATTGCTTTCCATCTTGGTTTTGTAATCCACCAATTTTTACTGTTCTTTTACCTGCTGCCTCAGTTACTCTTGCAGTTGAACATAGCTTTGAAAGAGTTTTACCACACCATGTTAGTACCCCGCTTTTCAATGTTACTTCCTCTTCAGTAAGAATTGTCTTTTGCACAAGTCCTAAATCATCTGCAACTTCGTAAAATTTTGGCTTATACTCAAGTGTTGCTCCACCTTGAATAAGCCCTAATAGATTACTTTCAACTTCAAGTATAGTATCATCTGGGATTGTCCCAGAAAATACACTTGTATATAATTTCCCGCTACCTAAAACAATTTTATCTCCTGATGCTGACATAGATATACCTCCTATAATTTTTCAATCAATTGAAAATCGTATACAGTTTGAAAAAACATTTCTGTTTCAATCCATGCACGACCCCTTTTGTATGATATTGATTTTTCATTTAATAAATTTTCTATTTTGCTTTCAGCTTCTCTATTAATTTTATTTGAATAAAGTTCAATGCTTATATTTCTATCTGCTATGCAGTTTTTATAATCGGCACCACTTACGTCTATTTCTTCTAAGAATACTATATAGGGAAGTGCAGGAGGTTTTAAAAAACGCTCTTCTGCAACTTTCATTCCTGTAGTCTCTAGCCATATTTTAATGTCCAGCATTTTCTATAGCCTCCTTTGCTAATTCTTCCATACGTTTCTGTGCAAGCTCATCACCATATTTAATATGTCGATATTCTCTGGTCCTTCCACCTTGTCTTAATGCGTGACCTTTTTCTAATAGATGTGTTAACCTATGCTGTCCATTTGCAACGTACCAAGCCTTTCTTTTACTATATCTATCTTCATATAATGTTCTTAATCTAAAAGCTTTGACATATTTACCTGAACGCTCTTTAAAAGTAATATGATTTTTAATCTCTTGATTTACCTCATCTGCAACAGTATCGACAGCTTTTTTTACGCCGTCTGCAACATCCTGAGAATAATTCCCCATATACTCTGCTATTAAGTCCGCTAAATCATCTACTCCTACTGCACTCATTTTACTACCTCAAACATTTCTAATTGTCTAAGAGTTAGATCTATTGATGGAGGATTAGTTTCAAAAATATTTTGAAGCAACTCAATATCATACTTTCCTAAACCTCTAATCTCCAATGTATCATGCATATCTATTCCAAATACCTGTTGTACCCTTATTACAGCATTAGCTTGGACTTGTGCTGACTTAGCCGCAAATACACGATTATACCCTAAGACACGATTATTAAAACCTAGACCTATATATTTATTTGTCCTGGTACCTTCCTCATCTTCTGTATAAATATCACATACTCCATCAGAGAAACTAATAAATTCTATGTTATCTGTTTTAATTTTCATAAGCTTCACTCTCCATTGCTGCAACTTGAGAACCTATATGAAGTGATGTAAGTTCAGATTGAAAGTTTTTTTCAAACATTTCAATAGCATGGCTGTTGGCATATCTACAATAATCAAATAGTAATGACCGTGGTAAGTCCTCAACTGTAAAATCAAGAGGCACGCCTGCTATGTCTTGCAAGCGTGCCATTCCTCTTTTTATCATTCCAGTTAAGTTTTTATCCGTATTTTCATCCTGCCAGTTTATATGTAGATATACTTTTATATCATTTAATAATTCTTCTGGCATTTATACCACCTCAATTAAGCCTGTTCTTTGGTCTTTACAACATTAGTAACAGATACTGCAACAGTTGCTGGTACAAGTCCTGTAATATCTGCAAGTATAAAAGCATTATCATCAAGTGCTCTACCATTACCATACATCTTAGTTAGGTATACTCTTTCATCATCTAAAAACTTGAATTCATCAGAGTACTCAACTTTTCCACCACTAGTCCCTGCTCCGATACCCATAAAGTACTTATTTGCAAGTCCAAATATAGCCTCACCTTCTGTTACTCCTGGAGATTGAATTACTGTTGTTGGGAATGGGAATATATCTTTATTATAAGTTCCATCTGTTGCTCTTACGGTAGTAGCTGGCATTACCTTTTTAAAATAATCTTTAGGATTTACAACCATTAATACATTACTTATAGGTCTTGTTTTTCCATTAGGAGCCTGGGCTAATGTGCTTAAAATATTCCCATAGGTAGTAGGGCTTAAATCTGTTATACTAATTTTATTTTTCTTTGGATAAATTCCACCAGTAACAGTTACATCATCTGATACATCCCTATCCATTCCTATAGGTTCATCTTTTCCTGTTCCAGTTACTATTGCAGTTTCGAGAGCAAGTGCAATAGCTTCAGATAAAGTTGCCCTAACATATACATCTATCCAAGTAGGACCTACTGCAAGCATATCCTTTGATATAGGCATGAAAGCTGATAGCTTACAAAGAGTTAAATCAATTTTGCCTATTGCTCCAGACAGCTCTTTAACTATAGCTGAATCTAAGACACCCCATTGTGCAAGTTGAGCACCTTGCTTATTTACAATCATCTTAGTTAGCACAGTTGTATTTGTAAAGTTTATTGCTGCCAATAATGGATGTTCAGTTTTAATATCAGCAATTACATTGTCAATTACTGTTTCAGGAAATGCTATATTAATATCAGTAACTGCCTGTCTTGGGTTCGCTGATTTCATAGCTTCTATAATACCCTGGTAGAACTTATTTTCCTCTGAAGTTAGCTGGTGTACTCCTCTTTTAGCAAGAATAGCACTGTCTTGTGTCTTTTGATATGTTGCAAAATCCTCCATTACATTTTGTTGTACAGTATCTGCAAAATTAGCAAAAGCCTGCGCAATTGCATTTTCATCATCACTCTTAAAAGCTTGTACTAAATTATCCTTTAATTCTTGTTGTATTAAATCCTTTGATTTCATTGTCATATTATTTGCCCTCCATTTTCTTTTTAAATACTGACATTAATTTTTCAGCGTTAGTTTTCTGTTGAATTAAGTTATCTGGCACTTTTATTTCCTGCCTTAAACTTTCTATTTGTTGCTTTATAGCACTATTAAACCTCTGCTGAGCCTTTGATATATTATCATCCTCTTTGCCCGCTATTTCATCACATAACCCATACTGTAAGCATTGTTCAGCATTAAGCCATGTCTGATTATCAAGCAATTGATTCAACGTTTCTTCGCTTAGTTTATCTCCAGCTTTTGCAAGATAGCTTGAACAACTAGCTTTGTCAATTACTTCAACGTCATTAGCTGCCTTTCTTAATTCTTCTGCATTCCCCCATGCTCCCATGGAAGCATGATGTATCATCATTAGAGTATTATTACCCATAATAACCCTATCCCCTGCCATAGCAATTACAGATGCTATGGAGCATGCAAATCCATCTACATATACTGTTTTTTGTGCTGGGTGTCTTTTTAATTGATTATAAATTGCTAAACCTTCCTTAACTTCTCCACCATATGAATTTATATATATATTTATTTCATTAACACCCTTAGCACCTTCTAGCTGCTTTTGAATATAATTTGCAGATGTTTGACTTTCTATTTTTTCATCTGTCCACCAATCATAGCTATCACCTTCTACATAATCATAAATGTATAAATCTAATATATTAGGTGTTGTAGATTGTTTAATCAGATATACTGATTTATTCAATATTTTCGCCTCCCTTCAAATTTTCTATATCTTGATAATTCTTAGTCATCCAATGTTTTCTACTCCAAGGCATATTCAACGGAGTATCACCTACCTTAATTCTTAATTCATCAATACTATATCCACCGCTTGCTACTAGCTTGTCAAAAGCCTCTGAAATAGAAAATATGTCACTGTGTTTAATACAAGTTGTGTCTACTTTCAAATATGATCCTTTTAAAAATGCATTTTTGCCGAATCTCTTACGATTGGCTTCCTCGCTTATCATGTCTACAATTGGATCTATACAGAAGGTCAGAAAGTTATCTGTAAGCTTTCCTATATCTGCTATATCACCTCTAAGTAATGCTGGTGGCATTCTAAATGCTTGAGCAACCCTTTCAAAAGCCTCCTTTGTTATAGAAGAAATATCCACCATTTCACTTGTAGACTTTTTACTACCCTCTCCATTTTGCTCTTCATAGTTAAATCCTTTATGAAGTGGAAGTACTGCATTCTCTGCTTCAAAATATTTTTTAAATCTATTGTTCATCAAGTCATCAAATCTCTTTTGATACTCTGGGTTTCCAGTAGCTGTTGAATCTATGTCTAATATTCCTTTTCTGCCGCCAGAACGTCTATATTTCCCTATAGCCATATTTAAGAGGCTATTATAACCCTTTAAAAGGTTGGATAATAAAACTCTAATGTCATCATTACCCAGCTTAAAATACAGCACTTCACTCATTCTAAAAGTTTTATTAAAGCTCATTGTTCCTTTAGCAACATTAACAAATGAATTCTCTAGTGTTGCATATTCGTTTTGATAAAAGCTATCTGCAACTATTAATTGACCATTTACCTCTATCACAAGACATTCATTGTTATAAAGCAACTTCGATACAAGCTCCTGAATGAATTGACTTGAATTCTGATTTTTATTAGGCTCTACATTCCAAAGGTAATATTCATCGCCTTTTAACTCTTTACCATTTAAATAAGTCTTAAATTCGCACTTACTTACTGCACTAGATATTAAATTAACAGCTGATGATATTGCAAATGTTTCTATAGCAAGTTGAGTTTCTTGTGTTGCTATGGCTTGTTGATTAAGGTATACAGTACTCTGATCTACTCCAAAAAAATCCTTAACCCAATCCAAAAACTTCAATTTCTCACCTCCTTCCACTTCCAGGGCAAAATAAAAAAGCCTTATTACTAAGACTTCCTTTTCTAATATGTGTATACTCCAAAATCAACGTCTACAGTTTCTCCACAATCCTCTAAGTTATCACTTGCACACATAGCTGATATAAAAGCTTTAAATCCATCTGTTTTTCTGCTCTTAGGCTCTATCTTTCCGTAGCTTATATTGTCATGTGCCTCTTGCTTTTTACAAGAATTGTTTGTATACCATCTCATTAATGGGTTATCTCCCCAAACTATATTATGATTTGCAAATAGGCTTGTCACTACTGGGGCAATTAACATTTCATTACTTGGTCTTGTAAGTTTTATGTTATTCGCTCCTTGTTTATCTGTATCAAACCCAACCGCTTTGAGTGCCTTTGCTAATAATGTATACCTATAGTTGTCCATTCCAAGAGTGGTTATATTATATATCTGCCCTTTTTCCGCAAGCCATTCAGCAGGGATATCTGGAGATATTTCTGGACCATCAACAAATGTTAATAAACCTCTTTCTTCCCACTCTTTTAATGGTGCCTTGATTCTTCCTAAATCTGCTGACTCTTTACATACCCATGTATGAGTTATCCAATAATATTTTCCCCTAAATAAAAACAGTAATCCTGCTGCCACAAAGTCAGTTGTTTTAGCATAGTCAATACCGGCAACACATGTACAGCCTGCTAAGTCTGGTATTTCTTTATTTGTTTCTAATATATTTTCCCATGAAGTAACTTCTGCATCTTTATTACCTTGAGGTATATTCATTCTTTTAGTTGCAAAGGATGAATTGCCTATAGGATCAAGAAGGTAATCCCCAAATTCAATTTCAAGCTCATGTTGTAATATCGGGAAAAACGGTAAACTTGGATTAGCTTTAGGCCACTTTCTTTTATCTTTAATTTCTTTTTTATCGTCAAGCTTGCAAATAAAAGGCAGCGTACCATTGTCGGGTATTTCACCTTTTAAAATCAATTCACTTTTAGATATTAAAGTATCTAATGGACCGTCTCTTACGTCCCCATTAGTTGTTATAATTGTTCTTCTGGGGTGAGCTTTTTTACCTAAACCAGTGGTTGCAACATCAACAAGTTTCATAGATTCATAAGCGTGATATTCATCAAAATCAACTTTTCCTGGTCTTCCTCCATCCTTTGACTTAATCCCACTGGTACGAAACTTTAATCTTGACTTAGTTTTTAAATTTGTAATTTCTTCTTTATTCCAATAAAAGTGATTTTTTAATTTAGTTTTGTTATCTTCAAGAACATTATAAACATCCTCAAATGTTGTCTTAGCTTGGTCCTCTGCCATAGCGAATATATCTATAAAGTAATATTTAACACCATTAATTGGCGTCAGCAAACAAAAGTCCTCAAAAGCTAGATATCCATTCTTACCAGCTCCACGACCAACTAAAATGAAAAGCACTGGCCATCTTAACTGTCCATTTTCTTTATATACGCAATTATGTAATGCAAAGCAAAACTTTTCCCAATCCAAAAGCTCATATGGAAAGTACTTTTGTAAATCAAGATATTTTTTTAGTTGCTCTTCATTTACAAGTATCTTTTCTTCTCTAAAACATTTCTCAACATAATCACATAATAGTAGCTGCTCTTTACAAGCTTCAATCTTCCCACTTCTAACAAAATCAATATAATTTTGTATTTCAGGAATCAGCCTACAATTCGTCATCGTCATCACTTACTGTATTTTCGACTGTTAAACCTAGTTGCTTAAGAATAGCTAACTTTTGTTTATTACAATTTATAGCCGTTTTAATTGAGGGATTTTCTTTTTCGATTACAGTTCCAGAAGAGGACCTTGCTTTAACTATATGACCACGAGCTTTAATATCTTTTTGTGCAATTTTTTCGCGTTCATAGTAATTAGCATAATCGTCAATTAAGATTAAAAAGTGGTCTACATTTGCACCTTTATTTTCTAGTTGTTTCATTAGTGATTCTTTAATGCTTTTTGAACTTGCCATTATTTTCTCCTTTCATAAATTTTTTCTCACATACGAGGCAAATCGGTTTTGTCTTACCTTTTACCCGTTCTTCCATATCTCAGAGTTTTTTCATTTTTTTCGACCGGGGGGTGTCACAGCTGTCCTATCTGTATTCTTTGCTAGGTCTATGCCAATTAATAAATATTTACACTGCTCGTTCTTAGTATTCATAAATTCACCATCTCTCCTCATTTAATTGTGGCTTAGGTTTATTCCTTAACTTCTCTGGATGTTCTTCATCATGACAGCTATTACATAACGATATTAAGTTATCTAAATCTAATGCTAACTCAGGATGTTTCTTTACATGCTTCTTATGATGCACACAATTAGCTGGACTAAATAATCCTCTAGCTTTGCACTTCTGACATTCGTTGTTATCTCTATCTAATGCATCAGCTCTTTTGCTTAACCAAAGTCCTGAATTATAAAAAGCTTTGATATTCTTATGTTGTATCAAAGCTTTGATCCATTGTACCAATTTAGTATTATTCATGTTTCTACTCCTATATTGGAGAAGTCTTAGCTTCAACTTCTTTTTCTTTAAGCTTAGTAAGCTTCTTAGCGTTATCCACTCCATGCGGATCATCTCTCCACTTAGTCTTTTCTTTATTGTTAAGCCAGTACTTTTGTGCGGCCAAATCAGGACCTTTGTACTTCTTAACGGAACTTACTTCAACTCTTTCTTTTGAAAGTATTGTAGTTCCATCCTCAGCAAGCACTTCTTCTTTAACCTTAGTTGGAACTTCCTCATAGTATGAATAACCAATGCAATTCATATATAATGCTTGTTCTACTACTTGATTTTTCTTATCCTTTCCTTCTGCTATAACAGCTTTTAACTCATCATTTGAGGACTTATATCTCTTGAAAGTTGAGTAACTGATACCAAGCTTTGCAGCTATTTCTTTATCTGTTTTATTACCTTCAACCATTGATTCTATAAGGTTTAGATTGCTATTAATAATATCTTCTACTGACTTCATATACTCACCTCCAACATTGAGCTATGGCTCAATAACCTAGGCTCAATGGTTATTTTCTTACATTTTAAAGGGTAACACCCTGCCAGCTTTTAAATATCAATGCTTTGAGCCACTTTTTTGCTTCTAAAAAAAATCAGCAATAACATATAGGATTACGGATTAATTTTTTATGTGTATATATTAGTAAGAATTTTTCATTTTATTGAGAATAAGCATACCTTAACTATTTACCGATTAGGCTTTAAAAAAATATAACTATAACTTTCTTCCAGCTATTTTTGCAGCATCTTCTTTTACATCATCATCAAGTCCTAAATACCTTTTTGTCACCTCTATACTTAAATGTCCTAAAGCAATTCTTACATACTCTAAATCTTTTGTTTCTTCCCACAGTCTTCTTGCATATGTCTTACGTAAACTATGTCCAGTTATATTTTTCAAATTAATTTCTTTATCTTCCGCAACTCTTTTCAAAACCTCAGAATATGATTTTGCACTAATGTGATTGCTACCAGAACCCTTTTGCGATGGAAAAGCATACTCTGATTTCTTTTTTCCTTTTATATATTTTAGTAATACTGTTTCTAGTTGTGGTACTATATCATGTCTTCGTTTTTCTGGAGCTTTTTTTAATGACTTAGGATTTCTCTTCATATGAGTTTTCCATGCATTGTATTGTTTTTTCTCTTGAATTTCAAAATAACCATTATTTATAGATTCTCTTATCTTTGCTATGGTTAAATCAACTACATCTTGCAATCTATACCCAGTTGCAATATCCAGTAAAAATAGTGTTAGATTTCTTTCAGACCATTCACCACTAATCTCTTCCAGTCTGTATTTAAACCTTTCATAATGACTTTCTGAGATTGGTTTTGAAGGTCTTTTTTTTGTCAAGTTTATCACCTCTCTCTCTTTCATAGCTAACTTATCTAGCTTGTCTTATAGCTCCTTTATGTCTTTTATAAACTGGAGCACTCATTAAACCTCTAATATCAATTTCCTCATTATCTTTTTGAAATTCTTCCAAATCTTTTATATATTTTTTATCCACAGATATTCTAACTAAACTATCCACAAATTTTGATTTTATAGGAAGTTGTTTATTAATTGCTAAATGTATAAGTAAAGTTGCTATATCAAATCTTTTAACATGTGTGTGACCATTCTTAAATTCCTTATTCTTATTTATAACTATAAAGTCATTTCCCACTTTAATTATTACATACTCTTTTTTCTGATAGACCTGATTCACTTTACTCACTTCCTTTACAAAGTAAATAAGCACTAGTATCTCTACCAGTGCTTATTTTGCTATATATAATAAAGGGGATATTGGGGAATTAAATGAACTATTTCTTACTTCCACAATAACATTATACTATCGGATTATACATATTGAGCTGCCATAATCACGACATAAATCCGCCAAAAATCCGCCAACTATATTCCATATAAACTTATTATTATTTTATTTAATGCTCTATTTTTAATTCTTTGGGAAGTCCTCTCACTTAACCTTAATTCATTACAGAACTGAAAATAGCATTTGCCTTCTATGTAGAAATTTTTTATTACTTCTCTTTCTGTATCTGGTAATATCTCCAAGGACTTATCAATTTGATTTATTTTAGCTTCCATATGCCTTATTCGTGATTCTAGGAGTTCTTTTTTCATCAGTTGATTTTCTACATTTGAATTAAACTTATTAGTTTTGCCACTAGCCTCTTTATATTGAATTGCAGATACTGCTGTTTCATCCATTATGCTTAATTCCATTTTTAAATTTTCTATTGCTAACTTTATGCTTTTGTAATTGTATAAAAAGCTTTCTACCTCATTTATCTTATCAAATTCTCTTTTATCTATAACTTTACTATTTCCCATCTTCCCATACCTCCCCAAAATAATAAAAGGCTATAAAACTATTTTTAAATAGTCCCATAGCTCCTTTAGCTCTTCTACAATCCCATTTGACTGCAAGTACATTATTTTATTATTTTTATATCCGCTTCCTTAACCTTTAATCCCTTTGGTGTAACTTGTATTGTTATCTCTTTACCTCCGCTTAAGCTTTCTACTATTCTAGGTATTTTGCTTTTTAACTCTTCAGTAAAATCTCTTCTTTCCATATCGTAATCCTTTCATATATGTGAAAAAGTATATAATTTTTTCTTTCAAATTTTAAAAAATATTTTCCATAATCTATAACAACCCTCTTGTCTAGTCTCTCCTATTCTTATATAAATCCGTAGAAACTTCTTCAGATTCTTCTGTTTGCTGACATTGGCAAAGTATGTTTAATTCCAATACATCCTCCAAAACTTCTACTTGATTTCTAACTATTTTATATACTCTAATCGATTCAGTATCGCCTTTCTCTAACCTATCTGCTTGTTGTCTTAGCTTATTAGCAAGGCCTTTTTTTATTTGCTCTTCGTTTTTCAAACTCTATTCCCCCTTTTTAACTTTTGCATTATTATAATAACTTAATTTTCGCATTTATTTTATAGTTTTTATCCTTATGCACTCTTTAATATTTTTCTTACTGCAATTCTTCCTATGGCTGTATGTTTAGTCCCCTTATCAAATATGATGTTTAATATTTGATTTCCTAAGCCATACTGATGCACAATCTTTCCTTCTATTATTTGCTTACCATGCGAAGCCTGTACATAATCTCCTATTTTTACTCTTTTTTGCATCTCCTCTAGGTTTTCTACCTTATTCTCTTCAGTTTGTGCCGGCACTAAATATATTTCTTCTTCTAAGCAATCTATGTGGTTCAAATTTTTAAATTCTAGCTCCCATCCATTAGGCAGTATGCTTACAATTCTTTCAGGAAACTCTATGATAATATTTTCATCACCTTTGCGATGAATCACTCTCTTAATGTCATTCCTAAACTTACAAAGTAGCGTTTGAAGCTTGTCAGTTTGTATCTGTGTAAATTTGACTTTTTCCGCTTTAGGAGCAAAGTAGAATATACTATCCCATGGCATCACTGGTGACTTGCTACTAAGCTTAAATTCTTCTTTACCTTCAATATTTAAGTAATAAGTCTTTATTTTATCTGATTCTTTAATTTCTACTCCAATGCTGCCTTTCACATAAATTATTACTCTTAATAAATTTCCTTGCTGCATAAATTTCTCTACTACTTTCTTCTGCTCCACCGTTAACTTAATGTTATCTTCTGTAATTAAACCAGAAGTTTTTATAACAAAATTATCTTTTTTTATATTTGGCTTAGTAGTTTCTATAACTTTTTTAGGCTTATCCATGATATTTATATCGAAGATACTTAACTGTCCATTAATAGTTAAATTACTCTGTTTCAATACCATCTCTCCCTTGAGTTATCACTTTAAAAAACTAGATAAAATACATGATTTGCGACGTTAGATATTCGTTATTGCCGAAGCTAAAGCCAATTGTTCTTCGGTTTCTCCTTCGGCGATTTTATCTGATATACTGAATTTTTCTCCATCTTCACATCCTTGGTTGTAGACTTCAGTATATCCTTGAAATTGAGTTTTTGTATTTATACTTCCCTTGAACTTTATATTTTCATGAGCTTCAATAACTTCTGCATCTTTAACAAGAACAAGTCCCCAATCTTGATTTGCCTTTTTCTGTTCTTCAAACATACTGTTTAATCCTTTGATGAACCCTAGTGCATAATCATTTTCAAGTCCTTTTGTACTATATCCATCCCTAGAATACTGATATCTTAGTTTCCTTACTGAGCTATTAATACAATCTACAGCATACTCTAATACTATATTGCATACGATTATATCTTCTTCTCTTCCGAAAAACGCAATTGTATGAGATCTTCTTGATTTGAAATAATAGTAACACCCAAAATTGTCAGCTATTAATTTTGCTAATTTGGCTTTCCACTTAGCTTTTGTGAATGATATTGTACTTATTTTCTCTTTGATTGAACTATTATATATTTTAAACTCTTTAACTTCCTTTAGTGAAAGCTTGTGTTTTGCAAGTAACTCTTGTGCTTTAAGTAATGAGACTTTAGCTTCATTTTCATTGCTACTCTCACTTAAGGCTAAAAGCTTTTTAATCTTCTCAACCACTTTTATATCCATATCCTCACTCCTTTTTAAGTCATAATATAATCAGTTCCTGAACTAACTAAAAAAGTTCATTAGTCTTTGCCTCATCCCTACTTTGTTTTTCTCCATCTCTGCTATCTTCCTGTGCAAATTTTCTCCAACTTTCACGAAACTCTCACAGCTTTCTTCTAGCTCTACTACTCTGCTCCTAAGTTCTTTGTTCTCCTGATGCATCTCGTCTATAATGTCATTAGCTTCAAGTACTAGTTTTGATAGTTGTTTCACTCTGCCTCTACCCATTACTCATTCCTCCTAATCTCCCATTAAAATTTAATATCCTTAATTCCTAAAACCACATAACCTTCCTTTACAAAACGTTCATCATCAAGCTTATAAGTTACTAACTTAGGCATCCATGCTCCAGTATACTTCTCAGTTACTGGGTCAAAGTCCTCTAGTATCAATGTGTCTCCAACCTCATAATCTCTATCATTTTTTCTTACTTCAAACTGTTTAACTCCACTTTTAATATCATTAAAAAATGGTGTCCATGTTTTTAGATTGTGTACCTTTGCCACCATATCAGCTCCCCTACTTATTCTCTATCTCCAAGTAAACTCTTATATACTTGCTGTTTCTATTTTTATAAGGCTTACTTACCTGCAGCACTTCATTATTTTCCTTAAACTTTTCAATATACTTCTCAACTTCATCTGGAAGTCCTTCAACTCTAATCTTTAGCACAAAAACGCATCTCCTTTATAGATTAGTTCTCCAATTCTTTCTCAATCTCCATCCCCAACCAGTGCTGTAAAATATATAGCAATCTCTTTCTCCCTTTAAGCTCTTACTTACTAATAACCCTATTAAATGTGTAGGCACATAGCATCTATAAGCACATTTTCTAGGTCTAGCTTCTAAAAACTCACATAGCTCTTTCCATAAAACTTTTCTTTCTCCCCTGGATAAAACTTCAACATCAATAATTGTTTTGTTATCCATACCTACTTCCTCCTAGAAAGGTATATCCCCATCATCTACTGGAGTTAAATCATTACAATACTCCCCTACTTGACTTGCTTGCTGCTCTGCTTTTCTTCCCCACTCTATAAACTGTGTTTCATCTGCAACAACTTCTGTGACATGCCTTTTGCCGCCATCTTTAGCCTCATAACTTCTAGTCTGAATTCTTCCACTTACACCTATGAGCTTCCCTTTGCCAACATAGTTTGCTACTGCCTCTGCTTGTTTTCCGAATACAACTACAGCTATGAAATCCGCTTCTCTCTCCCCTTCTTTATTAGCCCTCATTCTGTCAACAGCCAAAGTGAATGAAGCAACTGCAGTCCCTGTATTTGGTGTAAATTTTAACTCTGGGTCCCTTACCAATCTTCCAATTAAAACCACCCTATTCATCTTGCTATCTCCTTTAATCTTAGTTGCTGGTATTCCCATCCCCTAGAATTCCTAACTTCTTCTAGCTGAATATTCTCATATACTTTCCTGTTACTTCTAGTTCGAATGTCTATAACTGATTTATACTTCTTCCCTGCATTTATAAGCCTTTTATTGTATCTGTGAAGCACTTGTTGCACATCCACGCCATCATTACTTGCCTTATCCAAAATCTCCAAGCTTACCATGATGTTATCTATTGCCTTCTCAACTGCGACAGCCATATCTCCCTCACGAATAGCATTTACTAAATTTATGCTTTTTTCATATACCTCAGCTTTATATAATCCCCATCCTTGCCTTTTATCCAACACCATGAATTTCATGATAGTTTAACCTCTCTTTCATAGTTTTTTAAAATCTTTTCTAATGTCTTTGCCGTTACCTTGTTTCCCACTATTTCAATGGCCTGCTCCACAGTATAACCATCAAAATACAGCTTAACTACCACCTCTACCTCTTCTTTCACATTCATATTTGCTACCATAACTGAGAAATCATCCTGGATCTATCTTCAATCCTTTTTGCTAAAGAATGGTAAACCTCGGCAACCATTTCAGCTTCAAAGGCCTTGGCAGAGTAAAATAATAATTCCTTCCTCAGTTTCTCATTTTCTAACCTTAGTGCTTCGTTCTCACTAGCTTGATTCTTTAGTATTTCTACGTTACTCAAATCTTTCCACCTCCTCTAAGATTCCCATCCTAACAGCTTTTTCTCTAAATCGTCATAGTCATACTCTCTTGGTGTAAAGTTGTTAAAATTACTTGGTTTCACTGCCGCTTGAGTATTAGCTCTTGGTACACTAGGTTTGTTATCATACACACCTTCTAGCACCCTTAGCATCTTTTTGTTATTTAAAAGCCAGTCAAAGTTACAGCCCGTCCACTTGCCATCTCTACCAGATAAAAAATCACTTTTCTGAGCCTTAGTGAATAGATTTATAAAAGCTTTAATGTCTTTATTCTCTTTCCATACAGCCTTCATCAATCTTTTCCTATCAGAAGTTATTTTAATTACTTTAGGCATAGATACACAGATGTCGTGATAAGCTTTTATAATCTCGTTGTAAGGAACTGTCTTTCTATCGTCAGATGTTTCATCTGACAAATCAGAGTTATCCACATTATCCACAGGCTTAACACTTTTCTCGTTTTCGATATATATATTATTAATATTTTTATTTTCATTTTCATTTTCATTTTCATTTTGTCCACGTGACGTTGACGTACCATAAGACGTATCGTCAATCGTACCGTCAACGCTACTAGGACTACTATCTTTCTTCTGTGGCTTGGTTTCTTCTGGAGCATCAACCAACCCTGCTTTAACCAATTCATCAATAAAAAGCTTTCTTATCTTCTCATTCTTTACGCCATCTAAAACATAAAGAAGTAGCTGTTTGTCCTCAACAAACCTAAATTCCTTTTTTACTAAGTCCTCTATTGGCTTACCACCATTTTTAAGGTTAAACTTCCCCCAATTCTTTATAGCAAGTTCTCTAGTCTCAGAGTTATATTTAATAAGCTTATGATGATTTTCAAATCTATCCAGTAAGCTATTAATAGATTCAATAGAGTAACCCATTTCAAAAGCCATGAGCTTCTTAGTTATTCTATAAACCCCTATCTGAGTTGTATGAGCATTAGTTAGAAGATAAAGAAAACAAAATTTATCTTCTGGAGTAAAGCACTCACTAACCTTAGGGTCTTCCCAAAAGTTGGTGTAAACATATCTAAATTGAGCCATGTAAGCTACCTCCTAATTTCCACTGAAATAATAAAGTTTATATCTTGTAAAACTCTTGCGCTATTTTTGCCGTATTATGCTATGATAAAAGAAATTAGATAAAATTTTATTGAGTAATTGATTCCTATTCCCATTTTCCATGAATAGGAATGAGTAACTTCTGACCTGGATAAATTAATTCATCCACGTTATTTTTCACTTGTATCTTTACAACAAAATTACTTGTCTTAAAATGATCAGGTTTAAAATTTTGAGCAATAGAGCTAATACTATCCCCTTCTTTTACTATGTATTCCACACAATCTTTGTTGGATTTATCAGCATATGCTAAGCTGTTGCTACATAGAATAGAAATGGGAATTGCTAGCGTTGCAAGCCTAATATAAAAATTTTTCCTTTTCATTGTACGAGTCCCCCATATTATGTTATAATGGGGATAAGGAGTTGGCGCTCCCTATCCAAGAACATTACGTTTTCATTGAATCCTTTGGCGAGGATTCTTTTTATTTTTCTAAATTCCTATAATCATAACTTTTAGCCTCTCTTATATAAAACTTAGGTGATAAGTCATCTTCATTTAGCTGCAATACATAGTCCTCTGTAGAAACTATTGTTCCTAGTTCAAAATTCCCAGAGTATAGCTTTATAAAAACACTTTCAGGCAACATTCCACTAGACTCACGTTTTATCACATCTACCCTTGAAATAAGGTTTCTATTCAAGTAGACACCATTAATATTTCCTTCTGAACCCTGAGCTATCTCAAAACTTTGAACCTTATCTGCTTCCATATCCTTTACTTTAAGTAAAATAGTTTTATAATTTATCATCTTTCAAACCTCCCTTTTAAATATTTACGCTGTATAAGCTTCCCTCTATTGTCTTCAAACATTTCCTTAATATCAAAACCACACTCCCTACACATAACAGCTATGTAAATACCAGTAGCATTAAAGGCATCTATTGCTTGCTGAATGCTGTATCTATTGTCTTCCATCTCTTCTTTACTGCAAATCTTAGGATTTTTATATGTCTTAATGGAATTAATAGCCCTTATTGCTTCACTAAGTTCTTCCATAACCTTTTCTTTAACACTTGCCCTGTGAAGGTCTGCTGCTTCACCGTCTAACCACTGGACACCAAAAACTCCATTGCAAACCTTATTGGTTGACTCTAAGTAAACCCTTGGATCATTAAGTTCATTACAGATAAAATCTAAACTTTCTAAAGTTAAAGCTCTCTTCCCAGTTTCTACTGCACTTATAGTTTTATCTGATAGAAAACTTAACTGTGCTAGTTCTCTTTGAGTAATGCCTTTTAGTTCTCTAGCCTCTCTGATAGCAACTCCTATCAACTTTAATCCCCCCTGTAGAATTTCAATCTAATTTTCGTATGATTTGTAGAAATTACTGTCTACTTTTCTACATCATAAATTGTTATTATTTAAGTAACATATCAAACCATCTTTCCTTGAAGCTTAACCTTCACTTCTGACTTTCCAAATGCACTCCAGAGAAAGTCAGACCTTATTCTTTTCTCTTTAGTAAACTCATTTATCAGCATTAGTAAGAAACCAGGTTTGCTTTAAACGTCTTTTCCAGCCGCCCTTGCAGCTCTTACACATTTCCATCCGATTGCAGTTACTCTTTCAAGTATCTTCTTTATATCCTCTGGTGTTTTATCCCTATATGCATCATCGCATATCTTTATAGTTGTGTTTCCAATTTTATACTCTTGAACAACATTTCCAGTAGCTACAGCCATTTAAAACATCCCCTCAAAAATATTGCCTTTATTAGTTTATGATTTTCGGTCCTTATGTGTGATTAATCTATCTCCATTCTTCCAAGTACATAAAGCATCTTACCTGACTGTGGTACTATGTGAAGTAGTATCCAATCTTCATTAATCTTCTCATTTACCACTTCATAGAGGTTAGTTTCCATAACCTCTTGAATGTGGTTAAGTATCTTAGGCATATCTACTACCATACCTTTTACCTCCTGGTCCTTTATTTGATTTACTCCCTCTCTTCATGATAAAATTTTCGTGAAGGGGGTGATGTTTATGGATATAAGTTTAAGATCTAAAGAGTGTTTGTTTTGTGGCAATGATAAAATTTCTCTTAAAGCTAATTATTGTATCGCGTGTAGTCATGATTTATACAACCATTGTTCTGATAACGAATGTAATGCTGTAAATCATGAATCAGCAAAGTATTGTGAAATATGTGGTTCCGAAACACTTTTCTATCAAGAATTAAGAGATATGGGTTTATTAGAGTAGTTGCATTTACTTAATGGGCATCTGCCTGGATTCCCATTAAGTTTCCAACACCTTGGGCATTCCTCACTGATTTTAGTGCCACAGTGTTCACAAAAATTTGCACCCTCTAGATTTTCAGTTTTACATTCTGGGCAAATTCTTTTTACTTCCATCCTTTTCACCTCCTAGGCTTTTATTTTACAAACTCATTTCTTTAAAGAAACGCTTAGTTTAAAAAAATATACTTTTCAAAATTGTATTGCCTATCCTTGCAAAGTAGCATGAATTTTGATATAAACTTTTCTCCTGGGTTTGCTCTTCCTGTTAATATTCTATATACAGTTGTTGAATTAACAGATATTTCATTTGCAAATAACTTATAGTTTCCTTGAAAATCATTTTTAATTAGACTTTCTAATTCTTTAATATTAATCTTCAAATTACAACCTCCATTTCTTTCAAGCGTTTCTTTAATGCAATTATACCACTGCCATTTCACCAATGCAACACTTTTTTAATAACTTTTTCAAAAATTATTGCATTAACGCAATAATAAAAATACAATATATTTAGGGGTGATTTTTATATGGAAACTGAGTTGATACGGCTTTTAAAACTTGCTCAAGGTGACAGATCCTTAAATGCTTTTGCACGACATGCCGATGTTAGCCCTGGTAATTTATCAAGAATTATGAAGGGTCAAAAGCCCAGTCCGGAAGTTCTTAAAAAGCTAGCAAGTAAAGCTCATAATGATATTAGTTACGAACAGCTTATGATAGCTGCTGAATATATAGATACTAACTTACCAATTTCAGAAGAGTTGAAAAAAAATAATGATACTTTAAATAGCAACGAATCATCAAGTATAGATGAAAAATACCCCATAGTAACCGACGTAGAGAAAGCCATGGAAGTTATAATGTCCCAGCAAGGGCTTATGCTAAAGGGTGAACTTCTTACTGATGAAGATAAAATAATACTTGCCAACTCTATTCAGAACGGGTTTAAATTAGCTGAAGAGCTGAGAAAAAAGAGAAAAGAAAAGATGGAGGATAAATAAGTGACATAATTTTTAAGTGGGTGAGAATAATGAAAGATATTGTTAATGGGTTATTAAAAAAATATGGCACTAATGACCCTTTTGAACTATGTACATACTTAGATATACAAATTATAAAAGAAGACCTAGGAAGACAGATTTATGGATACTTACAGAGAATAGATGATTTTATAATAGTTCACATAAATAATAGTATTCCTTACCCTCTTCAAAGGTATTGTTGTGCTCACGAATTAGGACATGCTTTACTTCAACCAGATTTATCAATTGGGTTCTTTATTGAAAATCCTCTTCTGGTAAAGAATAAGGCAGAGATAGAGGCAGATAGGTTTGCAGCTGAACTTCTTATAGATGTTAAGGATATCGACAAACATTTTTTTGAAAGCATGAGTGTTAGTCAGATGAGTTCATATTTTGAAGTTCCAGATGAATTAATAGAATATAAATTTAACATAAAGTAACTCAAATATTAATTTGAGGTTTTTTATTACCTTTTTTAGAAATATATAACATAAATGTATTTTACTGTTGAACAATGTCATGATTTGTATAATTCAACCTTAAGAACATTCACTATAGCTTAAGAAACTTTGAATATATGAGGGGAAGTAGCAAATTTAATATACCAATAATAAGAACATTATAGCGACTGAAAATTAGATACTTGAAACAAAAATTACTTTAACCCAATTATAAATCAATAAAGAGCTGTAATTAAAGACCAATAAGCTTATGACATGATGTAGGGTCAAAGGGTGTTTTCATACGTAAGGGGTAAGAGCTGATTCTCGAACTTAATGGTTTCAGAAGCTTTTCGTATAAATTAATATAATAATGAATTATACATTAGTTAAAAGCTAAACCACATTAGAATAATTAGAATAATTTTGATATATAAGTGAGGAAACTTAATGAAAAATCGTAATATCAAAAAAAACTTAAATTCTACTTCAAAGTTTAATCGCTTGTCTTTAGTAATTTCAATATTATCATTGATAACTACAATAGGTCTATCTATATATACAATTAAACATACAGAAAATCTTAAATCTAAGCAAAGTGCTAATGTATTATATATGGATATACAAAATTATGGGTTAAAAACATATTCTGAATTAAACTTATATGAACTTAAAATTAGAAACTTAGATGATCCAAATAATAAAGATCATATAAAAGTTGGTGTCTCTCTATCAGATTCTAAATTAATTAATAACTACTATGTTTACCTAGCCGACTTAGTAAACGTAATAAGTCAAGAAGACTATAATAATATAACCGACTTATATAATCACTTTGATATTGTAATAAAAGCAGAACAAGATTTTGAAAATGAAAAAGATTCAAAACAAAGAAACTTCAAAGAAAAATTTTATTTTATGTCTTTACAAAGTATGAAGAAAGAATTTTCTCGTAAAGAAATATTAGAAAGCGTAGAACACCTAGGTAAAATAGCAGATATAAAGAGTAATGTTATTAATCATATATACAAATAACGTAATTGATAATGTTTTTGAATTGTGTAAAATAAATAATTCTTTTTCGACTTGAATTAGTAACAATTATTTTTATATTATGATGTAATTTTCATATATTGTAGAACTTGATACTACACTTTACAGTTTATTCAACAAATTCAAGTGTACAAGTTTATGTTGTGTTTTTATATGTTAGAGGTGATTATATTGAAGAATAAAAATAAACAGTTTACCAAGATAGTAAATGAAGTTAGTACCAAAACTAGTGAAGCTATAAAACAGTTCTCTAATCTTGATTTAGTTTTAGAAGTTGATGATATTAATAATGATTCAGAATATGACCTATCATTAAGGCTAAAATCTATATCTAAGAATAGTTATCTTAATGAAACCCTCGGAACCGAAATAGCAGAGGTAATGAAGAAAAACATGTATTATTACTTTAATGAAATTGAATACATTACCAAGCGTATGCTAGACAACTTTATTGAGGATAGTTCACTAGGGCTTTTATTTAATAATGTAGATCTGTCCCACCCCGATAACCATGATCATATATTTAGATTCGTAAATTTTTTACAGGATATAAGCATTAAAACATATGAAACAACTCCAATAAATCTTGGTATATTTATTATGGAAAATATGCTCAAAATAAATGAAAGATTTGAAGAATTACAAATCGAGTACCTGCCTATTGAACATAAAATATATATTGAGGAGTTAATTAATCAAGAGAAACCTTTGATAAAACTAATTAATAGTAAATCATTTGCCTTAGTTTTAGATAAAGATTTCTATGTCATAGGATTTGCTAGAAAGATAAAAGATAAGAAAAGTATAGAAGACATTGTTTTAAATAATTACTTTGATATTGAATATGAGTTATTTTGCCACTATTCAATGTCTTATATTAAAGACCTAGTTGGTTACAGCTATAAAGAACATATTGACGAAATAACCGAAAAAGTAATTACATCTTCTAAAGATGATGATAACACTTCATGCTTAACTAAAGAAACCTCAGATGCTTTTATTAAACTTTTAGAAAACTATAGAGAGGAGTTTCACAAAAAACTAGAAGACTACTTGAATACTTACAAAAATGAAACATCTGATCATATAAAATATATTAGAATCTGTAGTACAGAAATTCAGTGGTATTTTAATAATAACTATGTTCTTACAATGAAAAATGGTAAGTGGAGACTGAAACACTTTATCCTATTAAGTAGTTATATATTTGAATACTTGCACATTCCAGACATAGCTTTACTTAAAATATTGAATGAGCCAAGTGATTTAGCACAGTATGTTAGTCAAGAAATATATAAAGTTTTCAAACTCATTTCAATCATCAGACAAATGTCAGAACAAAATATTGGTGGACTATTTATAATTCTCAAATCAAATACAGATGATGAAGAATTAAATAAAGCCGATATTTATAACCACATTCCCAAAGATATGATTAAAATAAGTACTACGGCCAACTACTATAAATCTCTTATTTGGGATAAGACAAATAAATGTATGAGTATTGACGAAATTGATAGTTATATACTTTCCCTAGTAGCTGGTGTCGATGGTGCAACAGTACTAGATAACAATTTAAATATACTTACCTATGGTGAGATTGTAAATAACAAAAATGTTGATACCCAAAATAAATCTTTCGGAGCAAGAACTAATGCTGCTATTTCAGCCTCAGTACACGGCTTAGCCATAAAGATATCTGAGGATGGAGATATAGAATTATTTAAGGATAAAAGTTTGATATTCAAGATATAGCTAGATTGTAGGACATACATACTAATATCCATTATTATTATAGCAGTTCCAACAACGATAACATTTATAGGTCATTTATTTATAACATTAATAGGAACACCCTTATTATTTATATAACATTTTTCTTTAAAAAAACTATATCAAAATCGGCAATGTAAGCCAATATTTGAATTCTATAAATAGTGTATAATTATTAGGGATATTTATAAGACTAAAACAATAAAAGTAGATTAATCTTATAATCCATAATAAAGTTAATAGATTATTATTTTTCATGTAATTGAATGCTTAAAGAAAATACATTTCTCAGACCAGTTGGTTTGAGAATTTTTTTGTAGTATTATAATATTGTTACATTTTAACATTATTAAATTAAAATTTTTATAAAATATTGAGGTGATATTATGGATAATACAATAGACCAAAATCTTCAAAACGTAATTAGAGATGAAATCGTAACTAAAAGACAAAAAGTCTTAGTAGATCAAATGAGGATGTCTGTAGGTGAGTTGATGAGCTTATACGAATCTACGGAGTTGAATCTTTCACCTGACTATCAGCGTCTTTTTAGGTGGACAGATGAACAACAAAGTGATTTTATAGAATCTATCTTATTAGGCTATCCTATTCCGCCTATTTTCGTATACCAAAACAAAAATGGAAAATGGGAAGTTGTTGACGGAGTACAAAGGCTATCTACTATATACAGATTTACTGGAATTTTAAATAAAGATAATGACGTTACTGATGCTCAACGTGATAAACCTGATGAACCTTTAGTGTTAACTACTGGAAGAGTTCTTAAAAATATTAATGGTGTCACATGGGAAATTGATGAAGAAAATAAAAAGAGCTTAGATGCTTCCACAAAGTTAGATTTTAGAAGATCAGCTTTAAATATTATAGTTATTCTTGATAAAAATGTAGAAGAAAATACGACTTATGAGGTTTTCCGTAGATTAAATACAGGTGGTAGTAAATTAAGTGACCAAGAAATACGAAACGTCTTAATATTGATGACAAATAAAAATGCATTTAACAGCATGGATCAATATTGTAATAATGAAGCTTATTCTAATCTCTTATCGTTATCTCAAAAGAAAGAGGCATTGGGCTTTAAAATGGAAGTCCTTTCAAGATACATTATTTTAAAATACTATGATATTATGAACTTGGAAAAGTTGTATAAAGATTATAAGTCAAATATAGATATATTTATTGATAACTCCATTCAAAAAATATTAAAGAGTAAGGATATTGACATAAATTCTGATATTGCTAGATTTAATAAGTTAATTGAATTTTTAAGTTCTAACGTAGATTATGATTATAATTTTAGAGTATTTAACTCTGCTGATTCCAAATTTAAAGGTGGATTTAATTGGTTGGTTTTTGAAACAATCATTTGGGGACTACTTATAGATAACAACCTTGAAGATTTAATTTCAAAGTCTAAATCTGAAGTCATAGATGCTATAAAATCAATTGTTACTACAAAAGAGTTCTATGCTAAAAATGGAGTTACTGTTATGAAATCAACTGAGAGAATGATAAGGGCAAGAGATTATGCAAGGGAGTTATTTAGTTTTGGCAGTAACTAAGTCTAGTCTATCTGCAGAGGAGTTTCTTAATGAATTAGATAGAAACTCTTCTTTAAGATTAAAGTACTTAAATGATTTAAATACTTTAGCTCACAATGAATCTCTAGATGTTTCTTGCCGTTTTCACCAAATTAGAAGCAACATCCCAACACTGTACTCTCAGTATGAAGGCTTTGTTAAGAATATGTTTAACCTTATCCCTATATATTTAAATAGTCTTAACAAATCATCAATAAAAATAAAGAATAAGTATTTTTCTTTATTTTTAGGACTAAACATATACTATTTTAGAAACTTAAATAACTTTCTTGATTTTACCCAAAGAATTAATAATTGTGTAGATAATTTTTTAAACAACAATCTAAACTTTTTTGAAAATTATACTCAAGGATCCTTAGTCATTCAGCATGATGAAAACTTTTACGAATTACTATCCTTTTTAGACTTTGAGGAATCTATTGTTAACAAATTCCAAAGCCTTAACTTTAAAATTAGACAATACTATAAACGAAGAAATGATATTATTCATGGATCAATTGATGGGAATGATAGTTCATTCTTTTACTTAAGAGATACTCTAAATGAACAACACTTAGACAAGGTTTTAAATGAGTGGAATGAAGAATATGAATGCATAAAAGAGCTTATTGACTTATTGAGGACTGGCTTCTATAATTGGGTTCAACACTCATATTATGCGGAAAGATCTGTATCTTCTTAAATTAAAAATTCATATCCTAAAGTTTACTATAGCTATTTTTTCATAGCTATAGTAAACTTTATTTATAGAAAGAAAGTTGAGGAGATTACACTAATGAATGAATTTGAACTATATGAGTTATTTGAAAAATCACAAACTAAATATTTATCAACTAAGTCGCGAGAATACCTAAAAAATAACTCTCAGTTTTTTACTCCAATAGATATAGCAAATAAAATGCTAGACTCAATTGATCTAAAATACATTAATTCTTTAGAAGATATTAGAATACTAGAGCCCTCTGCAGGATGTGGGATTTTAATTCTAACAACAGTGCTTTATTTAATAAAAAACACACATATAAAATTTATTAATATTGATGCATATGAAATTAATAGTGATTTATGCTCGATTCTTAGAGATAACCTTTTTAAATTAAAAAGATATATTAAATCTAATACTTCAGTTTCATTAAATACTCGCGTGCATAACGAAAACTTTATTTTAAAAAACTCACAAAAATGGCACTCAACAAAATTAAAAAATGGTTATAATTTAATAATATCCAATCCACCGTTTAAAAAAGTCAATCAAACGTGTGAAGAAGCTGTAGCTTTAAAAGAAGTAGTTTTCGGACAGCCTAACATTTATGCACTTTTTATCGCCTTGTCCTTAAAGCTCCTTATGCCTAATGGTGTGTATACAGTTATTAGTCCAAGAAGTTACTTAATGGGTATGTATAATGAAAAACTCAGAGAATATGCCTTTAATAACTTTTCACTTAAAAGTCTTCATTCTTTTGATAATAGAAATATTTTTAAACTTACAAATCAGGAAGTTATAATATCTACTTTTGTTAATACCAAAGTTGACAATAATATTACTATATCTCATAATGGCAGATTTAAGCATTATAGTACATTAGATAAAATTATATATAATAAAGATAATTATTCTTTACTTATACCTAAAAATAATAATGATATATCGTTATTAGAGCAAATTGAAAACTTTAAATATTCATTGGATGAGTTAGGCATTAGTGTTTCAGTTGGTCCTATAGTGCAGTTTAGAAATGAAAGCTATTTGAGTGATAAATCCTATGAATCCTCTTTTGCACCATTGTTAGTTGGCAAAGATATTTTAGAAAATGAAATTATTTATTATCATAGAGAAAATACAAGAAAAACTCATAATAAGTCTATTAGTGAAAAAGCTAAAAATCTAGTAAAAAACTCAAATTACTTACTGTTAAGAAAGGTAACTGCAAAGGATGATAAAGATCCTATTGTTTCTGCAGTTCTTAAGAAGGATTTTTTTAACCATGAGTTACTAGGTATAGATAACAACCTTTTATATTTTCATAGCAAGGATCCACTAAAGGAACTATCAATTGAAGAATGCTACGGTTTGTTTTGTTACATTAATTCTAATTATTTTAATCAATTATATTCGCTAATTAATGCTAACCATACTATAAATGTCTCAGATTTTAATAATATTAAATTCCCTGGCATAAACTTAATAAAAGAAATGGGGATAAATATAATTGATGCTAATAAATTTGATAAAAATACTTGCTCTAATATTTTAAATAAGTACTGTAATGTGTTATAATTTCATTACAAACTGAAATGATCATTTACAGCCAAGGAATGTAACAAGAACTACAGAAATACTTAATAAAATAGATACATTATCAAAAATCTTGCAGTTATTAAAGGTATAATAGGTAACAGCACTAAAACTTGCAAAATAGACTGAACTTAATAGTTTAGTCTTATTTTTTTAGAAAGGTTGGATGCTTTATGTCTTATTGTTTATACTTAAGAAAATCTAGAGCTGATATGGAAGCAGAGTCCAGAGGTGAAGGTGAAACCTTGGCTAGGCATGAAAGAGTTTTGCTTGACCTTGCGAAACGCTTAAAGCTTAGTATAACGGAAATATATAGAGAAATTGTTTCTGGTGAAACTATTGCAGCTAGGCCTATTATGCAACAACTTCTTTCTCAAGTCGAAAATGGCATATGGGATGGTGTTTTAGTAATGGAAGTTGAACGTTTAGCCCGTGGTGACACCATAGACCAGGGTATAGTTGCACAAACCTTCAAATATTCCAATACTAAGATAATAACTCCAATGAAGATATATGATCCAAATAATGAGTATGATGAAGAATACTTTGAGTTCGGACTTTTCATGAGCCGCAGAGAGTATAAAACTATAAATAGAAGACTTCAACGTGGAAGGGTTCAGTCTGTAAAGGAAGGAAAGTATCTAGGAACTAAACCTCCTTACGGGTATAATAGAAAAAAGCTTGAAGGACAAAAGGGTTATACTTTAGAAACTAATCCCGAACAAGCTGATATTGTAAAGATGATATTTGAACTCTATACTAAAGGTGAGAAACAAGAAAATGGAGAGTATAAAAGATTAGGAGTAGGTCTTATAGTTAGAAAGTTAAATGATATGAGAATCCCTCCACAAAAGGGTGATGTATGGGTTAACTCCACTATTCAAGGGATATTACGTAATCCTGTATACATAGGTAAAATCCGTTGGAACTCTCGTCCTGAAAGAAAGAAGATGGTTGATGGACAAATGGTAAAGGAACGACCTAGAGCAAATTCTGCTGATTGGATACTTGTTGATGGATTACATGAAGCTATAATTGACAATGATACCTTTGGGCTTGCCCAGGAATATCTTGCAAATAATCCTTCAAATCCATGTCCAAAGAATCATAAAGTAACTAATCCTCTTGCTGGACTAATTGTTTGTGGTCTATGTGGACGTAAACTGGTAAGGAGACCATATAGTAAAAAGAATTTGCCTGCTACCATATTATGTCCTGCTACAGCATGCTCTAATGTTAGCTCCCATTTGTCTTTTGTAGAAGATAGATTACTGCAGGCTCTTGAAAATTGGCTAGAAAATTATAAGTTAAAATGGGAAGTAAATGATGAAACTAATAATGATGATATTCAACTAAATGTAAAGAAAAAGGCTCTTAAATCTCTTGATGATGAACTTAAAAACCTTCAAAAACAGATGGAAAATATTCACGATTTACTTGAACAGGGTATATATTCTGTTGATAAATTTTTAGAACGTTCGAAAATTATTAATGATAAAATTAATAAATCTCAACAGGATAAAGAAGCTCTTCTTAATGATCTTAAATTTGAAGAAGTAAAAAATAAAAGCCAAAGGATAATTATTCCTAAAATTGAAAAGGTGCTTGAATTATATAGAGCTACAGATGATCCAGAATTAAAAAATGAATTATTAAAAGAAGTAGTTTCTAAAGCTGTTTATACCAAAACTGCAGATGGCCGCAGAGGTGGCGATATGAGTGACTTTGAACTGGTTCTATATCCTAAATTACCTATAAATATTTAAACTTATAACATTGT
>NZ_JAODOO010000027.1 GCF_025398335.1 Clostridium sp. CX1
GTTTATAATTAATTACAACATTATTTCAGTGCATATTAAGAAAATTGTGTACTACATTATGTTTGGAATATATTTTTAATATCTTCTAGGCCCTGGTAAACTTCTTTTCTTGAAAAATTTCCTTTTTCTAATTCTTCATCACTCTTTTCAAGTAACAGGTTATAAAAATTGATTGCAACCTGATAAATTTCCTGTGAATTATTTTTATCTATCGCTTCAAAAAGTATATTCTCTGCCTTATTATATTCTCCGTCAGTGATAAGGCGCTTCAAAATAATATGAAGAATATCACCAGAATTAATACTATTTAGACTTATCTGTATATTACTTTCTTCCTTTTTATTAAGAACCGTTTTTCCTATATTTTTAGCAAGTTCATTAATTAATTTTTCAATATTCATATATTTCACCTTCTTTAAAATCATAATAAATTACTATTTTAACTTAATTAGTGTTAATTATACCATGCTTACACAGTCTTATATGATTATTTTTACAACAAAAGTAAAATCTTTTACCTTCTTAATACTGTATTGTTAAATTTTTAATGATTTTATCGGATTTTTATTATAGTAGATAACTACCCTAGCCTTACGATAGTTATGCAAAATAAGAACATTCCGGCGTAAAGTATTAATCCTCATATGAACTATTGTCACAAAAATTTAAGAGCAAATCCAGAACCAATTAAGGTTTTAGATTTGCTCTTTGGTTTAAAACATTTGATTTTAGTTGCAAAGTTTTTGTTGGAACTTGCAGCTTCATAATATTATAATAAAAATATTTACATAGGAATCTCTAAATTAAAAGTTATAACTTCATCTTTATACTCCGCAGTTAGTTTTCCATGATGAAGCTCTGCTATTGTTTTGCTAATAGCTAATCCTAAACCGGAACTATTTTCATTCTCTGAGCGCGATTTATCTACCATATAAAATCTTTCAAACAAGTTATTTACATCTTCTTCTTCAAGGTCAGTACACCTGTTACTTATAGACACAACCACTCTTTTCTCTTCTTTAATAAGCTTCAAATTTACATTAGAAGGTTTTATACTATATTTAATAGCATTTGTAAAAAGATTATCAAAAATCCTAGCAAGCTTGTCTGGATCTCCATTAATTATAATGGATTCACTAATTAGATCTTCCTTGAGTTTAAGATTATTGCTTTCAAATAAGATTATATATTCATCTATAAGCTGTTCAATTAGTTCATTTATGCTAAAGCTGTGCATATTTAGGTTTATACTTCCTGAGGATAACTTTGTGTACATAAAAAGGTCATTAGTTAGTTTTTTTAGTACCTCTGCTTTATTTGAAATTATGTCTACATATTTCAGTAATTCATCTTCAGTTTTATAACCTCTTTCCTTTATAATTTCGATGTAGCCTATAATATTTGTAAGAGGAGTTCTCAAATCATGTGCTGCATTAGTTATTAAATCTTGTTTAGATTTTTCTATGTTCTTTTCATTTTTTATTTTTTCTTCTAATTCTTCTGCCATATTATTAATATTAGATGCTATTAGTTGAAGTTCATCATTTCCTTTTTCTATTATTCTATACTTCAAGTTTCCTTCAGATATTTCATTTAAACCACTGCAGATTTTTTTTATATATTTTAATTTTGGTCTAGTTAGAAAAGTTACAATAATTGTAAAAATAGTCATCGCCAGTAAAAATCCTAAATCTCCTTGATGTTTGCGAATAAGATCATATGAATTCATTGGATTTGTACTTCCTTTTACTAGTACATTAAAAATTTCATCATTAACTTTTAGTGCTGAAATTTTTGAGTAATCAACTCCTTTTTCATTGCCATCATATCTTATTTCATCTTGGAGAGCAATTTGTTTATCTATAAATGGTTGTAAATCTATAAATTTTTCACTACTGTTTGTTCCATGATATAAAACAATACCTTTACTATTTACTATATATATTTTAAGATTATTTTTCTTATATGTTTCTTCATAATTTTCTATAAGCTTATTTATTTTATTACTATCAAGTGATATTTTTTTAAAATCTTTAATAAAGTTAATATTTGTATAACTAAGATTGTATGTGTAATTTACAGTATCGTGCATAAGCGATCTTATTATAGTGGTGGAAGTAATCATTGATATAAATGCACATACAAAAAACATAATTACCATTTTAAATCTCAATCCAAATCTCAATCCAAATCTAATTTTCAATTTTATAGCCAACCCCCCATACAGTTTTTATATAATTATATTCTTTTCCAATTTTTTCTCTTATTCTTCTTATATGAACTGTAACAGTTCTATCTGAACTCACATAATCTTCTCCCCATACATTTTTATAAATAGAAGCTATGCTAAAAACCTGTCCTCTATTTTGGGCAAGCAGTACTAATATTTTAAATTCATAAGGTGTTAACTTGAGATGCTTGTTCTTTAAAAGTACTTCATGGGTCGGTATATTTATATGGAGTTCATCAATTTGTATTATTTCCTGTTGAACTGCATTGAAATTATTATTCAGTCGTTTATACCTTCTAAGCTGTGATTTTATCCTTGCTAAAAGTTCCAAGGGATTAAAGGGCTTTCCAACATAATCGTCTGCTCCAATAGTAAGCCCTAATATTTTGTCAGCATCGTCAATTTTAGCAGATAAAATTATTATGGGAACATTAAGCTTTTCTCTTATTTTCATACATGCTTTCATTCCATCCATTTTAGGCATCATAACATCCAATACAATTAAATCAACTTTAATATTTTCTAATATATCTAAAGCTTCTATTCCATTTGCTGCTGTATATACGTTCATATCTTGGTTAGCTAAATATATATTAATCATATCTCTTATATCTTTATCATCATCTACGACTAAAACAGTATCCTTTTCCATTTGTATCCCTCCCTACATAAAATAATTATATATCATATTTTATTAAGCCTTCCATACCACTTGAATTATGAATTTTTCCACTTCTAATACCTTCATTATTACCTCCTCCACTGATAATCATTTAGTCTTAATTCACTTGCTTATCAATTCTTACTCCCCCTTCCATAGATAATTCTAGTACTCTTTGAGTAATTGATTATCACGTTTATTATTGTAGTAAGAAAATATTACAAGTTTGCTCTAAACACTGCTAAGTTTTTATTAAAAATTATTAAGGTTTTGTTAAGGTACTTATATTGATGTAAAATGAAGAAGCTAAGGCAGGAAAATAATCACTTAGAGATAGATATAGAAAATAAAATATTAAGTAAAGAACTAAAATAAATTCTTGAAAAAAACAAAGGTGGATGACTTCAATCATTATTAAAATATAAATTGGTGATTTCCCATTTTCGATGTTTAGCATAACTCAACTCCATCAAAATTAGTTTGAATTAATTTACCAATACCTAACTGCTATGGTTTGACAATAAGTAGACATAATATTTGTTACACGACATAAAAACACTGTAAAATTCAACTTTCAATAATACAGTGTTAACGTAAATTATTTGCTTTTTCAATTGTTACATTTAACTAGAAAATTACCACCGTTACAAATCCATTCTTAGCCTAACCATATCAACACATTCAATTTCATTTTCAATAATTTTTTCCTTATAATGTATTTTAAAAAAGTCTCTATCTACACCAACTATACGAAATCCACATTTTTGATAAAGTGCTAATTGGTTTATACTGGAGTTTCCTGTTCCCACTTCTAAAATTTTTGTATTGTTCTTTCTTGCTATATCTATTGCATTTAATATTAATCTCTTACCAATACCTTTTCCTTGGTACACTTCTTTAACTGCAATATTTACAAGTTCCAAAGTTAAAGGTCTTGTCCTAACCAGCAAAAAAGCTCCAACTATATTGTCGTTAATATATGCAACATAACAATCTCCTCTATATATATAATCATTAATTACTTCGATAGATGGATCGGCCAAAAGGAGTAAATCATATGGAATTTCCTTTTTGTTATCCAACTTTCTTATTTCGATTTCATCCATAATTATTCCTCCAAATTTCTTAATACTTTACAGCTGCAATTTAGTTAACATGAAAATTATACCATAAAACCTATATGTTTTTATTGCTAGGGCTTAAAATAAAAGTTTAATTCAAGACAAAAAGAGTGCAAAATGTATTGTTATCAATACCTATTTTGCACTCAATAGTTATTATATTTTCCACCTCTAAAACAAATTGCCTCCTAGTCTCCAAATGCTGACATCATAGCCTTTTTCCGTTATAACCTTCATCCAAGAGTCTAAGGTGACTTTATCTCCATACCATACTTCATGTTTCATATTGTTTTCATCTGTATAAGTAAAAAATAGGCTTTGACTTTCCTTATGCCTCTGTGCTGTAGCCTTATACTGCTTTAGTAAGCTTACAGCCTGAGCTTCTGTAACAGAAGTGGTTTTACCGTTAGCTGCCCAGTTAAAGCCTCCTGTAGCAATTGCAAATTCCTTCTTTCCTGGAACTTTACTCATACTCTCTATAGAATTCTCGATAAACTCAGCATTTGCTTTTTCTCCTGGCTCATTAAAACCACCATGTAAGTTGTAGCACATAAGCACATAGGTTGGACCTTCGGTAAAGGTAAGTTTATCAAAAGGTGTGTTAGGTTCTAATACAACCCTTACCTTTAAGCCTCTATTTTGAGCTTTTTCATATAGTTCATTTATAAAGGATATATAGTTATTCCATAGCCCCATGTCTTTTTTTATTTGTTCATAATCAATTTCTATACCGTCAAAACCATGTTTTACTGCTAGATTTATAACTCCCTCAATATGACTGCTTCTGGAATCAGGAGTATCTAATAAAGCTTTTAATAAACTTGTATCCTTTAGTGAGTAGCTGCCGTCAATTTTTACTTTATCATTGACAATTGTAATATACTTATTGTATTTATCATTCTTTGTGTTATTATAATAATTAGTTAAATCTTCCGGCATGGCTAATTTATTATTAGAATCAAAGTTAGCTGCAAAATAAGAAATATTTTTCAACCTCTTATCTAGAGCTTTAATTTCCTTATCGGAGTTTAAATCCCAGTACACCACCCAGGCGGATAGGTTCTTTATATCCTCACCAAAGCTTTTCTTCTCACTTTTCTTTAAATTAGACTCCCTTGAGTTGGCTGTTATATACATAACTGGTGTTAACAATAGAGCCAACACCACTAATCCAATAAAAAACAATCTTTTTCTCATATTTATACTCCTTAGTTATCTTACAAAATATATGAATAAATTTGCAAAAATCTTATGTTTTTCTATAAATTCTTGATAAACCAATTCACAAGCTTATTAAAGAAATTTTTAATATTATAATTTACAGCTTCCATACCTTTTAGGGATGAATCATATAAAACCTCGTCCTTCATGTCAGTAACTTTAAAACCTTTAAATACCCCGTCATAAACATCATCTGCAATGTTTCTTTGGCTGTATCCATAATCTCCCCAGGCGGACTCAAGGAAAACACTTCCTTTTTTTTCGTTGGTTACCTTCAGGTTTTCTAATATGATTTTATTATCTATAGCTAAGGTCAATTTATCTTGTACTAAGGTTATATCAACTTTTCTGTTTCCTAGGTCTTTTATGTCAAATTCCTTATTCTTATCCCCTAAGGATAAAGAGTAAAGCAGCTTTTTATTTCCCTTTAAATTTTCAACTACATTAAGGGTATTGTTAATGAGCTGAACATATATACTGTCACTTCTGTCCTTATTGGCTCTTAAATATACAGCCTGAGAACCTATAACATTACCCTTCAGCATTGTTGATACCTTGATATCCTTATAACCCTCACTATTTTGTAACTTAATAATTCCCTTTTCCTTCGGCAGGGAGGTTAATATAATTTTATCATCTAAAAACTCTGCTTGTCCTTTTATTTCTTGGAAAGCCTTAGCCTTTTCTTCATCACCTACAATAAATTTTACATTTTTTTTAGTATCGTCCCAAATCCTCATCAGTAAATGGTTAGTGCTCCAATAGGCTTGGGGCTGGACTCTGGTTAAATCATAGATGGAACTGTCTGGTAAGTTTAGCGAATAGCCCTCTCTGTTAAAGTTCATATGAAACAACTTTTTAATCCACTGCCCGTTTATATCACTGGTTTTATCATTTGTACCAAACTTTCCTGTATTGGAATGCATAAGTGCATATAAACCTGGCACCTCACCGACCTCTCTTTTATATATATTAACTATGCTCTTATAATCATTGTCCATACGATTTTTCATCTCTTCGTAGTTTTCTAAGGGAATTCCATTTTCATCTCTAATGTAATCCATAAGATAATGATTATAGTCTCTATTGATTTTAGATATTGTCTTTGAGAATTGAACAGGGTCCAAATTTCCTAAGTAATTTGAGTTTTTATCAAAAACATTTATATATTCTAATCTATACCCATTAGTACCTAATTCCCAGTAAGAGCTGTCCTTTAATTTTAATAAATCCTCAGGCATTAAAAACTTAGGATCTTTTTTTTCAAATTTATCTGCATAAGTCATCATTGAAGCTTTATAATTATACTGCTCTAAAATTTTTCCAGAAAATATTGCAGTATCCCTTCTTCCATCCTCAAAAAATAAAAACAAGGATTTTTCTGGCAATGGCTTTCCTTTTTTATAATAATCCAATATATCCTGCTGAGTTATGGTTACATATCCGTTATCCTTTAAGGCTTTTACCTGTTTTTCTAAGGCTTCAGTACTTATCAGCGTATCATCTCCAGTTCTGTCTACACCAAAATAGGATACTGCAATAAAGCCGCTATTTCTGTCTTTGGAAACAGTGTTTGTATTATAAGGCTGATATTCAGAAAAAGTGAGTACAGCCTTTACAATAAGTGCTAGTACTACAATTAAAATTATCCCTTGGAGTATACTTCTTACTAGCTTAATTCTATCTTTCCTTTCAGGAGAAAATTCCTTAGTTTTCATAGGCATTTTCCCCCTTTTTCCCTAATATATTAGATATTCTTCTCTGTTGTTTCTTTCTTTCCGCTTCTATATCACTTGGAGTCATTCTTGTTCCCCAGGTGGATTTCCAAAAGGTTACCCAAGCTATAGGCATTTGCCAAAGTAATATAGCTTCATAATAAATACAAAAGAACATCCCAAAAATCCAAGTGGTACTTCTTCTAAAGAACATCTGTGCAAAACTCATCATTAATGCCATCATCAATAATCCAACAAGGAAGGTGGTAGGAAATATCCTATGAACAATAGGTACATAAAGCAGATTATAGGTTACTATTACCGGTGCAGCAATAGGTACGAATACCCCCATGTAAAAGAATGCAGCCATAAAAGGTTCCTTCTTCCACATAAACTTTCCAGCAATAATTGATTCTCTAAGCCAGGACCTTTTCCACCTCATTTGCTGTTTAAGAAATACCTTATATTTATTAGGTACAATAGTGGCACAAATTGCAGTATCCTGATAGCTTGTTCTATAGCCCTTTAATACAAAATTAGTCATAGCCCTGTCATCACCAAAAGTCGCCTTTTGCCTTAAAAATCTTTGATTTAACCACTCCTCCATATTATCTATAACTATTTGTTTTCTGTAACAGGACAGCGGTCCTGATAGACAGGTAACTGCATCAAAATAGGCTTCTGCTGCCTTCATAATTCTAAAAGCAATATAGTATCTAACAGACTGCATTTTAGTCAAAGCATTAGTATAAGTGTTAGCCACATCCGTTCTGCCAGATACCCCTCCCATTTTAGGATCTTTAAAAGGCTGAACAAGATTTCTTATAGCAAAGGGATCTAAAAAGCTGTCGGAGTCAACAAATACCACCAAATCATGCTTTGCCTCTAAAACTCCTCTGCAAAGGGCATCTCTTTTTCCTAAGTTTTCTTCCTGAACAAAATACTTCACCCTGTTTTGAGTATCAAACCTTTCTGCTTCTTTATTAAGCCTATCTATAGTTTTCTTAATTTGTTCTACAGAATTATCATTAGAGCGATCATCTACAACTATGACCTCCAATTTATCAACAGGATAGTCTTGGTTGATGCAGCTCAAAATTGTATTTTCTATCCATTCCTCCTCATTAAAGCAGGGAATGATAATAGTAACGCCGGGAGTATAATTTACATCCATTGGCAGAGGCTTGTACAAAACACCAAATAGATATCTACTTAATAAAAATACCGCTGCAATAATACTATATAAATACATCCATTTATTAAATTTAAAATATATAATACTTTCTGCACGCATTAGTATGATGAAAGCACTAATAAATAATAATAGTAGACTGGAACCTACCAATATATATCTGTCTTTTTTCCTATTAGAGTACTGGGATAGACTCTCAATAAACTCCATACCACATAGTATCTTTCCCTCTGGAGTAACAGAATTACGAACCTTTTTACTGCTTATGTTAACCTTCATTTCATAGCCCTCTGGCATAGCTCCCGGTAACACCTCAAATTTAAGTTTGACACTATCAGCTTTACTAATTATATTTAGTTGTTCTTCATCCTTTAATTCTAATAAAATTCCTGTAGTAGAAACATCTAAGGATCTAACGGTGAAGCTGCTTCTGACTTTGCCACTTCTACATACTACTTTAACTTCTGTTTGCATTACATATCTTATTCCAGCCTTTTTACTCTTTATAAAGAAGTTAGGATCATCCTCATAATCCTCTAATACTTTTTTTCCTCTTCTGTCAATAGTAGTTCTTATACCTTCCTTATCAGGAACCTCTGATAACAGTCTTCTATCTTTACGAGGCTTTAAAAGAATATCCTGTTCTTCATCCTTCTGTTTTTTTACTATCTTTTGTTTAAGACTCATATCCCAACTCCTACTTACCTTTCTAAATAATCACTGAGCTTTGCAATTTTATATTTTTCTCCATATAAGCCTTTTTCATTATTAGTTAAGAATAAATCTAAAGCTTCTGCAGTATAATAGCTTTGGTCATTCATATGCATTACCACTATATTTCCCTTATTTTTAATTAATCCCTTTTCTATATAGTTAACAATGTCCTGTGCCGAAGTTCTTTCGTAATCATGAGTTGTAATATTTCCACTAATAGAGTATTTATAGCCGCTTTCAAACACTGCTGATAACCCTTCTTTTGTTGAAAGCAAAGTAGGTGGCCTAAAATATGGTCTTAATGAATCTAAATCTCCTACTACCTTCCCCATAGCCTCGTAGGATTTAACTAAAGACTTTTCAAGCTCTTGTTTATCAGCCTCTAACAGTTCATGGTTGTAGTTATGACTTCCAATATCATTGCCATTTAAAGCAATTGTCCTAAGGAGATTTGGATTAGCATTCGATACATCATTGTCAATATCTGTATACTTTGGTATTACAAAGAAGCTCCCCTTTACTTTATGTTTATTTAGTACATCTAATATTCCATCTATTGCTGGATCTCCGCCCCAGTCGTCAAAGGTAAAGAATATAACACTTTCTCCCCTTGTATCAATAGTTCCGCTTTTATCAATAATTATGTTGTCCTCTTTATCAAAATCTATATATTGATTGCCTATATAGTTAGTTTTTATCATAGACAACGATTCTTCATAGCTTCTTTTCCTTAAAGGCTCAAAATTTCCTCTAATAGTGTATCTGCCAAACTGTGATGAACTTTCCATAGTATTTTGTAAATTATTTAAGGCTACTATGGAATAACCTAATGGTTTTTGAGCTCTCTCATAGTCCTTTGATTTTCCATCAAACCTGTTTATATAACCCTTTTGAACATAATTTTCAGTTACTATCTTTATCATATCTGCAACTATATCGTCAGTTTCAAACAAATTGGAGTCTAACCTAAAGTACACTATTTCCCCCTTTTGAAGGGATGGATAATGCTCTATATTAAAATAATTTTCTACAATATCTTTCGCACTTATTCCTTTATATTTGTTAACAATAGGTGCCTTTGAGTAAGTAAACAATTCATAATTTTTAAGAGAAGGAATATTAGTTACTGCTGATAAAGCCTCTTGAATTTGAGAATTTATATATCCATAGCCAGCCATATAAGCCTTCGTAGCTATTCCCTTTTCCTTTAGCAGCTTATCCACTTCATATATTTCTTTACAGATTTCTTCCGTTGACTTACTTAGCAAAGTTACACTAGTTGTTATTCCGCCGTTACCAATTTCATGCCCTTTACTTAGGATTTTGTCTATCCTATCCGGATATTTCAATACTTCATCCTTTGTTACGAAAAAGGTTCCCTTAGCATTAACCCTGTCCAGTGCTGATAATGCCTCTTCTAGGCTACCTTCATTACTTAATCCTCTAAAGGTATAGGCTAAAGCCTCTTGGGTGGTATAAAACTTTGAAACAACAGGAGCCTGCTTTTTATTATTTTTTTCTAGTAATTCTTTAAAGTTTATGAAGTCTGTATTAGTAACTTTTTCACTTTCTTCCTTGCTTTCTAATTCCTTATTCTTATCACCTAATATATTGCTATCCTTTAATAGACCTTTTCTATTTGATATATTATTTACATAATAATCACTACCGAACTTATACTTGTCCCTTTCTAATTTATCCTGTTTCCCAATACCAGGTAGCTCCGCTGCTTTAACAACAGTTCTATTTTGTTCACCTATTGCCTTTAAAAGCCACTGTACTGTTTGAATTATATGAACTTCTTCTTTCCCTTTGTCTTTCCCCTGGTCTATACCAGGCTGTTTATCTACTGCAGGCTTCTCTTCTGCTGTTCTTTTTTCATATTCAGTGCTGTCTAAAACCCCTTCTAACTTTATTGATATAACTGTTCCTTTATCTAAATTGCTTGTATAGCTATAGGCCTCATCATAATTCTTAAAGCTTTGATAACTTAAATAATGATTGCTGCCAACAACATAGCTGTTTCCTGATGCATATGCCGCTGTTAAAATATTGTCCTGATATACTGTAGAGTTACACTTCAGTAATACAGGGTCTTTTCCAGTTATAGTTTTTAGAATTTTATTAGTTCTAGAGAAATCATCAACTAATTGAATTGTAGGTAACTTCTCCATATTCTTACTCCAGGAAAGGGTTCCACTTCCTATATCATGTCCATGTTTTTGGATTGTTTTAACCAAACTTGGATCCTCAGCAGCTTTAATTCCTGGTATAAAAAAAGTCGCCTTAATCCCCTGTTCATCCAGCATGGCAATTATTTTATTCATAGTATCTCTATCGCTAAGTCCTTCAAAGGATAAGGATACTATATTAGATGATGAATTGATATTAGTTATAATCTCTGCTTTCTTACCACTATTTAATAAGCCTAATGCTTTTTTTATTTCTTCTGACGCATCATAATTGCTTTTTTTACTTACTACTAGTTTTCCGTCCTTAATATTTCCATCATAATTTCTATATATAAAAATACCTGAAGAACTTATTATTAATAAAGTTACAGCAGTAATGACAACATGTCTTTTCCCCATATTCACCTCATATGTAAAATTGTTTATAAATATTTCGAAAGGGATTCCCTTAATTTCACTGCAAATGTTAATTTAAAGAACAAAAGCTGAGAAAACAGGAGAATCCCTATAAAAAGTATATCATAAAATATTGATGAATAAACAAGAAAATTTGAGCTTTATAGCGAAATTTTTCACACTTTGTCATATAAAATTTCTATCCATGATTAATATAAAAGGACTGTTGCACTAAGTGCAGCAGCCTTTTTTAAAAAACATCCTGTGTACTATTTATTTTGCTTCAAATTCTTTAGCTTACCTAGTATGTCATAGTATTCCTTATCTAGTGCTAGTACGTTATCCTTCTTCGACGGCATAGAGAGTCTTCCTATAACTTCTGAAAGACGATTCTCCAATAGAAAAATCTGTTTTTCTATTTCCTCTTTATCATTGCTTAAATGTATATTTCTACTGTTAGTATATTCTTTGTAGTTTCCCTTAAATGTTTTTATCTTATAGTTTTCTATAATCATTATACTATCTGCCACAGAATCTACAAACCTTCTATCGTGAGATACAAACAATAAGGTCCTACTGTATTCTTTAAGTACTTTCTCTACCACTTCAAGAGAGTTTATATCCATATAATTGGTAGGCTCATCTAATATAAGTAGGTTTATGTCCTGTACCAATATTTTTGCAAAGGATACCTTAACCCGTTCTCCTCCACTTAATGCACTTACTTTTTTATAGATATCTTCTCCTTTAATCAACAGCCTTGCCAATAAAACTCTAACGAAAGTTTCGTTATATATACTACTTTCCATTATGTTTTCTATTATAGTTAGCTTTTCCTCTAAAATACTCATATCTTGACTAAAGTATCCTATCCTTGCTCCCTGAGCAACCTTTATGCAGTTATCATTATTCATTATCATTTTAATCAAGGTACTTTTTCCACATCCATTAGGACCAATCAATGCCATTTTGGATTCATTATATATGCTAAATTCTGCATTATTAAATATAATTTTTCCATTGAATGCTCTATTTATATTCCTACCCTCTATAATTATTTTACTATGGAGTCTATTTGAATCTGTTATATCTAATTTAATGTCCTCATATTTCTTAGGCTTTTCCTTAGCCTCAAGATTCTCTATTCTTTTTTCAATGTTTTTTGCTGCTCTTTCGAGATTTGCCTTTGCCTTTTGATCTCCCATCTTATGAAGTCTAGCTTCGGAATTACCCATTCGTTTAGGAGCTTTTTTCATGCTCTTTACCTTTTGCTTAGTATCTGTAATCACTGCCTGAAGTCGCTTCTTCTCTTTTATATATTCCTCATATTCAAATTCAGCTCTTTCTCTCTCTTTAGTTTTTTGAGTAACATAATCACTATAACTACCATTATATATTTTTATTTTGCCATCTTCTATTTCTAATATTTTGTTGCACAACTTATCTAAAAAGCTTCTGTCGTGAGATATAAGGATAAGAGCACCTTTGTATTCTGCAAATTTTTTTTCCATTAGTTCAATGCCCTCTATATCAACATTACTGGTAGGTTCATCTGCAAATATCAATACACTGTTACATCCTAAACCGTCAGCAAGCTTAAATCTTGTCTTTTCTCCTCCACTCATATTCTCATCCCAGGTATTTGTAACACCAAACTTTGAGGCCATTTCATCTGTAATTATTTTATTGTCCGGTTCTTCTAGTTGCGATATATATGAATATTTTCCGTATAATTTAACCCACCCTTCATCAGACTTAAGTCTTTCACTAAGTATATTAATGAAGGTGGTCTTACCTACCCCATTTGCACCTACAATACCTATTCTATCCTCAGAATAAACTTTTAAGTTATCTACATCTAATACTAATCTATCACCAAAATATTTTTTAATATTGCTGCATTCCATTAACAACATAAAAAATCCCCTCCTTGTAACCTGGAGAGGATAGCGTCATAACTTATATAGTAATCCTAATACTTCTTAAGTAAGTCTCAAACTATAAAAAATAAAACTCTAAATCAATATAGAGTGAGACCCAAATAATTAATTAAGATTAATAACAGATTATTTGAACAAACTATCACCAGTTACAAAAACACTATCCACTCGTAAAGTTAAATAAAACGCATGATAATAAAGCCCTCTTGGGCCATTATTTTAATTTTCATTTTATTAAACAAATAAAAAGTGAATTACATTCTCATTTCTGCCAATACCTTGCCCTTTCTTAAAGTTAAATTTATTAATATTCAACGTTATTATATAGATAACTGATATGGATGTCAATCTTTGAACTATTGCAAAGATATAAATAAGCTATATATTTGCAATTTTAAATAAGGCATCTGTAAAAACAGACGCCTTATATCAGTTATCTTCTTCTATTCTTATTTTTAATAAATTTTTTAGCTTCTTTTATGCCTGACATTCCGCCGAACATCTCATTTATTTTTTCCTTCTCAATTTGTTTGGAATTAAGCTCGCTATATTTTAACTCTCTTTGAAGCTTTTTATAATTTTCAAATCGTTCTGCGTCAAGCAACCCATTTTCTATGGCTTCTCTTACAGCACATTTAGGTTCATCTTCATGACGACAATCGGAAAATTTACACCTTTGCGCTATCTCGTCTATATCGCTGAAGGATTTATTTAAGTCAGCACTTACTATTCCCAATTCCCTCATTCCTGGAGTATCTATAACAACACCGCCTTCGTGAATTAAAAATAATTCTCGATGAGTGGTTGTATGTCTTCCTTTATCATCATTTCCTATACTCTTTGTCTCTAGAACTTCATCTTCTAAAAGCTTGTTTACAAGGGTAGACTTTCCTACTCCTGAGGAACCAATAAAGGCTATAGTTTTTCCTTTACCAATATACTTCTTAATAGTCAAATATCCATCTTCAGATACACTACTTGTAACTAATACATCTATACCAATGGCAGCAGACTCAACTTGAAAGACCTTGTCTTCAATATCATTACACAAATCTGATTTAGTGAGCACTATTACAGGTGTTGCACTGCTATCCCAAGCAATTGAAATATATCGCTCTAATCTACGAATATTAAAATCATTATTCAGCGACATACATATGAAGATTATATCAATATTAGCGGCAACTATTTGACTATCAACTCTAGTTCCTGCTACCTTTCTTTCAAAACAACTCCTTCTTGAAAGAATGTGATGAATAATTGCATTTCCATTTTCATTAGTAGTTCTATCTACTAAAACCCAATCCCCAACTGCTGGATAATCAATAGCAGATTTTGATGTGTAATTTAATTTACCAGAAACCTCTGCAAAAATTTCTCCTTCTTCAGTAATAACCTTATAAATATTTCTATGCTGAACAGAAACTCTTCCAATATATAAGCCTTCCTCATACATTGAAGCCTCTTGAATATATCTTTCAGTTAAACCTAAATCATATAAATTTATTTTTTTCAATTTTTATTCCTCCCATAGTAAACAGTAAGTCTTTTGACCTTTTGGGAGGCGCTAAATATTATTCTACATGCACCTCCCCGCTTACTACAATGCTCATTTCATAATATTTATTTGTACTTGTCACAAAACATCATTCCTTTCTACATATAATACCTAAATATTATATCATAAATTAAAGGGAGTAGCACAAAAACTCTCCCTTTAATTTTACAATATTATCTTAACCATGGTCATTAAGAGCATCTATTTTTTCATTCCTGTATAGATAAGAATTGCATCTCTTAAAAAAGCTGCTGTTCCTGGTTGATCTTTATCATAGTAAGCTGTGAATCTTTCATCATCAACATACATCTGAGCAAGACCAGCGTGTGCTTCCTTACTATAATTACTCCAAGAATAAGTGAGCCACTTCTTATGCAACTCAGCTGCTTCTTGGGCTATATCACTGGCTGGATCACCAGTTTTAAAGGCTTCAGCCAAAGTAGTTATAACTTGTTCAGCTAACTTTGTAACCTCTTCATATTGCTCTTCTGTCATATTCATAAGCTTTGCATTTGATTTTTCAATTGTATCATTGCCATACTTCTTTCGGATTTCCTCTCCATATTTCTTTTCATTATCATCAACCATCTTTTTCTTAAATCCCTCGAACTTTTCTTTATTTGACATTTTAATTCTCCCTTCTGTTAAAGCTATACTTTTATCTACATTAGTTATTAATAGATCCAATTGTTCTCTTTTTTTAAGAAGTTTTTCACGATGTTCTTTAAGTGCCTTTGTTTTCTCAAAGGAAGGTGAAGTCACAATGTCTTTTATATCTTCTAAACTTACACCTAGTTCTCTATAGAACAGTATTTGCTGAAGTCTATCAACTTCCTCTTGCCCATAAATTCGATATCCAGATGAATTAATTCTTGCCGGCTTAAGAATATCTATTTCATCATAATATCTTAATGTTCTAGTGCTAACACCTGCCAGGTTAGCTAGCTTTTGTACTGTATATTCCATGGGCTCACCTCCTTACAACACTAATTTACACCTTTACGCAGCGTTAATGTCAATAACTTTATTAAATATTTTCTAATCAAATTTTAATCTTTTACTAATTTTACTCTAATAATTATCTTCTATTATATAAATATAGACAGAGAAAATAAAAAATAAATTGGAGGAATAAAAAATGACAATTACCCTTGAACAAATTGATTTATTAAGAAAAAGAGCTAATGTAGGTTATAAGGAAGCAAAGGAAGCCCTTGAAAAATGTAACGGAGATATAGTTGAAGCTCTTTCTTATCTTGAAGATCAGAGCAAGATTAAGCCTGATAAAGAATCCTTTAAGGATTCAACCTTTGTAAAAAAGATGAAAAACCTAATATCAAAAGCTAATAAAATAAAGCTTGTAATATCAAAAAACGAAAAAACTATTTTAAATTTACCATCCACCGTAGCTGCAGTTTTCACTTTAGTTGCAATGCCATTGGCAGCAGCGGCAATAATACTGGCTGTAGTTACAAAATGCAAAATAAGGTTCTCTAGAGAAAATGGCGAAGATTACAGCATCAATAGTAAAATAGATAAGGTTACTAATGTAGTTACTAATGTAGCAGATAAAATAACAGAAGAATTTAAAAATGCTTAAAATGGAGCCTGCTTATGATATTTCATAAAGCAGGCTTAACTTTTTATGTATTTTGTAATAATATTAAAGTACTAATACTTGAATTAGATTTAATGGTATATCAAATGGAGGGGATAAGATGGCTGGTGAAAAGATTCTTATTATTGAAGACGAGGTGAAAATAGCTAGATTTATTCAATTGGAACTTCAACATGAAGGCTATATAGTTGAACAAGCCAATGATGGTAGAGTGGGCTTAGAAAAAGCTTTAAAAGAAAGCTATAATCTAATAATACTTGATGTGATGCTCCCTTCCCTTAATGGAATGGAAGTGCTTAGAAGATTAAGACAAAGCTCAGATACCCCTGTAATTATGCTTACTGCAAAGGATGAAGTTACAGATAAGGTAATGGGTCTGGATATAGGCGCAGAGGATTATATGACAAAACCCTTTGCAATAGAGGAGCTTCTTGCTAGAATTAGAGTTGTCTTTAAGCATAAAAGCAGTTCTGCCGTTATTTCTAACACTATTACTACAGGCAAATTAAAACTAGATATAGATAAGCATACCGTTACCTACGATGACAATATAATAGATTTAACAAAAAAAGAATTTGATTTGCTTAATTATCTTATGACAAATAAAAATATAGCCCTTTCCAGAGAGAGTATTTTAGAAAAGGTTTGGGGATATGACTACCTTGGTGATACTAATGTAGTAGATGTTTATATCCGTTACTTAAGAAGTAAAATTGATGATAAATTCAACGAAAAATTTATTCACACCATTCGTGGAGTGGGATACGGATTTAAATATGAGTAAAATCAGATATATTTTTAATACACTGTTAAAAGCTATAAAATTTTCTCTCTTTGCACTAAAGTTTCTGTGTAAAATAATTAGTAAAATCTTTGAAAGCATTTTGGAAAAACTTAGGTTTTCTATAACTTTTAAAATTACCGTTGCTTATGTACTTACCTTTTTAACTGTTTTTTTCCTGATGAGTGGAACTATATTAATTAGTTTTAAGTATTATATTGATAACGGTATCAATGGTGACTATCTATCTATTCTAGGTACCATTTTAATTGTCTGTAATGTCACTGGGTTAGTTATCATTGCTGTAATCGGTGCAAGAGCTAGTAAAAAGTTTTTGTCACCAGTTGATACAATGACTAAAACAGTAAAGGAAATATCCATTAATGCCCTTGATAAAAGGCTTGATGTAAAAGGTTCTAAGAATGAATTAAAGGATTTAGCAAAGACCTTTAATGAGATGCTTGATAGAATTGAAATTTCTGTAGAACAGCAAAATCAGTTTGTTTCCGATGCGTCCCACGAACTTAGAACTCCTATTTCTGTAATCCAAGGGTATGCGAATCTTTTAGACCGCTGGGGAAAGGATGACAAAGAGGTGCTTCAAGAGTCCATTTCTTCTATTAAAAGCGAAGCAGAAAATATGAAAGAGCTAGTAGAAAAGCTTTTATTTCTTGCTCGAAGCGACAAGCATACTCAAAAGATTGAAAAACAACCTTTTATGATGGATGAATTAATTGAAGAAATACTAAGGGAAACGAAACTAATAGATATTAGTCACCATATAGAAAGTGATTATAATGAAAAATTTACCCTTTTTGCTGATAGAAAGCTTGTAAAGGAAGCTTTAAGAATATTTATTGATAACAGTATTAAATATACCCCTGAGGAAGGAACTATAAAAGTAGACTCCTACGTAAAAAGTACTACTGCTGTAGTAACCATTGGAGATACTGGTATTGGTATTTCAGAAAATGATCTTCTTAATATATTTAATAGATTTTATAGAGCAGATAAATCTAGAACAAAATCTAGTGGCGGCACAGGCTTAGGTCTTTCTATTGCTAAATGGATAATAGAAAATCATAATGGTAAAATAGATGTCTGGAGTAAATTAGATATTGGAACAGTAATAAGGATAGAACTACCCTTGAGGTAAAAACTAATGTTAGATTACTAGCATTAGTTTTTATTTTCTCAAGGTACCTAGGTGTTCCTTTTGTTCTACTAATAATAAACCTTACTGTATAATAAACTTATTTTTTTATTTTTTTCATATTTTTATATTCATAAAATTCCCCATGAGTATTATCAATTCCATACTCAGGACAATATAGATAGTCTCCCACTATACTTATAGATTCCGCTGCACAGTCTGCAAGCTTAGTCTTGTTGTTTCCGTTAACATCCACTTTGTAAATTGCCTGATCATACCAGTCTTTATAATAAATCCAATTTCCTTCTACATTTAAACAGCTGGCATCTCCCCATTGGTGAAGTCCTCCTGGAAAGCCGTCAGTAAGTTTTTGATCCTCTGCTCCATCTATCTTAACCTTCCGTATTTCATTAATTCGTCCGTTAGTACCATAATAAACCCAATCTCCAACCACATTGAAGGTTAGTGCATTTTGGGCTAATCTGGTGAATTGTTCACTGCCATCTAAACTAAATTTATATATAATGTCTTTATTACCATATTCGTTAACCAAACAGTATCCGTAATTTGCCACAACGTTAAAATATGCCTGGGAAGAGTTTCTTGGAAATCTATATACTTCTCCTAAACTATCGCCATTAATATTTAATGCATTAACAGAGTAATACCAGTTATTAGCCTCTGAATTACTGACTTGACCAAGGTAATAAATTTTATCTTTATATACATTCAAAAATCTTAAATAGCTTTGCGCTGAAAACAAAGTAACTCTACTGCTTCCATCAATTTTTATTTTATTGATATATGATTTATTCTTTTGATATGTTACATAATAAATCCAGTCTCCAACTACATTTATAAACTCAGCGTTATCCTCTGAAAGCTTGATACTTTCTGTTCCATCTGTTTTCATCTTATATAATTTGTTTCCATCATCAAAATTGCTATAATAAGCCCACTTCCCTTGAACAGCGTATCTGCCATAGTTAACGGTGTTTCCAGAAGTGTTTCCTACAGTATTGACTATGTTTTTAGATTGCTTATCAGATACGAGACCTTTTAAAATTTCTTTATCAGTTTCGGTGTAAAGGATTTGATGCCTGTCAGTTCCCCATAATCTTTTTACCTGTAGCGGTGCTGCATGAGTATCACAAACAGTAAAAAAGATTATTGATGCTGTAAATATTGCAAATGATAACCTCTTTTTTAACATTACAGTATCTCCCTAAAAAATTATAATATCTGTTAATATTATTCACCAAATTTACATATTATTAATAAACTTTAGAAACAAATTTTTGTGATAATTCATCATTATCACAGTTTTAAAATACATATTTTTATGACTAAAAATATTGATAATAGCAAACCGTCCCTACCAAATTACCTAGGTTGGATGGTATAATATGCCTATAAGTTTATCATAATAAAATTATAATTATTCACGGAGGTAATCTAATGCAAAAAGCAATAGAAATTCAAAATAACGGGCTAACTTTAAGAGGAATGTTACATATTCCAGAGATTATTAAAGAGAAAATTCCTATAGTTTGCATTTTTCATGGTTTTACTGATAATAAGGTAGGTCCTCATTTCATTTTTGTAAAACTGTCAAGGATGTTAGAGGCTAAAGGCATTGCCAGCATCCGTTTTGATTTTAGTGGAAGTGGAGAAAGTGATGGGGAGTTTGTAAATATGACCATCTCTAAAGAGCTTGATGATGCCAAAGCAATTCTTAATTATGCTAAATCTCTAGATTTTGTAGATACAAATAATATAGGCCTTCTAGGTTTTAGTATGGGTGGGGCTGTTGCAAGTATGCTTGCAGGACAACATAAAAAGGATATTCAAAGTCTTTGTCTATGGGGAGCTGCTGGAAATATAAAAGAACTAATCGCTCTAGGTACAAAAGAGGAAGAACTTGAAGAAGCACGTAAAGCTGGTTTTTGGGACGCTGGAGGCTTATTAGTAGGCGAAGATTTCTTAAAGGATGCTCTAAACCTTGATGTTTTTTCTCAAGCATCTCAGTATGATAGAAACGTTATGTTACTACATGGCTCTAAAGATCAGACTGTCCCTCCAAGTACCGCTGATAAGTATCTTGATATTTATGAAACTAAGGCAGTACTACATATAATTGATGATGCAAATCATAGTTTTAGTAATAAGTCCTGGGAAGATGAGGTTCTAGATTATTCTATTGGTTTCTTGGAAGGAGAGCTAAAGAACAGATAAGTAAATTGTACTAAAACTTAGTATGCTAATATGTACATGTGATGTAAATATACAAAATATTTTACTGTTAAAAGGTAATAGAAATTAGTCAAATAACCTTTTAACAGTAAAGTATTGCAGTATACATTTTATTTATATATACCTACCTTTAAAATATTTATATAATCATTAAACTCTTCCATAATCTTCTCTGCATCATTAAAAACCTCATCTGCAGGTTTATTTCTATATTTTTGAAGATACTTATTAGCAATTCCATCCATGAATATCATTATTAATTCTACTGCTTTTTGGGAATCTATATCCTTTCTAAATTTTGAAGTATCTATGTCTCCCATAATCAAAGGCATATGCTTAGCAAAAAGATTTTTATATTTTTCTGTAAGCTCCTCTGATAACTCCTTTGGCATATTGGAAACTGCTGAGAAAACCAACCTGCTCATGAGAGGTTCCTGATGCATTGTCTTTATTTTTAATACACTAAACCACATAAATCTCTCAAAAATGTCCTTTGGCTCTTCTTTTTTCATTAAATAGTATCTACTAGTCAAATCATTGACACAATAATCAAATACATATAAGAAAAGGCTTTTTTTGCTTCCAAAGTAATGAAATAACAACCCTTTTGAAATTTCAGCTTTTTTTACTATAGAATTGGTAGATGCTTTATCATATCCATTTATTGCAAATTCCTCAATTGAGGCATCTAATATCCTTTTCTTTTTTTCTTCAGGTAAACTTTCAAACTTCTCTTTCAATTACATTCTCTCCTAATTTTTATTATTTAATTTTCATCCCTTCTGTAATATTATTATCCGGTTTAACTAATATTCTATCTCCTAGCTTTAATCCTTCTACTACTTCTACAGTTTTCTCACTCTCCAACCCCTTTTTTATCTTTCTTAAGGCAGCCTTCCCATTATCTGCAACAAATACTGAGGCAGTTCCTTTATAGTCAAATACAGCACTATCTGGTATTACTAAAGTTTCCTTTTTACTTTCTGTTATAATTTTAATATCTAAGTCATATCCAGGTTTTATCACTCCTATATCCCCAACAATTTCAATAGTAACAGCTACTCTTTTTTGATTTACTCCTAAGGATGAAGTTATAATCCTAGCTTCCGGTGCTATCTCTACAACCTTTCCCTTTATAACTGAGTCACCTATTGGCTTTCCACTTATTACAACCTCATTACCTATTTTAACCTTATAAACGTCATCGGACAATATATTAGCTTCAAGTTGTAAAGCTTTAACGTCACCAATAACAAAGGCTGCTGTGCCAGCTGTACTCTGTGAGTTTTCTTCTACAAGTTTCTCAAGAACAACCCCATCAACCGTTGAAATAACTTTCTGCTTTTGTATTTCTCTTACTACAGCATCCTTTGCTATTACTGCCTGCTGAAGCTGGGAGGAATACTGACTTTTAACATAATCCGGTGTTCCTTCTTTAACCTCCTCCAATGTAAAACTTGCAGACTTTAAAGCTAATTCTGTAGTTTTATACTCATCTTCAGCATTATTCAATTCTTGTTTACTTATACTTCCTGAGTTATAAAGTGCCTTTGCACTATTCAAGTTTCTAGCTGCAGCTTCATATTTAACCTTAGCTTCATCTACAGCAGTTTGTGCAATTTCAATTTTATTAGCATTATTTAGATTTTCGCTGCCTTGAAGTTGAGCCTTTGCAGCATCAATCTTCGCATTTGCTTCTTTAAGCTTCAGTTCTAAGCCTTCCTCATCAATTGTTAGTAATATATCACCTTTTTTTACTCTATCGCCTATATCTACTTTTATTCCATTTATCTTTCCTGAACCTTCAATATAAATTGTTTGTTTGCTACTACTTTTAACAGTGGCAGTATCTTCAACATACTGCTTAATTTCTCCTTTTCCTACAACAACAGTTTCTACTGCTTGTCCTTTCTGAGCCTTTACATATACTAATGAACTAACTAAGCATATTCCAATAGGTAAAACTACCCAAAATAACCTTTTTCTTTTCATATATTATTCCTCCCTCTGAAAATATAGGATAGACTTATTAAAAGTGTTTATAACCAGCAAAAATTAATAATATTCTAGGATATAACTGGATTTAAAAGGATATAACTACTCTCTATTCTTTAAAACCTCTATCATATCTATTGATTTAACTTTTTTCATTAAAATAAAATTGGTAAAGGTAGTAAAAAGAAGAGTAAGAATTACTGTAATAACATAAGTTTTAAAGTTAACTATATAAGGAATACTATAAGAATCTGTACTACTTGCCTCCATGATATACCTACCAAGCCATCTTCCTAGTGGTAATCCTATAACTATTCCAAGTATAGTAATTATATAATTCTCATTAAAAACTAGCTTCTTAATTTCTTTATTCTTAAATCCCAATACCTTTAAGGTGGCCAATTCTCTCTGTCTTTCAAAGATATTTATAGTAGCAATATTATATACAACAGCAATAAGTAAAGATGCTGACAGTATAATTAATACTGCTATAGAGGACTTCATAGCTGCCATGTTTTTCATCAGTGAATTTTCAGAATCAGCCTTTGATTCTACAGAACTTACAGCAGGCATGTCTTTTAGTTTTCCCTTAACTTCTTCTTCAAAAACCTTATTATCTAATCTTAGCACGGCTGAGTTGGCAATTCTTCCTTCTCCTAACAGAACATTTAAATTATCCATAGAACTATAGGTGCTTGAGCCAACATATTGGACTACAGTACCTTTTATTATTACTTCTTTTTTTTCCTTTCCTGGAAAAAAGAATTTTATATATACACTCTCCCCTTGCCTTGCACCAATAATATCCGCCATCCTTTCCGGTATAAGCAATCCTCTCTCCGGTATAGTTACAGGTTTACCGCTTTTATCTTGTACCTTGTATATTTCTGGTTCTTTAATAAGTGCAGTAAATAAAACATTTTTACTTTTCCATCCATTAGATAGTTCTATTCCCGTTTGGAAAATTGGCTCCATATATTTTATATGGGGAATGTTTTTAATTTTATTTAACTCATCAGTATTTATCAGTTTTGAAAAGTTAACCTTGATATCGTAATTTTGTATACTACTGTATTGCTGGTTTATCATAAAGTCTATAGAATCCTTCATTCCTAGAGAGATTAAAAGTATCGCAGAGGAAAATATTATTCCTAAGGAGGTTAGCAATGCTCTTCTTTTATATCTTAATAAATTCCTTAATATTATTTTCCATAGGTAGCCTATATTTTCCCATAATATTTTGATTTTCTCTATAACTATCTTTTTTCCTATTTCCGGCGATTTTTCTCTCATAGCTTCACTAGGCATAATTTTAAAGGCCTTTTTACAGGAATTATATCCTGCTAGTAAACAGAAAAATAAGGTAGCTAGAGAAGATGGGATTACAAGCCCTAAATAAATCTTTGCATTTGCTAAGGGTAAATGGAAATATTGATTAATGAGTTTTGTAAAGCCTATTCCCATATAGGTTCCAAGTATAGAACCTATAACACTACCGACAACTGCAATAATGGCAGAATAGCAAATATAGTAAAGAAGTACTTGTATATCTGTAAAACCTAGAGCCTTTAGTACTCCTATTTGTACCCTTTGATTTTCTACCATCCTTCCCATCATAATATAAATAATAACCGCTGCAACAATGAAGAATATAATTGGAAAACTGCTTCCCATGGCTTGCAACTTCTCAATTTCTTCATTTAGCATCATAGTACTCAGATGCTGTTTCCTATCAATAACACTTTTCACGCCAAAGTCTTTCAAACTTTTTTCAATATCCTCTTTTACAGTTTCTATGTCACTATCCTTAGATAATGAAATAGAGAGACTATTTACATAACCTTTATATCCTAAAAGAGCTTCTCCTAAGGATTGTTTGATATATATAATTCCAAACTTTTTGCTATCTGGCATTAATTCACTAGAATCCCTCAAGGTATAAACAAATTCTGGACTTGTCACTGTACCTATAACCTTTATCTTTACCTTGTTTCCATTTATCACTGGGTAAATATAATCTCCAATATTCAAGTTGTGTGCCTTAAAAAACTCTTCTTGTAAAAGACATTGATTACTTTCTTCTTTGGAAAAGTATCTTCCGGATTTCAATACTATATCATTTACAATATCCTTCTTCACATCAGGAAGAGTAACAAATCTTAAGGTTGCATTTTCTTCCGAAATATTTATACTGTAATCCTGAATGATTCTACCTGTTACATTCTTTATGTTAGGCAACTTTCTAACCTTTTCTTCAATATTTAAAGGTGCTTTATATAAATCCACCCAAATATCTGCTAGCCTGTACTCCTTATAGTACCTTTCACTGGAACTAGAAAGATTTCTAAACATTGCATTTATACTGGTATAAAACATAACTCCCAAAACTACAATAATTAGGATGGAGATGAATTGTCCTTTGGACTTTTTAATATCTCTAAGTAAGTTTTTGAATAATATGTTCATTACCATTCAATCCTTTCAGGTGGTTCTGGATTATCATTAACAATTACCTCTTCTACAGTACCACTTCTAACTTTGATAACCTTATCCGCCATAGCTGCAATGGATGCATTGTGTGTAATAACTATTATTGTCTTGTTGGTAATTTTATTAATATCATAAAGTAGTTTTAAAATTAATTTTCCTGTGTTGTAATCTAAAGCCCCTGTAGGCTCATCACATAAAAGTAATAATGGATTTTTTACAAGAGCTCTTCCTATTGCCACCCTCTGCTGCTCTCCCCCTGAAAGCTGTGCTGGAAAATTTGATGCTCTTTCATCTAATCCTATCTTTTTGATAATTTCTTTTGGATTCAAAGGATTGTCACTAAGTCCCGTAACTAACTCAATATTCTCCAATGCCGTGAGGTTAGCCATCAAGTTATAAAATTGAAATACAAACCCTATATTTTTTCTTCTATACATAGTCAGTTCATTATCTGAATACTTTGTTATGTCCTTTCCCTCTACATAAACCTCACCTGAGGTAGGTCTATCCATTCCTCCAATAATGTTTAGCACCGTACTTTTTCCGGAACCACTTGGCCCAAGTACTACAACAAATTCTCCTCTTAGTATCTCAAAATTTATTCCATCTGACGCCTTTACTACTATTTCCCCCATGGTATATTCTTTTATAACATCCTTAACTACAACTATAGGATCTCCCATTCTCTACCACCCCCATATAAACTTTGACCCTATGGTCAATGATTAATAATATTATGTTCTATTTTGACCAGGTAGTCAAGAGTTGAGGAGACGGTTTATTATTTTTCTTTAAAATGCTAGGGACGTTTCTCTACTATACTAATGTAACCTTAATAGTTGACTAAAACTTTTGCTGCCAATTACATACAACCAAGTAGTAAACCATCCCTTAAAATTAATAAGTAATGACCCTCTCCAAAGTATTAATCTACTGATAACATAAGCTATGCTAGCTTCATCATTAGACTTAGTTATATCTTCCACGTTACTATATATTCTTCATTGTTCATATGGCTTTTAGTTTCTAATTCTTCAACAATCCAGTCTCCACTTAAGCCCAACTCCTTGGCTGTCAACTCAAAATGACACATAGCAATACCCATATCTATCCTTTGTATATCAAAGCCCAAAGCTCTTCCATATCCTTTGGTAGGCGAAAGATAGAAGCGAAATTTATTCCCATCCTTTATTATTCTCCAGGGCTGCTTATTAGAAGCTGATGGAGCAAGACGAAGCATTTCAAGTGGCATAAAATAATCTCCTGCACATTCTTTGCTTAATGGATTATTAAAGCTTTCATTGTAGAAAAGCTCCTCCCAAGACTTTCTATTTTTTGAACCAGAAGCAAATTTAAGTACAGAATCTACAAAACTGCTTTTCTCACTAGCATATCCTATTGGTGTTACTATTGGGAGAAGTTCTTCTTCCGCCAGTGCTATGGCCTTAGCAAACTCCCCTTTCTTAAAGGTACCACCTAACCAACAGGTTCCTAGACCTAGAGAAGTAGCATATAGTATGAATTTTTCAAATTCATATCCAAGCTCCTCCATAGCTCTGTCTCCTTTTTCTACTGCTGCTGCCACGAAAAGTGAAGCTCCCTTTATAACTCCATAGGTGCCAAGTTTGATATTAGAGTTAGTAGAAATAGTTTTGCTATTTATTAATTTAAACCTAACCTTTCCGCTAAAAGGACCTCTTAAATTATCAATGAATGTAATCAGTTCCTCTTCCATTTCTTTTGCAATAGACTTGCTTATATATGTTCTAACAGAGGTTCTCTGCCTTATAATATCACAAATTGGCCTGCTAAATATCTGATCTTGTTTTTCTCTCATAATATTTCTCCTTTCATAAATTTGCATTCTACTTTGCATCTTCCCACTCTTTCCATACATCCGGTTGATATCCTACGGTAGCCTCCTTTCCATTCCGAACTATAGGTGTTTTATATAGCTTAGGATTTTTAAATAATAGTTCTTCCTTTACACTGCTGGTTCTGATATTTTCTAAATTTAATATTTTATATTCCTTTGCTTTATTATTTATAAGATTATTTAGACCTACTGAAGATTTTACACTTTCAAATTCTCCCTTGCTTAGGCTTTTTTCATTTAAATCTACAAGTTGATATTTGACTTTTCTTTCTTTGAAATATCTTTCAGCTTTTTTAGTATCAAAACATTTCTTTGCACCAAATATTTGAATATTCATTTATACACACTCCCAACTATATCCTAACTAAGCTAACATCAGTCTTATATTTATACTTATATAATAGATACATATAATCAATAGTTATAGTGAACTCTCCCCCACTTTAGAAGTGGAGACTTCATAAGACTTAAAAATCTATGCAATCCTTATTCTTATAGGCGTATCCACTTCGCCACTACTGTATAGGACTTGTGAGTCCACAACGCTACTTTTCTTTAATATGTTTAATGCTCCATTAACATCAGCATTTAGGTAATATCCATTTTTAGTTTTATACAATCCTCTTTTTATTCTGTTACCACTAAAAATTATATCTGTTGGATTATCTGCATTGTATTTAGGTATAGTATCATTGTCAAAAAAACTTGCCCTTGAAGTATAGCTTTCTTCTTGTTTTACAAAGTTAACTCCATATAGCCTACAAAGGTATTCTAACTTTTCTTTTATATCTCCAACTGGTATATTAACAAAGTTCTGATTATTAATTTTACCTAAATTACTATCCTTTTGAAGTGTTTCATTATATCCAATTACTAGGTTTCCTATATTGTTTCCTAAGCAATAGTTAATGATATATCTACAAGTCTTATTAATATAATCATTTACTTTATTATTTCTGTTGTTTCTTAATATAGACTGTTTTTTAGTAGTTCCCTTAGTTCCTTGTAAGTCCTTTATGCTTTGTAATCTACTATTTTCTTTATTAAACCATTGATTAATAGACTTTAACTTTCTTCCATCTATGATAAATGTTTTTCCTTCACTTGTTACACAAGTAGCAAGATTATTAATACCTATATCTATTGCAAGTGCTTTTGTTTTATCTAAATCCCTTTGAGTTTCAACTACTTCATAGGTATATTGAATTTCAAAGAACCTTGCATTATCTTTAGGTATTATTCTAATCTCTTTTATTTTTTTATCTAAAAGTATGGGCGGTATTTTAATTTTAATAGGCTTATGAGTCTTTTTATAATTGTTTGAATAAGGAATAATTAGTTCATTATCCTTTACCCTTACAAAACCTATTACAAGAGTTGCAAAACCATCTTTTTTAAGATATTTAGGTAGTTTAATTGCTCTAAAATCATATGTACCCTTTTTTGCAAGTTTAATTAGTCCAAAAAATGACTTAAATACTCCATCTACTTCTTTTAGAATTTGTTGAGCCATGTTACTGTTTAGTAATTTATAATTTTCATTACTTTTACAAATAGCATAGTTCTTTTCATAATTAAGATATTCCTTTTGTTCAAGGTAATATTGTCTTACATTATACAAACCATAGTTATATAGATTTTTAGCAATATGAGATAACTCTCTAATATTTTCATAGTTTTCTTTAGATAGTTTTTTCAACTGTTGTTTTACACATAGATACATCTTTACTCACCTCGCTTTCTATTTATATTATGCCATATTTTTACTATTAATTGTAGTATTTAGTAAAATATAATATCACGATATACACGCAGGCTTACATCCTCCACCTGTAGAGGATGGGGTGTTACGCCTTATTAGATAAAACTTTTCTCTGCAAAAATAAATACCTAATTTTAACAAAAAGGGGCTGTCGCACTAAAATAATTAATGCGACAGCCCCTTAAAATCAACCCATATGATAAGAACTATGTTATCAAGTTTAAGATTAACTCATTTCCAAGATGCTTAACAAAAATCTAAATACTTTGCTTATATACCTTCATAGTAATTATGCAGTTATTTTACTTTATTAAATTTTTATATCTTATAGCGTAAATACCTGTTGATGTATTTTTATTCTTTAAATTTTCATAAATGTTCCAATACTCCTATAATACATCAATATAATTTCTGCTATCACTCCTACTATTAATACATTTGCTATGATAAAAAATATTATTTTTATTCTATTTGTTGAATACTGGGAATGCTTTTTACTTCTTTTAATATCACTATATAATACATAATCAACTAATAATAACGTTATAAATAATATAAATATGAGCAATATCACCCAACTAGGATTCATAATACATCTCCTTAATAATTTATCATATACCAATCTTTATTGATTTAGATTGGATATCTACTTATACATGTATGTCAAACTGAAATTTTTGTAGTATTTTGAATTGTATGATTAATCATAACACCTATATGAGTTTTTTTCAATATATTACACTAAATTCCACAAGGGTATTACTTACAGTACAAACAAATCTTAACTATACTACAATATTTATTTGTATGATGTTTCATCATAGCTAATATAGCCCCTCCTAATAAATCTTTCTATTATTTCTTTATAAGTAATAATAGTGTATTTACTTTTGTTTTCCAATTCCATTTTCTAGCCATAAAAAATGACACCTCCAATATATTTTAATATTGAAAGTGTCATATATCTGTTTATTAAAAATTCATAATTACATATTCCTAGAGAATATCCTCAAAGCCTTGATATTACTACCTTTAATTATTGTAGTAAAGACTTTCTGAAGAATACTCAGGATCACTTGTTATATCTATACCAAGCTTTCCAAAAGTCTGATCATCACTAGTGCTTAAAATAGTAGTTGAATGCGCTTGGCAGCCTCTAAGAAGAGAAAGTTTCTCCAATGCCACCTGTGCCATCGGATTTGTTGCAGCACATATGCTAAGTGCTATTAATACTTCCTCACAGTTTAATGCAGTATTTCTGCTACCTAAAGTTTTTGACTTTAGATTCATAATTGGTTCAAGTATTACAGGAGAAATAAGATGGATTTCATCAGAAATATTTGCAAGATGCTTAACAGCATTTAAAATCGCAGCAGCAGTTGCATCTAATAGATCTGAACTTTTACCTGTTAGTATGGTTCCGTCATTAAGTTCTATTGCAACTGCAGAGCAAATTTCATTTCTATCATTGCATTCCTTTAACTTTGCTTCGCGCACTCTTGCAGGTATAACAACCTTTCTATCTTCTGGCTTTAGGTTTAACTCTTCCATAATAAGTTTTACTCTTTGAAGTGTTTCCTTATTTACATATCCTTTTTTATACTCACAACCTGTTTTAAAGTATCTTCTGATTATCTCCTGTCTTGAAGCTTCTTTAACTGCTTCATCATCAGTAATTCCAAAGCCTACTCTGTTAACTCCCATATCTGTCGGTGACTTATACACAGATTCTTCTCCGGTTATTTTTTCTATTATTCTCTTAAGCACAGGAAAAGTTTCAATGTCACGATTATAATTTACGGATATTTTGTTATAAGCATCAAAGTGGAATGAGTCAATCATATTTACATCTTCAAGATCTGCTGTTGCAGCTTCATAAGCAATATTTAATGGGTGTTTTAATGGAACATTCCATACTGGGAAGGTTTCGAATTTTGAATAACCTGCTGCTTTTCCTCTTCTATATTCGTGGTAAAGTTGGCTAAGACAAGTTGCTAGCTTTCCACTTCCTGGACCTGGGGCTGTTACAACAACGATAGGTTTTGTAGTCTCTATATAAGGATTTTTACCATACCCTTCATCACTAACGATTGTATCTACATCAGTAGGGTATCCCTTAGTTGCTCGGTGAGTATATACTTTTATACCTCTGCGCTCAAGCTTATTCATAAAAACAGTTGCTGATGGCTGCTCATCATATCTAGTAATTACAACACTATTTACATCAAGCTCGTAGGCTCTTAAATCGTCAATTAGTCTTAAAACGTCCATGTCATAAGTTATACCGAAGTCTCCTCTGATTTTGTTTCTTTCGATATCTCCTGCATAAACACAGATAATAACTTCAACTTTTTCTTTTAATTTATGTAATAACTTGATTTTTGCATTCTCATCAAATCCCGGTAAAACTCTTTTAGCATGAAGATCAAATAAAAGTTTTCCTCCAAATTCTAAGTACAGCTTATCATAATTATTTACTCTTTCTAAAATATACTTTGACTGCTCTTCTAAATACTTCTTGTGATCAAATCCTATCTTCATCTTTAACTCCTTTTACTATAAAATTTTTATATTTAACATATTATTACAATGATTAATATTTAACACTTATTTACGACTCTTTATTATTGCATAATTTTATGAAAAAGTAAATATTTTTTATAAAATTATTTTAGAGCTAAAAAAAACA
>NZ_JAODOO010000028.1 GCF_025398335.1 Clostridium sp. CX1
CAAATATGGATCTTTAGCTCAGTTGGTTAGAGCAACCGGCTCATAACCGGTTGGTCCGGGGTTCGAGTCCCTGAAGGTCCACCATTAAAGCACTTGTAGTTTACTACAAGTGCTTTTTAATTTATAATTTATTAATATGAGATAGTGCATATTTACATTTAAATATATCTATATTTGAGAGAGGTGTATGTAAAATGAATTTTTATAGAGTTAAGCAATTCTACTGGGCCATAAATTCTAGGATAAATAAAAAAGACTTACATTTTTTGCATGCACATTTAGATGAGAATGAATTAGGGCTTTTTAATAGGTTATCTATACAAGAACAAAAGCACTGTATTAATGTCGCCTATGATGTAGAAAAGGTTTGTAAAATGAAAAATGCAGATAAAAAACTACTTATAAAGGCTGCACTACTACATGACATAGGGAAAACTTATAAAAAATTAAATGTAATAGATAAGTCTATTTTAGTTATGGTTGATAGCATAACTAAAGGGAGCATAAAAAAGTTTTCTAATGTAGATAAGGTAAATGTCTATTACAATCACGGAAAAATAGGTAAGGATATATTGAAAAGTTATAATTATGAAGAAAAATTATTATATTTGATTGAGAATCATCATAATGATAAGATAACTGGAAATGTAGAATTGGACATTTTGAGAATATGCGATGAGAAAAATTAATAATCTTTATGAAAATGTATAAAGTTATTTTATTTAATTAAAGATAATGGTAATATATAGGTAATATTTTACTTTAAAATTAACTACACTTTATATATTTGGAGGTAAAAATGAATTCAAAGGAAAGAAGAGCTTATATAGAAAATCTATTAAAGGAGAATAATTCACCTAGAAAAGGAAGTTCCATAGCAGAAGATTTAGGCGTTACAAGACAAGTAATAGTAAAGGACATAGCTATTTTAAGAGCCGAAGGAAAAAAAATCATTGCAACGCCAGAAGGATATTTAATGCCTAAAGAAGAAAGAAATATGGTAAAAAAAATAATGGCTTTTTCTCATAAATCTGATGATATAGAAGATGAATTAAAAACTATAGTAAAGTTTGGAGGAATTATAGAAGATGTAGTAATAGAACATTCACTCTATGGTGAAATAAGGGGAATGCTCATGATAAAAACTTTTTATGATGTAGAGAATTTTATAAATAAGTTAAAAAGTTATAAAGCAGAACCACTTCTAATTTTAACAGGAGGGATACATCTGCACAGTATATCGGCTGAAAATTATGAAATTATAGATAACATTATAAGAGAATTAAAGGATAAAGGATATTTAATTGAAGACTAAAATAAGAAAGATAAGAGGTGATTTAAATGAGAAGAAAGATTTTTATTGCTATGATTCTGCTCATTGCAGTAATTTGCTTTACGTTTCTGGACAGAATAATTAGCTTTGCTGTAAATGTGAAATGGTATAAAGAGGTAGGGTATCTATCCATATATTTTACTAAGCTTATAGCAATACTTAAATTAATGATACCTATATTCTTGATAAGTTTTATAGGTATATGGTTATACTATAAGAGCTTAAGGCTTAGTATAATTAAGTACAGAAAAGTAGTAGATGTTAATAACTCAAAAAGTGGATTAGAAAAGAAGATATTTTTTATACTTAATACGATATTCTCTTTCATGATAGCCTATATATTTGCCTTCACTTATTGGTACAGGATATTACAGTTTAGTAATTCAGTTAACTTTAATACCAAGGACCCTATATTTGGCATAGATGTATCTTTCTATATTTTCAAACTTCCACTTATACAATCAATCTATAGTGCAATAATTACATTACTACTATTCTTAGTATTCATAACTTTTATAAGTTATTTTATACTAAATGCCAGAGATAGAATTTTTTCAGGTAGGACTGTAAGAAAAAGTTTTTCTAATGTAACTATATTAAAGAGTGGTATAACTTCATTTGCTGGGAAACAGCTAGCAGTTGTTTCTGCTTTGATAATGGTTTGTATCTCTGTTGGTTACCTATTAAAGTCCTTTGGATTAGTATACAGTACTAGGGGTGTAGCATTTGGTGCTAGTTATACAGATGTACATGTTAGCTTGCTATTCTATAAAATTATTATCGTAGTTTCACTTATTGCATCGATTATTATATTTATTAGTGTTGTAACCTCTAAAGTGAAACCTATAATTATATCTATAAGCCTAATTGTAGTATTAGTTATATTAGAAGGCGTATCAGCAACAGCAGTTCAAAATTTTATTGTTAAGTCAAATCAAAAGACACTAGAGCAGCCATATATAAAATACAACATAGATTATACAAGAAAAGCGTTTAATATAACCAGTATTGATGAAAAGCCTTTTGAAGTAAAAAATGATTTAACAAAGGAAGATCTAAAGACAAATAAGGATACTATAAATAACATAAGAATAAATTCATATAAGCCATCACTTGAGTTTTATAACCAAGTTCAAATAATAAGATATTATTACGGATTTAATGATATTGATGTAGATAGATATAATATTAATGGTAATTATAATCAGGTTTTTATAGCGCCGAGAGAAATTAATAGTCAAGCTATACCAAATACCTGGCAGAATAAACATTTAATTTATACTCATGGATATGGTGCTGTTATGAGTAAAGTTAACTCAGTAACATCAGAAGGTCAACCAGACTTTGTAATAAAGGATATGCCACCAGTTAACAGTACAAATATAAAATTAGATAACCCAAGAATATACTTTGGTGAAAAAAGTGATAATTATGCAATAGTCAATACTAAAATGAGTGAATTTGATTATCCAAAGGGTGAGTCAAATCAGAATAATAAGTATGATGGCACATCTGGAATTAAAATGAGTTTTGTAAATAAATTGTTATTTGCCATAAATCAAAGAGATTTAAACTTTTTACTATCTAGAGATATAACAAATGAAAGTAAAATACTTATTAATAGAAATGTAGTAGACAGAGCGAAAAAAATAGCTCCATTTTTAAACTATGATTCAGATCCTTATGTAGTTATAAGTGAAGGTAAGTTTTATTGGATAATAGATGCTTACACAGTTTCAGATAAATATCCATTTTCCCAACCACAAGATAACGTAAATTATATTAGAAATTCAGTCAAGGTTGTAATAGATGCAGTAGATGGTAATACAGACTTTTACTTGTTTGATAAGAATGACCCTATAGCTTTAAGTTACTCGAAAATATTTCCGGGGCTATTTAAAGACTCATCAAAGTTACCAAAGGACATAAAGGATCACTTTAAATATCCTGAAGATATTTTTAACATTCAATGCAATATTCTAGGAAGATATCACATAACAGACCCAGGAGTATTCTATAATGGGGAAGATATATGGGAGGTTGCAAAAAACCAGAAACAGGTAGAAGGGGAAAAAGACTCAACAGAATCTCCTTATGTAGTTATGAGGCTTCCAAGTGAAAAGAATGAAGAAATGATTTTATTACAATATTTTAATATGCGAAATAAAGATAATATGGTTGCATTATTTGGAGCGAGAATGGATGGAAATAACTACGGTAAAATGGTATTGTACAAATTTCCACCACAAAAAACTGTATATAGCCCATATTTATTTAAACAGAAATTGAATCAGGATACTAATATATCTAAAGAACTGTCCTTATGGAATAAAGGTGGATCTCAGGTTCAGTTTGGAGATACTATGATAGTTCCTATAAATCATTCTCTACTTTATATAGAACCTTTATATTTGCGAGCTAATGGTAAGAATAGTATCCCAGAAATGAAGAGAGTTATAGTTTCCTATGGAGATAAAATTATCTTAGCTGAAAATATAGAGAGTGCACTTGAACAATTATTTAATTATAAGAATGATAAAGGGAGTGGCACTAATAATAATCAACCAATCACTAATGACATTGAAAAAGAAGGTACTATAAAACAGGTAAAAGACTTATATGATAAAGCAATAGAGGCACAAAAAAGTGGTGATTGGGCAAAGTATGGAGAATATATAAAGCAGCTTGGAGATATTATTAATCAATTAAATAAATAAAATCTAGAAAAATTTAAAAATTAAAATACAAGTAAAGCATAAGTTATATTAAAACAATATGATATATTACTCATAAATTTGTTTACTACTTTGTGGATACTTGTATTTTAATTTTTATTTAAGTTTTATGATATAATTAAAATAGGAAAGGATAAAATAATTCTAAGAGCCTAATACTGTTTATATTAGTTTAAATTATTACTGTTCCTGGAGAGGAAGGTTGAAATATGGATTATGATGTTCTTATATTAGGGGGAGGCATAATAGGGTGCGCAGTTGCCTATGAACTTTCCAAATATAGTCTAAACATTGCATTAATTGAAAAGGATTATGATATAGCAGATGATGTTGCTTTGATAAACTCTGCTGTGGTTTATGATGGAGTTGAATGCGAGGATACATTGGTTTCTAAACTAGAGTTTATGGGAAATAGGCTTATATATGATATTGTTGAAAAGTTTAACATACCTTATAAAAAATATAATTCTTTAATTATTGCAGAAGATAAAAAAAGTGAAAATGATTTAATAGAAATGTATAATAAAGCGATCGATAGAGGAATTGATAATATATTCCTGCTAGACAGTAAGAAGGTATATGAATTAGAACCTAATTTAAATATAAACGTGAAAAGAGCGATACATTCTAAGAATACGGGAGTTATATCTCCTTATGATCTTGCTATTTCCTATGCAGAAATTGCATTTGATAATGGAGTAAACTTTAAGTTAGAAGAAGAAGTTTTAGACATACAAAAAGTATCTAAGGGGTTTAGAGTAATAACGAATAAGAATAAATTCACTTGTAATATGGTCCTCAACACTACACCTGGTAAAAATTACAGCATAGATAAGTCTAATAGAATAACCGAGAGTAGAAGTTATTTGAAACAATTTTTATTAGCAAAAAGTTTTAAAGGAAGTTTTAAAAATATTATATCAACATTAAACGAAAATGGTGATAAACTATACTCGGTCTCTACTATTCAAGGCGGATCAATACTATCAGTAAAAACAGATAAAAATATAAATTGCGATGATAGTTTAAAAAAGATATATAACTTTATAGGAAAAATTGATGAAGCTGAAATAAATAATTTTTATGAATCACCTTTTTATAATGATACTTTAATTATAGATGACAGTCTTATTGATAAAGGATATATTAAAGTAACGGGGAAACACTATGGACAGGTTACTATGACACCAGCTATTGCTAGTATCGTGTGTGAAACTATAGTTAGTAATTTAAATTGTGTTTTAAAAAAAGACTTTGTGGATAAAAGAAGAGAAATTTATAGATTTAGGGACCTATCAAACGATGAAAGAAACAATATTATAAAATTAGATAATAAGTATGGAAAGGTAATATGCTATTGTCAAAAGGTAACAGAAGGAGAAATTGTAGATTCTATAAGAAGGCCATTAGGAGCACGTACATTAGAAGCTATAAGGAGAAGAACAGGTGTAACCTTTGGTCGTTGCAATGGATCACAGTGCCTACATAAGATAGCAGCTATATTAGCAAGAGAAACTGATAAGAAACTAACAGAGATTGTAAGAGACTCTAAAAACTCAACAATAGTAATGGCTAGAATAAAGGAATTTGATGAAATGTAGGTATTTGGAGGAATTTAAAGTTGATTAAAGAGGCTATTTGCTATGGATGTAATAACAAGTGTATACTTAGTATTGATATATACAATGATTCTATAGAAGTCCAAGGAAATTTATGTGATGAAGGAATAAAATATGCTAAAGAGCAGATAAATAGTAATAAAGGTATTCTTACTACTTTAGTAAGAATAAAAGGGTCAAGATATAATGTAGTTCCTGTAAAAAGCAGTAAGCCTTTAGATAAGAAGCTATGGGTAGAATGCTCGAAGGCATTAAGTAGATTATATGTAGGGGCACCGATTAAGGCAGGAGATATAGTTTGTAAGAATATATTAAATACTGGAGCAGACATAGTATGCACTAAAAACATTGATTAAAGTTAAATATTTGTAAATATACAGAAAAAAACATAAATTGCTATTGACATAAAAAGTAAATGTATATATAATTAAGTAAAAATTAAAATTAACCTATGATAAGGCTAGTAACGATATGAAAGTTTAAGAGAGTCAGTGGTTGGTGAAAACTGATACTGGAATGTTGTGAATCCACCTTTGAGGTACTGCTAATTACAGATCGGTGATACCGTTATAATCTTCGAGTGAATCAAATTTTTTGATTAATTAGGGTGGCAACACGGAGTCTTTCGTCCCTTTAGGGATGGAAGGCTTTTTTTATTTATATAAAAACATTTAGGAGGAGAACAATTATGCTAGATTTAAAAAGAATAAGAAACAATCCAGATGAAATTAAAACTGCACTAGGAAATAGAGGTGAGGACTTCGACATATCAGTTATAGACGAAGTAATATCATTAGATGAGAATAGAAGACAGATATTAGTTGAAGTTGAGGTATTAAAGAACAAGAGAAATCAAGATTCAGCTGAGATAGCTAAATTAAAGAAGTCAGGAGAAAATGCTGATGCTCTTATGACAGAAATGAAAGAGCTTTCAGACAAGATAAAGCAGTACGATGTAAAGCTATCAGAGATAGATGAAAAAATAGAGTACATAATGTTAAGAATACCTAATATACCAAACCCAGCAGTACCAGATGGAGAAACAGATGCAGATAACGTTGAAATAAGAAAATGGTCAGAGCCTACTAAGTTTGACTTTGAACCTAAGCCTCACTGGGAGATAGGAACAGGTCTTAATATACTTGATTTTGAAAGAGCTGGAAAAGTTGCTGGATCAAGATTTACTTTCTATAGAGCATTAGGAGCTAGATTAGAAAGAGCTGTAATATCATATTTCTTAGATGTTCATACTGAAAAACATGGTTATGAAGAATTATTCCCACCATATATGGTTAATAGAAATAGTATGATAGGAACAGGTCAGCTTCCAAAATTTGAAGAGGATGCATTTAGAGTTGCTAATAACGATTTCTTCTTAATTCCAACAGCAGAAGTTCCTGTAACTAATTTCTATTCAGGTGAGGTACTAAAAGGTGAGGATTTACCAATAAAGCATGTAGCTTACAGTGGATGTTTTAGAGCAGAAGCAGGTTCAGCTGGTAGAGATACAAGAGGACTAATAAGACAACACCAATTTAATAAGGTTGAGCTTCTTAAGTTCACTAAACCAGAACAATCTTATGAAGAGCTTGAAAAGTTAACAAATGATGCAGAAGAAGTACTTCAAGAGTTAGGAATACCTTATAGAGTAGTTAGAATATGTAAAGGTGATTTAGGATTTACAGCAGCTTTAAAATATGATATAGAAGTTTGGATGCCAAGTTATAATAGATATGTTGAAATATCAAGCTGTAGTAATTTTGAAGATTTCCAAGCAAGACGTGCTAACATAAAGTATAAAGAAACAGCAAAAGATAAGCCACAATATGTTCATACTTTAAATGGATCAGGTGTTGCAGTAGGAAGAACTGTAGCTGCAATTTTAGAAAATTACCAACAAGCTGATGGTAGTGTAGTAATTCCAGAAGCTTTAAGACCATATATGGGTGGTAGAGAAGTTATAAAATAAATATAAAAAAATAAAAAAAGTTGTTGACATGTATGCATGGTGTTGATATAATAATACATGTCAACAAGCAAGGAAAGATGGTCGAGTTGGTTTAAGGCACCGGTCTTGAAAACCGGCGTACGAGTGATCGTACCCAGGGTTCGAATCCCTGTCTTTCCGCCATTTATTTTTTAAAATAATGTAGGGCATGGAGAAATACTCAAGTGGCCGAAGAGGCGCCCCTGCTAAGGGCGTAGGTCGGGTAACCGGCGCGAGGGTTCAAATCCCTCTTTCTCCGCCAGAAAAGCACTTACAATGGTGCTTTTTTATTTTCATAATAAGTATGTTTTTAAAACCTATAAGTTAATTAAATCAATTTTCTACTAAATAGGATATAAAAATACAGCAATTGTACATTTGATACAAATACTGGAGATTAATAGTAATAAATAAGATTAAATTATGAAAAATACTTAAATAAATATTTGATTTTTTGAATCACTTGTGTTAATATATTTATGTCAAAGGATATGGAAAGATGGTCGAGTTGGTTTAAGGCACCGGTCTTGAAAACCGGCGTACGGGTGACCGTACCGTGGGTTCGAATCCCACTCTTTCCGCCAAATGTTTTGAACAATGTAGGGCATGGAGAAATACTCAAGTGGCCGAAGAGGCGCCCCTGCTAAGGGCGTAGGTCGGGTAACCGGCGCGAGGGTTCAAATCCCTCTTTCTCCGCCAATCTATGCGATGGTAGCTCAGTTGGATAGAGTAGCTGGCTACGAACCAGTTGGTCGGGGGTTCGAATCCTCTCCGTCGCACCAGAAAAGACTTCTTAGATTTAGGAAGCCTTTTTTTTATAAATAAAATTTAGTATTATATAAATAAAATATATGAGCTTTGAATAAAATAGAAGATAATGTAAATAATATAAATAGTATTAATTAATAACCTAAAACCCAAAACTTATTAATTAATCAAAGTTATTCATTTTTTAGTAATCCCCTCATTAAATAAACTTCGCTCAGAAACAAGCGAAGTTTATTTTTATGTTTTAAGTATTAAGTTTTTAGCGGAGCAGAACTAGTTCTATAATTTTTGACCTATCTTTTCACCCATAAATACTCTGGTTTCGTAACCTTTTTTACTTTCCATAATTATATCTTCATCAATCTTAACTCTATTCTTCTCAATAAACAATACAGTTGTAGATCCACCAAATTTAAAATATCCTTTTTCATCACCTTTTTTTATTTTAACATTAGGAGGATATGTTTGAATTATTGAACCTACGCAAGTGGCCCCTACCTCAATAAGTAATATGTCACCAAAGTTTTCTGAATGAAATATACTCCACTCCCTTTTGTTTCTACAAAAGAGCTCTGGTATCTTCTCTAGGGCAATAGGGTTAACTGAATAATAATCACCCTTAACCTTAGTTGTATCTTCACATACTCCATTATCTACAAAGTGAAATCTATGATAATCTGTAGGACATAGTCTAAGAACTAAGCATGTGCCTTCAGAGAATTTTGATAACAGCTCTGAATTATTTATAAGTTTATTAAAACTATAAGTATATCCTTTTATTTGAACTAATTCATCTAAATTTATGTTTTCATAGGCTAGAAGTCTTCCGTCACCAGGAGAAATTAAAGAATTTAAGTTCATATCTATCGGTCTTACTTCTTTCTTTAGTTTTCTAGTGAAAAAGTCATTAAATGATTGAAACTGTTCCAGTTTTTTTTCACTATGAGACATGTTAATATCAAAACTTTTCACAAATGAGCTAATCTTTTTCCTACTTCGTTTACTATCGCAGTAGGAGCCGTAAATACTTGAAAAAATCTTTTTCTTAACTAAAAGCTCTAATAACCTCATTCCTATAGGTGAAGAATAAGTCCATTGAAGGTATTTGTCTCCAGCAACTTGTTCTATTTCATAGCTCTTAGTTTGCCTATTATAAAATTTAACCATTAGGAAACCTCTTTCATTAATAAATTTTTACAAAAATACTTATTACAATTATCAATTATTATTTAACAGTTGTCAATTTATAATACAACAGTCCTACCATAAATTGAAAAGATAGTATAATAAATGTATATCTTTACTTAGTTAAAGTGATGTAATATAATAAAGTTGGTTGTTTATTTACAATATAATGGAAATGCGAAGTGATATCAATGAATGATACAAAAAAGTCAATATTTGAATCTGCCATAAAAGTCTTTTCAAAGTGTGGATATAATGGAGCTACAATGGATGCTATAGCATCTGAGGCAGGTGTAGCTAAAGGAACTTTATATTATCATTTTAAGAGTAAAGAAGAAATATTTAATTTTATAGTAAGAGAAGGTATGGAATTAATAAAAAATTCAATAGAAGATGTTGCAAGTGAAAAAGATAACATTTTATGTAAGATTAAGGTGTTATGCAGAATTCAATTAAGTTTAGTTTATGAAAGTAGAGACTTTTTTAAAGTTGTAATGAGCCAAATATGGGGAGAAGAATTAAGGCAATTAGAATTAAGAGCGGCAATTAATAAACATATTTGCTATACCCAATCTTATCTAGAGGAGGGAATGGACAAGGAGGTAATAAAAAGAGGAGATTCTTATCTAATGGCATATACATTGTTTGGTACGATTTGCTCCACTGCAGTATATGAACTTATAAATGATGATAAAGGTAGTTTAGATCAGCTGATAGAGAGACAATTGAAATACATACTTGAGGGTATACAGGAAAGAAAATAGTAAGCTATAAAAGGAGAATAAAATATTTAACTCCTTTTATAGCTTACCAGACTTAATAATTGATACAAGTAACCATAAACCCATAAGAGCAGCTATAGCAAAACCTAATATTCCAATGAAGGACATTCCGTATATCTGAGGACCAATGTTCTTATTCAATATAAGAGATGATCCGATTATAGAAGATGAAATTATTAGTGCAAATACCAACCTGTTAGTCATTTTATTTAGTTCATTAATAGACTTATTTAGATGAGGTATTTCAAATTGTATTTTAGCTCTACCCTTCAATATACTATTTGTCAGTTCTGTGAATTTTGAAGGAAGAAGTGAAAGGTCCTTTGTAAAATTGTAAGAGTGTATTAAAAATTGATCTAAGTTAATATTTTTAAGCAGTAGTAATTCACTATTAGTTCTTACAAAGGGGATGGCAACATCGATAATTTGAATTTCAGGTGCTATCTTTGCAACAACTCCTTCTACTATAATCATAGCCTTTACAAGTAAAGTTAAATCTTTAGGTAGTTTTATATTATTATTTTTTGCACAATCAAATATTTCTTCAATTAGTACTGAAATTTTAATATTATTCAACGATGTTGAAACATATCTAAAAAATAAGTATTCTATATCTTCATAAAGCTTATTTCTATCAACAAATCCTTTCTTTATTCCTATAGATATAATTACAGAAACCAGCTTATCTATATCCTTTAAGGCTACAGCTACAATTGCTTCGTTTAATGATGACTTCAGTGAATCTGAAAGTGTTCCTACTATGCCAAAATCTATAAAGCATATTTTTCCTTTGTCAATAAGCAGGTTACCAGGATGAGGATCTCCGTGAAAAAAACCGTCAGTAAAAATTTGCTTAAAAAATGAAAGAGTTAACTTCTTTCCTATGTCGTTTGAATCATACCCATAGGTATCAAGACTATGAATATCAGTTATCTTAAGACCATTTATTTTTTCCATAGTTAAAACTTTACTGCTAGATAACCTATCAATTATAAATGGCGCATAGCAAAAGGCAACATTTTTATTTAAGTCTCTAAATTTATTGATATTTTCTGCTTCTATTTTAAAGTTTAATTCATTTTCAGTAGATGCAAGAATTTCATCTAAGGCCTCACTAGGGTCTATGAGTGCATTGGCAAACTTAGATTTAGAGAGTTTTATTATCTTATGCAATATAGATATGTCCATGTGCATTTTTTCTCTTATTTCAGGTCTTTGAACTTTCACAATGACCTCTCTACCATCATCAAGAATAGCGTTATGAACTTGCGCTATGGAGGCGGAAGCAAGTGGCTCCTTTTCAAAATAAATAAAGCATTCTTCAATTGGTTTGTTAAATTCACTTATAAAAATACTGTTTATATCTTCATATCTTTCAGGAGCTACCTTATCTTGAAGATTAGAAAGTTCTTTTATATAATCAGGAGGCAATATGTCCGGTCTAGCACTTAAAATTTGTCCTATTTTTATAAAAGTTGGACCTAGCTCTTCGAAGGCCTTTGTTAGGTTTATAGGAGAATTTTTGGCTCTATTAGATTTACTATCAACAATATATCCAAAGCCGTAAGAGGCTAGAACCCTAACTATTTCTTTAAACCTTTGTACTGAGTTTTTATACATAATATACCTCCAAATTAACAAAGCCCTAACATTAGTCGGGCTTATGCTTTATCCTTCATCTTTTCTTCTAGTACACTTAGTCGTTGATTGATAATAGATATATCGGTTTTACTGGCATAATCCATTTCTTTTAATATTGATATAATATCTTCTTTAGTCAATGGTTTATACTGAGCTGTTTTATCCTTTACATTTCTTTTTAGTTCTTCAGATAAATCTTTACCTTCATCAATTGTTAACTTGCCTTTTGCAACCATATCATCTATTAACTTAGAAGCTTTTTCATAAGTATAAGCAGCAGAACCTATACCAGCTAAAAATAAATTTTTTAATTCATTTACCATAATAACACCTCCTAGTTATTATATTTTTAATCATATTATAATATACCCAAGATGCTAATTAATAATAGAAGATATTTATTTTATTCTTTAATATGAGGGTTACATTTAAAAATATAGTTTGGGATAAAAAGTAAGTGTTTTAAATTGACTTTTATAATTAATTGTAATAAAATACATATAGTAAGAATTAAGTATGCGCTCGTAGCTCAGTAGGATAGAGCAGCGGTTTCCTAAACCGCGTGCCGGGGGTTCGATTCCTCTCGGGCGCACCAAAAGTCTTGTGAACTTTAAGTTTACAGACTTTTATTTTTATAATAAATAAATTATAAGTAACAAAACTTAAGAGGTATCTCAATGAATGAAGATTTTATGCTGGAAGCTATACATGAGGCAGAAATAGCACTTCTATTAAAAGAAGTACCAGTAGGAGCAGTTGTAGTAAAAGGTAATACAGTAATAGCTAGGGCTCATAATTTAAGAGAAACATTGAATGACCCAACAGCACATGCAGAAATGTTGGCTATAAGAAAAGCTGCTGCCTTTCTTCAAAGTTGGCGGCTTAATGAGTGTAGCATGTATGTTACATTAGAACCTTGTCCTATGTGCGCAGGGGCAATACTACAATCAAGGATATCTAATTTATATATAGGTACCTTTGACCCAACAGCAGGGGCTTGTGGTTCTGTAATAAACATACTTCAAAGTGATTCGTTAAATCATTGGACTAGGATACACTGGAACTATAATAATAAATGCAGTAATATGTTAAGTAATTTCTTTAAGAATAGAAGATAGATGGAGAGATGTCCGAGAGGTTGAAGGTGGTTGACTCGAAATCAATTGTACATTTAATAGGTGTACCGGGGGTTCAAATCCCCCTCTCTCTGCCAACTAATAATTGCTAAAAAAAATTCACAAAAATATGTTGAATTAGTGGACATTTAATAGTATAATAAGTCTTGTCTTGATGACAATGTAAAACTTAATAGTTTTCATGAGTTATTTATATGGAGAGATGTCTGAGCGGCTTAAGGAGCACGCCTGGAAAGCGTGTGTAGGGGAAACTCTACCAGGGGTTCAAATCCCCTTCTCTCCGCCATTAAATCTTTGTCGTGCTAGATGGGGAGTTAGCGGTGCCCTGTAACCTGCAATCCGCTATAGCAGGATTGAATTCCTCGCCTAGGCTATAAACTGTAAGGTCTGGCCTATAAAAGTGGCGTTGAGAATTGGGTCCCACGCAACGGAAACTCATGAACCCCGTCAGGTCCGGAAGGAAGCAGCGGTAAGTGATCATTTTCGTGTGCCGTGGATAAACCTGGTTTGAGTTAACTATATGGGTAACGCTTATAGTTTATCAGTCAAAGCGAGGTGCACGACTTTAATATTTAGACTTTAGTTAAAGATACCAAAAAGGTGTCTTTTTTTATTATATTAATATTTCTATATTACCTAAGGGTTATATTAGTTTTATATGTTAACTATTAATTTAATATAAGGTATAATAGATAGTGTATAAACACAGATTAAAGAAGGTGATTTTGATGGCTTACACCGCATTATATAGAGAATGGAGACCAAAAACCTTTGAAGAGGTAGTTGGTCAAGATCATATAACTGTTACAATTAAAAATCAAATAAAGAATAATAGAATAGCCCATGCTTATCTTTTGTGTGGAACTAGAGGGACAGGTAAAACTTCTACTGCAAAAATTTTTTCCAAAGCGGTAAATTGTTTAAATCTCCAGGATGGAGAGCCTTGTAATGAATGTGAAATGTGTAAAAAGATAGGTTCTGGTATCTCAATAGATGTAATTGAGATGGATGCTGCTTCTAAGAGAAATATAGAAGACATAAGAGATATAATTGAGAATGTAAAGTATCCTCCACAAGAAGGAAAATATAAGGTATATATAATGGATGAGGTACACATGCTTACTCCACCAGCTGTAAATGCCTTTTTAAAGACTTTAGAAGAACCACCATCAAATGTAATATTTATATTAGCTACAACAGACCCACAAAAGCTACCAATCACTATACTTTCTAGATGTCAGAAGTTTGATTTTAGGAGAATTAAAAGTTCTCATATATTTGGCAGACTAAGAAAGATAGTTGAAGAACAAGGGGTATTTGCAGATGATAAAAGTTTAAATCTTATAGCTAGAATGTGCGATGGAGCTATGAGAGATGCTTTGAGTATACTAGATCAAGCAATTTCTATGGGGAGTGGCAAGGTAGAGTATAGTGATGTTATTGCTATGCTGGGGCTTGTAACAAATGAAAGTTTGCTTAAGCTTACGGATAGTATAATAGAAAAAAACATTGAAATGTCTATGAGGGTTATAGATGATATTGTATTTAGTGGTAAAGATATTTACACATTTATTAGGGATATGATAAATCATATGAGGAATCTTCTAATAGTAAAAGTCTCTCAAGACCCAGAAGAAATTTTAGATATGTCAGAAGAAAATATAAATCTTATAAAAGAACAAGCTCAAAAAATAAGAGTTGAAGAAATAATGAGGGATATAAGGATACTTCAAGATGCAGAAGAGCAATCTAAATGGACAAAACAAAGCAGAGTATATTTAGAACTTGCTGTCATAAAAATGTGTAAAATAGAATATGATACATCTAAGGAAGTTATGCTTGCAAGATTGAATAAGCTTGAGGAAGCTTTACGAGAAGGAACAGTAAGCATAGCAAGTAAACCGTCCATTCCTAAGACAACTAAGAAAGAAATCAAAGAAGGAGCTCAGGAGAAGGTTGCGAGAGTTGTTGAATCTGTGCAGGAGCAAAACATATACTCAAAACTTAATTTAGATATAGTTAAAAAGAGTTGGAAAGACATATTAGAGGCTTTAAAAAATAGAAGGCAAATGGTTCTATTTACTGCTTTAACTATGGGAAATGCGGTAAAGTGTGAAAATGGAGTAATAACTATACTATATACTAAGGATTATGCGTTTCACAAACAAAGATTTGAAAAAGAAGAAAATAGAAAGATATTAGAAGAAATATTTTCAGATATTTTGAAGGAGAGAGTGAAATTGCAGTATTCTATAGATGATGAAGAAATTAGAAGTGCATCTAAGTCAACAGAGCAGGTATTAAAGGATGCCTTTGGAGAAGAACTAGTAGAAATAATAGATGAATAATATTAAAAATTTGAGTTAAATTTATAAAATATGGTATAATTAAAACTACATTAATTATGTAAGGAGGCGTTGATTATGGCAAAGGGAGGATTTCCTAATTTCGGTGGAGGAAATATGAATAATATAATGAAGCAAGCTCAAAAATTCCAAAAACAGATGGAAGAAATGCAAGCTGACCTTGAAAATAAGCAATTTGAAGTAACTGTTGGTGGAGGAGCGGTAACAGTAGTTGCCAGCGGTAAAAAGCAAATAGTAGACATAAAAATAAAGCCGGAAGTTGTTGATCCAGATGATGTTGAAATGCTTCAAGATTTAGTGTTAACTGCATGCAATGAGGCTTTAAAGAAAGCTGATGAAGAAACTTCAGCAGAAATGAAAAAATTAACAGGCGGACTTAATGTTCCCGGAATGTTTTAATTAAAGTTAACTACCCCATCTTTAAAGATGGGGTTTTAAAATTGAGGTGATTATTATGGAATTTTATCCAATTGCAATTGAAAAACTTATAGAAGAGTTTGCAAAATTACCTGGTATAGGATATAAGACTGCTCAGAGATTGACAATTCACGTATTGAATTTACCAGATGATGAAGTTAGGGAATTTGCTAATGCTCTAGTTAAAGCAAAAGGAACAATAAAATACTGTTCTGTATGTGGAAACTTTACTGATTCTGACCCCTGTTCAATATGCTCAAATCCGAATAGAGAGAAAGATACCATATGTGTTATAGAGCAGCCTAAAGATATAATGACTATGGAAAAAGTTAAAGAATTTAATGGAGTATATCATGTTCTTCATGGAAACATATCGCCTATGGCAGGTAGAGGTCCAGATGATATAAAGCTAAGAGAACTTATAAGAAGAATTAATGGAGAAGTAAAAGAAGTAATAGTAGCTACTAATCCTAATATTGAAGGTGAGGCTACGGCGATGTATATATCAAAAATACTAAAACCATTAGGAGTTAAGGTAACTAGAATTGCCCATGGAATACCAGTTGGTGGAGACTTAGAATATGCTGATGAAGTAACTTTATCTAAGGCACTAGAGGGAAGAACTGAGATTTAATGAATACTAATCCTGTTTTATGTCAAGTATTATAAAGGTGATATAAAATAGGAGGTTTTTTATGGTAAAACGTATAATAACCAGTTATCTATCAAAAAATAGCAAGTATACAGTAGAACAAAAAAAATTATTAAATGCGATAGATAAAGCAAGAGAAGATCTTAAAATGGCTAGAGAATATTTTAATGGAGTTAATGACCCTAGACTTGTGGATTATGCAATATATATGGAAGAGGCTGCTAAGGCTAAATATATGTATTTGCTAAATGAAGCTAGAAAAGTTGGTTTAAAGGTCTATGGTGAGAGCATATTGCATGAGTTAAGTGCAGGTTAATAATAATCTAATGAAAATAGTAAGGGCTTAAGCCTTTACTATTTTATTTTTATTAATACTTTTGTACAATTAGAATATAAATTTAGTAATAAAGAAAATATGGGGGGATAATTGTGCAGTTTGAGTACATAGGATATTTTTTAATTGCCGTATTAGGATTGTATATATTAGTTAAAGTTTTTGCATGGCCTTTGAAGGTACTATTTAAATTAATAGCTAATGGGATATTTGGAGTTTTACTGCTGATTTTAGTTAACTTTATTGGACATTATTTTAACTTCTACATAGGAATTAATGCAATTACTGCTCTTATTGCAGGATTTTTAGGAGTACCAGGTGTAATATTTCTTGTCATTTTTAAGTTGTTTTTATAATTAAAGTCTGAAGGGGTCTAGGTTTGAAATTAACCTAAACCCCTTTTATTTATATAGAAATTAAATTACTATTATTTCTCAGGCTAGTTTTTCTTATTTAACTTATAGTAAAAAGGTATAATAGTAAATGAAAAGGTTATTTAAGATAAACAATCCACAATTTTAGAAAAATGCACAGATAAATGTGGATAAAGTCTGTGGATATGTGAATAATTTTCAAAAAACTGGAGATGATAATATGATTATCCATAATAATATATTAAGAGCCAAATTTATACACAGGCCAAATAGATTTCAAGCTTATGTTGATATAAATGGAGAGGAGAGTATGGTGCATGTGCCCAATACTGGAAGATGCAAAGAAATACTTATACCTGGATGTACTGTAGTTTTGAGAGAAGAAAATAATCCTACTAGAAAAACAAAGTATGATTTAATAGGAGGATATAAGGGAAACAGATTTATAAATATAGATTCACATATACCTAATAAGGTTGTGGAGGAAGCACTGAAAAATAAAAAAATTGAGTTATTAAAAAAATATAGTATCATACAGAGAGAAAAGACCTTCGGAAACAGTAGGTTTGATTTCAAGTTAGTAGATAATGAGGATAACGAATGTTACTTGGAAGTGAAAGGAGTGACCTTAGAGGAAGAAGGTAAAACAATGTTTCCTGATGCCCCAACAGATAGGGGAAGAAAACATTTATTAGAGCTTGTTGAAGTGAAAAAGCTAGGGAAAGAAGCCGCTGTACTATTTTTAATTCAAATGGAAGGAGCCAAGTATTTTTCGCCACATGATGAAATGGATAAAAATTTTGGGGAAGCTCTAAGATATGCTAAAAGAAAAGGGGTTCACGTCCTTGCTTATGATTGCTTTGTAGGAGAAAAGTTTATAACTATTAAGGATTTAGTAGAGGTGAGAATGTAGACTTTTACATTTCAATTGAATAAGGGTCAATTTATAATTTATAATATAAGTAATATAAGAGCATAATTTATAGGGGGTGAAGCTGCTCTAATAAGAGCAGCGTACTTATGAGATATAAATATTGTCCTATTTGTGGTAGGGAGCTTGAAGAGAGGTATAGCTGGGATGAAGGAGGCGTTCCATATTGTCCTACAGACGATATAATGTACTTCGATGTTCCAAAGCCATGTATTATTGTGGCAGTTGTAAAGGAAGACAAAATACTACTTCTTAAGCAAAGTTATATATTTAAAAATTCAAAAGTACTTTTGTCAGGATACGTAGGGAATGGAGAAACAGTGGAGGAAACTGTTCATCGAGAAGTATTAGAGGAGTCAGGCCTTAGAATAAAAGACTTAAAATATTTAGGAAGCGAATATCTTTCTTCTAAAGAAATAATAATGCTTACCTTTATGGCATATTATAATGGTGGGGAATTAAAAAAGTCATCTGAAGTAGAATGTGTAAGTTGGAGCGATATTGAGGATGCACTATGTGAGATGAGTGAAGATAAAATAGGTAGAAATATAGTGAAAAAGGTATTAAAAGAAATAGGTTATAAGGGTGATAAAGCCTATAGATGTGAGATATAAAATATTATAATAACGAGGCTTAATGGATTAAAATTGGTTTAATGTAAAAAAATTGAATAACACATTGAAAGTACAAAGGACATTATGTTAATATAAGGTAATATAGCTAGAGTACAGTTGGTATGTTGTTCAAAAAGAGGAGGATAAGATATGGCCAAATATGTACCAGAAATAAAAGGAATTCTTAGAAGACATGTAATTCAGGTACCAGAAACTATTAGAGAGGCCAGCGGTATTAAAATATTTGGAAAGAGATTAAAATCTTTCATATTCAGTACAGATGTAGCGGTAATAAAAAATACCAATGCTGATGCTGTTATTGCAGTGTATCCATTTACACCACAACCGCTTATAACACAAGCAATTGTGCTATCTGCTGATATTCCTGTGTTTTGTGGAGTAGGAGGCGGAATTACAACTGGTAAAAGGGTTGTAAACTTAGCCTTAGATGCCGAATTTAAGGGTGCTATGGGAGTTGTAGTAAATAGTCCTACACCAAATGACGTTATAAGACAGATGAGAGATACTATAGATATACCAATAATTGTTACAATAGTATCGGAATATGAAAATATCAAAGAAAGAATTGAAGCAGGAGCCACAATTTTAAATGTATCAGGAGCTAAACGAACAACACATATTATAAGGAAAATACGAGAAGATTATCCTAATTTCCCTATCATAGCTACTGGGGGACCAACGGAGGATAGTATAAAGGCTACAATACAAGCTGGAGCAAACGCCATTACATTTACTCCTTTACCAGCAGCAGATATACTAAGTGAAATTATGACTAGCTATAGAGAAAAATATGAAGAGGAAAGGGATAATGACTAATCAATATGTGTACATGCATAATACATATTTTGTATTATGCATTTTTATATTAATTAATATAAATACTATTTTAGATGAATGTTATTATTAGGAGATGGGGTTACTATGAAAGGAGTATTATATTATTTTAGTGGTACGGGAAATACTAAATGGGTGGCGGATAGATTTAAAGAAAGTTTTAAATTATATGATATAAACATTGATTTAGTAAATATTGAATCAGCAGAGGAAATAAGTATAAAGCCTTATAACTTTTTTATAATTGGTTCTCCTGTTCATGCGGAGGCAGCACCGAAAATTGTAGATGACTTTTTAGGCAGGCTGCCTAAAGAGGAAAGTAGATTGAGGGCTATTGTTTACTCAACGCAGGGAGCAAAGTCGGCAGCAGCAGCTTCAATAGTGTCAAAAAAATTAGAGCAAAAAGGATATAATGTTATTATACAATCTAATATAGCAATGCCAAATAATTATTACTTTGGAGTAGGAAGACTACCAACAGAAAATATGCAGAAAAAGATGTTAGAAGAGGCTGTAGAGAAGGTAGAAATATTAACTAAGAATTTTATCGAAAACAAACATATTAAGGAGTGTAACTCTTTATTCCGACGAGTTATTGGTAAAGTTTCTGAAAAAGCCTATAGAAGTATGTTGCCAAAACTATCTAAAAATATCACATCTACAAAAGAATGTAGTAAATGTGGATTGTGTTTAAGAAACTGTCCAAAAGGCAACATAACCTTTGAGAATGGTCATGCAATCTTTCATAGTAATTGCATACTATGTTTAAGATGTATACATATTTGCCCTATAAATGCTATTACATATAAAGGGAAAAAGATAAATCAGATACAAAAAGAAAGAGCTAAGAGTTTGAATCTAAATAAGTAAAATGCCTAAAAGAGGTGGAAAAATGTCATTAATAATTAATAATTGCAAGAGTTGTCCAGAATTTAATATCGGATGTAATGGGGAATCAAAGCAGTGTATGTGTAGAGAATGCCCAAGAAACCTTGGGAAATGTATAACCACCAGATATTGTTCAGAAACAGAGTCAGTGTTAGATTAAAATAGTATTAAGCTGTGAAGGTATATAGTTAACAAAAAAGTTTTAAGTAGCATCCAAAACTCCTGTATTTTATATAGGAGTTTATTTTTTTAGAATTATATTTTGAAATAGGGCAATAATAGCTACATAAGAATAGGAGAAACTATTTAGATAATTTCTCTATGATGTCTAGTATGTTATACTTTGAAGCCTCGATGAGATTATCCTATTTAGGAGTGATTTTATGATTTCGGTACAACAAAAAATGATAGTGGCAGAGAATTGTGTAGAATATAAGCCTAAAGTTTTTATTACAGCTATGAGTTTTATTTCACAAGGTTGTGAAAGTTGTAGAAGTTATATAGATGGTAAATGTACTAAGGAATTATTTACAGTAATTGAGGAAAAAATAAGAATGAATTAATAGCAAAAGAGGAGGAATTAATGTGTCAAAAAAAGAAGTAGTTGAGGGAAATAGAGATCAGATGATGCACGTGGCAAATTCTTGTGTAGGTTATGAACCTATTCATTCAGGGGTTGAATCAAATATAGGTACAGATAGCAGTAAGAGTTGCGTAAATTGCAAAAATTTAAAAGATGGTAAATGTGTTAAAGATCTTTTTGATACAGTTTTAACTAGTTTAGATCAAACATAATCTTGGAGATTTTATTGAATAGAAAGTATTATATGAAAATTTAAAAAATAATATTGACATATATGAATTATAGATTTATAATTAATAACAATCAGTTGAATATAATTTGTCCTATGAAGAGAATAGTAGTAAAAATTAAGGTTAAGAGAGTCAGTGGTTGGTGTGAACTGATATCTGATATTTTTATGAATCCACCTTGGAGGATTATTACGATGAGTAATACGGATAACCGTTATGAAGATGAGAGAATCATATTTTTAATATGATTAATTAGGGTGGTAACGCGAGCCAATCGTCCCTTTAGGGAAGATTGGCTTTTTTTATTTGCAAAATTTAATATTTCCTATGAAGAGAATAGTAACAAGAATCAGGTTTAAGAGAATCAGTGGTTGGTGCGAACTGATGCCAAGTATTTTTGTGAATCCACCTTGGAGGATTATTACGATGAGTAATACGGAAAAAACCGTTATAAAGATGAGAGAGTCACATGTTTTATGTGATTAATTAGGGTGGCAACGCGAGTCAATCGTCCCTTAGGGGATGCTTGGCTCTTTTTGTTTATAAAATGAACTTTACCAATGCGTAGTTTTATACAATTACAAGTTTAACACTGTGCATTAATAAAACAATTTAGGAGGTATGTATATGTATAAGAAGTTATTTATTCCTGGCCCAGTAGAGGTTAAAAAAGATGTATTAGAAAAGATGGCAACTCCTATGATAGGCCATAGAAGTAAGGAAGCGTCAGAGCTTCAAAGATCAATTAGTAATAAGCTAAGGAAGATGTTCTATACAAAAGAAGAAATTTTGCTATCAACTACATCTGGCAGCGGTCTTATGGAAGGTGCTATAAGATCGTGTACTGCTAAAAGAGCAGCAGTTTTTTCAATAGGTGCTTTCGGTGATAGATGGTACGACATGGCTAAGCATAATAATGTCCAAGCAGACTTATATAAGGCAGAATGGGGAAAAGCAATAAATATTAATGAATTAGATAGAGCTTTATCAACAGGTAGGTATGACTTAGTATGTGTTACACATAATGAAACATCTACAGGAGTAATGAATCCGGTAGATGAAATTTCTCAAACAGTTAAAAAGTACCCAGAAGTTGTATGGTGTCTTGATACAGTAAGTTCAATGGGAGGAACCAAAATAGAGGTAGATAAATTAGGAGTAGATATATGCTTAACTTCTAGCCAAAAAGCTATAGGTCTACCACCAGGAATAGCGGCGTGTTCTTTCTCTGAAAAAGCTATTGAGAGAGCAAAGAAAGTTCCTTTTAGAGGATATTATTTAGACTTACTTTCTTTATATGAATATATTCAAAAGAAAGACTATCAATATCCATCAACACCATCACTTTCTCATATGTTTGCAATGGATTATCAGTTAGATAAGATTTTAGAGGAAGGTTTAGAAAATAGATATAATAGACACCTAGATATGGCTAACTATGTAAGAGAATGGGCAAAGAAACATTTTGAATTATTTGCAGAAGAAAAGTATTTATCTAATACTTTAACAAACATCAAAAACACTAGAAATATAAGTGTAGCAGATCTTAATAAAGAACTAGGAAAAAGAGGGTTTCAGATTTCTAATGGATATGGATCACTAAAGGAAAAAACTTTTAGAATAGCTCATATGGCAGAATGTACATTAGATGATATAAAAGAACTTTTGGATAACATAAATGACATACTGAATTTATAGAGTAATCTAGCTATATTAAAAAGGTATTTTTATAAAGGAGGATTTAAAATGGTAAAGATATTAATTTGTGATGGAATGGAAGAGAGTGCTATAGAAAGATTAAAAAATGATGGTTATGAAATTGTAGATAAGCATTATGGAGAAGATGAGCTTAAGGAAAAAATAAGAGAGTTTGACGTGATGATAGTTAGATCTGCTACTAAGGTTAGAAAGGAATTAATAGATGAAGCTAAAAAAGGAAATCTAAAGCTTATAATTCGAGGAGGTGTTGGGGTAGATAATATTGATGTAGAATATGCTACTAAAAATGGAATTGAAGTTAGAAATACACCTAATTCAAGTGCTTCTTCTGTTGCAGAATTAACTATAGCTCATATGTTTGCTCTATCAAGATATATACATTTATCTAACATTACAATGAGGGATGGTAAGTGGGAAAAGAAGAATTATAATGGAGTAGAATTAAGTGGAAAAACTTTAGGACTTATAGGTTTCGGGAGAATAGCTAGAGAGGTAGCTAAAAGATCAGCAGCTCTTGGTATGAATGTAATATATACAGATAAATTAGGAAAGGTTAAGGGATATGAATATGAATTTTGTGATTTAAATAGCTTGCTAAGGAAATCAGACTTTGTATCAATTCACATCCCATTCAATAAAGAAGATGGAGCTACTATAAAAGAAAAACACTTTAAGATGATGAAAGATGGAGCTTATATAATAAATTGTGCTAGAGGTGGAGTAGTGGATGAGAGTGCGTTAGTAAATGCTTTGAATTCTGGAAAGATAGCTGGTGCAGGAATAGATGTATTTGAGAATGAACCTTCACCTAATCCAGAGCTTATTAATAATAAAAATGTATCCATAACACCTCATATAGGTGGTTCTACGGAGGAGGCACAGAAAAGAATAGGAGAGGAAATTCTAGATATAGTTGAAGAATTTTTTAATTATAAAAGCAAGTATGTTGTAAATGGATAACAAGGGGGATTTGAAATGGCAACTTTAAGACCTTTTAGAGCTATAAGACCAAAGAGGGAATTAGCAGCAAATGTAGCTGCGCTTCCCTATGATGTTATGAGCAGTGAGGAAGCAAGAGAACTAACTAAAAATAACAAGTATTCTTTTCTACATATAGATAAGGCTGAGATTGATTTAGATAAAAATATAGACCCATATGATAAAAAGGTTTATGAAAAAGCTAGAGATAATTTAAATGATATGATAGACAAAGGAGTATTGATACAGGATAACAAAAGTCATTTGTATATATATAAGTTAATAATGAATGGAATATCACAAACAGGGATAGTAGGATGTACTTCAATAGATGACTATATAAATGATGTAATAAAAAAGCACGAGTATACAAGGAAAGAAAAGGAGATAGATAGAATTAACCATGTCGATATTTGCGATGCAAATACAGGACCAATTTTTTTAACATATAGGTATAATAATGAAATTAATGATATAATAAGAGTGTGGACTGAAAAAAAACCAGTATATAACTTTAAAGCAGAAGATGGTGTAGAGCATATTGCATGGATTATAGATGATGAGCATATAATAAAGCATATATGTAATATATTTAATAATATAGGTAACATGTATATTGCAGATGGTCACCATAGAGCAGCCTCAGCGGTGAATGTTGGCCTTAAGAGAAGAAGTGAGAATGCCTGTTACTCAGGAGATGAAGAATTTAACTTCTTTTTATCTGTAGTTTTTCCACACACAGATCTTAATATTATGGATTATAACAGAATTGTTAAGGATCTTAATGGGCTTTCTACTGAAGAATTTATACTTAAGGTTTCGGAAAAGTTTGATATAAGTATATATGAAGGTAAGGGCGCATATAAGCCTTCTCGTAAACATACCTACGGAATGTATTTAGATGGAAAGTGGTATGAACTTACTGCTAAAAAGGGGACTTATGATCCTGACAATCCTGTTCATAGATTAGATGTCTCTATTCTTCAAGACAACTTGTTAAAGTCAATTTTGGGTATTGATGACCCAAGAACGGACAGTAGAATAGACTTTATAGGTGGTATTAGAGGTCTTAAGGAACTTGAATGTAGAGTAGAGAAACAAAAAAATGGTGTAGCCTTCTCTATGTATCCAACTACAATAGAAGATTTACTTGATATTGCGGATGCGGGAGAGGTTATGCCTCCAAAGTCTACCTGGTTTGAACCAAAATTAAGAAGTGGACTATTTGTTCATCAGCTAAAATAAAATATATGTAAAAAAGGGCTTAATAAAGGTTATAAAACCTAGATTAAGCCTTTTTAATTTAGAGATACTTTTATACTTTGCTTATTCCTTTATAATACTGATAAATTTTATGCTATAATGTTACAGGGATTTAATAAAAATATTAAGGGGAAGTGAATCATGAATAGCTCAAAGGCGGATAAAACAAGCACTGTTTTACCAATTATATTTATTTTTTTGATGATGATACTAACGGCAATATGTGATAGTGTAAGAGGAATATTTATTCCAGTTCTTAAGAATGACTTTTCTATAAATAATACAAGCATAGGAATTATGCTGACATCAGCTTCTTTAGGTTATATAATATTTACGTATATAGGAGGAATCCTTTGTGAAAAGGTAGGCCAAAAAAAGGTATATATTTTATCTTATATTTTCATGATAATACCTTTATTTATCTTAGCTGTAAGCCCTAACTTTATAGTTTTTTTACTGGCAATATTTCTTTTAAATATTGGTCAATCATTATTAAGTATAGCGACAAATACTCTAGTTCCTGTTTTATTTTTAAGTTTTCAAGCAGTACTTATGAATTTAACCCATTTCTGTTATGGGGCAGGTTCTGCTTTTGCACAGAGAGCTGCAGGAGTTATGCTTTATAGAGGTGTAACTTGGAGAAAAATATATATAATAATAGCTTTATATGCTTTAGTTTTATTTATATTATTTATTTTTGTTAAGATACCTGAACCACATAGAGTAAAAGAAACCTCAAGTATTGATAAAAAGTCAATATTCAAAAATAAGTTATTATACTTTTATATATTTGCTTTAGGATTTTATGTTTTTGCCGAAACAGGAACAGGAAATTGGTTTATCAATTATATGGAAAGAAGCTACCACTATAATAAAAATGAAAGTTCATTATATATAGCTATGTTTTTTACGGTTTTCGCCATTGGAAGGCTGGTTGGTGGTTTTATTATAGAGAAAGTAGGATATATTAACTCCGTACTTATATCATCCATAATGGCATTTGTTCTTTATGTGTTTGGTTTGGTATTAGGGGAAAAAGGGGTGATTATAGTATCCATATCTGGCTTTTTCTTTGCCATAGTATTTCCTACTATAGTATTAACTATAAGTAAGGTTTTTAAAGAAGGTAGTTCATATATTACTGGAGTAATAGTAACATTTGCTTCAGCTACTAGTATGCTGATGAATCTGTTTATGGGTTATTTAAATGATAAAGTTAGTTCTTATGCAGCGTATTGGTTAATACCAATTAGTTTGATATTTTCAGTAGCTTTCACATATTTGATTTTTGTAAGTACAAAAAATCAGCTGTTAAAAAAATAGTTTAAGTTATGCACTCTAATTAAATGGGAGAGGTTAAGATGGGAAAACAACAAGGTGTAACTGTAGATTTAGTTAAGGGAAGTACAAATGAGTATATAATAAGAGATAACGCTGGTATAACAATAGGACGAGTATTTGTAGTTGAACTTTCAAGAGAAAATAGATACTGCAACTTTAGAATAAAGTTTTATAAGGATGCAGAAACAAGTTATGAGTTATTAAAAGATGCTCTAAACATATTTTTGACTACCTTATTTAGAAATATGGATATAAACAAGGTTAATGTAATAACAGATGATGAAATAAATATTATGTCCTTTACTGACCTTGGTTTTAAGCTAGAAGGAATACTATCAAACAGTATGATTTCAAACAAAATGTACAGGGATGAGCTTTTGTTTGGGCTAGATTTCCAAACCTTTAGAAATGAACATAAATACAAGGAACTGGAGATAAGCGGAATTGAGGTAGACTTGGCTGTCCTAACGCCTGAGGATGTAGAGGATGTTTTAAGATACTATTTAAAAAACAAGGAATATTTAATGCCTTATGAGCCAGATAGAGATGATAGTTTTTATACACTGTCGGCGCAAAAGAGAATATTGATAGAAGGCTATAAGCAATATCTAAATGGTGATAGTGTTAACTTTGGTATATATAAGAGGAAAAAGCTTATTGGAAAGATACAAATATCCAATATAGTAATGGGAGTTTTTAAGAGCGCTTTTATTGGATATTCTATAGATGAAGATGAACAAGGAAAAGGGCATATGAAAGAGGCATTGAAATTAGTAGTAAAATATGCTTTTGATGAAATGGGATTACATAGATTAGAGGCATCTACGTTAGTTGATAACGTAAAATCGCAAAAGGTTCTTAGGGCCTGTGGATTTAAGGAACTTGGAATTAACGAAAGTTATTTATTTATTAATAGTAAGTGGAGAGATCATATTACTTTTTATAAAGTAAGGTAATTGAATAATATTTAGAACTACTAAATTAATATAAAACAGCTAATAGTTTATTTTTAAATATTTAGTAAGTTCTAAGCTAATTTATTAGAGCGACATTGTTTTATGGGAAACTAGTATATTATAGAAGGGGAATCTAGAATTAGATCCCCTTAATTTATTTGTGAAAAAGGTTTAGTGATCTTTATAGTTTAGAAATGGAGGAGAAACTAATCCTAGTGTGTCAATGTGCGAAATCATTAGAAATCATAAGTAAATTTAAGTAATAATAAAATAAATAAAAAATTCAATACAAATTTGTTATATTCATATATTATTTTATGATAGAATAGTCAATGTTGTTGCAAGAAACGACAAGACTTAACAAGAACAACTTAAGAATTAATTTTAAAAAGTTGTTGACAAGGTTAAGTAAACATGA
>NZ_JAODOO010000029.1 GCF_025398335.1 Clostridium sp. CX1
GAGCAGATATCCAAAATCTATGATTTTGTGATAGTCGCTTACTTCTCAATTCATTGAGAAGACTCATTAAAGAATTGCTGGTTTATTTTCTATATCAGATAAATCTACTTACTAATTATATTAGTTCATATATTCATCTGTGAAAAGTTAATAACTTTTCAACTCTGTTTAATTTTCAAGGATCATGTCGACTTAACTCGACTGTTTGTATATCATATCATGTTTTCTTAAACTTATCAACTAGTAATTTATTCTAATTTAATATTGTAAATTACACATCATTATGTGGTGTTGCTGACTAGCTTGTAAATAATATCACACACAAAGTTTATTGTCAATGTTTTTTGGTTGCGGGGGCAGGACTTGAACCTACGACCTTTGGGTTATGAGCCCAACGAGCTGCCAACTGCTCCACCCCGCGATATTATATTGCTCAATCGTTTATTCTTATTTGTCACTCACCAAGCGACAAGGAATATCTTATCACCTTTAATATTAAATAACCTCAGGTGATTTGCACCTTAGCACAGCTCACCTGTTTCATTCTATGGTTTACTATCTATTTTACCTAATCCCTAGTATTGACACGCTAGACTTAGTTGACTTTAATAATTTTCTAGCTTCCTTTGTTTTTTTAACTTATCATACCAGACTTCATATGCAATACTCTATCTGCATACTTTCTGCATTGTTCATCATGACTTACCATAACAATCGCTATGCCTGTATTACTTAATTCCTTTAGATTATTTAAAACTCTCTCTGACCATTTCTCATCTAAATCGTTAGTAGGTTCATCAAGAAATATAATTTCGGGACTTTTAATTATAGCCATTAATATCATGGCTCTTCTCCTTTGACCTCCACTTAATGTATTTGGTAGCTTGTCCTTTAATCTCTCAAGTCCAAATTCATGCAAAAGAGTTTCTACATCTAAATCACTAGAGTTTATTTGCTTCATTAGAGAAAGATTTTCATATATAGTCAAAGCTTCCACCAGCTGTGTCTCTTGAAATACAAATCCCATATTCCTTCTTCTATATTCGTTTAAAATTCTTTCATTAGCTAGGTCTATAAGTTCTCCGTTATAATATACCTCTCCTTCATCTGGACTTATCATCAATCCCATTATATACAAAAGAGTTGATTTTCCAGCGCCTGACTCTCCATTAATTAAAATGAATTCACCTGCATTTATATTTATAGACACATCCTTTACCGCAAAGATATCCTCCATATCTTTGTATTCTTTTACTACATTTTTTATTTCCATTAATGAACTCATCTCACACCTCCAGAACTAAATGCATCCTTTGGTTCATTTTTATTAATTTTAACAATAGGTATAATAGAAACTACAATCCCTATTATAATCGATATTCCTATTCCCACAAAGCCAGGTATTATCCTATCTAGGATTGTAAATGAACCTTGGGGCATTAATACTATTTCGTTTATCATATTGTGCATTGTGCCAGTTAATAAAACACCTGATATACTTCCTATTGTTCCACCAAACACTATAATTAACATAACCTCTATCATATACATTTTTGTGAGTTCTGATTTAGTAACCCCCATGGCTCTTAGATAGCCTATTTCTTTTTCTCTTTGCTGAGACATAGCGTTAAATATTCCGAATAGAGATATTATTGTAATTAAAAGTGTAGCACCACCAAATATAGAAAGTATTTTAGATACTTTTCCAATCCCTTCTTTAAGCTCTTTCTTGTCAGCATCTAAGGATATCACCTGTGCATCTATCTTTGACTTTTTAATCTCCGTTACGACATCGTCAACATTTTTGCCATCCTTTACCTTAATCATTACAGCCGAGATAAGTTCTTCAGGCTTTTGCTTAAGAAAATAATCTCCTGCATCCTCATCAAAAAACGTATTGGATAATCTAATAGTCTCATTCATGTTCATTATAATCGTATTGTCCAGCGTAGTTCCAGTAGGCATTAAAGTTCCTGCAAGCTTAAATTCCTGTGCCATAATTTCTATAGTTTTCTCTGCATCCGGCATTACGTTATTTCCTAAGATAACTTCATTGTCTTTGAGCTCCTTTATGTTGTTCTTATCCAACCATGGCTTTACAAGAAAGTCTGAATCATAGTCTATTCCCAGTACTCTATAGGATTCTCCAAATGTGCAACATCCGTACTCAGTTAGAGTTCTTAGAAAAAACTGAGTAGTATATTGTTCAATATTGTCCTTTGGTATCTCATCCAGAACTTTTTTATTCATAAAGCCCATCACCGGGGAACCTGTATACATTAACTCCTTTGCATCTACTTTTGCATCATTAGGCAAAATTACAATGTCAGCCCCCATTCTATCAGAGCTTATTTCAACAGCCTTGTTTGAAGAAAAATATAGAGAAAATATTATTACAAAAACGCAAATCGTTATTGCAGAAAGTAGGCTCGTTAGTATAGCCTTGTTTCTCCTCCTCAAAACGTTATAAAAACCTAGCTTATTTATATTCATATCGCACCTCCCAAAACTCAATATATCATTCAATCTATTATTCTTTATAATCAAGCTCAATTCATATTCTATAAGTAATTTCTATTTATCTTAAAAAGTATATTCATATTATTAATAAGAACTACAGTATCTATTATGTTATAATCTATTTGAATCTAAGGATAAGGAGAAATAAAATGAAAAAGTACACCAACATTTTTAACGCTTTTTTAGGAGTATTATTATTAATTTCTGTTAAATTTATAAACCCTGTATGTACCGGCAGTGTTGTGCTCCAAAGTGGCAAAAAAATGCCTATGAGGTGCCACTACACAAGTATAGCTGCTATGGTAATTGCAGTTGCAGTTATAGTACTAGCGTTAGAGTTATATTACAGAAAGACCTATCTTCCAATCACTTTCATTATAATTGGCATATTGCTTTTCCTAGTACCAATGGACACACCACTTAGTATTGGTGTTTGTATGAAACCAATGGATTGTCACTTGACAGCAGCGTGGATAAAAGGAATAAGCATACTGCTTATACTCAGTGGATGTACAACCTTCTTTTTAAAAGATAAAGATACTAAAATTTTATAAACAAAAAATAGCACACGCTGAAAAAAGTGTGCTATTTTTTTGTAGGTGTATTTATTAATTCTCCATTACATTTTCTTTCTTTTTAGCCACCGTCTTCCCTAACAATACTGATCCTAAAGTAAGTAGTATTACTAGTACTATAGAAATTATAAACTGCGGCGAGTGCATATCTAATATCTTATCCCCTACATTTAAAAATATTACTGTCCCTGGTAAAATCCCTATAATTGTAGCAGTAGTGTATTTGCTAAAAGGGATATTAGTGAGTCCAGATGCATAGTTAATTACATTGTAGGGCATTGCTGGTATTAGCCTGCATATAAATACAATTAAAAAGCTTTCTTTTCCTTCTGCTCTCATAAATCTATCCCACCACTTTTTTGGCATCTTCTCTTCAAGATACTTATTTACCATATCCCTTGCCAATACTTTAGCCAGCCAAAACATCAAAGAACTATTAAGTACTGCACCAATCAAAGTGTATAGTGTTCCTGTCCAAAGGCCAAAGGAAAGCCCTCCCGCTAATGCCAATATAGGAACTGGAAAGAAAAACACTGGCAGTAGAGCCCATACAAGAATATATGCAATCGGTGCTAGTGTTCCAAATCCAGTTATCCAATCACGAATCGATTGTGCAGTTACATCCGATAAGAAGGCCTTGTAGATTAGAAAAAAGGCTATTATCAATACAATAATAAGAACCTGTTTTAATCTTTTTGACATATATTCTACATCCTTTCTTAAAATACAAGCCTGATGCATATTACATCAGGCTCTATTTTATTATTCAATTATTTCTTCTTCTTTTATAGCTTTTTGCTTATCGTTATATACTTTCTTTGCTATACCTATTACTATTGATAAAGCAAATAGTGTTAATAACCCAACAAACAGTTTCTGAGCTCCACCTGTAAGTGTTCCTCCAACATATGAGTACACAATTGTCGCTGGTAATTGACCTAAACCTGTTGCTATGAAGAATGCCCAAAATCTCATATTAGTAAGACCTGCTGCATAACTTACAAAGTCAAAGGAAACGAATGGTAAAAGTCTACAGATTAATATCGCAAACTTTCCGTATCTTTCGAAGAAAACATCTATACTTTCCATTGCACCTTTGCTAGTAAGCTTTTCAACGGCGTCTCTACCAAGTACTCTTGCTATAAAGAAGCATAGTGCAGCCCCTACCATAGCAGATGACCAGGACAGTATTGCCCCCTGCCACCATCCAAATATAGCTGCATTTGAAAGTGTAATTAGAAAAGCTGGAATTGGTGCAGCAATTGATTGAAGAACCATAAGAGTAAATGATACTACGATAGCTAATTTACCATATGATCTCAAATAATCAATTACTACTGCTGTATCTAGCTTAGATATTGTAGCAAAGGCTTTATTTAAGCCATTATGAAGAGAAGGGATGGTAAAGTAGCAAAGCATAAAGATTGCTATGGAAGCAATTGCAATTATTCTTCCGATTCTTCTATTTTTCTTAACTTTTGCAATTTGTTCCTCATCTAGTTCTTCTCTTAAGTCTTTTAGTTTTAGTTCTTTTTCTTTTAAAGCTTTTCTTTCTTCCTTAGTATATTCCTTCTGATACTTCTTAACAGTAAGGATAATATATAAGTCTACTAGATTTACTATTATTGCAAATACAATGAAAACAGGTCTTATCTGTGATATAGGATTTGTAAGTAATAGTGTTTCTTTTGTAATATAAAGAAATTGTTGTAGTCTTCCTGTAAATAAAGCTATCACTATAGCTAAGGATTCAATGATATAAAATGAGTACTTCCAGTCTAGTCTTTTCTTAGAAATACCAATCATAAGTCCAAAGGCTGTAAAAATATACATTACTAACCCTAGTCCTATCATCATTTCATATGCTACGCTAAAAAACAGTAACATACTTATAAGAAAGCCTAGTGCTATACCTGTAGTAGTATAGTAAAACAGCAATCTTAGTTTTCTCATCAATTACCCTCCTAAATTATTCTGTATGGCAAACCATACGAATTTAAAACATAAAGCTAAACTATTTGGCAATTGAGTATACTGTAGCTACATAAGTTCCGTCTTCTGGAAGTATATCTTTGTTTCCAGTAAATTTAACTTCTTTAGTTTTTTCTACTGCACCATAAGAGTAAGCAGTGTTAGATATTATACCAACTGGGCAACTGTCAAGACAAGATAAACATCCAGTATTCTTAGCTTTAGCTCTGTCTAAATTTCCTCCAAATTTGAAGGCAATTTTACTTCCATTGCTATCTTTAATAACTTCGTTTACATCATAGTTCTTACCAGCACCATTCCAAGTAACCTTTAGATCAAGTGCTGTACCTTCAACTTTAGTAGTTGTGGCATTATCAGGAGTCATATTATTTCCTGGCTTAGCTCCTATCTCTACAAGTGCATTATAGAATGCTGCTGGATCTGCATATGCAGTAAATACAGACTTAGCTCCATTTGTTCCGTCCTTAAATACTGAAGCGTGACGAGTTGCCTCTGTAAAGTACTTACCATTTACTTGACTAAGCACAGTTACAGTACCAGCTTCTTTATCAACTTTTATAGGATTTTTTAGTGATACGCCACCTACCTCATCAGGCGCTTTAGCTTTAGCTTTCTCTTCTTGTTTTTGGGAAGTAGTTGAGTCTCCTCCACTATTTTTAGAGCTGCATCCAGCAAATCCCATAACACTCACACATAATACTGCTGCAATAATTGCTTTTTTCTTAAAATTCATTACCCATTCCTCCCTGATAAAATATAATATTAAATATTAAAAACATACTCAGTAAATTCTTGATAACTTATCCCCTCATAAGTTAATCCCACTTAATTTTAAGAGACAATCAGTTCCTTTACAAATACAAAAAAGTTATAGATACTTGTCCAACTATAACTAAAATTTATCATCTCCATAATTATGAAATATATCCTTATAATTCAAAGCTTTTAAACCATAACATCACAAAAAACACTACATAAACTTCCTTAGGAAGAATATCCTATATGGTATTCCCTTAAATATACTAAAGGCTAGATTTGTATAAATCTAGCCCACTTTTCTGTTTTATTTATTTAATTGATAAAATATTCCCTTGGAAAAGTCTACAATTAAACTTACTTTTTCTCCAACAGTAAAATTAATCTGTTCATTGGATATTACTTTTAATTCTTTTTCTTCCGCTTCTACACTATAATAGACTTTGTCTCCTAAATATCTTCTCTTTTTCACAATGGCATTTACCCTACAGATACTTTCTCCCTTAGAATAAGCCTTATCCTCCATAAGTTTCTCTGATTCTCCATTAGTTTCTAATTCTAAAGATACTTCCTGTTTTCTAATATCACTTATACTAAAATCCTGGACTTTAGATAAAATCCCTATTTCCTCTGGTCTTATCATCATTTTCCCGTTTCCTTGAAGATAAGGCTCCACTTCAAAACTTCCAAAGTTACAGTTAAATACTCCATTTTTAACTGAACCTTCTATGTAATTTTTTTCTCCAAAGAAGTCTGCAACTAAAGGACTTACTGGTTTTTTATAAATGCTTTCAGGCTTATCAAACTGAGCTATAGTTCCTCCAATCATTACTGCAATTTTGTCTGACATCATTAAAGCTTCTTCTTTATCATGTGTGACTAAAATAGTTGTTATTTTAAAGTTCTTCTGTATATCTAGAACTAGCTCTCTCATTTCCTCTCTTAGTCTTATATCTAGGCTTGAAAAGGGTTCATCTAATAAAAGAACTTTCGGTTCAATAGCTAAAGCCCTGCCTAATGCAACTCTCTGCTTTTGTCCTCCTGATAGTTCGCTAGGATATCTTTTTTCCAGTCCCTGAAGTTTTAGTAAACCTATTATCTCAGAAACTTTACTTTCTTTAATTCTCTTCCTTACCCCAGCCATCTTAAGGCCAAAACCAATGTTGTCTTCTATATTAAGATGTGGAAATAGGAGATGTTCCTGAAACACAATTACTATCTTTCGCTTTTCTGCTGGTATATTCAAAATAGAAGCTCCGTCTAAAATTATATCTCCACTATCTGGATGAATAAGCCCAGCAATGGTTTTTAATGTAGTGCTTTTTCCACATCCCGATTCCCCTAAGAGAGATATTATTTCACCGTCATCTATGGAAAAACCTACATTATTTAATATCCTTGTGCCATTAAAGCTCTTATTTAAATTTTTTACCTGTAATTTAGTCATATCCTCTCTCCTAAATATAAAAATGGTTTTCTATTGAATAATAATTCTTAACTTTTTTCTCCATTATGCCTAAAAGCACTAAAGTAGATAGAATAAATATAACACTATAACAGGATGCTATCATTCTGTCTCCGCTTTGAATAAAAGGAAACATAACCATTGAAAGGGTTACCACATTTCCTCCGCCTACTATGAAGGTTAAAAAATACTGACTGAAAGATACTATAAATACTAAAGAAGCTGCTGATATCAAACCAGGTGATATTAAAGGTAATGTTACATAAAGGAAGGTTTGAACTCTGCTTGCCCCCAGTGTCCTTGCCTGAAACTCCATGGATTCGCCTAAGATTTCGAAGACGTTGGTAAGTATCCTTATAGCATAAGGTAGACAAGGGATTAAATGCACCAATACTACTCCTAGAAAGGTATTTGCAAGCCTAATCTTTATAAAAAATACTTGAATGCCAATTCCTACTGCTACTGGCGAAATAATAAGTGGTAAAAGCACAAGTAACTTAAAGAAACCCTTTCCTTTAAATTGATATAGTCCCAGAACTCTAGCAGCTGGCAGACTTATTAACAAAGTCACTACAGTAACCACAAGGGACAGCCAAATGCTATATAAAAGTACCATAATAGAATTGTTACTTTTCATAAAAAAGTAACTTAACGCCCTTAAATTATATTCTGTTGGAAGAATAGATGGCCAAGGCCACCTTTTAGCAATACACCATAAAAGTAAAACTATTAATGGTAACAAAATAAAAAAGGCAGCTAAATAAATAATAAATTTAAATAAAACATTCTTTTTCATATATTTCACCTATACATTTCTACAAATCAAACTTAAGGTTTTATCGTAAATCCATACCATTACCACAGAAATAAAGATAAGAACAATATTCAATGCCATTGCATAAGGTCTATTAAAAATATCAGGATTTGAATATTCTATAAAGGCCTTTACCGGTAATGTTTTAGGCGTAGTTGGTCCTAGTAAATAAGGAACCTCAAAAGCTCCAAAGGAAAATGCAAATATAATAATGAAAGAAGATATAATTGAAGGCCACGATAAAGGAAGTATAACATACCAGAAAAATTGTCTCCTGCTAGCTCCCAGATTCACAGCCACATTCTCAAGATTTGTATTTATGTTACTTATGAAGGTATATACCACCATAGCCACAAAGGGTATTTCCTTCCAAAGATAAGTTATTATAATGCCTACTCCATATTTATCAAAGATAAGACTTGGAAAATCTGATTGTTCTTTTATTATTCCAAAATAATATAAGATCCTAGGCAGCAATCCGCTTTGAGATAAAATATTAAACATTAAAAAAGCAGCAATCATATGAGGAACTATTATAGGAAGTGTATATACTATTCTTTCTATAGATTTTCTATGTTTGTTAATAAGCATAGAATAAGCTAACAGCACTCCAATTATAATCGCTGTTATTGATGAAAATAAGGAGACCTTTAAGCTAAAGCTCAAAGATTCTAAAAAGCTTTTGTCCCTAATTATAGAAGCATAGTATTTAAAAGTTACCTCCTTAAGTCCTATTATTGGTATATAACCTAAACTTTGCGATAAAGCAGTGACTATTCCTGATGTTAATATTCCTAATAAAACAAATGCCGCTGGAAAAAGAAATATATATATCCTAATCTCTTTTTTCATTATCTACCCTCTCATTTTAATATTTATAAAGAAAATTAGGTGAGCCCATTTACCCACCCAATTTTTAGCTAATCATTATAAGTCTTATTATTTATCTCCTGGTACTTGCTCTGACCAGATTTTTTCTATGATAGGTACTAATTGTGCAGGTAATTCTGGCACTCTATGCTTTAAAAGCTCTTCCTGTGATATTACCCCTTCTCCAAGCTTAATTTCTTCAAACTTCTTCTTTTCTTCCGCGGTCAACTTACTGTTATCTAAGACAGGTAAGTCTCCCCAGCCTTCTGGATTATACTTTGACACCTGTCCTTCAACACTAATTATTGCATTAATAACTGCCATTGCTCCTGATTTATTAGTAGAGTTAAATGGTACTGCTAAGAAATGAGTGTTTCCTACAGTTCCCTTGTCAAAGATAAAACTTGCTGTTCCTTTTGGATATTCACCGCTTTTTATCTTAGCTGGTATTGAATTTGGATTATAAGACATACTCATTAATAACTGATTATCTGCATACATATTATCTAATTGAGCTATTGTAGCTGGATAAGTTTTTCCACTATTCCATAGATAAGGTTTTAATTGCTTTAAATAATCCATTGCTGGTTGGATTACTTGCTTAACTGATTCCTCGTCTGCTTTAACATTAGCTATCTTATCATACCCAACAACATCATATATAACGTTTCTTACAAAAGCACTTCCAGTAAAATCAGGTGGTGCAGGGTATGTAAATTTCCCTGGGTTAGCTTTTACGAACTTTAATAATTCTTCTGTATTTGAAGGAGTTTCTGATACCTTATTGCTATTATGTATCATTACAAATTGTGCTTTTCCATAAGGTACTTCGTAACCTTCTACAGGATATCCAAAATCAGATTTTACTTCTATTGAATCTTTGTCTATGTACTTACTAAAGTTAGGAAGCTTTTCTGCAAAAGGTCCAAAAAGTAATCCTGCTTGTTTTGCTGTGTAAAAGTTTTCACCATTAATCCAAACTACATCAATAGTTCCTTTTTCATTATGACCTTGCTTATCTGCAAGCAGCTTGCTTAGTATATCCTCGATATTCATTGGAACTCTCTTAAGTGTTATGTCATATTGTTCTTTTACTGCCTTTGCTAAATACTCATCGATCCATTTATTTGTAGTCTCACTGCCACCCCAACCATAAAAGTTAACGGTAGTTCCTTTAGCTTCTTTTAATACTGTTTCCCAATCCTTATTTGTTACAGTATCCGTACTGCTGTCCTTTTTATTTGAACATCCGAAGGAACCTAAAGCTAGCACAAACACTATAATTAAAGCTAATATTCTCCTCATTTTTTTCCCCCCAACACTATTTTTTAAAGGAATTTTGTCAAAATCCATAATATTATATCATATAAAATTTTATGTATAGTTCTGTATAAATAAAATTTATAGATTATATTTTAACTATTAGTTTTGTTTATAGTAAACCTCATATATATTACCTATACAGTGCTAAACTATAGTGTTTCCCAGGCATTAAATATAATTTCTTTAAACTTATCAACATCTTTTATGTTAGTAGGAATATTTTGTTTCAAACTATCAACATTATCACTGCTTATTTTAAGGTAACCTTTTCTTAAATCTTCTTCAGTAGAGATTATGAATTTATAGTTATCTTCAAAAAGCTCTGGATTGGTAATATATACTGCTGATACAATGTCCCAGTTATAGAATCCCCAAACTCCAAAGTTCTTTTCAACGAAGACGTACCACGGCTCTATATTTCTTCTTATATAATCACATATAAAATGTTTCTTTTTCGATTTCAATCTATTTAACTGTTCTTCTCCAAAAAATCCTTGAAGACAGGTATGTCCCGTTAATATAGTTATATCACAACCTGAGTTTAGAACTTTGTAGGTAGCAAAAGGGTCACATGAAAAATTCAGTTCATCTAAATTTACCCCATTTATTATAAGAGGTTCTGTTATTCCTCCCATAAGAACTATATGTTTTAAGTTATTAAAAAAATTATTATCTAATTCATATGCTCCATATAAATTTGTAAGTGCTCCCGTTGCTAATAATGTAATCTCTCCCGGATTTTTAGCAGCTTCCTTAGCCAGGAATTCAGCTGCTTCACTTTGTCTGTTTTCTGATGAGTTAGCCCCCTTAATTAAAGGTACTCCTTTTATATTGAGTTCCTTAAACATATTCTCTGTATTTTTAAAAACCTCTTCAAGAGAACTATTGCCATAGGTTGTTGTTACCCCTTGAAGTTGTATGTTCTCTCTTCCTATAAGGTATAACAATGCCAATCCATCATCTACATCTCTATCAGGCATTCCCATTGTGTTGTCACAATCATATATTACTTTTTTCACATTATTCCCTCATTTCTAACTAGTTATCAACAGTATAAAATAACCTTGTAGTTTTTATTTTATACTACAAGGTTATAATTTACTACTTTATAGACTTTTTCAATAAACTTAGTCTTCCTAGAGGCATATATATTGATTTAACCTACCTTGTAGAGTTCAATAATTATGTTTCTTTGTAGAGTTCAATAATTATGTTTCTTTCCTAATATCCTAATTCTTTAGCCTTTGCTTCTGCTTCTTCCATAGAAGAAACATAGTATTGTGGTATTAAATCCTTACCTCCATCCTTTGATGAACGCTGCATCTGCATTTTAACTATAATCTTATCTACTACAACTATACTAGCTTGCAAACCATTGTTAGCAGCCCAAGCTATATGATCATTAACTGCTTCCACAACACTTGACATCTGATATTTACTCATATCACACATCTTAATCCATTTACCCATTCTTCCTACTTCACTAGAAAGATTGTTTTTGTAAGCATTTGCATACTCTGCATATTCCTTATCTGTCCATAATCCTTGTATCATTTCGTATACTCTTTTTTGACCTGCCTTTGTTTCTAATGTAAATGAACATTTTTCAAATTGTTTGCTTACTTTTGACATAATATTGTTCCTCCCTTATACATAAAAGTCTAAAATTTGATATAAATTTATCTGATTCCCCTATAATTTTGCATAAATTTATCTATATACCTTTATTATACTAATTCTACATGATAACTCAAGTCGAATTAAGAATATTTTTGTAAAATGCTATTTACTTTCTTTAAGTTACAATATATGTCTACATTGCATATAATATATATGTAATTAATTTTTAGGAGAATTCACATTGTATAAATTCTATTACCCATACTATGGCTATCTTATAAACTGTAAGCCTATGCCTATAACCTTTCCTCCACAGCATCAGTCTAAACAGCCTGGTCTAGAATACTTAATGTGTCCACCTCCAATATTTAACAATCCAAAATATAAAGGTAGTGGAAAACTTAAAAACAAGGTAGTATTAATCACCGGTGGTGATAGTGGCATTGGAAGAGCTGTTTCTCTTGCCTTTGCAAAGGAAGGAGCAGATATTGCCATTGCATATTATGACGAACATCGAGATGCAGAAACAACTAAAGCTTTAATAGAAAATGAAGGTAGAAGATGTTTATTAATGGCTGGAGATTTAAAAGAAGAGAGCTTTTGCAAAAAAATTGTAGACATGACTGTTGAAACCTTTGGAAAGCTAAATGTTTTAGTAAACAATGCAGCAGTACAGTATCCACAAAAGAGTCTTGAAGATATTTCTTCAGAACAGCTGGAAACAACCTTCCGCACTAATATATTTCCTTTGTTTTATGTGACAAAAGCTGCACTCCCTTATTTGAAAAGAGGGGACAGTATAATTAATACTGCTTCTATAACTGCCTATAATGGAAATAAAGAATTAATTGATTATTCTTCAACCAAAGGTGCTATTGTTACCTTCACTCGTTCTCTTTCTCTCTCCTTAGAGTCAAAAGGTATTAGAGTAAATGGGGTAGCCCCAGGTCCTATCTGGACACCACTTATTCCATCTAGCTTTTCGGCAGATAAGGTAGCTACCTTTGGCTTAGAGGTGCCTATGAAAAGAGCTGGTCAGCCTGTTGAATTAGCTCCTACCTATGTTTATTTGGCTTCAAATGATTCAACTTATGTATCTGGACAAATTCTTCATGTTAACGGCGGAGCTATGGTAGAATCTTAAAAATTTTAAAAGGTAGAAGCAAAAAACTTCTACCTTTTAACTATGTATTTCTATTGAACTTTATACATACCTTTGCTTTCCATGTACTTAAATATTGCCTCTCCATGCTTTTGTTCTTCTTTTTGTAGATGATTTAAAACATCACGTACTTCAGTGTCTTTAAACTCAAAAATAGCTGTGTTATAAGCTCCTGAAACATACTTTTCTGTCATTAGCATATCCTGACAAAGCTCTGCATCAGAAACTCCCTTCATACCTACAGCCCCTGTATTTCCACTGCTCATACTTTGTTGTTGATTTTGATTGCCACTCTGTTGTGAATTCATCTGTGGAACCTGACCACTTAACAATTGATTAATAGTATTTAAGTGCTGCTGCTCTATTGATGCATGGTTAGTGAATAATTGTTTTAATTGCTGGTCTTGAGCCTGGCTTGCATAACTAGAATACTTATCTACACAAAGTTGCTCATGACTCTTTTGATCCTCCAATAATGTTCTTTCCTTTTGTGTTAAGTTTATTTGCATAATTAAAACACCTCCATTCCTATTGTGTGTAAAGTCAAATTTTGTATACCACATTTTTCAAAATTTATCTTTTCTTATATTATAGAAATGGATGCATATATTAATTTTGATTTTATACAAATCCTAGATTAAATAAAAACAAAACCCTATCCATTTCTGAATAGAGTTTTGCTTTTATTTATAATAAGGATTGACGGGATTAGCATAAATATAATTATTTAAATTATTGACCCATAAACATCTTTATATCATCATCAACATTTGTTATTCCACCGATTCCAAAGTTCTCTACAAGAACCTTAGCTACATTAGGGGATAAGAATGCTGGTAGAGTTGGTCCTAAGTGAATATTCTTTACTCCTAAGTGAAGTAATGATAACAATACTATAACAGCCTTTTGCTCATACCAAGCTATATTGTATGATATAGGAAGTTTATTAACATCGTCTAAACCAAATACTTCTTTTAACTTAAGAGCTATAACAACTAATGAGTAAGAGTCGTTACATTGTCCTGCATCTAGTACTCTTGGAATTCCTCCAATATCTCCTAAATCAAGCTTATTGTATTTGTATTTTGCACAACCTGCTGTAAGAATTACTGTGTCTTGTGGAATAGCCTTCGCAAAATCTGTATAGTAGTTTCTGCTCTTCATTCTTCCATCACAACCAGCCATAACAAAGAATCTCTTTATAGCTCCAGTTTTAACTGCTTCAACTACTTTATCAGCTAAAGCTAAAACTTGGTTATGTGCAAATCCTCCAACTATTTCTCCCTTTTCAATTTCCTTTGGTGCCTTGCACTTCTTAGCATGCTCTATAATAGCTGAGAAATCTTTAGGTTGTCCATTCTTTCCATCTGCTATATGCTTAACTCCTGGAACTCCTGTTACACCAGTTGTGTACATTCTGTCTTTATAAGAAGCCTTTGGAGGTACAATACAATTTGTAGTCATAAGTATTGGTCCATTGAAGCTTTCAAACTCTTTATCTTGTAACCACCAAGCATTTCCGTAGTTTCCTGCAAAGTGCTTATATTTCTTAAATGCTGGATAGTAGTTAGCTGGAAGCATCTCACTGTGAGTATATACATCTACTCCAGTTCCTTCAGTTTGCTCTAGTAACCATTCCATATCCTTTAGATCGTGTCCACTTATTAATATACCAGGGTTATTTCTAACACCAATATTTACTTTTGTTATTTCCGGATGACCATAAGTTTCAGTATTAGCCTTATCAAGTAATGCCATACCGTCAACTCCAAACTTACCAGCTTCTAAAGCTAAAGCTACTAAATCATCTGCTGTTAAGCTGTCATCTAAAGTTGCAGCTAATGCCTTTTGCATAAAGCCATGAATTTTTTCATCATTGTAGTTTAAGTGGTTAGCATGCTTCACGTATGCAGCTAGTCCTTTTAATCCGTAAGTTATAAGTTCTCTTAAAGATCTTACATCCTCGTTTTCTGTAGCTAGTACACCAACTTTTGCTGCCTTTACATCAAATTCATTTACATTATCAGCAAACCAAGTAGCTGCTTCTGGTAATTTTAAATCTTCTTCTTTTTTAACTCCACCAAGACCTAATATTCTCTTAAGCCATGAAGTATTTTCCTTTGACTCACCAGCATTTCCGCCAGCTTTTATATACTGTTGTTTAACTTCTTCTCTTAATTGTAAGCCCTTTTTAATTCTCTCTATAAATACATTTCTATCAAAGTTTGCATTTGTTATAGTAGCAAAAAGACCTTCCATTACAAACTTGTCTACTTCTTTATTAACCACACCTAGCTCTCTAGCTCTTGTGCTGTATACTGATATACCTTTTAGTACATATATTAATAAATCTTGTGCTTTTGCTAAATCTTCAGTCTTTCCACAAACGCCTTTTATTGTACAACCTTTACCGCCTGCAGCTTCTTGACATTGGTAACAAAACATACTCATTTAAATAACCCTCCATTTAACAACTTTATTATATTAATTTTACTTATTGACCAAATTAATTCTTATCTTCATTTATCTTGTGGATTTTGTATTATCTCCTGTCCACACTTATATCTTACTAGATTACTCAACTTAAATCCGTAACAAGGGTTACGGATTATATGTTTTTTTAAAATTAATTATTATTTTCTTTCACTACCCTTGGAAAAAGAATATTATTTTCTAGATGAATATGAACAAATGTTTCTGATTCTAATTCCTTTAGCTTATCATAAGTTAGTCTATAGGTGTTGCAGCCATCTTCAGGTACTTTAAAGCCCTTTGTTACTCTTCTAAGTGCTTTTAGAATATCTCCTGCCCCTTCATGTTCTTCTTCTAAACCTTTTATGGATTTAACTATTTTATCTAATAACTCCTTAGAGTGAGTTTTTTCATATTCTTTAATCATTGGAAATTCACTAGTTTCTTCTTTAATTGTATGCTGCTCTAATTCCATTCTTAGACTGGAGAATAACCTATGCACTTCTGCTAGTTCACTATGACCTCCACCGTGCACCCTAAGTATCTTAGCTGTTAATTCTCCTATCTTAGGCAGTTCCCTTTGCAGATATGCATGATGAACATTAACTATATGATCTATTAAATCACTATAAGATAGATTATTGAAATCAACTTCTTCAATTCCCATACTCACAGCTTTGTTATAAGCTTCCTCTAGTTTACTCATAATTTCCTCTTCATTTAAATTATGTTCTTTTATTTCCTCTATTAAAGGTGTATCTCCGCCACAACAGAAATCAATATTATATTCTTTAAATATATCCATGGATTTAGGAAAATTTGCTGCAATATGCCCTACGCTATCTGAACTTTTAAATGTAAATTTACTCATTTCTTATACCTCCAAAATTTTTTATAGTTTATATCAATTTTCAATATTATTGTTTTACTTGATGACTCAATTATACCTAATTGTCTTTTTTAATTCTGTGATTACAATCAAATTTCAAATTGATTCTAATCACTGCTAATAGGATTTTAAAAAGATATAATTAGGCCATAAAGTTAAACAAAACACGAAGGAGAGATTAATTATGATAAACAATAAAATAGCAGAAAAAACTTATTGGGTTGGTAAAGTAGATGATAGAAAGGTGCCTTTTCATAGATTAATATTAGAAAAGGGAACAACTTATAATTCTTACTTATTAGATACAGAAAAACCTACTATAATAGATACTGTTGATATAATGTATGGCGGAGAATTTGTTAAGAATCTTCAACAAATTATTGACCTAGACAAAATTCATTATGTAGTAATTAACCATGTAGAGCCAGATCATGCTGGAGCATTACCAGCATTATTAAATAAAGCAAAAAATGCAACTATAGTAACTACAGAAAAAGGAAGAGAGTTTTTAAACGGAATGTTTAAGCTTCACAGTAGAAACTACTTAATAATTAAAGATGGGGATTCCCTAGATATTGGTGGTAAGACACTTAAGTTCTTTGAAACACCGTATCTTCATACAGAAGAAACTATGATTACTTACTGCGTAGAGGATAAAATTCTTTACCCTTGTGATATATTCAGTACCCACATTGCAAACTATGAGCTTTTTGATGATTTGGCAAAGGAAGATATCACAGAGGACTTTACAGTTTACTATAAACTTATCATGGGACCACATAGATCTTATGTAAGAGATATGTTAGATAAAGTAAAAGACTTAGATATTCAAATGATTGCCCCTTCTCATGGATTTATATTGAGAAGTGATGTAAATAAATATATTAAAATTTATGATGAGTTAAGTAAAATTAATCCTGATGCAAAAGATAAACAAGCATTAATATTATTTAGCTCTATGACAGGGAATACAGGTAAAATAGCCAAAGATCTTGCTGATGGCTTCAAAAACCTTGGCATCACAACGGATATCTTTAATGTGAAAAATGCTAATATAGAGGATATTAAAAAAGCAGCCCTAGAAGCCAATGCAATACTTATAGGCAGCTCTACAAAATATGGAGATATGATAGGTAACCTGGAAGAAGTTCTAAAAGAACTAGTAGCTCTAGATTTATCAAATAAGCTTGGTTCAGCCTTTGGTTCCTTTGGCTGGAGTGGAGAGGCTGTAGAAATAATAAATGATTACATTAAGGAAAGTAAAATGACTTTAGTTGATACTTCCTATGTAGTAAAAGCTACCGGTGCTAATGATATTAAGCTACCGCTAAAGGTAAATTACTATGATAATGAAGAAACAAAAGATATGGCTATCAATGCAGCAATGGCCATAGGGGAATTAATACTAACTAAATAATCTTGTGAAAGTAACCCTTGTAGTCACTGTATAATATAGTAAAATTGTTTTATTATAAATATTATAATATGAGAAAGTACATAGGTTTATGGAAACCTATGTACTTTCTCTATTTAAAAAACTTATATTTTTATACTGTAGTTTTTAAGTACTCAATATCTTTTATAATAATCTTTTTATTACCTATAAGCTCTATTGTTCCTTCTTCCTGCATGGAAGTTAAGGTTCTACTTACTGTTTCCCTAGTAAGACCTGAATAGTTTCCTATTTCCTCCCTGCTTAAAGGCAGCTCCAATTCCACTGTACCATTAACTTCCTTTCCAAAATCTCCTGCCAAACTTAAAAGTACCCCGATAACTCTTGATTCTACATCCTTAGTACTTAGTCTTTCTACAAGATGCTCAAGATTAACAACTCTATCATGAACTACTTCTAATATCTTTAATGTTATGTTAGGATTATCCCCTAATATCCTATCAAAATCCTCTTTGGTTAACATACATATAGCAGTATCTTCCAAAGCTTCTCCATTAAACTCTAGCTTACCTTTCTTTAGAAGGCTCAGCTCCCCAATAAAATCTCCATCAGATAAGATATACAATATCTGTTCCTTGCCTTCCTTTGTGTATCTAAATATTTTAACTTTCCCTCTATTTACTATATAAAGCTTATCTGAAATATCTCCTTCAAAAAATATCGTTTGTCCTTTTTTGTATTTTCTATGAATTACCATATCAGCAATTTCTTTTAACTGTTCATCCTGCAGCGTTGAAAATATAGATACCTTTTTTGCACAATATTTACCTGTACACTTCTCACATCCACAATTAATACTTATAGCTTTCGACATATTATCTAAATCACCTTTCCTATATTTCAGTACGACTTGAAAATACCATCAGATTCTTATTTTATACTATTATAATATAAAATTTTAGCCCTTCACAAATATTTCATAACAAAAACATAAAATTTATCATATTAGTGTAATATCTAATTTTTTCAAATTAAAACTTCATGGTTATATACTATACTTCAACCTACAAATATACTAAGAATAAATATATTTTATGATAGAAGTTTAATGTATCTGTAACAACTTTACAATATTCTTCATATGATGTAATTGTATAAGCAACATTTTAAGGAGGATAAATTCAGCTATGGCTAAAGACAAAAATGTAAAATCTAAAATGTATATAGGTAAATGCCCGTCAATGGGTAAATGTATTCCGCAAGAATTGGTAATTAGAAATGTTAGATTAGCAGCTGCATATGTACCTTATCAAAAACTATGTACTCTTCTATCTCCTATTGAAGCACTTAGACATGGAACTGCTTTCCCTGAGCTTTACAGTCCTTATGAGGGAAAAGACAGAAAATGCAGACCTGTGGTTAAATGTTAGAAGGAGGTGCTATTATGAATAAAGAAATGAGTAAAAAAGAGCTTTTAAGACAGATTACTGCTGTAAATTTTGTTCTAGTAGATCTCCATCTATACCTTAATACCCATCCTAATGATCGTGAAGCTCTAGCAAAATACAATTCTCTTGCAATGCAATCCCGTATGCTTAGGGAAAATTATGAGAGATGCTTCGGACCTTTATCCTATGGTTCCTGCAGTGCTTATCCATGGCAGTGGATAAATGAACCATGGCCTTGGGAATGTGAAGCTAATTTCAAGCTTTATGAGGAGGAGATGTAGTATATGTGGGCATATGAAAAATTTCTTCAATACCCTGTAAGAATTAAAAATCCTAATCCAGCTATGGCAAAAATAATTATAACACAATATGGTGGACCTGATGGAGAATTAGCAGCATCCTTAAGATACCTTAGCCAAAGATTTACTATGGTTACACCTCAAGCTATTGCAACTTTAAACGACATC
>NZ_JAODOO010000003.1 GCF_025398335.1 Clostridium sp. CX1
TAACGTTAAAGACACTAAGTATTAATACTTAGTGTCTTTATTATATTAACGATTATAATATAACCTCGCTAAAAACTTTCCCTATACTGTCGTTAATAATTATATCTGCTTTATTATCATAAGATGTTGAAGACTTGTTTATTAGAATTAACTTTTTTCCTTTAAAATAATCTACTAAGCCAGCAGCTGGATAAACCACAAGAGAAGTACCTCCAACAATGAGTATTTCAGCACTTTTAATAAATCTAATAGAACTCTCTAGCACATCCATATCGAGGCTTTCTTCGTAGAGAATTACATCTGGTTTTACTATACCACCACATATATCACATCTTGGAACTATTGATTCACTATTAATAATATGATCTAGACTATATGACTTACCACATTTCATGCAATGGTTTCTATGTATAGAACCGTGTAATTCTAGTACATTTTTTGAACCAGAACATTGATGTAGGCCATCAATATTTTGAGTTATTATAGCTTTTAGCTTACCTAGTTTCTCCAAGTGAGATAAAACAAAATGTGCTGAATTAGGTTTTGCTTCTTTATATATCATTTTTGTTCTGTAAAAGCTAAAAAAGTCTTCAGTATGAGAATTAAAGAAACTTCGACTTAACATAACTTCTGGTGGGTATGAAAGATTGTTTTTAGTTTTATATAACCCAGCCTCAGATCTAAAATCGGGAATAGAGGACTCTGTAGACACTCCGGCACCACCAAAAAAGACGATGTTATTACTTTCTTTAAGGATAGAATTTAAATTTGAATAAATCATAAAATCACCTCATTAATAATTATATCATATATTAATTATATGCAAAAAAATATTGACAATATTGAATAAAGATGATATTATGTAAGAGCATTAGATGTTAAGATTATGGCGCTATAGCCAAGTGGTAAGGCAGAGGTCTGCAAAACCTTTATCCCCAGTTCAAATCTGGGTGGCGCCTCCATAAGAAGACACCTCACAATTTGTGAGGTGTTTTTCTATTTAACAAACAAAATAAGCTATTTTAGTTACTATTCTACTACTGCTTCTAGTACTTCTATTACTCTCTTTTTGCAGTTTATTTTAACTCTTGCACCGATAGGTAATGTTAGTTTTGGGTAAGAGTGTCCAGATTGAATATTGGTTAGTACCGGAATACCTAATGATAAGATTCTATCTTCAATTACTTCCTGCAGGGTTAAGCTTCTTTCATAGTGAGGAAGCCTACAGTTAGTAAATTGACCGAGTATTATACCGGCACATTTTTGTAGTTTTTCTGATAAAAGAAGTTGAGTTAGCATTCTATCGATTTTATAGGGTTGCTCTCCTACTTCTTCTATAAATAAGATTTTGTCATTAGTATCTATTTCAAAGGGAGTTCCTAGAGTACTGCAAATCAAAGAAAGATTACCTCCAACCAATTGTCCTATGGCATGAGTTTTATCAATACCTATTGTTGCTATTCGCTTAGGATTTTTTATTATAAATGGTTTGTAACCGAGCATTAAAGTGTCGAGAAAGCTTTTAATGGTAGGCTCATCATAAAAGTTAGAATTACACATAGGTGAATGAAAGGTTGTTAACTGGCATTTCTGTACGATGCTATTTAATAACGTAGTTATATCGCTAAAACCTGCAAATATTTTAGGATTCTTCTTTATAATGTCAAAGTCTATAAGAGGGAGGATTCTCATGGAACCATATCCTCCTCTTACACATAAAATCATATCTATATCTTTGTCTAAGAACATATTCATAAGGTCTTCTGCTCTGTCATTATCAGTACCAGCAAGATACCCTAATTTATCATATATATGTTTTCCTTTTTTAATTTTAAAGCCTAAAGATTCAAAAACTTTAATACTTTCCTTTATTTTTTCTGGGTTTTCAGGACCAGCTGGAGAAACAAGTCCAATTGTATCTCCTTTTTCCAATCTTTTAGCTATCAATTTATCACACCCTTATGATTAGAATAGATCTTTTTTACGAAGTATAGCTATTGAAACTAAGCATATTATTCCGGTTAAGCCGTAAATAATCCAAAATGCCAAGGGGCTATTACTAAAAGGTATTCCGTTAACATTCATACCAAAGGAACCAAAGATTATATTCGGTATAGACATTACTATAGTTAGGGAAGCAAGAAGTTTCATCACAATATTTAAGTTATTTGATATTATAGACGCAAAGGCATCCATAGTTCCACTTAAAATATTGCTATATATATTGGCCATTTCGATAGCCTGTTTATTCTCTATTATTACATCCTCAAGTATATCTTGGTCTTCAGGATACTTCTGTAGCAGCTCTAATTTAAGCATTTTTTCTAAAGTAATTTCATTTGATTTTAAAGATGTAGAAAAGTAAACTAGTGACTTTTCTAAAGATAGCAGTTGAATGAGTTCTTTGTTTCTCATGGACTTATGAAGTCTTTGCTCAATCATAACACTTTTTTTATCTATTTGTCTTAGATATAGTAAATAATAGCTTGCAATTCTATAGAGTATTTGTAGTATAAATCTAGAGCGTTTAAATGTAAAAAAAGACTTTACCTTTCTATCTATAAAATCAGTAAGAATTTTACTATTTTTTAAGCATACTGTTATTATAGTCGATTCTGTGTGAATAATTGCCAAAGGATATGAGTCATAGGTTAAAGTGTTTTCCTCCATCTCTGTAAAGGGTATATCAACAATTACAAGCAAATTATTATCTTCCATATCTATACGAGATGTTTCCTCTTCATCTAATGCTGCTCTTAAGAACTCAAGGGAGACTCCTACCTTTTTAGATATTATAAGCAGGTCTTCATCTGAAGGGGCTACGATGTTAATCCAACAACCAGGTTCTATAGTATCTAGAGATTGTAGCGTGCCTAGCTCATCTACAGTTTTATATATTGAAATCATATTTTCCTCCTAAGTAACTTCAGTTTAATCACTAGTTATATTATATATTATGAAAATAATTTCTGTATATACTAACTTAAGTTTTCATTTCTTAATCAGTATTTTAAATCATTCATAAAACAAAAAAAGAGACTAAACAGTCTCTTTTTTGTTGTTAAAAAATTCAGTTTTAACTTGACTAAGCAATGACTCATTCTCACTTAGGTCAAAGCCGGTTAAAGCAAGCGCCTGAGCAGTTTTCATAACTCTATCCTGTGCAAAATCAGATACTGTAGCCTTTGCAAACTCAGAAGATGAATAGGGAACTTTATTATCTTCTGTAATAGAAATATAAGGATGTATGCAGGGTACTACCTGGCTTACTGTACCTAGACTTAATCCGGAATTTGTATCCTTAGGAGGCGCTATTTCTATTATGCCGCTTTCCTTTAAGTTGTGAGAAAATATTCTAGATAGAACTTTATTAGGAACAAGTTCATCATAAGGCAATTCATATAAGCATATGTCAGATTCTATCTCCATTATGCTGCTTGTAATCTTAACAAGCTCTCTTAATTTTTTTTCTATGTTGCAGGCTGCATTCATTTTTGGAGCTCTAATATAAAACTTTGATTCTGTTTCTGATGGTAAAAGATATGGCGAACTTCCACCTCTTAATATAACCCCGTCAATTGAAGTATCTTCTTCAAATCCTTTAGAAAGTAGTTCCAATGTGTTAAAGGTAAAAAGGCATGCATCTAAAGCAGAATGGCCCTTTGATTTTCTATAAGCAAATCCTTCTTTACTTTTATAAGTTATTTTAATAGGAACAATGGCCATAGAGCTGCCACTTTCAGCTGTTATTACATCAGGATGAGCCATAAGTACTACATCAATATCATTAAAAGTACCCTGCTTTGTCATAGTAACTTTTGAACTTCCAAGAAATTCACCTGGGCAACCTATAACTATGACACTACCATTAATTTTGGGCACAACCTTAGATAAGGATATTGCAGCCCCTAGAGATATAGCTGATATAAGATTATGGCCTACAATGTGTCCTTCCTTATCTATGGCATCATACTCACAAAGATAGCAAATTTTTGGGTGACCTGTACCATATTGAGCATAAAAGGCTGTTGGTATCTCAAGATAATTTTCCGTTACTTTAAAGTTATTTTTTTTAAGCATATTTACTATATAATTACAAGCTTTATATTCCTGAAAACTTTTTTCAGGATTTTCATAAAGATATTTAGATAAATCAAATATTTCATCTTTTAGCATACTTAAGTGAGTTACTATCTCTTGTTTCATACATATACCTCCGATAGGTTTATAATAAGAAAAACATATAGTTTATATGTTTCTGTTGAAAATATTACCAAAAAATATTAAAATTAAGTATGTAACTTAATAATATAATGCCAAATCACAATACTTACCTAAGAAATCTATTAAATGAGGAGTGGTTATTATAAACAATAAATTCATACTAAAGAATACTTTTAAGGTTTTACTTTTGCTTCTATTTATTATTAGCACTACATCAGAGGTTTATGCACAGGGAAAGTATGAACGAATAGGTGGATCTGATAGATATGAAACTTCTATAAAGATATCACAGAATTTTAGTGATAAGTCTGAATATGCAATTCTGGTATCTGGAGAAAACTTCCCAGATGCTTTATGTGCAAGTCCCCTTTCGAAAAAGTATAATGCGCCTATAATGCTGACAACAGAAAAGAAGCTAGAGGATAGAGTAGCACAACAGCTTAGGAACTATGGCACTACTAGAGTTTTTATTATAGGACAATCTATATCAAAGGATGTAGAGGATAGTTTAAGTAATATGGGAATAGAGTATGTGAGGATAGGAGGAAAGGATAGGTACGAGACAGCTGTCTTGGTAGCAGATTACGTAGGGATAAAAGATAAAGTATTTTTAGTTTCAGGAGAAGGATATCCAGATGCATTATCTATCGCACCTATTGCTGCTTCTATGGACACTCCTATCATTCTTGTAAATAAGGATTATGTCCCAGATTCAGTTAAAGACTCACTAGCTGATAAGGATATTCAGTATACTTATATAATAGGATCTGAAGGGTCTATAAGTGATAATGTAAAATCTCAGTTTACAAATGCAGAAAGGATATCAGGAGAGGACAGATATAGCACGAATCTTGCGGTTATAAGTAGGTTTAAGGATTCATTAAATATGGAAAATATATATTTAGCTTCAGCACTTAGTTTCCCGGATTCTCTTTCTGGAGCTGCTTTGGCACAAAAAAATAGATCTCCGTTGATCTTAGTAAGTGAATATATAAGTGAAAGTCAGCAAAATGACATTAAAAATATTTTGGCTTCTGCAAAAAATACTTATGTATTAGGTTTAGAAGGAGCAGTTTCTCTAAAATCACTTTATTTAGTTGGGCTTGAGGATAAGCTGCCAGAACCACCTAAGTCTGAAAGTCCAAAACCTACAGGACCTCAAGCACCAGAATGGACAAGCTCTTTTAATGTAATGAATGCAGGAGAAACTGAGAGAGTTTATATAAAAAGCGCACCGAGTTCATATGCTTCTAATATTGCATCAACCTATGGAAGCCTTTCAGAGGTAAAAATATTGGATAGCAAAGATGGATATTATTATGTGGAAATACTAGATTATGATACCTTGAATAATGTAAAGGGGTATGTATCTGCTTCTAAGGTTACTACGGTAACGCCATCAGGGCCTTATAACATACTTGTAGACAAGAGTAAACAAAGGGTGTATATATTCAATGGACAAACCCTTGATAAGGAGTTTGTGTGCTCTACAGGAAAAGATGAAACACCAACTCCATCAGGTAGGTTTTTAGTAGGAGGTAAAGGTAAGCTTTTCTACGCCTCTTCAAACAGCATATGTTACTATTGGACAAGGCTTGATAATAACTACCTTTTCCATAGCGCTATTTACGATTTAAATGGATATGTTGTAGAATCAGAATATGAGAAATTAGGCTCAAAGGCATCTCATGGGTGCATAAGGCTTCCTTATAATGATGCAAAATGGATTTATGATAATGTTCCACAGGGAACATTAGTAACAATAAAAGATTAATATTTGAATTATTACCTCAGTATAAAATTATACTGAGGTAAATTTATTTATGTGGACAAAATAAGTTTATGGAAGCAGTTGAATATTATATATTATGAGAGGCAATAATTTAAGGTATTAGAAATTAATAAGGGGGATATTAAATGAAAAAACAGGGATGTATTATATGTGGGAAGCCTCTAAATAATGGTATAATGATATATGGAAGAGGAATTTGCAGATGCTGTGAAGGCAGAATGATTAATGTAAATGAAGAAACAGATTTTTACATTTACTATAAAGAATGTATTAAAAAGGCTATAGTTCAAGCTGTTATAAGAGGAGAGGAAATAAGTTGTCAAAATTACCGATTTTAGAAGGTGTTTTAAAATACATTAGAGAAAATAATATACCGTTTGCTATGCCAGGACATAAAAAAGGAAGAGGTTTTTTTAATACTCCAATTGGTAGGGAGTTTGCTACTAACCTCTTGAATTTTGATATTACAGAAGTAGAAGGGGTAGACAATCTTCACAATGCTGAAGGTATAATAAAAGAGTCATCAGAGTTATTAAGCTCTTTTTATGGAAGTAAAAAGTCTTATTTTTTAGTCAATGGCAGTACCTCTGGAAACTTAGCTATGATATTCAGTAGTTTCAATGAAGGAGATAAGGTACTAGTTGAGAGAAACTGCCATAGGTCTATCTTTAATGCTATAATAATGAGAAAATTAAAACCTATATATATTCAAAATGTAATAAGTGAGAGACTAAATGCTCCTCTATCAATAGACTTGGAGCATTTTTTACAGGTTTTAGATAATAACAAGGATGCAAAAGGAATAATAATTACATATCCTAATTACTATGGAATATGTACTAATTTAGAATACATAATTAATATAGCGAAAAAGTATAAGATAAAGGTATTAGTTGATTCAGCTCATGGTTGTCACTTTGGGGTACATAAAGAGCTTCCTGAAAGTGCTGTTAGACTAGGGGCTGATATGGTAGTTATGAGTGCTCATAAAACACTTTCAAGCTTGACTCAAACAGCTTACTTGCATATAAATAATGGACAAGATATAGAAAAAGCGGACTTTTATGTTAGTTCTTTTTCGAGCACCAGTCCTTCATATATGTTTCTATGTGCTATGGATTATGCAAGGTTTTATCTAGAAAGGTATGGGCTAAAAGAATATGAAAGACTCATAAGTATCTGTGATTATTATAAGAATAAAATAAATGAGATAAATGGCATATATATAGTCAATAAGGAAGATATAGATAATTTTAATAGAGAGATTGTAGATAAAAGGTATAAAGCTTCAGGTAACTTTAGTAATCATATAAAAACAATTTGGAATATAGATACTACTAGATATGTAATTAATCTAGAAAGAGGCTATAGCGGTCATTTACTTTCAAAGTATTTAAGACAGCTTGGAATTCAAGCTGAAATGAGTGATAGTTCTAATGTTGTATTAATCTTTTCACCTTTTAATGAAGAGTACGAGTTTAAAAGATTATATGAGGTTTTAAAAACATGTGATTTAAGTAAGCTAAAGCAAAAGAATCTAAGTTTACTTGATTACAATATTCCTGAGATGGTTATGTTGCCCTTTGAAGTTATGAGTAAAGAAAAGACGCATATTGATCTAAAAGATTGTCTAGGCAGAATTAGTGCATCAAGTATTGTGCCTTACCCACCAGGTATTCCTATTCTAACTGCAGGGGAATTAATTGATAAGGATTCTTTAGAGGTTATTAATTATTATAAAAATAGTGGTATAGATGTATTGGGATTAAAAAATGATAAGATAGAAGTAATTGATAATTAAGACACAAGAAGATTTAATTATGTAACAAATAATTAGGTATAGATATGAAACTATTCTATATTTTACGGAGGATAATTAATATGAGTTTATCAAAAGGAAGAGTCATAGTTATAGAAGGTTGTGATGGAAGTGGAAAAGCAACTCAGACAAAGAAGTTATATGAAAGGCTTGAAAAAGAGAGGTATAAAGTAAAAAAAATAGAGTATCCAAACTATGAAAGTGATTCCTCTGCCTTAGTAAAAATGTATCTCAACGGAGATTTTGGAAGTAGTCCAGAGGATGTAAGTGCCTATGTAGCTTCTACGTTTTATGCAGTAGACAGATTTGCATCCTACAAAAGGGAGTGGAAGGATTTCTACGAAAATGGGGGAATAGTTATAGCAGACAGATATACCACTGCTAATATGGTACATCAGGCTTCTAAAATTAATGATACAAAAGAAAAAACAAAATTCTTAGATTGGCTCTGGGATTTTGAATTTAGAATTTTTGCATTACCAGTTCCGGATTGCGTATTCTTTTTAGATATGCCGCCTGAGTACAGTAGGGAACTTATGCATGAGAGGGCTAACAAAATAACAGGACATAGTGATAAGGATATACATGAGAAAGATTTTAAGTACTTGGTTCATTCATATAATAACTCTTGCGATATATCTGATAGATATCATTGGAAAAGAGTTAGGTGTGTAGAAAAGGAAAGATTAAAATCCGTTGAAGAAATACATCATGAAATATATAGGGAAGTTAAGGATATGATATCAGGTTAATAAGGTCTTAGGGACCTTATATATAGTGCCTAGATAACTATATTGAGTTGTTATATAAATATTAAGGCTATAGAGGATATAGTAAAATAGAATAAATTAACATATAATACATTTAAGTATTAAGTTTAGGGTTAAGTACTAGGGTATAGTAAAAGGGAGATGAGTTGTATGAAGTTAATTATAGCAATTGTCCAAGATGATGATTCTGGAGATTTAATAAATACTTTAACAGAGTCAGGGTTTAGGGTAACAAAACTTGCAACCACAGGAGGATTTTTAAAGGCTGGTAATACTACGCTTATGATAGGAGTGGAAGACGCTGCTGTAGATAGAGTCATATCTCAAATACAAGAGGTTTGTAAGGTAAGAGATGAAATTATGACTGCACCATCACCAATAGTAGGCTCCACAGGAGCATATGTGCCTTATCCTGTAGAAATAGAGGTTGGAGGAGCAACTATATTTGTAGTAGATGTAGATAGATTTATAAAAATTTAGATGGAGGCGTTAACAAGTGAACTTTAATAACATAGTAGGGCATGAAAAGATAAGATGTCAGATAACCCAATCTATAGATAGTGGAAGATTTTCACATGCCTATGTTATTGCAGGTGAAGATGGCATTGGAAAAAGTCTTATTGCCAGGGAAATTGCTATAAGGCTTTTAGGAAAAAATGAGGATAAACAGTACGTAGATGTAGTAGAGTTTACAATGTTAAAGGATAAAAAATCTATAGGTATTGATGAAATAAAGAAAATAATACAAGAAACTAATAAAAAACCTTATGAAGGTGATAAAAAGATAATTATATTATATAAAGCAGATAAAATGACAGAAGCAGCTCAAAATGCGTTTTTGAAAACTATTGAAGAGCCTCCGAAGGGAATTTTTATAATATTGCTTTGTGAGAAATTAGAGAATATTTTGGACACAATAAAGTCAAGATGTCAAATCTATAAACTGAATAGATTAAGTGAAAAGGAAATCCTAATATTTTTAACTAATAAGTATAAGAACTTATCAGAAGACGAAATAAAGGTTATTGGTGCATTTAGTGATGGGGTTCCAGGAAGAGCTGAGCGGTTTATAGAAGATAAGTCCTTAATGGAGATAAGAGATACTGTAGTAGATATATTAAAGGAATGCAGTAGAGATGCCTTAGATACATCCAACAAATACTCAGAATTTCTTCTAAAGTATAAAAATGAGTGGCAAGAGGTTTTAACTTGTTTTTTATCTTATATAAGAGATGCTTTAATTTATAAAGAAATAGGAAATAGGGAATTAATAATAAATATTGATAAGATAAAGGAAATAAAAGATATAGCAGAAATGTTTTCATTTAACAAGCTAAATGGTATTATTAATATTATTAAGGATACTAGAAACAAGCTAGATAGAAATGTTAATTCAACGCTAGTTTTTGATTCTATGTTGGTGAAACTTCAGGAGGTATAGTATGATAACAGTTGTAGGTGTGCGTTTTAAGAAGGCCGGTAAAATATATTATTTTTCACCAGGTGAGCTAGAGGTTAAAGACAATAGTAACGTAATAGTAGAGACTGCTAGGGGTATAGAATTTGGAGAATGTGTTATAGCACCTAAGCAAATAGATGAAAGTGAAATAGTATCTCCTCTAAAGAGTGTTATAAGAATAGCAACAGAAGAGGATGTAGAGAGGCATACAGAAAATAAAGCAAAAGAAAAGGAAGCTTTCCAAGTATGCTTGGAAAAAATTCAACAGCATGGTCTAAAGATGAAGCTTATAGATGTAGAATATACATTTGATAATAATAAAGTTATATTTTATTTTACTGCAGATGGAAGAGTAGATTTTAGAGAACTTGTTAAAGACTTAGCATCTATTTTTAGAACAAGAATTGAGTTAAGACAAATAGGAGTAAGAGATGAAGCTAAGATGATAGGGGGACTTGGTCCTTGTGGAAGAACTCTTTGTTGTTCAACCTTCTTGGGGGATTTTGCACCTGTATCTATAAAAATGGCTAAAGAACAGAATTTATCACTAAACCCAACTAAAATTTCAGGAATATGTGGAAGACTTATGTGCTGCTTAAATTATGAGCAGGAAACCTATGAACATATTAGGAAAAAGATGCCGAAGGTGGATTCTGTTGTTCAGACTCCGGATGGAAGAGCTGTAGTAATTTCAAATTCAGTAGTAAAAGAAAGTGCAAAGGTCAGAATAAAAACTGAAGAAGGTGAAGAAGTAATTAAGGAAGTATCTATACATGATATGGATCTAATTTCTGGAGGATATGAAGGAAGTATAAGTGAAGATGAAATTAAAATCGATGTTGAACCTGAAGACGCAGAAGATGCAGATATAATTAAGGAATTATTTAAAGAGAACTAAGGAGGTAAAGTATGAAATCTGTATTTAAAATTTGTAATATGCACACCTCTGAAGATATTAATAAAATAAGAAGAGCAATTTCAAATAATGAGGGAGTAGTAGCTTGTCAGATTAGTAAGGAAAAAGGTGAAGTAAGTATTATATACGATGACTATTTTGTAACTAGCGAGGTTTTACTGCAATCTATAGAGGATTTGGGGTACGCAGTGATATAAAATTAACTTTAAAAGTTAGTGTAAACGTGGTAAAATATAAATTAGATGCTTGTCATCTAAATTTATAAGGAGGTGTTACATATGGCATATAAAATCGAAGATTCATGTGTAAGCTGTGGAGCATGCGCTTCAGAATGCCCAGTTGATGCTATAAGCCAAGGAGATACTTTATTTGTTATAGATGCAGATACTTGTATCGATTGCGGAAACTGTGCTAATGTTTGCCCAGTAGGAGCACCAGTTCAAGAATAATTAAAAAATAAAAAGGCTGCCTATGGCAGCTTTTTTATTTTTATAAGGTTTTACTAAAATAAATTTGCATAGATATAGTAATTTATATATAACATAAATATATAATATTGTATAAAGATTACAATAATTTTAACGAATATTTATATAGAAACGAGAAGGCCTTCTTAAAGAAGAATTTATTGAATGGAGGTAATTATGGATATATCAGTTATTATATTTATCATCTTGGGCTTAGCATCCCTAATAGGTGGTTTTTTACTAGAGGGGGGACATGCAGCAGCTCTTTTAGCAGGAACTGCAGCTATGATAGTTTTTGGAGGAACCGTTGGAGCAGTGGGACTAGCTTTCCCAGCAGAAACCTTAAAGAGACTTCCGGGGATTTTTAAAGTGCTTTTCAATCCGAGAAAATCAGATTTACCATCTTTGGTAGCATATTTTAAGGATGTATCCTATAAAACAAGAAAAAATGGATTACTGAGCTTAGAAGGAGAAATAACAAGTGACCCTAATTTAGATCCTTTTATAAGAAAGGGGTTACAATTAGTTGTTGATGGTGTAGATCCTCAAGCAGTTAGAAGTATATTAGAATTAGAATTAGAATCAACATCAGAAAGACATAGAGAGGGATCGGCAGTATTTGATCAAGCAGGTGGCTTTGCACCAACAATGGGTATTATAGGAACAGTTATGGGTTTAGTTCATGTTCTAGGTAATTTAAGTGATCCTAGTTCTCTTGGTCCTAAGATAGCGGTTGCATTTATAGCCACACTATATGGAGTTGCGTCAGCCAACCTTTTATGGCTACCTATAGGTCATAGGCTGAAAGCAGCAGATGAAAAAGAGATCAAGGAAAAGACCCTAATAATTGAAGGAATATTATATATTCAAGAGGGAATAAATCCAAACACTATAGCAGAAAAGCTTAAGGGATTCTTAAATAAACAGGAGTTATCAAAATTTGAAGGAATGGGTGGTAAGACTGAGCTATGAAGAGAAAACCGGAAAAACCAGAGAATCATGAGAGATGGCTTCTTACTTACTCTGACCTAATAACCTTATTGATGATATTTTTTGTAATAATGTATGCTATGAGCAATGTAGATGCAGCAAAATATAAACAAATGTCTGAATCCTTAAAGGTTGCAATGGGAGGAGGAAAAACTATAATAGGAAATGAAGATGCAATAAGTGTGTCTGAAGATAGTGATAAAGTTACTGAAGATATTGAGGCTAAAGGTGAAAGAGCTAAGTTAGAGCAGGTAAAGTCCCAAGTAGATAGGTATCTTGAACAAAATGGAATGAAGGATAGTGTAACTACTAAGATTGATGAGAGAGGGCTTGTAGTAAGTTTAAATGATACTGTATTTTTTGATATTGGAACAGCGGAAATAAAGCCAGAGTCTCAAAAAAGAATTATTGAAATAGGAAAAATATTAAATCAGATTGATAACTATATTAGAATTGAAGGTCATACAGATAACATACCTATAAGAAATAGCCAATACTCCTCAAATTGGCAGTTATCCTCAGTAAGAGCTGCTAATGCTACAGAGTTTCTTATTGCTAATTGTGGAATAGTCCCTGAGAGATTTTCATCAGTTGGTTATGGTGAATATAGGCCGATTCTAGATAACGCTACAGAAGAAGGAAGAGCTAGAAATAGAAGAGTGGATATAATAATAGTAAGTAGTAAATTTAATAAGATAGAAAACAATGGCTCAGGAAGTAATCCTGTACTTGATAATAAAAAATAGCTAAAAAGCCTTAAGATTGACGATAATCTTAAGGTTTTTTAGCTATTGACTTATACAAAGTAAGAGGCCTTATGCTAGTGAATTTGACAATTATAAGTACATAAATGATAATTAAGTATAATTAGGGTAATAATTAGAAATGAAGCGAGGTTGTTAGTTATTATGAATAAAGATTTTTTAGGAGATGAAGAAACATTAGATGATTTACAACTAAAAGGAATTCATGTTATACAAAAAAAAGATGCTTTTAGGTTTGGGGTAGATGCAGTACTTTTGGCTAACTTCCCAAAGATAAAAAAAGGGGCAAAAGTTATAGACTTATGCAGTGGTACCGGCATAATTCCTTTTATAATAGCAGGTAAAACAGAAGCAGCAAATATTATAGGAATAGAAATACAAGATGATATGGTTGATATGGCTCAAAGGTCAGTTAAGCTTAATAAATTAGGAGATAGAATAGGGTTTATAAACAGAGACTTAAAAGATATAGAGTTCCTTAAAGGGCTGCCAAAAGTAGATATAGTAACAGTAAATCCTCCATACAAGCTTAAAAACTCTGGGATCATAAATCCTAATGATAAAAATGCTATTGCAAGACATGAAATATGTTGTACATTAGAAGATGTGATTAAAGGAGTCAAAGCTGTACTAAAGGATAATGGGCGGATGTACATGATACATAGACCAGATAGATTGGCAGATATTATATGTACTATGAGAAAGCATAAGATAGAACCTAAGCTTATAAAAATGATTCACCCAAATATTAAAAAAGCACCTACTATGGTTCTGATTGAAGGTCAAAATCATGGGGGGACTTTTTTAAAGTGGGAAGCACCTTTGTATATATATAATCTTGATGGAAGTTATACTGATGAATTAAATGAGATATATGGTAGATAAAACATTGAATAATGGAGGGTTAACAAAATGAGTAGTGGCAAGTTGTACTTAGTACCAACTCCTATAGGGAATTTAAAAGATATAACATTAAGAGCACTTGAAGTGCTAAATTCAGTAGATTTAATAGCAGCAGAAGATACAAGGCAAAGTATTAAGCTATTGAATCACTTTAACATAAAAAAGTCCCTTATAAGTTATCATCAACATAATGAACAGGGTAAGAGTGAAAATTTATTAGAAAGACTTAGAGAGGGAAAAAACATAGCTTTAGTAAGCGATGCTGGAACTCCTGGCATATCAGATCCTGGAAGCTTGATAGTTTCAAAATGTATAGAGGAAAATATAGAGTTTGAGGTATTAACAGGTGCAACTGCTGTAACTACAGCATTAGTGTATTCAGGTCTTGATACTACTAAATTTATATTTAGAGGATTTCTACCTAGGGAAAACAAGGATAGAAGGTTTGTTATAGAGGAATTGAGGGATAGAAAAGAAACATTAATTTTTTATGAAGCTCCACACAGACTAAAAGACTCTCTCTATTTTTTAAAAGAGAATCTTGGAAATCGAAAAATAGCAATTTGCAGAGAACTTACTAAATTACATGAGCAAATATTAAGATGTACTTTAGATGAAGCAATAGAATATTATGAAGAAAAAAGTGTAAAAGGTGAAATTGTTATCGTTATTGAAGGAAAGACAGAAGAAGAAATAGCTAATGAGCAAATGGCAAAGTGGAACAGTTTAACTGTAGAGCAGCACATTAAAATGTATATAGAAGACGGTTTAAGTAAGAAGGAAGCGGTAAAAAAGGTAGCTAAGGATAGGAAGTTATCAAAATCTGATATATATAAGTATTCTATTGATATATAGATAATAAGTACTTATATATTAATTAAGTAAGTTAATTTTAGCACAGGTATCTATATTATTAAAATACTTGTGCTAAATGTTGTTGAATTTAATAGTATGATTGTGTATTTCTATTATTTTGGAAAACATTATCATTTAAATATTGAGGTTTTATGTATTTTAATGATATAATAGAAATAATTAGGTTGTTTATAGATGATTTAATTTAAGGATTACTTAAATAACATAAATAGGGCTTTGATATAGGGAGGTAGAGAGTGTGAAAAAAAAGATGTTATCTGCTATCATAGCGTTAACTTTAGCGGTATCAACAAGCGGAATGGCACTAGCAGCACCAGCTAATAGTGGATCTACTTCATTAAAACAAGTTCAGAATCAGAGACAGGAACTTGAAATAAAAGTAGAGAAGTTAGATAGTCAGATTATTGCTGTGATGAAGCAAATAGATGACAACAAGAGCAACATTAACAAGATAGGCAAGGAAATAAAAAAGACCCAGGAAGAATTAGGGAAGGCTGAAGATAATATAAAAGGTCAGCAGAACCTGTTTAGCAAAAGAGTAAGGGCCATGTACATAAATGGGGTAGACAGTTACCTAAATGTAGTTCTAGAGGCAGATAATTTAGGGGATCTTATTTCAAGAGTTGAAAATGTAAAAAAGGTAGTAAATTATGATAATAATATAGTAAATGATTTAAAAAGTAAAAAAGCTGCCATAGCTGATAGAAAACAAGAGCTAAATAACCAGAATAATAAACTATTATCCCTAAAAAAAGATAATGAAAGTAAGTTGTCCAAGCTAAATATTGATAAATCAAATCAAACGAAGCTTATATCAGACTTGAAAGATAAGGAAAAAATATTAGCACTAAGAGATACAGCAACTACTAATCTTGTTACATCTGCCCAAAACAGAGTTCAACAGGTTAGAGATGCAGCTCCTAGAATCTCGAGAGGGACAAGCTCTACAACTGCTGCCTCATCTGATTCTATAGTTGCCTATGCTTCAAACTTTTTAGGAACTCCATATCAGTGGGGGGGCAATGGACCAAACAGTTTTGACTGTTCTGGTTTTACTAGCTACGTTTATTCTCATTTTGGTATAGGTTTACCAAGAATTGCTTCAGATCAGCAAGGTGTTGGTACTTCAGTATCAAGGGATCAACTACAGCCTGGAGATTTAGTTTTCTTTGGTTCACCAGCTACTCATGTAGGTATATATGTTGGAAACAACTGCTATATTCACGCGCCTAGAACAGGAGATGTAGTTAAAATATCACCATTAAATAGATCAGACTATAGTGGAGCTAGAAGAGTAAGATAACTGATTATATAATTACTAGTGTAACGACAATTAAGTGTTACGATTTAATATAGGACTTAATAATAGAAAATGATAACCTTAGGTATAGAAGCCACATAGGGGGTTGTCTTACAATGCATATTTACGTATTGTAGGACAACCCTTATTTTATAAATAGTGTTTTAATAAAGAAAAAGCCCACATATAATCATGTGGGTAAAAAGGTGTGTTGTTTATTTTTATATGTATATCGACTTATTTATCGCCCTTTAATTCATTTAAGCAATTTTTGCAGATGTTTTTTCCTTTGTAGTTTACAACATCTCTTGCATCTCCACAGAAGATACATGCTGGTTCATATTTTTTTAATATGATTTGCTCACCATCAACATATATTTCTAATGCATCTTTTTCTGCAATATCTAAAGTTCTTCTTAACTCTATAGGAATAACTATTCTTCCTAGTTCGTCTACTCTTCTTACAACACCAGTTGATTTCATTTAAAATTCCTCCTCTAACTCCACAATTCGACATATTTACAATTAAATAGTAACAAATTTGTCAGTAAAAGTCAATATAATTTTACAGTCAAATTTACAATTTTCTTAACAAATTCCATCTATAGTTAATATACTACCAAAATATACAAATGTCAATATATTTTATGGGACAATACATTTTTTTACTATGCCAGATAATGTTGATATATCAATGTCTTTAATGTTAGTATATATCTTTTTACATATGAATGCTATTGAAAATACTTGGAAGATATTTGAGAAATAAAATAGTAATTAAATGGATAATAAATTATTAAATGTCGAAATACTAAAGTTTTTTTAAAATAGATTAAGATCAACACTTTATAAATTAAGATATATAATTATAATATCGTTGAATTTAAAGGTATTTATTCAATTTATTAACATATATTCATCAAACAATATACATAATATGTGAAAATTTAAGAATCTATAAACTCTATTGTGAAAAATAAGGAAATTTTATTTAGGTATTTTAAAATTAAAATACAGCAAAATAATTAGTAGGTAATGGACCACACTAAACGTTATTTAACTAAGCTATTTGCAAGCTTTAAAACAGAATGCTAAATAAGAGATTTTGTATAAATCACATAAAGTTAATATTTGGGTTATATAAATAGTATCCAATATGGTATAATGTTAGTTACAATAAATAGTATTGGGGGAATATAGTATGAAATTTTTTATTGATACCGCTAATGTTGACGAAATAAAAAGAGTTGCTAAGTGGGGAGTATTAGATGGTGTAACTACTAATCCATCCCTAATTGCTAAGGAAGGTAGAGATCTTAAAGACGTAGTTCAAGAAATTTGCTCAATAGTTGATGGTCCAATAAGTGCAGAAGTTATAAGTTTAGAATCCGATAAAATGGTTGAAGAAGCTAGAGAGCTTGTAAAAATTCATAATAATATAGTTATAAAAATACCGATGTGTGAAGAAGGTCTTAAGGCTGTTTCTATTCTAGCTAGTGAAGGTATAAGAACTAATGTTACATTAATATTTTCTGCGCAGCAGGCGTTACTTGCTGCTAAAGCAGGCGCTAGCTTTGTAAGCCCATTTATGGGAAGATTAGATGACATAGGAAGTAATGGACTTACAGTAATTCAAGATATATCTCAGATTTTTGATTTTTATGGTTTGGATACAGAAATAATAGCAGCAAGTATAAGAACTCCTATTCATGTTTTAGAGTGTGCAAAAGCAGGTGCTCATATTTCAACAATACCTTATAAGGTACTAATGCAAATGCTTAAACATCCACTAACTGATGCAGGTATAGAAAAGTTCTTAGAGGATTATAACAAGTCACAAAAATAGTTAAGGGCTACCCTATGGTGTATAAATGTACACTATAGGGTGGCTCTTTTAGTTGCATATTAAAGCTATTGTTTCAAAAATCTATTTTTTACTCCTTAATATTAAATAAATATATTGTATAAACAAATAAAAATTTTTTGTAATAGGTAAGATTAACATGAAAAATGAAAGTTACATAAACATATTTGGACAAAAAAATTCAATGTTATTAACAGGTATAGTTATCCACAGTGTGAATAAAGTTTTATAAATTTCTGTTAAAGCAAATGTTATCAAAGCCCATAGGTTATCCACAGATTTTGTTAGTAAATCCACAAAATCTGTGGACAAGTTAATAAAGGTGTTCAAAGTTAGCCATTTTGAATATAAATAATGAGCCAAAATCATTTTTTTGAATGGTGTATATTGTTGAAAAAAAGGACTTGTAGCAACAAGTCCTTATATTAATGCTATATTAAGTTTCTATATTTTGAAATGTTGAAACTATAAAGTCAAATTCTTCTGCGTCAGTAATTTCACCGTAGTTATCTTCAGAAATACCAGGGTAATAGTGAAGTATAAATTTTTCTTTTGATACAATATTTTCTAGTATAATATACTTTCTGTTTAGTTGGACATCCTGAAGAGTTGCAAGAACAATATATTTATCACTTTCACCTGTATTATTGTTAGTTAAGTTTAATAAAAAGTTGTCATGCTTTGTTACATTTATTTTCCCATGATCACAGTAAGCTATACGAGAATGACTTTTGCAACCAAGACAGCTATCAAATTTGCACATAGCTGTACAATTCAAGCATTTACAGTGGCTACATTTTTCTAGTTGAGATAGTGCTTCTAGGTTATCCTTCTTAAAGCTCTTTATCAAATCTATATATTTGTCATCATTAAGCTTTGAAAAGAAACCACTTTTTTTTACTTGAAGCTCTGCTGCTTCAATAGAGTCTATATATTTTTTCAAAGTTGAAACTCTAGATACAAACTTTCTGTTTTTCAGACAATCTTTTTCGAGAAAAGGAGAAATGTTATCTATTGCATAATTTATATCTACATAAATTTTACCATATTTATCTTTCTCACCTTTCAAAAAGTCTTCAGTTCTACCCATAGTACCCCCCTAGTCCTATTTATACTTATTTAACTCTTCATCAAGATTTACTTCTTTTAATTTTTCAAGCTCTTTTTCCAAAGAATTATCTTCCCTTAGATCTTGAAGACCTTCAGCTAAGGATTCTTTCTTTTGTATTTTTCTTTCTATGTCGTCTAAGTTTATTTTATTACTTCCAGTATCAACATTTGCTAAAATTTCATTTACTTTTTTGCTAGCTTCAGCATTATTGTATCGTGCAGCAGCTTCATCCCTGTAAGTTCTAGTTTTGTCTATTTCTTCTTGAAGATCTCTTAGCTTAAGCTTTATTGATTCGGCTTTTTTGCGAGCATCTTCGTAACTAGTACTTAATGAATTATAAGTTTTATCAGCTTCTAATTTTTTTGCAAGAGCCTTTTTTGCCAACTCTTCGTTTCCTTTGCTCATTGCAAACTTAACATTTTCTTCGAATTCTTGAGAGGTTCTTTTAGCCTCATCCATTTTCTTTTCTATTTCGTGAACGTTTCCAAGAATTTGAGCTGAAGAAAGTTTTGCTTTATTTAAGCTTTCCTCCATATCTCTTATTTTTTGGTCTAATAACTCGATTGGATTTTCTGCCTCGTCTAAAGCAGAATTCACCTTTGATCTAAAAATGTTAGAAACTCTTTTAAATAATCCCATAAAATATCCTCCTTAATTATCTTCTTCTATATTTTTTTATTAATTTAATGATAACTACAATAATAATAATAAGAATTATAAGCTCTACCACTGAAGCTATAATGTTTCCCATAAGACTTTGCCCGCCATAGCCTGCACCTGACCCATAGTAATTATTACTATGTCCCCATGGTATAGGGATTGGAATTGGCAAAAAGGATCTTTTACTTCCGCTATTATAATTCTTAGGTGGTGATGTATTAGTATTTGATTCAGATTTAACCCCTCCGGAAGATGATTTTGGTGTGTTTGAAAAGCTTCCAGACTTAAAGTCTCCTGAAGAGGATTTTGGTGCACTTGTAGAAGTACCAGAATTAACTGTCTTTGAGGATGAATTTGATGTAGTGTTGGAAGTATTAGACTTAGTCTCTCCGGAAGAGGACTTCGGTGTATTAGAAAAACTTCCAGACTTAAAATCTCCTCCAGAAGATTTAGGTGCAGAAGTAGAACTTCCTGAAGAGGATTTAGGACTAGAAAAACTTCCAGACTTAAAGCTGCTTCCAGAGCTCTTGCTACTAGAACTACGACTTCCTCCACCCTTTGCATAAACAGTAGCAGAATTATTGGTACATCCCATAAAATTCCTTAACTCAGGAGTAATAATGTCCACAGATATAAAAAGAAAAGCAAGCAGTAGACATATGAAAAACCGTTTTTTATTAATTTTAATCGCCCCCCAAAATAAAGAGAAATAATTTTCTTTCTTTATTATATGTTAGCATATTATCCTTAGTTATAGGTTAAAAATAATATTAAGTTTTCATTTATTAGCTTATGAATATATTATATAGTATAACATACTATATAACAATATTTAGATTAACTCATTTTAGGAGATTTAACACGATTTGCTTTCAAAGAGTTACTAAATCTTTCAATAGCTCATTATTCCTTATTATTTTGTCTAATTGTACTACATTAGTTTATAATATTTAACTTGTAAAGGGTTTATTCATAACTTATAATGTTAATATAATATATTTGTAGAAGGAGATTATAAAATTGACTAAGAGAAAGTTTAGTATTGAGTATATAAATGAAACAGCAAAAGAAATGTCAAAGAATACTATAGTTCCTTATGATGATTTACCTAGATATGATTTATTTCTATCACAAGTAATAGATTACTTAAATGATAAATTCGAAGGTGATAAATATACTAATAATATAGTGCAAAATTATATTAAAAACGAAGTTATATCTAAGCCTGAGGATGGTAAGAAAAGAGGTTATACTAAAGTACACTTAGCTCAGCTTGTACTTCTAAGTTATATGAGACCTATATTAACAACTGAGGAGATAAAAAGTGTGTTTCATCTAGCTTTTAATGAAATAAATAATGGTGATGATGACATTATATCTTGGGAAAAAGCTTATAAGATTTTCTCTGATATCCAGGAAGATAGCTTTGAGGATATTCTAGCAAGAGAGCATTTTAATGAAGAACGACTACAAAATATAATTAAGGAAATGGATTTAGAGTCGAAGGATCAAGAGAGAATATTAGTATTTTTCGCTGTTATGTCCTTGATATGTCAAGCCAGTGCAATAAAAAGATTAGTTCAACACATTGTTAATAGTTATGATAAAGAAAGTATGTCATAAATGTTGGTTTATGTATTATAAAACACCCCTTTAACCTAGCAGCTAAAGGGGTGTTTTACTATTTAGAGATTATGGAATTAAGCAAGCAGATGCTTTGAGCTGCGATGCCTTCCTCTTTACCGGTAAAGCCAAGGCCCTCTTCGGTAGTAGCCTTTACACTAATCATATCTATGTTAATATTAAGGGCTTCCGAGATGTTTCTTCTCATATCATATATGTAAGGCGCTAGTTTAGGTTTTTGAGCTATTATAGTAGAATCTATATTTCCTATCTCGTAGCCATTATCAGCTATAAGACTAGATACCTTTTTAAGCAAGTAAAGGCTAGAGATGTTTTTATAGTTTGTATCTGTATCCGGAAAGTGATAGCCTATATCACCTAAAGCTAAAGCACCAAGCAGGCTGTCCATTATAGCATGAATTAAAACATCAGCATCTGAGTGACCTAGCAATCCTTTCACATGGGGAATAGTTACTCCACCTATTATCATAGGCCTATCCTCAACAAGTTTGTGTACATCATATCCAATTCCTACTCTCATAAACAAAATCCTCCTGAGTTTTTTATTTATATTTTAACATGAAGTGATATAGATTATATAAGAATTCAACACATTGAGCTTGTTAAATATGATTTGTTTTAAATATAACAAAAAAGGTGCTGCGCTAGCACCTAGGATATCCCTTTGTTGTAATATATAATTTTTTTGTCGCTATCTGGGTCAGGGGTAGAAGGAGGAGTATGAGAGCTAAATAGGTTTTTTAACCTCTTTTTTATTAATGAAAGGAATGATTCTTTTTTATCTTTTTTATTTTTATTAAAATCTACATAAATGATTTTACTAACCATAAACAGCCCTACCTTTCATAATATAAATCTTCCTAATAAAATAATAGCACAAAACAGTTGGAATTTTAAGAAAATTATAGAAATAATTTGACTTTTATGTATATTTTTTATATCAAATTTAAATGTACTAGTCTATAAGAGCAGGTATCTTATAACTTATAATGAACTCCATTAGAGAAAATATGTATTAAGCTTAAAAGTCATAAAGGGATAATAAAGTTTGGGGACAGGAGTCCCCAGAATAAAGTTAAAGGAAAAAAGGTTAAAGGCATATAAAGAAAGGGCGTATTATTTAAATGAGCTTTACATCTTTATAGCTAATAATATTATATGTATGTAAGGTAAAATTGGTTAAACTAAATAAGTTAAAAATTCATATAAACAGCAGTACACCAGTTAAATAAAAATACCGTATAAAATAATCTGATTTACGACAGCATATTCTCGAAAGATATAGGATAATAAAGAATTATTATATGAAATAGAAAGTGTGGAAAATAATATACATTATCCACATGTTGTCCACAAAATTGTGGATAATGTGTATAATAAGTGATGTTAAATATGGATAATTAGCAAATATGTGACGGAATATTCAGACAAGTATATTATTCAACATAAATTTCACAAGTTATAAACAGGCAAACTGTGGATAATGTGAATAAGTTTATTTAAGTTAGATATTGAAGATATAACCAACTTAAAAAGTTAGTTATATTAATAGATACAGATTTTAGAAGTAATTTGTAGTAAAATGCGATATAGACTGAATAATAGAGTTTGTTGATACTATCAAAGGTATTAGAGAAGTGACAAAAAAGTAGAAAAATAATAATTGATATTAAGTAACACTAACAAGTTATTCACAGGTCAGGCATTAATGTTGTGGATAAGATAATAACAATACATACTATTAATCATATAATATTTATATTATAATTATGACAAATATTTTAATGTTCAGAAAATACATTAGAGGAAGTGAAAGTATGAGTAAAAAGTATAAAGGTTTTTTGTGGATTTTTATTTTTCTCGTAATTATAGGAGTAAGTATATTTTATCTCTTAAGGCAGTACGATAATCAACAAGCTAATAACACTAAGCTTATTCAGAATAATGAAACCAAAGCAAATGAAGGAGTATCAGATAAACCTCAAATCAATAAAAAGAAGGAAAGAGAATTTGCTGGAGTAAACATAAAATACAATGATAGGTCACTACCAGTTCTTATGTATCATTCAATAGCATATGAAGAAGGAAATGAATTAAGAATTCCTAAAGAAAACTTTAGAGAGCAAATGAAGTATTTAAAAGATAATAACTATACTACTTTAACCCTTGATGAGCTTTATAGTTTTTTTATAAGCAATAAACCTATACAGGAAAAGTCAGTTGTTATAACTTTTGATGATGGTTATAAGGATAACTATGAAAATGCGTATCCCATATTAAAAGAATTTGGGTTTAATGCAACTATTTTCGTAATTACAGGAGCCATTGACAATGAAAAGGATTACTTAACTTTAAATCAGTTGAAGGAAATGGAACAAAATGGAATAGACATAGAAAGTCATACAGTAGCTCATGAGCAATTAGATAAGATTTCTTACGAGAAACAGTTGGATACAATTACAAGATCTAAAAAATACCTAGAGGAAGCATTAGGAAAAGAAATAAGATACATAGCATATCCTTTTGGAAAATACAACACTGATACAGTAAAAGCATCAAAGTATGCAGGTTACAATATGTCCTTTACCACTCAGGGAGGATGGTCCAATAAAACACAGGACATATTTACACTAAACAGAGTATATATAAGTGCTAATTACGGATTATCAGAATTTAAAAGGCGCTTAACTAACCCAAATTATAATACTAATTAATAACAATAAGAAAGAGGCTTTATATAGAAGCCTCTTCTGTTTTAATGGAGGTTGAAATTAACTTATTTATTGTATCCATTTCATCTGAAGTTAGATATCTCCATTTTCCATTAGGAAGGTCTTTTAAAGTTACATTCATTATCCTTACTCTTTTCAATTTTATTACGGTATATCCGAAGGCTTCACACATTCTTCTTATCTGTCTATTTAAACCCTGAGTTAAAATAATTCTGAAAGTATTGGTGCCTTCCTTTTTTACTATGCAAGGTTTAGTTACTGTATTTAATATTTTAACACCTGAAGACATACCTTTAATAAAGTCAGAAGTTATAGGTCTATTTACTGTAACTACATATTCTTTTTCATGATTATTTCCAGCCCGTAGAATTTTATTAACTATATCACCGTCGTTAGTTAGGAATATCAGTCCTTCTGAATCTTTATCTAGTCGTCCAATGGGAAAGATTCGCTTTGGATAATTTACAAAGTCAACTATATTGTTTTTTACTTTTTTCTCGGTAGTACTGATTATTCCAACAGGTTTATTTAGAGCTATGTATACTCTGCTCTCTTTTTTTCTTAGTAATTTTCCATATAGTCTTACCTCGTCATCTGGGCCAACTTTTGAGCCAGTCTCAGCTATGACTCCATTTATAGTAACTCGTTTTTCTTCTATTAGTTTATCAGCATCTCTTCTTGAGCATATGCCTTTTTCACTTATAAATTTATTTATTCTTACTGAGTTGGTCATTTCTTCATGATTTATTAGATATTTTCTCAACTGAATAAATTCTCCCCTCTTTAATTTATTTTACAGTAAATTATTATACCTAAATTCTAAAGTATTATCTATTAAGTAAGATAATATTTATATATAGTTTATTAACTAAGGATTTAATAACGAAATTAAAGCTTAATAAACAATTCTGTTTAAAATATATAAATACAAATTTTAAGCTTTTAAAAATAATGTTGGAAAAAACTTTTTAATTTCCTTATAATAACATTGTAGGAATGAAATTGGGGGGGTAAACATGAATAAGAGGTTAAAGGCTCTTACCTGTTCTTTAATATTTTCATTATCTTTGATTCAGTCGAAGGTTTATGCAGTTAATTATTTATCAGAAGGTTCGCCTAGGATAGATATAAATAAGGAATGGGTTGTTAAATTCAATAGTCCATTAAAAATGGAAACAGTCAATAATAAGAATATATTAGTTACTGATGATAGTGGCAAAACTATCCCTGTGAATGTATCTATAGGGGCTAGTTCAGATATTGTATTGGTAAGTCCCATAGTATCAGGATATGACCCTAATAAAAAATATAACCTAGTAATAAGTCCTGATGTTAAATCAATCTCAGGAAAAAGTTTGGGAAAAACCATAAATATGCAATTTAATACTATTAACAAATATTCAGATGGTACAAGCTATGAAGGAGTACCGCAAATAGCATCATTAAGTTTTGATTATAATTCTCTTTTATCAAATCAAAAACCAGTGTTTTTTATAAACTCTAAAAGTGGAACAGATGCACAGTATAGAATATTTGTACATAACTACGCAGATAACAAAGATGTATATACGGAATTAACAGACGGATATGTATCAGCTGAAGGTGGTAAAATTACATCATCTAAAATACTAACAGGTAGTTCAAGTGGTGAGAAGTACAAAGTTGTAGTATATAGTAAGAGAGCAAACACCGCAGGAGCTCATAAAGATATAAACACTGATTATGATAACTATTACGTGGATTACTTTAGAGTTGTTGATAGCACAAATATAGGAGATAGCCAAGTTTCTAATTACGGTATTACTCTTGATGAAATGATTAATATTCAGAAGAATGTAGAGTCAAAACCGGTTTTTGTAGAGTATAGCGATATGAGCAATGAAGCAAGTAAGAATCACATTAAGTATTATGTTAATCCTAGTAATTTTTTAGATAACTATGGAAAATACCAATTTTTAAAGTTAACTTACTCCGAAGGCATTACTGCAGAGGATTTAGATAACATATTAAAAGGAAAGGGTATATTAGAAGGAAAAGGACAAGTATTCTTAGATGCAGCTAAAGAGGCCAATATAAATCCTGCTTATCTAGTTTCTCATGCGCTATTAGAAACGGGAAATGGAAAATCTCAATTAGCTAATGGGGGAATTAACGATAGTAGTGGTAACCCATATTACGGTGTGCCAGTATATAATTTTTTTGGAATAGGTGCTTTTGATGTAGAGCCTAATTTGAATGGAACTAGAACTGCCTATGAAAATAAATGGTTTTCTCCGGAAGAAGCGATTATGGGGGGAGCAAAATGGATTTCACCAAGATACATAAATAATCCAAATGGTAAACAGGATACATTGTATAAGATGAGATGGAATCCTGAAAAACCGGGAACTCACCAGTATGCAACTGATGTTTCTTGGGCATATAAGCAAATTCCACGAATGTATAATATTATGTCTCAAGTTAAAAATCCTGTATTAAGTTTTGAGATACCTAAGTATAAGTAGGAATATAAATAATAAGCAGCTAGATTTACCAGTAAATCTAGCTGCTTATTATTTATATTATGTTATTCAAGAATACCTTCTTCTTTTAAAATTGTTTCGAGTTGTGATACTTTTTCTGCAAGAAACATAAATTTTTCTTTTAAAACATCTTTAGGAAGGTTTTCGTTGTTAAGACTTTTCTCCATGTATTCAATAGTTGAAAGAGCCTCATCAATATCCTGTTGAGCTAATTTTAAGTTATTTTCCTTCATATGAACTCTCCTTTAGTTTAGCATATTTTTAGCTTTATTAAATCCATCCTCATCTATAAATGGTGCACAAAACTCGAAGGTTTTTTCATAGCCGCAACTTGAACAGATACAATCACATACGTCATAAGGTACGTCATCAACAATATCAATCTTTAAGCTTTCAGCTATGTACCCTCCACCACATATTTCACAAGGAGTATCATTTATAACATAGTACTCACTTTCTATATACTTCATTATATCCTTAATGGTCATCTCTAACCTCCAATTATAAAAATAATGCACATCATAAATGTTAACATTCTTAAAATTTATTTTCAATAGTAAATAGAATGAAAGCATAATATTTATGCAATACTGGCTAATTTCTATCATATACATTAATGATAAGTAGTGTCAACAATTAATAAAAGGAGAGAAACAATATGATTAACTTTATATGGTTTTCTATTTTAGCTATCGGAATTATTTTTGGTATTTTTACTGGAAGGGGAGCAGAGGTATCAAAATCTATTATAGTATCAGCAGATTCAACAGTAAAACTTGTTATTGGACTAGCTGGTATTATGTGTTTATGGTGTGGAGTTATGAAAGTTGCAGAAAGAAGCGGTCTAACAGATAAACTGGCAAAGCTGCTAAGGCCGCTGTTGAGACTCATTTTTAAGGAAGCCGCCAGGGATGAAAAGGCAATGGGAGCTATAGTTATGAATCTTACTGCTAATATGATGGGATTGTCTAATGCAGCAACCCCTTTTGGAATAAAAGCTATGGAGGAACTAAAACGACTTAATAAGAATAAAGATGGTGTAGCTAGTAATGATATGGCCCTATTTTTAGTTTTAAATGCAGCTTGTGTTCAAATAATACCAACTACAGTTATCTCTATACGTGCAGCTGTTGGTTCTCAAAATCCAGCAGAAACTATAATACCATCAATTATTACTACTGGAATAGCGGCTATATTTGGAGTAACGATGTGCAAAGTACTTCAAAGGTATTTTTAAGGAGGAAATAGCATGGATTACATCATAAAATCGATAATCCCCATTATTATTTTCTTAATCATTGCCTATGGGATGATTAAGAAGGTAAAAGTGTATGAATGCTTTGTAGAAGGTGCAAAGGAAGGACTATATATATGCGTTAGAATTTTTCCTTACTTATTAGCGATGATTATAGCAGTTGGGGTCTTTAGGGAATCTAATGCATTAGATTATTTCATAAGTATAGTGAAACCAGTGGTTAAGCTCATAGGGCTTCCGCCGGAGGTTGTGCCTTTAGTGCTCGTTAAGCCCTTATCAGGAAGTGGAGCAATGGGGATTTTTGCAGAAACATTAAATAAGTTTGGTGCTGATAGTTACATAGGGAGAGTTGCATCAATAATTATTGGGTCTACTGAAACGATATTTTATACCCTTACTGTATACTTTGGAGCTGTTGGGATAAAGAAAATACGACATACCCTTTGGGTAGCTATAATGGCAGATATGATATGTGTCATATTGGCGATAAATATTGTGAAAATTATGTTCTAAGATAAAACTTGTTTGGAACCTAGAACTATATAGAATTAGTAAAAAATAAAACTATTAGGTGTAAAAAGGAATATTTATTAAAAATTTAGACATCATATTGACAGTATAGAATATATAACATATTATTAATTTAAAATGCTATGAAGGAAAGAGTAGTAAATGAAAATGTCTAAAGAGAGTCGGAAGTGGTGAAAACCGATGACACAATAGTTTATGAACATGGCTCCAGAGCAGGTTATCTAAAAATAGAGTAGGATAGCACGGAAGCAACCGTTATTTTGCAGAGTAATAAGGAATTTTAGGAAAATGCTAAATTTCAATTACTTATTGAGGTCTTTATCGCGAGGTAAGGATAAAATAGAGTGGTAAAGCGTAAGCACGCCTCTATATGAAGGATATCTTCGTATAGAGGCTTTTTATTATAAAAATTTAATCTCAAAGTTAAAAACTGAAAAATAAAGGAGGAAAAATTAATGAACAAAAAAACATATTATATTACTACACCGATTTATTATCCATCAGCAAAGTTGCATATAGGAAACACTTATACTACTGTAGCTGCAGATGCTCTAGCAAGATTTAAAAGGCTTACAGGTTATGATGTAATGTTTTTAACAGGTACTGATGAACATGGTCAAAAGATACAAAGACTAGCAGAGGCTAAAGGGGTTACTCCGATACAATATGTGGATGAAATAGTAGCAGGTATCAAGGATCTATGGGGAATGATGAATGTAAGCTATGATAAGTTTATAAGAACAACAGAGGATTATCATATAAAAGCTGTTCAAGATATCTTTAAGAGACTATATGATCAAGGAGATATATATAAGGACTCTTATGAAGGATGGTACTGTACACCTTGTGAATCCTTTTGGACAGAAACTCAGCTAGCAGATGGAAAGTGTCCAGATTGTGGAAGACCTGTTGAAAAGGCAAAGGAAGAAGCTTATTTCTTTAAAATGTCGAAGTATGCCCCAAAACTTATTGAGCATATAGAAAACCATCCAGAATTCATTCAACCAGAATCAAGAAAAAATGAAATGATAAATAATTTCTTAAAGCCTGGACTTCAAGATCTTTGCGTATCAAGAACTTCATTTGATTGGGGAGTTCCTGTAACCTTTGATGAAAAGCATGTTGTATATGTTTGGATAGATGCCTTAGCGAATTATATAACTGCATTAGGATATGCAGGAGAAAATAATGAACTATATAACAAATATTGGCCTGCAGATGTGCATTTAGTAGGTAAAGATATTTTAAGATTCCATACTATTTATTGGCCAATTATGCTTATGGCCCTAGGAGTTCCACTTCCAAAACAGGTTTTTGGTCATGGCTGGCTTTTAGTAGACGGTGGAAAAATGTCAAAATCTAAAGGAAACGTTGTGGATCCAGTAGTTTTAGTAAACCATTTCGGAACAGACCCTGTAAGATATTACCTATTAAGAGAAATTCCTTTTGGATCAGATGGTTTATTTAACAATGAGATATTTATAAAGAAGATAAACTCAGATCTAGCAAATGACTTAGGTAATCTTTTATCAAGAACTTGCACAATGGTAGAAAAGTATTTTGATGGTATAATACCAGCACCAACAGCAAAAGATGTTATTGATAACGAACTTATAAACCTTGCTTTGGAAACTCCTATAAAGGTAGAAAAGAATATGAATAACTTGAGAATTCCTGAAGCATTAGATAGTATATGGGAGCTTATATCAAGATCTAACAAATATATAGATGAAACTACTCCATGGATACTTGCAAAGGATGAATCAAATAAAGAAAGACTTGGAACAGTGCTTTATAACTTAGCAGAATCCTTAAGAATAACTTCCGTATGTCTTTCAGCCTTCCTTCCTGAAACAAGTGAAAAAATCAATAAGCAGTTAAATGTAGAGCTAACTAGTTGGAATAGTGTAGCCGCTTTTGATGGAACCAGTGCAGGAACAAAGGTTAATAAGGGAGAAATCATATTCCCAAGAATAGACGTAGAAAAGAAAATTGAAGAGTTAAATGCTCTTAAAGAACAGCAGTTAGGTGAGAATAAACCTAAAATGCAACCTTTAAAAGAAGAGATAACCATTGAGGATTTTGAAAAAATAGACTTAAGAGTAGTTAAGGTTTTAGAGTGTGAACCTGTAAAAGGAGCTAAAAAACTTCTTAAGTTAAAGGTTGAATTAAATGGAGAGGAAAGACAGGTAATATCAGGTATAGCTAAGCATTATAAACCTGAAGATTTAGTAGGAAAATATGTAGTATTAGTTGCTAACTTGAAACCTGTTAAGCTTAGAGGAGAACTTTCACAGGGAATGATACTAGCAGCTTCTACAGATGATGATAGTAAGTTATTTACCGTTTCTATACCTGGAGAACTTCCAACTGGAAGCGTAGTTAGATAAAAGTATATAAATTATCATTTACTATGAGGATTATTAGAAGAAAGACTGACCTATAGAACAAATTGATTTAGAAATACCCTATATGATAATAATCCTATAGGGTATTTTTATTAACAAAACTTGTAAATAAGTAGGGAATTTTGTTTACATGAGAAGTTAAATGAGTTTTTACTAAAAATAGCTTGACTATAATTAAAAATGTAATAAAATGGTAATATATTGGTGGCTGTCAATTTTATATATATTTTCTAGGTTAACTAAAAACAAAAGAGTTTACACTTAAGTGTTTGAAATGGAGAAGATACAGATGATGGATAACATAGAACTAGATAAAGCAATTAAAATATTTGATGCTCACGCTCATTATGATGATGAACAGTTTGATGAAGACAGAAATTTAGTAATAGAAGAGCTTAAAAAAAATAATGTAATAGGAGTTCTAAATTGTGGAGCATCTTTAGAGGGGTGTGTTCAATCTGTTAACCTTGCTGATAAATACGATTTTTTTTATGCAGCAGTAGGCATACATCCTGAGCATGCAGATAAATTCGGAGAGGATACGGTAGTCGAATTAAAAAGGTTGGCTAAGAATCAAAAAGTTAAAGCTATAGGAGAAATAGGGTTGGACTATTATTGGGAGGAGAATCCAGATAGAAGGATACAGAAAGAAGTATTTATAAGGCAAATGGAGTTGGCAAAAGAACTAAATCTGCCAGTAATAATACATGACAGGGATGCCCATGAGGATACTCTGAACATAATAAAACAATTTAAAGGAGTAACTGGAGAAATTCATTGTTTTTCTGGAAGCGTAGAGTTTGCCAAGGAGTGTTTAAAGTTAGGTTATTACATAGGTTTTACTGGTGTTATAACATTTAAAAATGCTAGAAAGATTATAGAAGTGGTTAAAGAAGTTCCTATTGATAGAATACTATTAGAAACAGATTGTCCGTACATGGCTCCAGTTCCTTTTAGGGGGAAAAGAAATAGATCTGAATACATTAGGAATATGATAGAAAAGGTGGCAGAAATTAAAGATATTAAACCAGAAGAGGTAAGTAATTGGACTATTTCCAATGTTGAGAAGTTGCTAAATATAAGAAAGTAGTGTAAAATCAAAAAGGAATATTTATAATATTAACAAAAAATTAATTTTTGTCATAAAGATTCTCAATAGAGAATATAATTATAATAGTTTAACAAAATTCCACCGAAAGCCGTATTAGACTGTTAAAATAATTTGCTATCATAATATTTTATTTTTTTAGTTTTATGCAGGTATGTGCATTAAACAGTCTAAAAAGCATGAGTGATATTTGACATAAGAAGTTATAGCAATTATAATGATTGATGTCGCTCTTGCCCGGAGGAGGTATTCTTATGGTGGAAAAAATCACAAGTTACTTAAAAAAATACTTTTCCAATGGTCCTAAATTTATTTTCATGTCAGTATCAATAGTTCTTATTGCTTTGACAGTATTAATTTTCAGCACAAGGAAGACAATAACAGTTTCTGTTGATGGACAGGATAAACAGATTACTACATTTAGTAGAACTTACAAAAAAGCTTTAAGCAATAACAATATAGTTGTAGGACCAAAGGACAAAACCACACCTAGTCTGGACAGTAGAGTTGAAAAAGGAAAGAAAATATCCATAAAAAGAGCTGTTAAGGTTCATGTGGAGGCAGATGGAAGGCAGGTAACCATTGAGTCAGCGGAACAGAACGTTGAGAAAATGTTGCAAGCTGAAGGAATAGGACTTCAAGATTTTGATAAAGTATATCCAGCAAAGGATTTAGCAATTAAAGATGGATTAAAAGTAGTAATAACAAGAGTAGAAACTAAGGAAGTAAAAGAAAATAAAAAGATAGATTATACAACGGTTGTAAAAAAAGATGATGAAATGGAACAGGGCAAAAATAAAGTTATACAAGAGGGACAATTAGGAGAAAAAGAAACTGTAACCAAAGTTATTTATGAAAATGGTAAAGAAGTTTCAAGAAAAGTAATAACTGAAATAATTAAAAAACAGCCTGTACAAAAAGTTGTAGCTATGGGAACACTTAGCACATATACCCCTTCCCGTGGAGGAAAAGTTACTTATACAAAATCCATGAGGATGAGGGCTACTGCGTATACTGCAGATTATGAAAGTACAGGTAAAAGTCCTGGTAATGCCGGATTCGGAATTACAGCAACTGGAACAGTTGCAAAAAGAAATAGTAGTAGCTATAGCTCTATAGCAGTTGATCCAAGAGTTATTCCACTTGGTACAAAGCTGTATGTTGATGGATATGGATATGCCGTTGCAGAAGATACTGGTGGAGCTATAAAGGGAAACAAAATAGACTTGTTTTTTAATTCTAGTTCAGAAGCGGACAACTGGGGCGTTAGATGGGTAAATGTTTATGTGGTTAAGTAAAGTAGGAGCTTAAGTAGCTCCTACTTTTCTTTTAAGAAAATTGCTATGTCTACCATTTTTAGTTAACTTCATTATATTGTTTATGATATTATTAATAAGTGTTAATACTTATTAATGTAGTATATTTGTAATTCTAACGGAGGGAAATTATGATAAAAGAAGTTATTGTAGTTGAGGGAAGAGATGACATTACTGCAGTTAAAAGAGCGGTAGATGCTGAAATCATAGCAGTAGGGGGCTTTGGAATAAATAAGAAGGTTATAGATAGGATAAAAGAAGCTCAGAAAAGACAAGGGGTAATTGTATTAACAGATCCGGATTTTGCAGGTGAAAAAATAAGAAGGATTATATCTAAAAGAGTAGAAGGAATTAAGCATGCTTATATATCTCGAAAGGATGGTACAAAGGACGGAGATATAGGAGTGGAGAATGCTGAACCAGAAACTATAATAAGAGCTTTAGAGGCAGCTAAGTGTGAGTTGAAAGAGAAAAGAAGTGAATTCGACATAAATGATATGATTTTTTTTGGTCTTGCAGGAAATACTAATTCAAAAGAAAAAAGAGATGCTTTAGGTAAAGAGTTAGGAATAGGTTATTGTAATGCTGCCCAATTTTTAACTCGACTTAATAACTATGGAATAACTAAAGATGAATTTATAATAGCAATAAAAAGAATAGATAAGGAGAAATAATATGGAAAATTTACTTACTAAGGATATAGTTGAAAAATACGGGTTCAGATTTTCTAAGAGCCTTGGACAAAATTTTTTGATTGATAACTCGGTATTAATGGATATAGTTAATAGTGCAAATGTAACTGAAGAAGATACTGTTATAGAAATAGGTCCAGGAGTTGGGACATTAACTAGAGAATTGTTAAAGAAGGCTAAGAAGGTATATGCAATCGAATTGGACTCAGACCTAATACCTATTTTAACAGAAGAACTTAAAGAATTTGATAATTTTGAACTAATACATAAAGATGCATTAAAAGTAAATTTTAATGAAATTATAGGGGAAGAAAAAAATGTTAAACTTGTTGCTAATTTGCCTTATTACGTGACTACACCTATAATTTCAAGACTTTTAAATGGAGGATATAACTTTGACTCTCTAACTATAATGATACAGAAAGAAGTTGGAGAAAGAATTGCAGCAGAACCTGATACTAAGGAATATGGCTCGCTTTCAATACTTGTTCAGTACTATTGTGATATAGAAGTTATAAGAAAAGTAAGTCCAGGATCTTTTGTTCCAAGACCAAAGGTGGATTCCATTGTATTAAGGCTAGATAAGCTTAAGAATCCTAGAGTTGATGTTAAAGACAAAGATTTATTTTTTAAGATTGTAAGAAATTCCTTTAATATGAGAAGAAAAACTCTATGGAATGCTCTTAAAAGTTTAAAATTGCCAAAGGAGACTATGGAAACTGCTTTTAGTAACGCAGAGATAGATCCTAAAAGAAGAGGTGAAACCCTATCTTTAGCTGAATTTGGAAGACTTTCAGACTGCATATTAGATTTATCATAATCTTTTTACCGACAAGTTGTTCACTTTTTGAATATTACCTCATATATTATAATGAATGAAATATATGGAGGTATACGAAGTTGGCACAAAAAAAGAGTTATAGTAGGTATTTCATAATATTACAAGAAGATGAAAAGGGATACTCCCTAGCTTCTGACAAGGTAGCGTCAGGTTATGCTAAATTGGAATTAAAGAATGACAAGTGCAAAATATCGTACTATGTGCAAAACTTGAAAAAGGAAGTAGCGCCTTATTACATGGTTTTAATATGTAATAAGAAGGATGTAAAAAAGATAATTAAGATTGGTGAGATGAACATAGATGATTATGGAAGAGCAGACATTTGTTATGAGTATCCTGTAGGTAATGTTGCAGGTAGTGGTATATCTATGGATAAGGTGTCGGGGGCTGCTATAGTTAGAGTTTTAAGTGGTAATATAGTACCAGTTATGAGTGGTTTTGCAAGTACAGAAATACCTCAATGGAAAAGCTTTGAGATGATTGAAGATAAGGATAGAGGTATTGACGAAGAAGAAAAGGTGATTAATAAAGAATCTGCCGAAGAAAAAAGCATCTTCGATAAGTATGAAGAAAGTATAGAACGTGTTAAGGAAGAGGAAAAGGAAGCTTTAGATGTTCCAGAAGAGCAGGATGATTTACAGCAAATAAGAAATGCAGTTATAAAGGACGAGAACATAGTTGAGGCTACTGAAGAAGATGGAGAGGAAGAGTCTCCAAGGATCCCTGAGGAAGAGAAAGTGTCAGAGCCTTCAGTTGAAGAAGAAAGAGAGTCTGAGCCAGTGCCTTTATTAGGTGAGGAAAATCAGGACAGGGATGATCAGGAATCTATAGAAGAAGATAATAAAAACGAGCAAAGTGATGAAACTAGTGATAGTGAAGCTGATGAGTATAGAAACGATGAAGAAGACTATCCAAGAGGAGGAACAGCTAAGTTTTTTAAAGGCCTAGTAAAAGACTTTGATGAACTTCCTGGCATATGTAGGGAAATTAAAAGATGTAGATGGTACAAGGTTCCTATTAGCTGTAAAGAAGATATGCAGGATATGAGGGATCACGATAGGCATAGAATAATATACTATCCTATGCAAAGTTATTTCCAGTATATTAAAAAATATGGTCATTGCTTAATTGGATATAAGTGTGATAAATCAGGAGAGGTTAAGTACCTAATTTATGGAGTGCCTGGTTTAAAAGATGTTAAAGAACAGCCTTTTGGAGGAAGATCTGGTTTTGTTACCTGGGTACCAGTGGATAAAGATGAAACTTTCGGGTACTGGCTTATGTTTTATGATTTTAAGACCTCTACAATATTAATACCTGTAAAAAAATAATGTATGACCTCGCAAAATGGTACCAAAAATATTTAATATTTTTGGTACCATTTTCATATAATTTAATAATCATGTATTAACATGTGCAGGAGGTGAGGGCTGAACTTATATTTATTATATAGGGAAGCGTTATTTATGAAAGTCATAATAATAAACAGAAAGCGATTAGGGGTAACTACTATAATAATCGGACTTATGCTAGTCTTGTTAGGATTAGAAAAGCATTTTGATGCCAAGCTTAAGCTTGCTGCTCTTATGCAGAATAATATAAATTCGTTAGTACAGTATCAAGCTTTAGACAGTAAACTGACTTATAAACTACCATCAGAATGGTCTACATCAGAGCAAAACTTTTCTGGACAAGAAATAATATATCATAATGACTTTAAGGACAAAGATTATAAAGTTCATGGCTTTATCGAGGTTTGGAATCTAAACAAGGATTTAAAAACATTTCTTCAAGAAAGTAAGAAGATATCCAGTGAACAAAATGAATATAAAGATTACAATATCAGTCCAATAACCATAAATAATAGAGAAGGATATTTAGTTAACTACACAATAAAAACCAATACTAATACTTATTATAAGGGATATGAATACTTTATAAAGGATAAAGATAAATTCTTTAGATTTTCATTCTTCATGAGAGATGAGAATTTTAAAGAAAATATGCCAACAGTATTTAAAACAATAGTTCAGACTCTAAACTATAGAGAATAGCATGCTGCCAGTAAAAGTCCTCTTGTGATTGAATATCACAAAAGGACTTTTTCATGTTAATTATGATATAATGTAATTTGTAGTTTTAAATGATTATGCATATAAATATTTATATAATCAGTGGTGCTGTATTGTTATTTAATAAAAATGAGGAGGAGAACTAATTGTATAAGAACTTTCAAGACTTAAGAAACAAAAAAGTAATATTTTTAGTTGTACTTTTAATATTTTGTATGTTTTCATCTGGATGTACCAAGCTAGATGATATGAAAGTAAAGTTAGGGATTAAAAATACTGATTTTGAATATATAAAGCAGGGTAAAATAGAGAAAATTGTAATACAAAGTACAAGGGATCAGGGATTTAGATTTATAGTTACAGATAAGAAAGCAATTAGTGAATTATATGACATCCTTTCCAATGCTAAAGCAGCTACAACAAAAAGTTCGCTAGAGCCAGACTATGTCTTTGAAATGATTGAAGGAAACAAGGTACATAAATTTAGCTATGTAGCTGGACTAGATAAAAAAGAATCAGGAAACCTTTATAGTGATAATAAAATATATATCGTATCTAAAAGAATAGATAACGATATAATAAAAAGTTTTTGGACAATAAGAAAACCAAAAGATTTTAGTGAGGTGTATTATAGCTCTATAATAGATGCTTTAAGTCAATACCTAAAGGGTAAGGAAGGAAATACAAATGTAGGTATAAACTTAAGAGATGATGTGGAATCAGGAAAGTTTATATTATCTACTGACTTAGAGGACTTTAAGAATAATCTAAACAATAAGTTTAAGAGTGTTAAAATTGCAGATAAGGACAAGGAAAATTATGATGTTTGGGTTACAATAAAGACTCAAGGATATAAATCCACATTATATAAATCTATAATTACTTTTTGGGATAAAAATGAGAAAAGTGAGAAAAAGTTTTATGTATTTGATAAATACGAGAATGGTAGGTGGAGCATAAAGGTTTCTGAGGAAAAACCTGATGGGTTTTAATGGGTGTTCTTACTTTTATAATGTAAAATGTAGTGTTATAATTGAGTTAACTATATATTATAAATTTTCAAGTGTTTAGCATGATAGTATTTACTTGTAAATCAAAGGAGGAATATTTAAATGGGAAACTGTAATACATGTCCTAGTAAGGGAAGCTGTAATAGCAATGAAACAAGTTGTTCTAAGACAGTTCCTAAGTATGGAAACATAAAGAATATTATTGGAGTTATAAGTGGAAAAGGTGGAGTTGGAAAGTCTACAGTTACTGGATTACTAGCAGTTCAGCTAAAAAAGGCTGGATATAGTGTTGGTGTACTAGATGGCGATATCACAGGACCATCAATGCCAAGATTTTTTGGAATAAATAATCAAAGAGCAGATATAAAACAGGTTGCAGATACTAAAGATGTGAAATTTTCACCAGTAGAGACGTCATCAGGAATTAAGGTCATATCTTTAAACCTGTTAACGGATGAAGAAGAGCAGCCAGTGATTTGGAGAGGCCCTGTTATTACTGGTGCATTAAAACAAATGTATTCAGATACTGAGTGGGGAGAGTTGGATTATCTTCTTATAGATATGCCTCCAGGAACAGGGGATATAGCTTTAACTATAATGCAGGAGATTCCACTTCAAGGTATGGTTATAGTTTCTACACCACAGGACATGGTATCAATGATAGTTAAAAAAGTAGTGATAATGGCTCAAAAGATGAATGTAAATATAATAGGTTTAGTAGAAAACATGTCTTATATTAACTGTGGAAAATGTGGAGAAAAAATAAGAGTGTTTAGTAAAAAATCAGCAGAGGAACAAGCAGAGTATATAGGATTACCTTTACTTGCTGAGTTACCAATAAACTTAGATTTAGTAGAGAATATGGAAAATGGCAAAGTAGAAAGTTATATAATGGAATCAGGACAGTATGACATATTGCTAGATAACTTCAAGGGAAAGGCTCATTAATAAGTTATATCAATAAGGATATATAATATTAAAAAAATATTATATATCTTTATTTATTTTTATAATAAATAAACACTGTTTTGATAACAATAAATATATAAAGTTCAAATATTAAATATACTAGGAGGAATACAGATGAAAGCAGTAGTTGATCAAGAGACTTGTATAGGATGTGGATTATGTCCGTCAGTATGTCCTGAGGTATTTCAGATGAATGATGATGGAAAGGCAGAAGCAGTTGTAGATGAGGTTCCTGGAAATGCAGTAGATTCAGCAAAAGAAGCAGAGGGAAGTTGTCCTGTAAATGCTATAATAGTAGAATAAAATAGAACTAAGAAAGCCGATGTGCTTTCTTAGTTCTATTTTACTATTACAAGCTTTTACAACCTTAAAATAAGTGAGCAGAGTTATAATTCACCATTCTCATGGAACCTGTTTGAATATTTACAGTGTCACCAACTCTAACTCCCGCTGGTAATTGATAAATATCAATATTTATTGTCCTTCCATCGTGAAAATTTACAGAAGCGTCCGAAAGATTTATGTCAATTATTTTTCCAAGCATTTCATATCACCTCAATAATAGTGTGTTTTTATTCTTTACGAATTATTCACTAAATAGCAAATCTCATACGGCAATAAAAAACAAAATAATATAAAGGTAAATAAGACTAACGAGAGGTAATATATTCTTAATATTAATTTCAAAATTGCTTAAAAAAATTTTGCATAGTATAATAGCAAAGTGTCTAGCACAATATATGGTAGTTCGGAGGTATGTAATATGCTACATGTTGTGAAGCGAGATGGCAGAAAGGTCGAATTTGATTCAATTAAGATAACTAATGCCATAAAGGGAGCTTCTGAAGAAATAGGATATGACTTAAAAGAAAGTGACTTCATAGATCTAACTAAAAAAACTATAAAACAAATAGAGGAACTTAATATAACTGAAATTAATGTAGAGGAAATTCAAAATATTGTTGAAACAATCCTTTTGGAAAATAGCCATAAAGAAATAGGTATTGCTTATTCTTACTATAGAAAAGAAAGAACTAAAATAAGAGAGATAAAATCTGATTTAATGAAAGCTATAGAGAAAATAGGTGTAGAGACAGATAGAGATAATGCTAATGTCGGAAACAACTTTAGTTCCAAGCTGCTAAGAATCGCAAGTGAATCAAATAAGTGGCATAATCTATCCAATATGCCAAAGTATCTTTCTAAGGCTCATGAGAATGGAGATGTATACTATCATGATCTTGATAGCTATAATTTAACTACAAACTGCTTACATATTCCCACTAGGGAAATACTGGAAAGGGGTTTTAATACAGGATATGGAACTATTAGAACACCTAGAAGAATAGAATCAGCTGCAGAGCTTTCATGCATACTTTTGCAATCTACACAAAATGATATGTTTGGTGGACAATCTCACCCGGATTTTGACAATGATATGGGTGTATTCGTAGAGCCTACTAGACAAGAATTGATAAAAGAATTAAGGGAATTAGGAGTAGAAGAGGACAGACTTAACCTCATGGTAGAGAAGAAGCTTAAGAGAACTATAGAGCAGGCTATGCAGGGAATAGTTTATAACCTCAATACCATGCATTCAAGGGCTGGAAGCCAGGTGCCATTTTCATCTATTAATATAGGAATACCAGACTCAAAAGATGCAGCTCTAGTTTGTGAAGTATTCTTAAAAGAATATGAAAAAGGTTTAGGAAATGGTGAACAGCCTATATTTCCAAATATAATATTTAGAGTTAAAAAGGGAGTAAATGCAGAGCAAGGAGATCAATATTATTATTTATTCCAATTAGCCTGTAGAGTAGCAGCTAAGAGGATGAATCCTACATTCATGAATCTGGATGCAGATTTTAATAAGTATTACTATGACCAAGGAGTAATACCTGCTACTATGGGATGCAGAACTTATGTTTGCTCAAATGTAAATGGAGAACCAGGAACAAAGGGCAGAGGAAATATCGCTCCGACTACTATAAATTTACCTAGATTAGGTCTTATGGCAAAAAAAGACATAAATAAGTTTTTTAAACTATTAGATAGTAAACTTCAATTAGCTAAAGAATCCTTGATGCACAGATATGAAATTCTAAAAAGACTAAGAGTAAAAGATTTACCTTTCGTGGCGGGACAGGGTTTAATGAAGGGAGCAGAAAATCTTTTATTAGAGGACTCAATTGAACCTATACTAAAGCAAGGAACTTGGTCAATTGGATTTATTGGCCTTGCAGAGACTCTAACTGCTTTAGTTGGAAAACATCATGGAGAAGATGAAAAAGCTAGAGAATTAGGAATAGAAATAGTATCTCATATTAGACAATACACTGACAGATTAACAGAAGAGACTCTCTTAAATTGGAGTTGTTATGCAACCCCGGCAGAAGGACTCAGCGGAAAATTTATACTTCAAGATAGAAAGATATTTGGCAATGTAGTTGGTGTAACTGATAAGGATTACTACACAAATTCATATCATATACCAGTAGGATATCCTATATCAATAAAAGACAAAATAGATATAGAGGCACCTTACCATAAGCTGTGTAATGCGGGACACATAAGTTATATAGAGATAGATGATTACCCATCTCCAGAGACTATTATGGATATACTAAATTATGCTTATAATAATACGAATATAAGCTATATAGGAATAAATTTTCACATAAGATATTGTAGGGATTGTGGAACATATCTTCACGGAGAAGAAAAGTGTCCAAACTGTGAAAGTAGTAATATTCAGGGTGTATCAAGAGTAACAGGATATCTTTCATTAGATGAAAGATTCGGTTCAGGTAAGGTTGCTGAGAGAGCAGATAGAATATCACATGGCAACAATAAACAGGTTTATACAGTCAATAGTTATTAATTTTATTATAGTTTTAAAAGACAGGGAATACTCTGTCTTTTAAAATTATAACAGGCAATTTTTTAGGAGGGATTAGAGTGAATAGACAAATTAGGCTAGCTGGAATAGCTTATGAAAGCTTAGTTAATGGCCCTGGTCTTAGAAGAGTATTTTTTGCACAGGGATGTAGGCACAATTGTAAAGGTTGCTTTAATCCAAGTACTCACGATTTTAACAGTGGAGAACTAAAAAGTATAAATGAGTTGGTAAAAAGTATAAAAGAAAATCCTATGATAAAGGGAGTAACTTTTTCTGGTGGGGATCCATTTGAGCAAGCAGAAGAGTTTGCATATATGGCAGAGAAGATAAAAGAATTAGGATTAAATATTTGGTGCTACACAGGATATACATTTAATTGCATCATTGATAGAGCAAATAAAGAAAAGGGATGGGAAAAGTTATTGTCAAATATTGATGTTTTAATTGACGGTAAGTTTGAAGAAGATAAGAAAGATGATAGTCTTAAGTTTAGAGGTTCTAGCAATCAAAGGATTATTGATGTAAAAGAAAGCATATCTTCAGGAACTATTGTAACTATGGAAGGTTAGGATCTTGTTAATAAATATTTAGGGTTTAGAGAAAGAGGATACTAAATTTATTATTAAAAAATATGAAATTTTTACTTGGAGATGTTCTCAAGTAAAAATTTCATAAATCTCTAAGTTATTTATAATCTAATATCATGACCTTATTTGTATCTTCTAATGGTCCTTCTAAGGTTAACTTGTTGCTGCCAACTCTTTCACCATTTTTCATGTAAGTTAAGAAACTTTCTAGTCCTTCTAATTCAAAAGAAAGCATAGGAGTTTTATAGTGCATAGGTATAACTAAAGGACTATTAATCAGCTTAGCTACTTGAGAAGCCTCTTTACCATCCAATGTGTAATTACCACCAATAGGTATAAGCAAAACATCTACTTTTCCTATCTTTTCTATATCATCCTGTGATAAAACATAACCTAAGTCACCTAGATGGCATACCTTATAGTCATCTATAGTAAGAATAAAAATTATATTTTCTCCACGTTTAGCACCCTGTACTTTGTCATGATAAGATGGAACTCCAGTTACAGGTATATCAGATAGGTAAAAAAAGCCAGCTTTATCTATGGAATGTTCATAATTTACATTTTCAAGATAATCATGGTCAAAGTGATGATGACTTATTGTAACAACATCCACATCTCCTTTAAATACATCATATCCAACGCTTTCATCAAAGGGGTCCATTAAAACCTTTCGTCCTTTAGAGTCCTTAATAAAAAAAGATGAATGACCAAGCCAAGTTATTTCCACAAAAAGCACCTCTTTCTTTTTATTTGTCAGTTTTAAATAAGGTATACACTTATATTATAACCTTAATTACTTTTATTAAAATAAGTAAAAGAAACATTCCTGTAAATACATGTCAAAGTTATCATATTAAAGTTATATTGTATTTAACCTAAAAAAGAAAGTGAAATTTGTATTAATAACAAAATCAAGCCACTTTTTAGTGTGAAATTCTGTTATTTTATATTATAATAGTATATGGTGAATAATACTTATTGGGATATATTTCACTTAAAGTATCTTATATAAACTTGGAGGTGATAATGTGAAAAGTGGAAAAGGCTATATTTTTTTGTTAATAAGTTTTTTATTCATTTTAATTGCCAGCAGTAATTTAAATCTTGTACAAGCTGCTTCCTATGATGACAAAGGTATAAAAGCAGATATTGATGCAGGAAAGGTATGGACAGTAAGGTTTAATAAGGAGCTAGATGAAAACACGGTAAATGATTCTGTTTTTTCAGTAACTGATGAAAATGATCAGCCGGTAAGTATAACTGTAGCTCTTGGAGAAGATAAAAAATCTGTAACAATGGTGCCTAAAAATCAATATGCTTATGGCAAAACTTATAGTTTATTCATAAAGGATGGGTTAAAAGCTATAAATGGTGCTGCCTTGATTAAACCAGTAAAACTTCAGTTTAAAATTAAAGATAATGCTGTAGTTGATAAGGGATATACAGTTGCTATTGATGCAGGACATGGCGGAAGTGATAGTGGAAACATAGGACAAACAGGGGTAAAAGAAAAGGATGTAAACTTATCAGTAGCACTAAAGGCTGGAAAGATATTAGAAGCTAATGGAGTAAAGGTAGTTTATACAAGAAATAGCGATTCCGTATCATGGAATAAAGATAATGAATTAAAGGCACGTTTTGATATAGCAAACAACGCTAAGTCAGACTTTTTTGTAAGCATACATTGTAACTCATACCCAGAAAATTTAGCTGCAAATGGAATAGAAACTTATTATGCAGATTCAGATACTATTGGTCAAAAGTTTGCTCAATCAATTCAAGATGAGCTAATAGGTCAAACTTCTCGCTTAAATAGAGGAGTAAAAGTAGGACTTGCTCAACATGAAATATTAAGGGGAACTGTAGCAAGTGCAGTAATGGTACAACTGGGCTTCTTAACTAATGCAGAAGAAGGAGCAGCTTTAGGAACAGAAGATTACCAAAATAAAAGTGCCTCTGCAATAGCTAATGGTATATTAAAGTCTCTAAGTTATATAGATAAAACTAAAAACTTAACTATAAGTTCTGTACAAGATTTATCTGCCACTGTAGTTGAGGGAAATGGATTTGCACTTCCTTTGAATATACCAGCAGTGATGAGTGACGGAAGTTCTAAAAAAGTAAATGTTATATGGAGTCCAAAGACGGTAGATACTACTAAGGCAGGAACTTATTCATATCAAGGAGTTGTGGCTGGGTATGAAAGGCCTGTAAATCTTAGTTTAGTAGTCAAGGCTAAGCCAGATCCTACAACTAGCAAGATTGTAGTATTAGATGCTGGACATGGAATTGGAAGAGACACAGGAGCCACAGGTATAACTGGTGTGCAAGAAGATGATGTAACCCTTAGTGTTACATTAAAGGCTGGTAAAATACTAGAGAGTCGTGGTGTTCAGGTGGTATATACCAGAACTACAGATCAACGTTCTACACCGATGGAAGTAATAGATAGTTTACAAAAACGTTGCGACATATCTAATGAAGCAGGTGCCACATATTTTGTTTCTATACATAATAATTCTGCAGGTACACCAAATGCTTATGGTACTGAGACTTATTATTATGCGGGAAATAGTGAAGGTCAAAGATTAGCTTCTGAGATACAATCGAGCTTAGTAAGCACAGTAGGCTCCTATGATAGAGGTGTAAAAACTGCAGGGTTCTACGTTATAAAGAATACGGCTGCTCCAGCAGCACTAGTAGAACTTGGATTTTTAAGTAATCCTGATGAAGAGAGCAAGCTAGCAAGCGAAGAGTATCAGGCAAAATATGCAGAAGGTGTTGCCTCGGGAATACTTAGAACTCTAGGTATGTAAAAATCTATGAATATTTATAAAAATATTTATAAAAAGTTTGACAATATAAATTTGTTATAATATAATAATAACAAATTACAAGGATTTGTAAAAAACATGGTTAAGAAATGTTGAACAGGAAAAGTATTTAGGCTAAGTTACTTACAGAGAGTGGAGAAGGGTGGAAATCCATAGGAAGAGCTTAAAGAAAATCACCTGGGAGTTAAGAAACTGAATGATTTTTAGTAAGTTTTTTCGTAATTCTGCGTTAAAGAATAGAGTATGTAAGTACTTGAACTATTTTAGTACCATAGGTGGTATAGCGAACTAAACTTCGTCCTATTTGGATGAAGTTTTTTTTATTTGTAAATTATAAGTATTAGGTATAAAATAACAAAAATAGTAAAAAATCTACAATAACAAAAGGAAAGGGGCTAATATCATGTACAAAAAGATTGATAACTCTAGAAGTTTCGTAGATATGGAAAAAGACGTAATGAAACTTTGGAAAGAAAGAGATGTAATCAAAAAGAACTTTGACCTAAATGAAGATGGTGAATATTTCACTTTCTATGATGGACCACCAACAGCTAATGGAAAACCACATATAGGTCACGTATTAACAAGAGTTATGAAGGATTTAATTCCTAGGTATAAGGTTATGAAGGGATACAAGGTTCTTAGAAAGGCTGGATGGGATACCCACGGTCTTCCAGTAGAACTTGAAGTTGAAAAAACTCTTGGGATTTCCGGTAAGCCTCAAATTGAAAATTATGGAGTAGAGAAGTTTATTCATAAATGTAAAGACAGTGTATTCTCCTATGTAAGCCAGTGGGAAGAAATGTCGGACAGAATAGGTTTTTGGGTGGATATGGAAGACCCTTATGTTACCTACCACAATAATTATATAGAGTCAGTTTGGTGGGCATTAAAGCAAATATGGGATAAAGACCTTTTATATAAGGGTCATAAGATAGTCCCTTATTGCCCAAGATGTGGAACTGCATTATCATCTCATGAGGTTTCACAAGGTTATAAAGACGTTAAGGAAGCATCAGTTTATGCTAAGTTTAAATTAAAAAATGAAGATAAATACATGCTCGCATGGACAACAACACCTTGGACGCTACCAAGTAATATAGCATTAACTATAAATAAAAATTTTGATTATGTAGAAGTGTTAAATAAAGAAGAACATTTAATTTTAGCTGAAGGACTTTTAGGAAAGCTAGAAGGTGAATATGAAATATTAAGAAAGTTCAAAGGTGAAGAATTAATAGGATTAGAGTATGAGCAACTGCTTAAATTTGTAAAGCCAGAAGGAAAAGCGTTCCAGGTTGTTCACGGAGATTATGTAACTTTAACTGATGGTACAGGAATAGTTCATACAGCACCAGCTTTCGGTGATGACGATAATATGACTTGCCAAAAATACGGTTTAGCCTTCGTAAATCCAGTTGATACTCAAGGTCGTTTTACAGAAGAAGTTACACCATGGAAGGGAATGTTTGTAAAAGAAGCAGACCCTAAGATTATAGAGTATTTAAAAGAAAACAATTTATTATATAAAGATGAGAAGTTTTTACACTCATACCCATTCTGTTGGAGATGTGATACTCACTTACTATATTACCCAAGAGAAACTTGGTTTATCAGAATGTCTTCTCTAAGAGACAGATTAGTGAAGAATACAAATGCAACAAACTGGTATCCTGATAATGTAAGAACAGGACGTTTTGGTAACTTTGTAGAAGGTGCTATTGACTGGGGCTTAAGTAGAGAAAGATATTGGGGTACTCCTCTTCCTATTTGGGAATGTGATTGTGGTCATAGGGAATGTATAGGAAGTATAGCTGAACTTAAGGAAAAAGGAATAAGTGTACCAGAAGATATAGAGCTTCATAAACCATATATAGATGGAGTTAAGTTAAAGTGTGATAAGTGCGGAAAGGAAATGACGAGAGTTAGTGAAGTAATTGACTGCTGGTTTGATTCAGGATCAATGCCATTTGCTCAACATCATTATCCATTTGAAAATAAAGAGCTTTTTGAGCAAAATTTCCCAGCGCAGTTTATATCAGAAGCTGTTGACCAAACAAGAGGATGGTTCTACACCTTAATGGCTATATCTACACTTTTATTTGATAAGAGTCCATTTGAAAACTGTGTAGTATTAGGACACGTACTAGATAAACATGGTTTAAAAATGTCAAAGAGTAAAGGAAATGTATTAAGTCCAACAGTAGTTCTAGAAAACGAAGGATCAGATGCGACTAGATGGTACTTCTACACTGCTAGTGCTCCATGGCTTCCATCAAGATTCTATGAAGAAGCTGTTCAGGAAAGTCAAAGAAAGTTCTTAGGAACTCTTTGGAACGTATACTCATTCTATATATTATACGCTGACTTAGATAACTTCAATCCGTTAGATTATAAGGATTTTGTAAGTGGTAATGTAATGGATAAGTGGATTATGTCAAGATTAAATTCCTTAATTAATGAGACAGCAGACCACTTAGATAATTACAGAATTACTCAAGCAGCTCTTAATATTGGTGAGTTCGTAGATGAACTTTCAAACTGGTATGTAAGAAGAAACAGAGCTAGATTCTGGACTGAAGATTTAACAGATGATAAGATAGGGGCTTATGTAACTTTATATAGAGTTCTTACTACTTTAACAAAGATAGCTGCACCATTCGTTCCATTTATGACCGAGGAAATATATCAAAATCTTGTAGTAAATCTTGATAAAGATGCACCAGAGAGTGTACATTTATGCAAGTGGCCTGAGTACAACGAGGAACTTGTAGATAGAGATTTAGAAGCAGATATGGAAGAGGCATATAGAATAGTTAAGCTAGGAAGAAGTGCTAGAAACTCTGCTAATATAAAGAACAGACAGCCGCTTTTAGAAATGCTTGTAAGTGCAAAATCACTGCCTGAGTACTATGGAGATATTATAAAGGATGAATTAAATATTAAAGAGGTAGTATTTGGTGCTGATTTATCAAAATATGTTAACTTCGATATTAAGCCTAATCTCCCTGTAATAGGTAAGAAGTACGGTAAGTTGATACCAGCTATAAGAAAAGAAATATCAGCTATGAATCAGATGGAACTTGCACAAAAAATTAGAAACGGTGAGACTGTATTAATATATGTTGATGAAGAGACAGAAATAGAGTTAAATGAGGAAAATTTACTTGTTACAATGCAAGGTTTAGAAGGTTTTGCATTTGCTGGTGAAGGAACTATAGGAGTTGTCTTAGATACAACAATTACTGATGAGTTAAGAGAAGAAGGAAATCTTAGAGAAATACTAAGTAAGATTCAGAACATGAGAAAAGAAAGCGGATTTGAAGTAGCTGACAAGATCAATCTTTATGTTTCTGGAAATGAAGGCTTAGAAAATGTAGTTAAGAAACACGAAGAAGCTGTTAAAAAAGAAACTCTTACAGTAGGTATTATCTATAATGCAGAAAAAGAATATGCTAAATGCAAAATCAATGGTGAAGAGTTCAATATCGCTGTAGAAGTAGTAAAATAGTAACTTAAAATGTGTATAAGATAAGTTCAGTATCTTATACACATTTTTATTCACCAAAAAAATTAATATTTAATAGTAAAATTCTTAGGAGTAGGACAAGACTTTTTCACAATATTAGGAAATAATTGTGGATAAAAACCTGTCTAAAGGTTTATATTATAAATCAAGAGAATAATTATATATTAGATGTAAGAAATTAATTATAAGTATATTAAAATATAGAGCGGGAGTTGATAGTATGCCAGCCTCAATAAAGGATGTAGCGAAGGAAGCGGGAGTATCAATTGCTACTGTTTCCAGAGTTTTAAATGACGTAGATGTTGTTAACGAAGAAACTAAGAAGAAGGTTCTAGAAGCCATAGATAAGCTAGGATACAGACCTAATATTGTAGCAAGAAGTTTAAAAACTCAAAGGACAAAGACTATTGGAATAATAATACCTGATATATCAAGTCAGATTTATCCTGAAATAGTAAGAGGAGCAGAAGATGTGGCAAATATATATGACTACAATTTAATGCTCTGCAACAGTGATCTCGATCCTGAAAAGGAAATGGAGTATCTTAGGGTCCTGAGAGAAAAGATGGTAGACGGAGTTTTATATATGAGTACTTCTCTTGAGCCAAGTATACTGGAGCTAATAAACAAGCTGCAAATACCAATGGTTTTAATTGAAACTACAAGCAAAGAGGGCAATATACCAAGCGTAACTATAGATAATGAAAAAGCTGCTTTCGATGCAGCAGAGTATTTGATTAAAAAAGGAAACAAGAAAATAGGATACATAGGAACCCATGAGGATGCAGTAAATGCTAGTGCTTTAAGATATACAGGTTATAAGAAAGCACTATTAGAAAATAACTTAAAAGTAGATGATAAGTTTGCATATTTTGGAGGACTTAAATCTCAAGATGGTTATGAGGGAATGCTAAGCATTTTAGAAAAAGACACAGTAGATGCAGTATTTTGTGCTAGTGATGAAATTGCTATGGGAGCAATAAATGCTTTAAGGGATAAAGGAATGAAGGTTCCAGAAGAGGTAGATGTAATAGGATTTAATAACATATATTCCGCAGCTGTATTTTATCCTAAAATTACAACTATAGCCGAGCCTATGTATGATATGGGATCAGTGGGAATGAGAATGCTTATTAAAATAATAAATAAACAGGAAGTTGAGCTTAAAAACTATGTTCTTAAGCATGAATTAATAGAAAGAAACTCTTGTAAATAGTAAAAGACGACGTAATTTAGGGAACAATTCCTAAGTTACGTCGTCTTTTACTGTTTTTATGTAAAATACTCTAGTAATACTTATAAAACCCTGTCATTAAAAAATGAATTATGGTAAACGAAAATTTTGAACAATTTAAAATGAAATGGTATAATTTTACATAAAAGTAAATATACTTACAGATTAAATTGTGGAGGGTATAAAATGGATTATAGAGAGTGTGTTAAAGATATTTTCTTATATTTGCTTAATGTAAAGAAACTAGGTGAAAAAGTAGTAAAGAATATTTGGGGATATGATAAGTTTTACTTGGAAAGTCAGCTTAAAAAAACAGAGGGATGTGTTATAAATAAAAACCCAAATAAAAAGTGGTGGGTTAAAGTAGGTGAAAAGTCCAATGAGTTATATACAAGATTACTTAGTTTATATAGAGAAATAGATGAGGGAAATGAGGACATAGAAATAGTTTGGGGACATGGACTTATGGCATGGAAGGTTGCTGATGAAGGTATACTCCATCCTATCTTAACTACTAAGCTGAAGCTGAATTTTAATTCTGAAAAAGAAGTTTTTACGTTAAATCCACAACATAAAACATTAATGGAGACAGATATCTTTAGTGGGATTGATGTTCCCAATTTAAAAAGTATATTGGAAATGGAAGGTAGAATTAGAGAAACTGACCTAGACCCTAGAGAAACAGAAAGTATTATTAATATTTTTTCTGAACTAACAGCATATCTAAGTGTTGATGGAAAGGTAATAAAACAGGATGCCTTCAATTCAAACCTGGAGATACCAAATCATCCAGTTATATATGATTGTTCAGTGTTTATAATAAAAAGGAACAATGCAAAACTGTGGAATAAGGAAATTACTAACATTGTAAGAGAGTTAGATAGAGGTTACCCAATACCAAAAACAATAAAGGCATTAGTGAAAGATGTAAAATTAAGTGAGGATGAGGAAGATGTTAAAAAGTGGAACAAGCTAAATAAAAGGTTGTTTTTTCCTTTACCATCAAATGATGAGCAGAAAGAAATTGTTAAAAGGATAAGTAAAAACTATGGTGTAGTGGTACAGGGGACACCAGGAACAGGAAAAACTCATACTTTAGCTAATTTGATATGTCATTTGATGGCAAATGGCAAAAGAGTGCTTGTAACTAGTGAAACGGATAGAGCTTTGAGAGTCTTACTTGAAAAAATACCGGAGCAGGTAAGGCCCTTTTGTTTAAGTATTTTAGGAAAGGATACTAATTCTCTAAGGGAATTGGAAGAATCTATAAAGAGAACAGCGGCTAATTTAACTTTGGATAAGAATAAAGTATATAAGAAACTAGAAGAACTTGAAATGCAACTTAAAAATTGTAAGGAAACTGAAAGGTTTTTGTACAACAAGCTTGACGAAATTGAAAAAGTTGAAAATAGAGGTTTTAGTTTTCAAGGACAAAACTATAAGGTTATAGACGCTGTTAAATGGGTCACAAAGCATGGTAATGAATATTCTTGGATAGAAGATAATGTAGAAAAGGAACAACAGATACCTCTAAATGAAAGTGAATTTAACAAGTTGCTATCTTTGTTAAAGGAGATAAGAAAAGAAGACATGGAGTTATATGATAGCATAGCAGTTACAGTAGACAAGCTATCAATTAGTGATAAATTATGTAAAGTAGTAACTGAATTTAAGAGATTAAGCAATAACTATAAAGAGTACACAAGTAATATAGAGGGATGGAGGGTACCTGATAACAATAGATGTAATTACGATGGTATTTTAAATCTATTGAAGCAATGCAGATCAAAAATAGAAGAATTGGAAAATGACATGTTTGAGGGCATATTAAGTAACTATAGCAATAATAAAATAGCTTATGAATCTTTTAATGATATAGCTCGCAAATGCAATGATTATATGTCACTTTTAAGTAATATAAGAAATAGATTAGGAAACCATATTGTTCAAATCCCAGAAAATGTTGATATTTATAGATTTAATAATGACCTTAATACATTATATAATAACTTGACTTTAAGAGGCAGGGTAGGAAGGTTTTTTAGACTATCTCATCCAGAATGCAACTATATTATTAGAGAGTGTAGAATTGATGGAAATAATATAGAAAGTATAGAACAGGTATCGATTCTTAAGCTTTACGCTCAAAAAAAAATAATTTGGAGAGAATTAAAAGCACTATGGAATAATACCGTAAAACAATATGGTGGAAAAATAATTACAGAAGTAGAAAGTAATTTAGACTTACTAATAATTGAAGAGTATATAAAAAAGCTAAATATAATGGTTAATTGGAATAAGAACTATAAGAGTAAGGTTATATCAATGCTAGGTAGAATTTCTGCCCCTAATAATATTAATTGGTATAAGAAGGACAGCTATGATTACCTAATAAGTTGTATTGAAGCTATAAGAAATTTGGATGAATATGATAGATTAAAAGCCTATATTCAAATAACAAAAAAGTGGCTTTGTAACAATGAAAAATTACGGGAATTATATACAGCTGTTGACGAGTTAGATACCGTTAAAATAAAACATGCTTTAAATAAGATAGAAAGAGTTAAGGCACTAAAAAATAAGTTTTTAGAATTAAATATTCTTATAGAAAAACTACAGAAGAAATGTCCGTTAACTGCTGAAAAAATAATTAACAATTGGCAATACAGCAGCATTCTTTATAAAGATTGGGTAAATGCATGGAGGTGGGCTAAGTGGAATAGTTTATTGAAAGGAATTAATGATATAGACATTGAGAATATAGAAAAGTCTATAGATCAGGAAAAGGATAAAGAAAGAAAAATTATTGAGGAAATTGTGGCAAAAAGAACTCTATATAATCAGATATTAAAAACTACAGAAAGAGAAAAGAAAAGTCTTTTTGCATGGATGCAAGCAATGAAAAAGCTTGGTAGAGGAACAGGAAAGTCAGCATTAGAGTATAGAAAAATAGCTCAAAAGGAGATGGAGGAGTGTAAAGACACTATACCTGTATGGATTATGCCTCTAAATGCTGTAATTGAAAACATAAGTTTATCATGTAATCTATTTGATGTGATAATTATCGATGAGAGTAGTCAAAGTAACATATTTTCTATTTGTGCATTAGCTAGAGCTGAAAAAGCTGTTATAGTTGGTGATGATAAACAGTTAAGTCCTGAACCAATTGGAATTAATTACGAACAAGTTGAAGCTTTAATCAGTAGGTATCTAAAAAAGATACCTAACAATGAGTTGTTTGACCTTCATACCAGCCTATATAATACAGCTCTAAGGGTATTTCCTAATAGATTAATTTTAAAGGAGCATTTTAGATGTTTACCTGAGATAATTAATTTTAGTAATGAAACATGCTATTCTAGGTCGATAAATTCACTAAGGCATGCAGGATACCAGGAAGGTTTGAAGCCACCGGTCATGGCTATAAAAGTTGATGGAGGATATAGAGATAAGTATAAACCAATAAATGTTTTAGAAGCAGAGTGTTTAGTTAACAAAATGGTAGAGTGTTGTAAAGATGAAAGGTATTCAGGAATGACTTTTGGCGTTATATCTCTTTTAGGGGAGAGTCAAAGCTGCTTAATAGAAGAGATGATAAGAGAAAAATTAGGACAGGATGAAATAGCTAAAAGAAAAATTAATTGCGGGGATGCCTATTCTTTTCAGGGTGATGAAAGAGATGTAATGTTTTTATCTATGGTAGTTTCAAATAATGTAAAGTTTACGTCTCTTACTAAGGATTCAGATATAAGGAGGTTTAATGTTGCAACAACTAGAGCAAAAAATCAAATGTGGCTATTTCATTCTATAGATTTGAAGGATTTAAAGGTAGACTGTGTAAGATATTCTTTACTGAACTATTGTTTGAACCATAAAAGTCAACCTATTAAAGGTAATAATCTTGGACTCTATTTTAAGTCCAATTTTCAAAAAGATGTTTATGAAATGCTGATTAAAAGAGGATATTCAGTGATACCTAAGGTTAATTTAGGAACATATAAAGTAGATTTTATAATAAGAAGCGAAAGAAATGAGGCAGCGATTATATGTGAGGGAGAGGGGAGTTATAGTAGTAGTAGGAAAGAGAGTATAGAAGAAAAATTAGAGCTTAAAAGAATGGGGTGGGATATTTTTAGAATCAGGGGATGTGAGTTTTATTACAATCCAGAGGAAACAATGGAGATATTATCAAGGAAGTTAAAGAGTATAGGAATAGAACAGGATGAGGTTAAAAATGATGTTCGCAACAATTTGAAAATTGTGTAAAAATATTTAAGGGAGAATATTTTCTGTATATAATTATAATTAGATGTTATTTTGATACAAGGGTGATTATATGGTTAAGATGATTTATAAGAATATTCCCGTAAAGTTCATATCCGGTATTTCTAAAAAAGAGGCAAATAGCAAGAAGCCTATATACCAGGTTCATAAGTGGTTTGGAAGGAAAACAGATGCTATATTCAGAAGTATACTTTTATCATTGCAGTTAGACGAGGATAATATAGATACGTTTAGTAATAACTATTACAAGGATAACCATGATGTTTTAAAGGGAAAGATAATATTAGATCCATTTATGGGAGGGGGAGTAACTCTTGTAAATACCTTAAGATTTGGAGGAAAGGTTGTAGGAATAGATATTAATCCTGTAGCGTGGTTTATAACTAAAAATGAGCTTCAGCTCCCAAATAGAAATAAGAGAGAAGAGTATTATTCTATAGAAGAGTTAACAAGAAGATTAGAGGAGGAATTTCATAAACTTGAAGAAAGCATTGGAAGAGAAATAAAAAAAATCTATACTACAACAATATATGATTCAGATAAGAAAATTAGAAAAGAAGTAGATATAATGTATATACTTTGGGTAAAGAGGGTTAAATGCCCTAGTTGCGGAAAGTATGTAAGACTATTTCCAGCACATTCCATAACCAAGATTCATAGAAAAAATTTTGAAAACTATAACATATGTCCTCGATGTGGGGAAATTGTTAGAGGTAATGAATTAGAGTTGCATTGTAGTAACTGCGGGCTTAATTTTAAAAAAGATAGGGGTAACTATAGAGGTAGAAACTTTATATGTTCAGGTTGTGGTGAAAAATTTAATTTAGTAAGAGATATAATGAGGAAAAGAAAAACTCCCCTTTCTTCCAGCATGTATGCTATACAGTATTATGATCCTGATACTGGCAAAAAGGGGTTTAAAGTTCCTGATAAAGAGGATTTGAATAAATATAATGCTATAAGAAAGAAAGCTAAAAATATAACAGTTGATATTTCGAGGTTTATTCCCCATAGTAAAATACCTAATGGGTACAATACCAAACAGATACAAAATCATAATTATAGATATTGGAAACAAATGTTTAACGATAGACAATTATATTATTTGTCAAGGTTACTGGAAGAGATAGATAAAATACCTGACCTAATAATAAAGGAACTATTCCTTTGTGTTTTTTCTAATACAATTAACGCTAATAACATGTTTTGTATTTATAACTCTCAATGTATGAAAATTGAACCTTTATTTGGAGATCATCATATGGCACCTGTGATGAATCCTGTGGAAAACAATATATGGGGAACAAGGTTTGGCAGAGGAAGTTTCACAAAATCTTTTAAAGGGATTTTGCAAAGTAAAAAATTCAATTACTTTCCCTACGAAAGACTAATTGTAGACGGAAAAAACAGTAATAAGGTTATAAAGAATGAAGAGTTCCACTCAGAGTTTGCAAGTGACTTTAATGAATTAACTAGCAAAAATAAAAACACTATATTGAGGTATGGCTCTGCTGAAAACCTATCATTTTTGCCTTCAAGATCGATAGATGCAGTGATTACAGACCCACCATACTATTCAGCAATCAATTATGGAGAACTAAGTGAATTTTTCTATTCTTGGTCTAAATTAATTTTAGAGAATAAATACGACTTTTTTCAATCGGAACATATAATAAGCGATAACGAGGTCACTGTTAGTGAAGCAAAAGGAATAACTAAAGATGAGTTCATTTTCAAGTTAACTAGATGTTTTACTGAAATAAAAAGAGTTCTAAAGGAGGATGCACCGTTAATACTTACATATAACAACAGTTGTTCAGAAGGTTGGCAAGCTTTAGCCCAGCCTATGTTTAACTCAGGTTTTATAGTAGAAAAGACATATCCTGTACATACAGAATTAAGAGCAGGACTTATAGATAACAGAAGAGAGAAAATGAATTATGACCTTATTATAGTGGCTAGGGTAAAAGAAAATAATAATAACTGTTCAATACAGATTAATGAATTTTTAGAAAAAGTGGAAATTGAGTTTCAAAAAACCTACCTAGAGTTAGAAGATGAAAATTTATCTGTTATAGATATGAATTTGATTAGAGTTGGAAAGGTTTTCGAAATCTACTCTCAGTGTTATACTAATATATATAAAGGAGACACTAGAATAAGCTTCCAGGATATATTAGAATGTATATATAAAAAGATTCCAATTGTAATATAGCAGATATAACACTATAATTAAATTAAAAGACTAAGGTAGGTGAAAAAATGAGTATATCCGATCTTATTGTTTATAAAGTCAGAGATATTATGACTAAAAATTTTATAGAGGTGCCTGTAAGCGAAAGTATAAAAGATGCATTAGATAAAATGATAGAGTTGTATAGGGATGAAGTTTTAATTACAAATGCAAGAGGAAACTTAATTGGCATTTTCACTATGAAAGATATAGCAAAACTAAAAAATGAGGGTATATGCTTCAGCTCACCTGTCGTGGAGTTTTCAAATAAAAATGTAGTTACTATAGATTGCAATACATGTGCAAGAGATGCAAGAGATATAATGATAGATAATAATATAGGAAGACTTCCTGTAGTGGAAAACGGAAGAGTTATAGGAATTTTAACTAGTGAAAACTTACGGGACACCTTTTACTTAAAAATGGATGAACTTTTCAATCTTCAAACTAATGTTTTTGATAACCTTCATGAGGCTGTTTGTATATGCGACGAAAATGGACTGGTAAAGTATTGGAATAGAAGTGCTGAAAAACTCTATAATGTTACAGCAAATAACATTATAGATAAATTCATAGGCGACTTTTTCCCCAATGCTTTAAGTTTAGAAGGATTAAAATTAGGAAAGAGAATTGAGAATGTAATCCATGAACCAGTAAAAGGGAAGCTAGTAGCGTTAAGTGTAGTACCGCTTTATAATTCAAGAAATAATTTAATTGCTGTAGTATCAACTGATAGAGATGTTACAGAGGCAGTAAACTTGACTAAACAGCTTGAGGATGAAAGAAAAAAGGTGGAATTTTTAGAGCATGCTTATAAAAATGAAATAGCATCTAAATACAACTTTTCATCAATTATTGGTAAGAATAAGAAAATAATCGATGCTATCGCTATAGCACAGAAGGTAGCACCAACCTCTACCAGTGTGCTTATAACTGGAAAAAGCGGAACAGGTAAGGAAGTTTTTGCAAAGGCCATACACGAGGCTAGTGGAAGAACAGGTAACTTTGTAGCAATAAACTGTAGTGCAATACCGGACAGCCTATTTGAAAGTGAACTCTTCGGATATGTGGAAGGTGCTTTTACAGGGGCTATAAAAAAAGGAAAGATAGGAAAATTTGAATTCGCAAATGGTGGAACTTTATTTTTAGATGAAATAGGGGACATGCCTTTAGAAATGCAGGTTAAAATTTTAAGAGTGCTCCAAGACGGGGTTATCTATAGGCTTGGAAGTGAAAAGGCTATAAGCACAGACACTAGAATAGTTGCAGCTACTAATAAGGATTTAAAAAGGCTAATAGCTGAGGATAAGTTCAGAGAAGACCTTTTTTATAGACTGGCAGTGGTTCAAATACAGCTTCCATCACTTAAGGACAGAAAAGAGGATGTTAAGGATTTGGCCAATCTATTTCTTGATCAAGTTTCTAAGCAAGAAGGCATAAAGATTAATTATACAGATGATAGAATATATAGAATACTGGCTGGTTACAAGTGGGAAGGTAATATAAGAGAGTTAAAAAATGTTATTCAAAGGATGGTAGTGTTATCAAACGATGGAAGAATAACAGTTGATTCTATTCCAGAATATATATTGGAAAACTCTAATGTTGAAGAGGAAGTAAAAACCAACGAGTATGATTTGGAAAAGATTATTGAAGATATTGAGAAGAAAACTATTAGAGAAGTTATGAGTATGGTTAACGGAAATAAGCAACAGGCAGCTAAAGTTCTTAATGTAAAAAGAAGCACGTTATATTATAAATTAAATAAATATGAAATTTAGTTACAATATTCTGACAACTGTGTCAATTCCTTGACACAGTTGTTTTTTTGTTGAAAAGTTAGGAAATGATTGGGTTTGGGTAGATTTGTAAAATATGTGTAGGTTTACAAGGTGTCAAATTTTTCAAATATATTTAATTTAAATAATGTACGTAAAAATAGAGGTGCCACTATTACAATGGCTTATACATTGAAAAATGGCTATTTATATTTGTTATAAATTAATTTACTTATATTACATTTACTGGCATGGTATATGCTACCAAAATATATGTAAGTAAAAAATAGGAGGGATGATATGGGAAGTTTATATAGTTTTCCTCTTAAGATGCACGTAGGAGCCCCTGATATTCCAATTGTTAAAGAGGGACAAGAAGTTAAAAGAGGGGAGTGTATTGCCGAACCAAAAGGTCTTGGGGCTAAAATTCACAGTAGCGTATCAGGAATAGTGTTTAGGGTTTCAGACAATGAAATCGTTGTAAAAGCTCAAGATGTTCAGTCAGAGGAATATGTAAAGATTAAGCAGTGTGAAAACATAGTAGACATCGTATATGAAGCAGGGATAGTTGGTGCTGGAGGAGCAGGATTTCCAACTCATATTAAGCTAAAAACTCAAATTCCGGATGGATACATAGTAGCTAACTGTGTTGAGTGTGAGCCTGTGCTTCATCATAACATTAAAATGATTGAAGAAAGGCCAGAACTAGTGGTAAAAGGAATAAGATATTCGATGAAAGCCACAGGAGCAAAACAGGCTTATATAGCTATAAAGTCTAAACATAAAAAAGCTATCGAGGCTTTAAGAACATATTTGGGAAACTCAACAGACATAGAAATTAAGAAATTTAGGGATATGTATCCAATGGGAGAGGAGAGAGCTGCTATACATGAATTGCTTAATGTATGGCTTGAACCAACTCAACTTCCAGTAGAAGCAAAATGTGTTGTGCTAAATGCAGAAACCCTTGCAAACATAACCAGAGCAGTAGAGGATAGAAAGCCTGTGATAGATAAGGATATAACAGTTGTTGGTAAATTAAAGTCTGGAAAAGAGCCAAATGTATTTTTTCAGATTCCTGTAGGGACAAGCATAGAAAGTTTAATTGATAAATGTGGAGGAATAAAAGGTGAATATGGTGAACTTATAGTAGGTGGCCCATACACTGGAAAAGCCGAAGCTATAGAAAAGGCCGCTGTTACAAAAATGTCCGGTGGGGCAATTGTAACAATAACACTGCCAGAATTTAAGGGTAAGTTAGGACTTCTTGTTTGTGCCTGTGGAGCAAATGAAGATAGGCTAAGAGATATTGCAAAAAAAATGAAATCAGAAGTGGTTTCAGTAGCTAATTGCAAGAATGTAGTAGAAATAAAAGGAGCAAATAAGTGTAAGACTCCCGGTGACTGACCAGGTCAAACTGCTGCAGTTTTGCAGTTGAAAAAAGAAGGAGCAGAAAGAATATTGATTTCAAATTGCAGTGATTGTTCAAATACAGTTATGCAATCTGCACCAAAGGCTGGTCTGCCTGTATATCATCATACAGACCATGTATTTAGAACAGTTGATTATCCTTTAACTAGAAGGTTATCAATAGAAGAAAACTAAGGGGGGGATTAGTATGTCTATGAGCGCTGAACATGCAGCAGAACTAAAAAATGAAATGGCTGTTGTATGCTGTAGAACAGAAGCTGGGACAGTAATTTCAGCAGATAATTTAGAGGATCCGGCAATATTTCCGGATATGGTAGATTCAGGTCTTTTAAACATACCTGATAACTGCTTGAAGATAGGTGAGGTTTTAGGTGCAAAGCTAACTAAAACAATAGACTCACTTACACCGTTAACTCCAGATGTTATGGAAGGAGTTAATGTAGTAGCTTCCGAAGAAAAAGTAGAAGAAGTTGAGGAAGTTGAACTAACTGAAGGAAGTGAAAAAGCAGTTTTAAAATATAACAAAAAAGCAGGAGAAACTATAAGTGCTGAGGATCTAGAAAATCCAATGAACTTTGAAAAACTTGAGGACTCTTTACTAATAGCCTTAAATGATAGAGTTCTATCAAGAGAGCAAGTTATTGGTGCAATACTAAAGGTTGATGCACCAGCATTGACTCCTGTGACACCTGATATATTAGAAGGATATGAGGAGGTAGTAAACATGGTAGAAACACCAAAAGCAACAACAAGTGTATCTGGCAGCATTCTAAAGATAAAGATTGCTGAAGGAAAAGGTATCGATATCGAAGTTCCATTAAATATTGGAGGAACAGCTTATTCAGCACCTGTTGTACCACAAGTGCCAATGGCGGTAAAAGCTGAAAAAATAGTAAAGAATGAAACTACAGAAGCTCCAGTGGCTAAAGAAGCTAGATTAGAAGAAAAAGTCATCAGAAGTCTTACAAGAAAGTATTACAAAATAGATAAAGTAGAATTTGGACCAGAAACAAAGATAGAAGGAACAACTCTTTATATAAGAGAAAATATCTGTGAAGATGCTGTAAAAGCTAGTGAGCTTGTGAAAGGAATTAAAATAGATATAATAACACCAGCAGATTACCACACATATAGCGAAACAATAATGGATGTTCAACCAATAGCAACAAAGGAAGCAGATTCAAAACTTGGTTCAGGAGTAACAAGAGTCATTGACGGAGCTATAATGGTTCTTACTGGTACAGATGAGGATGGAGTTCAAATAGGAGAATTTGGTTCATCAGAAGGATATCTAGATGAGAATATTATGTGGGGAAGACCAAGCTGTCCAGATAAAGGTGAGATATTAATAAAAACTCAAGTAACAATTAAAGCTAAAACTAATATGGAAAGACCAGGTCCTCTTGCTGCTCATAAAGCTTCAGATATGATAACTCAAGAGATAAGAGAAGCTTTAAAGAAACTTGAGAATGATGAATTGATAATAAAGACAGATGAATTTAAGCAAGTTAGAAGACCAGGCAGAAAGAAAGTTATAATTGTTAAAGAAATAATGGGACAAGGTGCTATGCACGACAACTTAATTCTTCCTGTTGAGCCAGTTGGAGTATTAGGTGGAAAACCAAATGTTGACTTAGGAAACGTTCCTGTAATGCTATCACCACTAGAAGTATTAGATGGAGGTATTCACGCATTAACTTGTATAGGACCTGCATCAAAAGAATGTTCAAGACATTACTGGAGAGAACCATTAGTTCTTGAGGCTATGAATGATCCTGAATTAGATTTATGTGGTGTACTATTTGTAGGAAGCCCACAAATTAATAGTGAAAAGTTCTATGTATCAGAAAGAATGGGTATGGTTGTTGAAGCGTTAGATGTAGATGGAGCTTTCGTAACTACTGAAGGTTTTGGAAATAACCATATAGATTTTGCAAGCCACGTTGAACAGATTGGTATGAGAGGAATACCTTGTGTAGCATTCTCTTTCTGTGCAGTGCAAGGTGCTTTAGTTGTTGGTAACAAATATATGAAGTATATGGTTGATAACAACAAGTCAGAAGCAGGTATAGAAAATGAGGTTCTTGGATGTAACACATTATGTCCAGAGGATGCAGTAAGAGGAACTGCAATGCTTAAGGCTGCTATAGCAGGAGAGGATGTTAAGGCTGCTGAAAGACAATATAACAGAAATGTTTTAGATAGCAATTTAGAGTTAATTGAAAAAGCTACTGGAAGAACAATAGATAGAGTTTCAAACGAAACTTCTCTACCAATGAGCGAAAAGAGAAAAGAGAAATACTCTTAAAAGAGGGTAATATAAATGGAATTGAAGTATGGTGATAAAATAATCGAAATGCAGGGAGTCATTGTTGAGGTACACGATGGTTGTGCTGCAATTGACTTAAAAGGCAGATTAGGTTATCTTAAAATACCGCTAAGAATGCTTATAACTGACTATCCTTTAAAAGTAGGACAGGAAGTAGCATTTAGGATGAGCTTTATTGAAGTTTTGTCCGGAGAAGTTAACGAAAAGTATGTGAGTAATTTAGAGAAAAGGAATAGAAAGGAAGGTAATTTATAATGGATTTAACTGTTGTTAAGGGTTTTCAATCAGAAATATATGTTCCTATAACACCACCACCAGTATGGACTCCAGTTACAAAAGAGTTAAAGGATATGAAAGTAGCAATAGCTACAGCAGCAGGAGTACACTTAAAGTCAGATAAGAGATTTAACTTAGCAGGAGATTTCACTTATAGAACAGTACCAGGAGATACTCCATCAGGAGAACTTATGGTATCACATGGCGGATATGATAACGGAGACGTTAACAAAGATATTAACTGCATGTTCCCAATAGATAGATTAAGGGAAATTGCAGCAGAAGGCTTTATAAAAGAAGTTGCAGAAACTCATATAGGATTTATGGGCGGCGGTGGAAACCAACAAAAATTTAGAGAAGAAACTGGTCCAGCTATCGCTAAGATTTTAAAAGACGAAGGAGTAGATGCAGTATTAATGACTGCTGGATGAGGAACCTGCCACCGCTCTGCAGTATTGGTGCAGAGAGCAATTGAAGAAGCAGGTATACCTACTATAGTTATAGCAGCGTTACCTCCAGTAGTTAAACAAACAGGTACTCCAAGAGCAGTTGCTCCAAGAGTTCCAATGGGTGCTAATGCAGGTGCACCACATGACATTGTAATGCAAACTGCAATAGTAAAAGATGCCCTAGAGCAGCTCACAAAGATAACTACTGCAGGAACTATAGTTCCATTGCCATATGAATATATAGCAAAGGTTTAATTAGTAAACTTAGGCTAACTGATAGATTAAAACTTACGTCAGTTGAGGTTTACCTTAGCTGGCGTTTAGTTAAACCATTGCAAGTTAAAAATTACACAATTTAGTTAACATTAGTAAGTAAATTGTTATAAATAAGCAAAATAATAATAGTGTGGTGATGAAATGGAAAATGAAATAGTAATGAGAAGACTTGTTATAAAGACTTTCCACATAAGAAAAGTAGAATTTGCCACAAAGACTTATATAGAAAATGGTGTACTATATATAAGACAAAATATACATCAGGACTTAGAGGTTAACCAAGAACTTATAAAGGATATTAAGATAAATGTTGTTACACCTAATAATCATAATATCTTTGTAAATTCAATAATGGATTTTTCTCCTATAGCTACTAAGGTTTTAGGAAGAATGGGAGAAGGTATAACCCATGTTCTTACAGGAGTAAATGTTATGCTCACTGGAGTAGATGAAGATGGAGTACAGGTTGCAGAATTTGGTTCATCCGAAGGAATACTAAAAGAGCAAGTTGTATTTGATAGAGCTGGAACTCCAGCAAAGAATGACATTTTAATACATGTAGATGTTACACTAAAGTCTGGAAAAGGCACCAGCAGACCTGGTCCTATGGCAGCTCACGAAGTTTCTGACAGAATAATTCAAGAAATTAGAGATTATCTTAAGAAAGTAAATGGAAGACTATGTGACGAAAAGCATGAATATTTTGATAAGGTTAAACCAGGAAAGAAAAAGGTAGTAATCTTAAAACAGGTTGCAGGTCAAGGGGCTATGTATGATACAGGATTGTTTGGAAGAGAACCAGGTGGATTTTCAGGCTGTAGATCTATTATAGATATGGGAAATGTGCCTATGATAGTAAGCCCAAATGAATATAGAGATGGAGCATTAAGAGCTATGAATTAGGGGGGATTAATATGGGAATTGGACCGTCTACAAAGGAAACTACCCTGCATCATTTTAGAGATCCTCTTCTTAATGTAGTATCTAATGATGGAGATGTAGACCTTCTAGGAATTATAGTATCAGGAACTCCTCAAGAAAATGAAGACAAAGTGTTTTCAGCCCAAAGAGCTGCAGCTTGGATAGAAGCTATGAGAGCTGATGGAGCAATAGTATCTATTGACGGTTGGGGAAATAGTAATATAGACTTTGCTACTGCCCTAGAGGAAATAGGAAAAAGGGGAATTCCAGTAGTAGGAATGAGCTTTGTTGGGACACAAGCACAATTTGTAGTTACTAACCAATATATGGACACTGTAGTTGACTTTAATAAGTCAATAGAGGGGATTGAAACCGAAGTTGTAGGAGAGAACAATGTTGTTGAGCTAGACGCTAAAAAAGCTTTAGCTTTCTTAAAGTTAAAAATGAGAAAAAGGGAGGACTAAAAAATGAAAAGTTCAAAAACAATATTTGCAATTGATTCACATACAATGGGAGAGCCAACAAGAATAGTAGTAGGAGGAGTTCCAAATATTCCAGGAAAAACTATGCCTGAGAAGAAGGCTTACTTAGAAGAAAACTTAGACTGGGTAAGAACAGCTATAATGCTTGAGCCAAGAGGACACAATGATATGTTCGGTTCAATAATAACTCAGCCAACTACAGATGAAGCTGACTTAGGAATAATATTCATGGACGGCGGCGGATACTTAAATATGTGCGGTCATGGTTCAATAGGAGCGTCGACTGTAGCAGTGGAAACAGGAATGGTACCAGTAACAGAGCCTGTAACAAACTTCACATTAGAAGCGCCAGCAGGACTTGTAAAAGCTAGTGTAAAGGTTGAGGATGGAAAGGCAAAGGAAGTTACTATAGTAAACGTACCAGCTTTCTTATATAAGAGAGATGTAGAAGTAGATGTACCTAACGTAGGAAAAGTAACAATGGATATATCCTTTGGAGGAAGCTTCTTTGCAATAGTTAAGGCAGAAAAGCTAGGAATAGATATATCACCGGCAAATGCTCAAAAGATAATAGAAATAGGAATGGATGTTATAAAGGCTGTAAATGAGCAAGTTGAAATACAACATCCAACACTTCCACATATAAAGACAGTAGACTTATGTGAGATTTATGGACCAGCTAAGAGCGAAGATGCAACAATGCAAAACGCAGTTGTATTTGGTCAAGGACAATTAGACAGATCACCATGTGGAACAGGAACAAGTGCAAAATTGGCTACTTTATATGCAAAAGGCGAATTAAAGATGAACGAAGAATTTGTATATGAAAGCATAATACAAACAAAATTCAAAGGAAGAGTAATTGGAGAAACTAAAGTCGGAGATTTTGATGCAGTAATTCCTGAAATAACAGGAGCAGCATATATAACAGGACATAATCAATTCTTTATAGACCCTGAAGACCCAGTTAAATATGGTTTTGTATTAAAATAAAAAAATAATTTTCAGAAAATTATTGAAACTTTGTAATGCTTTATATTAAAATAGAATAAAATAGTAGTATAAACTACTTATTGGATGGAGGGAGCTTATGGTAATTAAAATTGTATTAGGATTGCTCGTGGTAATGACAGTGTATTTTGCAATAATATTCTTTTCTGATTATGCTAAAGCATCAAAACAGGGAAATATTGAAAAAACAAGTTTCTTTGCATTAGGTGCAGTTGGATTTGTAACAAATTTCTTGGATACCCTTGGTATAGGTAGCTTTGCACCTACAACAGCTTTACTTAAGTTTTTTAAGCTAACAAAAGACAGAACTATACCAGGAACCTTGAATGTAGCTTGTACAATCCCGGTAGTTGTTGAGGCGTTAATATTTATAACAGTAATAAAAGTTGAAACTGTAACTCTATTTGCAATGTTAGCAGCTGCTACATTAGGAGCATTTATAGGTGCAGGTATTGTTTCAAAGCTTGATGAAAAGAAGGTACAAGTTGGAATGGGAGTAGCTTTACTAATAGTAGCATTGACAATGCTTGCTAGTCAGTTAAAGCTAATGCCTATAGGAGGAGAAGCTATAGGACTTACAGGTGGAAAACTTATAATTGCAGTAATAGGAAACTTCATTCTAGGAGCTCTTATGACACTTGGTATAGGGCTATATGCTCCATGTATGGCACTTGTATTTGCACTAGGTATGAGTCCTAAGGTAGCATTCCCTATAATGATGGGATCTTGTGCATTCCTAATGCCTGTAGCATCAGCTAAGTTTGTTAAAGAAGGTGCTTATGATAGAAAGGCATCCCTTGCTATAACATTATTTGGGGTTGTAGGGGTTCTTATAGCGGCATATATTGTAAAAGAGCTTCCTCTAAAAGTTTTAACTTGGTTAGTAATAGTGGTTATTATATATACTTCAGGAATGATGTTTAAATCAGCTAGTAAACCAAAAGAAGTAGAAGCGCAAATGTAATTTTTAACATAAACAGTCAATAATAGAGAAATTTTCTCCATTATTGACTGTTTTTTTTATTGAAAAATTATATATTTTAATTAAATTTAAAATATATAATTAATAGTGTCAAGTTTTTGACTCAAGTCGTACTGCAACACACTATAAAGTCGTTGTATGTAATTAAAAAAACGACAATGTGTCAGTTATTAGACGTTATATGTCAAAAAATATTACAAAAAATATGAATACTTTCAGGTCTATATAAAAAAACTATACTCGACAAGCCTTGTATTTGCATATTTTATAAAGTTTTTTTAAATACTATACTTATTGGCATGGAAGTTGCTAATATAATTTATGTAAATAAGAATAGGAGGGATGGTATGGAAAATTTATATAAGTTTCCTCTTAAAATGCATGTAGGAGCACCAGATGTTCCTGTTGTTAAAGAAGGCGAAGAAGTAAAAAGAGGACAATGCATAGCAGAACCAAATGGTTTAGGAGCAAAAATCCATACTAGTGTATCAGGAAAAGTTTATAAAATCACAGAAGGCGAAATTTTCATAGAAGCGGATAAGAATCAATCCGATGAGTATGTGAAGATTAAGGAATGTGACAGTATAGCTGATATTGCTTATGAAGCTGGAATAGTTGGTGCTGGTGGTGCTGGATTTCCAACTCATATTAAATTAAAAACACAGATTCCAGATGGATACATAATTGCAAATTGTGTTGAATGTGAACCTGTACTTAGACATAATGCAAAGTTACTAGAAGAAAATCCTGGTATAGTGATTAGGGGAATAGAATATGCTATGAAAGCAACTGGAGCTCCAAAAGCTTACATAGGAATAAAAGGAAAAAATAGAAAAGCAGCAGATTCAGTTAAGGCTGCGTTAAAAGGCAGAACTGATATTGAAGTTAGTGAAGTAAGAAATTTATATCCAATGGGAGAAGAAAGAGCTTTAATAAAAAGCATTTTCGGAGAGTGGCTTGAGCCTACACAATTACCTGTAGAAGCAAAGTGTGTAGTGTTAAACACAGAAACCCTTGCTAACATAACAAGAGCAGTAGAAGATGGAAAGCCAGTAATAGATAAGGATTTCACAGTAGCAGGAAAGCTAAATAGTGGAAAAGAGGCACATGTATTCTTCCAAGTTCCAGTGGGAACTACTATAAAGAGTCTTATAGAAAAGTCTGGTGGAATAGATGGAGAATATGGTGAACTTGTAGTAGGTGGACCATATACAGGAAAATCACAAGAGCTAGATACAGCTATAGTTACTAAAGCATCTGGTGGAGGAATAGTTACTATACCACTTCCAGAGTTTAAAGGAAAAATGGGTCTTCTTGTTTGTGCTTGTGCTGCTGATGAGCACAGATTAAGAGATGTAGCAAACAAGATGGGATCAGAAGTAGTTTCTGTAGTTAAGTGTAAAAATATAGTAGATGTAAAAGGCGCAATGAAATGTAAAACACCAGGAGAGTGACCGGGCCAAACAGCTGCAGTTCTGCAGTTAAAGAAAGAAGGAGCAGAAAGAATAATGATAGCTAATTGTAGCGATTGTTCAAATACAGTTATGAATTGTGCTCCAAAGGCTGGTTTACCTGTATATCATCATACAGACCATGTGTTTAGAACAGTGGATAATCCATTAACTAGAAGATTACATCAGGAATAAAAGGAGGTTACTTAACATGTCAATGAGTGCTGAACATGCAGAACAGCTTAAAAATGAATTTGCTGTTGTGTGTTGTAGAACAGAAGCAGGAACAATAATTTCTGCAGATAACTTAGAGGATCCAGCTATATTCCCAGATATGGAGGATTCAGGACTATTAACTATACCATCAGATTGTTTAAAAATAGGTGAGGTTTTAGGTGCAAAACTAGTTAAGACAATAGACTCACTTACACCTTTAACTGGAGATTTATTAGAAGGCGTTAAAGGTCCATCTGCTAAAGATAAAGAAGAGGAAGAAGCTTTACAAGCTGAATTGACTCAAGAAAATCATAAAGCAGTTTTAAAATATAACAAAAAAGCAGGAGAAACTATAAGTGCTGAGGACCTAGAAAATCCGATGAACTTCGAAAAACTTGAAGACTCTTTATTAATAGATTTACATGAAGCAGTTTTAACAAGAGAAGAGGTTATTGGAAGAGCATTAAGAGTAGATGCACCAGCATTAACTCCTGTAACACCTGATATGTTAGAAGGATATGAGGAGGAAGTAATCATGGCAGAAACACCAAAAGCAATAACAAGTGTATCCGGCAGCGTTCTTAAAATTAAGATAGCTGAAGGAAAAGGTATCGATATTGAAGTACCTCTAAATATAGCAGGAGCTGTAGCTGCACCAGTTGTACCACAAGCTCCATTAGCAGTAAAAGCTCAACAAGCTGCTAAGACTGTTGAAGCAATAGTAGAGGCACCAGCTGCTGTAGTAGCAAAAGTTGAAGATAAAGTTGTAAGAACACTTACAAGAAAATACTTCAAAATTGAAAATGTACAATTTGGACCAGAAACAAAGATAGAAGGAACAACTCTTTATATAAGAGAAAATGTTTGTGATGATGCTGTAAAAGCTAGTCATTTAGTTAAATCAATAAAGGTTGATATAATAACTCCAGATAAGTACAACACTTATAGTGAAACAATAATGGACGTTCAACCAATAGCAACAAAAGAAGCAGATTCAAAACTTGGTAGTGGTGCAACTAGAGTACTTGATGGTGTAATAGTTATGGTAACTGGTACTGATGAAGATGGAGTTCAAATAGGTGAGTTCGGTTCATCAGAAGGTATATTAGAAGAGAATATCCAGTTTGGAAGACCAGGAGCTCCAGATAAAGGAGAAATATTCATAAAAACTGAGGTAATAATCGCAGCTGGAACAAACATGGAAAGACCAGGTCCACTTGCTGCTCATACTGCAACAGATATGATAACTCAAGAAATAAGAGAAGCTTTAAAGAAAGTTGATGAGTCTTTAGTTGCAAGAACAGAAACATTCGAGCAAAAGAGAAGAAAAGGAAAGAAAAAAGTTGTAGTTGTTAAAGAAATAATGGGTCAAGGTGCTATGCACGACAACTTAATTCTTCCTGTTGAGCCAGTTGGAGTATTAGGTGGAAAACCAAACGTTGACTTAGGAAACGTTCCTGTAGTTTTATCACCACTTGAAGTATTAGATGGAGGTATCCACGCATTAACTTGTATAGGACCTGCATCAAAAGAGTGTTCAAGACACTACTGGAGAGAGCCATTAGTAATAGAGGCTATGAATGATCCAGAAGTAGATTTCTGCGGAGTTGTATTTGTAGGAAGTCCTCAAATCAACAGCGAAAAATTCTACGTATCAGAAAGAATGGGTATGCTTGTAGAAACTATGGATGTTGACGGAGCTGTTGTTACAACAGAAGGTTTCGGAAACAACCACATAGACTTTGCTAGCCACATTGAGCAAATCGGTATGAGAGGAATTCCATGCGTTGGTATGTCATTCTGTGCAGTTCAAGGTGCTCTAGTTGTTGGTAACCCATACATGAAGTATATGGTTGATAACAACAAGTCAGAAGCTGGTATAGAAAATGAGGTTCTATCTTGCAACACATTATGTCCAGAAGATGCTATAAGAGCATTATCAATGCTAAAATCAGCTATGGCTGGAGAAGAAGTTAAGGCTTCAGAAAGAAAATGGAATCCAAATGTTAAGGAAAGCAATATTGAATTAATAGAAAAAGCTACTGGAAATAAAATTAACTTAGTAGAAAACGAAAATGTTGTTCCAATGAGCCAAAAGAGACTAGAAAAGTACTCAACAAAGTAGGCGGCAGTTATGGATTTAAAATATGGCGATAAGATTATCGAAATGCAAGGCGTAATCGTTGAGGTTCAAGATGGTGCTGTAGCATTAGACTTAAAAGGAAGATTAGGTTATTTAAAGATTCCTATGAGAATGCTTATAACTGACTATCCTTTAAAAGTAGGTCAAGAGGTTGGTTTTAAGATGAGCTTTATTGAAGTTTTATCAGAAGAAATCAATGATAAATATGTTAGTAATTTAGAAATAAGAAACAGAAAGGAAGGAAAACTATAATGGATTTAACAGCTGTTAAAGGATTACAATCAGAAATATTTGTACCTATAACTCCTCCACCAGTATGGACTCCTGTAACAAAAGATATAAAAGATATGAAAGTAGCATTAGCTACAGCAGCAGGAGTACACTTAAAATCAGATAAGAGATTTAACTTAGCAGGAGATTTCACTTATAGAACAATACCAGGAGATGCTCCATCATCAGAGCTTATGGTATCACACGGTGGATATGATAACGGAGACGTTAACAAAGACGTTAACTGCATGTTCCCAATAGATAGATTAAGAGAACTTGCAGCAGAAGGCTTTATAAAAGAAGTTGCAGAAACTCATATAGGATTTATGGGCGGCGGCGGAAACCAAGAGAAGTTCAAAAACGAAACTGGTCCAGCTATCGCTAAGATTCTAAAAGAAGAAGGGGTAGATGCAGTATTAGTAACTGCTGGATGAGGAACTTGCCACCGCTCTGCAGTATTGGTGCAGAGAGCAATTGAAGAGGCAGGTATACCTACTATAGTTATAGCAGCGTTACCTCCAGTAGTTAAACAAACAGGTACTCCAAGAGCAGTTGCTCCAAGAGTTCCAATGGGTGCTAATGCAGGTGCACCAAATGATCCAGAAATGCAAACTGCAATAGTAAAAGATTCCCTAACAGAACTTGTAAAGATAACTACAGCTGGAACAATAGTTCCATTACCATATGAATATATAGCAAAAGTTTAGTCTATAAACTTACTATAATTTATAAAATAACTTACGTCAGTTAAGCTTTGCCTTAACTGGCGTTTAGTTAAACCATTGCAAGTTAAAAATTACACAATTTAGTTAACATTAGTAAGTAAATTGTTATAAATAAGCAAAATAATAATAGTGTGGTGATGAAATGGAAAATGAAATAGTAATGAGAAGACTTGTTATAAAAACTTTCCACATAAAAAAAGTAGAATTTGCCACAAAGACTTATATAGAAAATGGTGTGCTATATATAAGACAAAATATACATCAGGACTTAGGATTTAATCAAGAACTTATAAAGGATATTAAGATAAATGTTATTACACCTAATAATCATAATATCTTTGTAAATTCAATAATGGATTTTTCTCCTATAGCTACTAAGGTTTTAGGAAGAATGGGAGAAGGTATAACCCATGTTCTTACAGGAGTAAATGTTATGCTCACTGGAGTAGATGAAGATGGAGTACAGGTTGCAGAATTTGGTTCATCCGAAGGAATACTAAAAGAGCAAGTTGTATTTGATAGAGCTGGAACTCCAGCAAAGAATGACATTTTAATACATGTAGATGTAACACTAAAGTCTGGAAAAGGTACCAGCAGACCTGGTCCTATGGCAGCTCACGAAATTTCTGACAGGATAATTCAAGAAATTAGAGACTATCTTAAAAAAGTAAATGGAAGACTATGCGACGAAAAGTATGAATATTTCGATAAGGTTAAACCAGGAAAGAAAAAAGTAGTAATCTTAAAACAGGTTGCAGGTCAAGGAGCTATGTATGATACAGGATTGTTTGGAAGAGAACCAGGTGGATTCTCAGGCTGTAGATCTATTATAGATATGGGAAATGTACCTATGATAGTAAGTCCAAACGAGTATAGAGATGGAGCATTAAGAGCTATGCACTAAGCTATGAATCAGAGGTGATTAATGTGGGAATTGGGCCGTCTACAAAGGAAACTACCCTGCATCATTTTAGAGATCCTCTTCTTAATGTGGTATCTAATGATGGGGATGTAGACCTTTTAGGAATTATAGTATCAGGAACTCCTCAAGAAAATGAAGACAAGGTGTTTTCAGCTCAAAGGGCTGCAGCTTGGATAGAAGCTATGAGAGCTGATGGAGCAATAGTATCTATTGATGGCTGGGGAAATAGTAATATAGACTTTGCTACTGCCCTAGAGGAAATAGGAAAAAGAGGAATTCCAGTAGTAGGAATGAGCTTTGTTGGGACACAAGCACAATTTGTTGTTACCAACCAATATATGGACACCATAGTTGATTTTAACAAGTCGATAGAGGGAATTGAGACTGAGGTTGTAGGAGAAAATAACGTAGTGGAACTAGATGCTAAAAAAGCTTTAGCTTTCTTAAAATTAAAAATGAGAAAAAGGGAGGACTAAAAAATGAAAAGTTCAAAAACAATATTTGCAATTGATTCACATACAATGGGAGAGCCAACAAGAATAGTAGTGGGAGGAGTTCCAAATATTCCAGGAAAAACTATGCCTGAGAAGAAGGCTTACTTGGAAGAAAACTTAGACTGGGTAAGAACAGCTATAATGCTTGAGCCAAGAGGACACAATGATATGTTCGGTTCAATAATAACTCAACCAACTACAGATGAAGCTGACTTAGGAATAATATTCATGGACGGCGGCGGATACTTAAATATGTGTGGTCATGGTTCAATAGGAGCAGCGACTGTAGCAGTGGAAACAGGAATGGTACCAGTAACAGAGCCTGTAACAAATCTTACATTAGAAGCACCAGCAGGACTTGTAAAAGCTAGTGTAAAGGTTGAAGATGGAAAGGCAAAGGAAGTTTCCATAATAAACGTACCAGCTTTCTTATATAAGAGAGATGTAGAAGTAGATGTACCTAACGTAGGAAAAGTAACAATGGATATATCCTTTGGAGGAAGCTTCTTTGCAATAGTTAAGGCAGAAAAGCTAGGAATAGATATATCACCGGCAAATGCTCAAAAGATAATAGAACTAGGAATGGACGTTATAAAGGCTGTAAATGAGCAAGTTGAAATACAACATCCAACACTTCCACATATAAAGACAGTAGACTTATGTGAGATTTATGGACCAGCTAAGAGCGAAGATGCAACAATGCAAAACGCAGTTGTATTTGGTCAAGGACAATTAGACAGATCACCATGTGGAACAGGAACAAGTGCTAAAATAGCTACTTTATACGCAAAAGGCGAATTAAAGATGAACGAAGACTTTATATATGAAAGTATAATACAAACAAAATTCAAAGGAAGAGTACTTGAAGAAACTAAAGTTGGAGATTTTGATGCAATAATTCCTGAAATAACAGGAGCAGCATATATAACAGGACACAATCAATTCTTTATAGATCCTGAAGATCCTGTTAAACATGGATTTATACTAAAGTAATTACCTTAAACTGGCCTATTGATTACAGTTTAATATCATGATATATTATTAACAAAGATTTAATAAAAAATTAAAAAAATTTAAACAAAAGGCAAAAGGGAGGATATACAATGGTAAAGATAGTATTTGGATTACTTCTACTTTTAGTAGCATACTTTGCATTTGTATTTTTTACGGATTATGCAAAGGCCGCAAAAGAAGGAAGACTAGAAAAGTCAAACTTTTTAGCACTTGGCGCAGTAGGATTTGTTACAAATTTCCTTGATACTCTAGGAATAGGAAGCTTTGCTCCAACAACAGCTTTGTTAAAGTTTTTTAAGCTTTCAGAGGATAGAACAATACCAGGAACTCTTAATGCTTCCTGTACTATACCAGTTGCGATTGAAGCACTTATATTTATAACAGTTATAAAGGTTGATCCAGTAACATTGTTCTCAATGCTTGCGGCAGCAACAGTAGGTGCTGTAGTGGGAGCTGGAATTGTATCTAAACTTGATGAGAAGAAAATACAGCTTGGAATGGGAGTAGCATTACTTGTAGTAGCTCTTGTAATGCTTGCACAACAATTAAACTTAATGCCTCCAGGTGGAGATGCTATAGGACTTACAGGTGGAAAACTTGTAATAGCAGTAGTTGCTAACTTTATCCTAGGAGCGCTTATGACACTAGGAATAGGACTATATGCTCCATGTATGGCACTTGTATTCGCACTTGGAATGAGCCCTAAAATTGCGTTCCCTATAATGATGGGTTCTTGTGCATTCTTAATGCCAGCAGCATCAGCTAAGTTCGTTAAAGAAGGAGCTTATGATAGAAAAGCTTCTATGGCAATAACTATATTTGGTACTATAGGAGTTTTCATAGCTGCATATATAGTTAAAGAACTACCTTTAAATGTATTAAAGTGGTTAGTAATAGTAGTTATCATCTATACTTCAACAATGATGTTTAAGTCAGCTAACAAAGCTAAACAGGCTGCAGCATAATAAATAAAAAAGATACCTCTGTAATTTAAAATTGCAGGGGTATCTTTTTTATTAAAATTTAACCTATTTAACTATAACGTACTATAGTTGGTCTTATGTGGACAGAATAAAAGCCCTTTCAGTGGAAAAACTAATTTTAGAAAGGGGAGTTGAAAATGACTGATAGAATACATCATAAAGCAAGTAATAGAGAAAATAAAAGAAATGATATGAATAGACCTTCAGGAAATAAAAAGAATACTAAGAATCCTCCAAAATTTGAGAACTTTGATGGAAAACCAATATACTAAAGGAAGTGAGAATATGAGTACTGGAAAGAAATCAGATATAAATGCTCAAGGTGTAAATATAGGTTCAAAACGAACACAAAGTAGCAACAGTCAGCAAAAAGATGAAAAAAGACAAAGAAAGGGGTAAGCTATAGTGAATAAACAAGAAGGAATGGATATACAGCATGCTTTTAAAACTAAAAACAATAAGCCTGGCTCAAAGGCTGTAGGACCACAAGAAGCTAAAGCTATAAGAACGGGAAAACAAATAGTGAAATCCCATGACTAGTTTATAACTATAAATAGAAATTATCTATTTATAGATTTAAAATATAAGAATAAAATCCACATTAAGTGTGGGTTTTATTTTTATACAAAGTTTTGCTAATCAGTGTAAACAAATAACTTTTTAATAATGATATAATTTAGATAAATGTTTAACAGTAAGGAGATATAGCTAATGAAAAAGTTGGATAGAGACTTCTACAACAGAGATACAGAGATTGTAGCAAAAGAACTTCTAGGAAAAATATTAGTTCACGAATTTAATGGACAGAGGATTTCTGGTAAAGTTGTTGAAACAGAAGCTTATTTGGGAGTCACCGACAAAGCAGCTCACTCTTATGGAGGGAGGAAAACACCTAGGGTTGAGGTCATGTATGGGAAACCAGGAGTTTCTTATGTTTTTATAATATATGGTATGTATTATTGTTTTAATGTGGTTACTAGAGAAGAGGGAACTCCTCAAGCAGTTTTAGTAAGAGGTTTAGAACCATTAGAGGGTATCGAGCTAATGGCGGAAAATAGGTTTAAAAAATCTTATGATGAGCTTACTAAAACCCAGATAAAAAACTTAACTAATGGTCCAGGAAAGCTATGCAACGCCCTATTAATAAATAAGGAGCAAAATGGAGAGGATTTATGTGGCAGCAGGTTGTATATAGAAGAGGGAGAAAAAGAAGATTTCAGTATAGTAACTTCAAAACGTATTGGAATAGATTATGCAGAGGAAGCAAAGGATTTTCCTTTAAGATTTTATGTACAAGATAATAAATATGTATCAGTAAAGTAATTCTATTAGGGGATGGGAAGATGAATTATGTCTATATTTTAAAGTGCAGTGATGGAACACTATATACAGGATATACAAAGGATTTAGAGAAAAGGTTAAAGGTACATAATGCTGGAAGAGGGGCTAGATATACAAGGGCTAGATTACCTGTTGAATTAGTGTATTATGAGGAATATGAAACAAAGTGTGAGGCTATGAGAAGAGAATATGCTATAAAACAGTTAACAAGGAAAGAAAAAATTCAACTAATTTGCAAGAATTTTTCACAAGTGGATAACAAAATACATATTATACAGTAAAGCAATTTTAGGAGTGAGGCTTATTGTTATATGCACTAATTCTTGCAGGAGGCAAAGGAACAAGATTGTATCCTCTTTCCAGGTCTAAAAATCCAAAACAGTTTTTGAAAATTATAAATAATAAAAGCTTCTTAAGAAATACAGTAGATAGAATAAAGCCTTTAGTTAACAAAGAAAATATTTATGTAGTGACTAATGAAGAGTATATAGATAGGATATATGAGGAGTTGCCAGATATATCTAAAAACAATATATTTGCAGAGCCAGAGAATAAAGAAACTGCTACCTGTATAGGTCTCTCAGCTATGAAGCTGTTAAAGAAGGATGCTAATGCAACTATGATTATTTTGCCCTCAGATCATTATATAGAGAATGAGAGAGCATTTTTAAATACAATTTCCCAAGGAAAAGATATTGCGGAAAGAAGACGAGGACTTGTAACTATAGGAGTTGAACCTACGAGACCAGAAACTGGCTATGGATATATAGAAATGGGAGAAAGGATTAATGGAGATATCGCAAGTTATAAAATAGAAAGATTTTTAGAAAAACCTAATTTTGAAGTAGCTAAGGATCTTGTTCTTAAAGGAACTTATCTATGGAACAGTGGAATGTTTATATGGAGAGCAGATACTTACTTAAGAGAAATGCAAAAATATTTGCCTAAGATGTACAAGAGTATGCTTGCTATATATAATGACTTGGATACGGATAGAGAAGCGGAAACTATCAAAGAACAATATGAGCTAATAGATGGAATTTCTGTGGATTTTGGAATTATGCAAAAGACTAGAAAGGCATATGTAATTAAGTGTGAGTTTCTATGGGATGATATAGGGACGTTTACTGCATTAGGAAGGTTTTTGAAAGATTTCGAAGGTAATAATGTAACAGGCAGTACTTTTTTAGAGTCTAGTGAACGCTGCACCGTATTTGGAAAAGATAAATTGATTATAGCATTCGGAGTAAAAGACTTGATAATAGTAGAGGCAGGGGATGTTATACTTGTTATGGATAAAAATAAGGACCAGGAAATAAAGTACCTTGTAGATCTGTTAAAAAACCAAGATAATATGGAAAAGTATTTATGATTGAATGAGAAGGCTGTTAACAAATGATTGTTAGCAGTCTTTTTGTTGATAATAAAGTTTTCCAATATTTAATTTAAATAATATATTTATATATGATAAAATATAAAAAGAGATTTAATAAAGGGGGGATCAAATGACAAGAGAATTAAAAGCGGATTTAAGCCTGTTATTGATTACAATTATATGGGGAGTCACTTTTCCTATAACTAGCGTAATACTTAAATATGTACCGCCATATTCACTAATAGCTTTAAGATATCTATTAGCAGGGTTGATTCTAGCAGCAATATTTTATAAGCGGTTAAGAACTATGAATAAGGAAACTTTAAAAGCAGGACTATTAATTGGAACGTCAATATTTGTAGGTACTGCACTGCAAGTAATAGGAATGCTATACACAACACCAAGTAAGTCAGGATTTATCACAGGACTTAATGTTGTTATAGTACCTTTAGTGCTTGCATTACTATATAAGAAGATACCAGATTTAAAGACTATAATAGGAGTTATATTATCCGTAATTGGTCTTGGTGTCATATCCATAAATGGAGACTTAACTATAAATTTTGGAGACTTTCTTACAATACTAGGTGCTGTAGCTTTTGCAGCCCAGATAATACTTGTAGATAAATGTGTTAAGGATGCAGATATAATAGCATTAACCTGTATTCAAACCTTAATTGTAGGAATATTAGCACTTATCCCTGCCGTTGCAATTGAAAAATTAGATATAGTATTTAATTATGGTTCAGTAGCTTCAATAGTCTTTATGGCTATATTTTGTACAATAATAGCTTACTTAGTTCAAAATAAAATGCAGCCATATACAAGTCCTACCCATGCAGCCATAATATTTTTAGCAGAGCCTGTTTTTAGTGCTATATTTTCTACTTTTATTGGGGATAGGCTTACAGGAAAAACTTTAATAGGCTGCGGATTAATTTTACTAGGGATGATTGTAATTAACATTAAGATTAACAATGGGGTGAAAGCTGTAGAAATTGAAACTAATGTATAGGAGATAGATATAAATGAGAACACTTTATTATGACTGTTTCTCCGGTATAAGTGGAGATATGAACCTAGGGGCATTAATAGATGTTGGAGTAGATAAAGAATATTTAATAAGAGAACTTTCAAAATTAAATTTAGATGAATACGAAATAAAGATAGATAAGGATAACAGAAAAGGTATTACAGGAACTAAGGTAGATGTAATTTTAAAACATCATAGCCACACTAATAGTGTTTCAAGTCACGATCATCATGTGGAATATCATCATATTAGTGGTGAAAATCACAAACACTGTCATAATGATACTAACCATGAACATAATCATATTCATAGAAATTTACAAGATATAGAACTAATAATACAAAAAAGCAACTTAAATGAGAATATCAAAAATATAAGTTTAGGAATATTTAAAAAGGTTGCAGAAGCAGAGGCGAAGGTTCATGGTAAAACCATGAAGGAAGTCCATTTTCATGAGGTTGGTGCAGTAGATTCTATAGTTGATATTGTTGGCGCAGCTATTTGTTTTGATTGCCTTAAGATTGATAGAATAAAAGCTTCAACCGTAGAAGTAGGTTCTGGATTCGTAAAGTGTGCTCATGGTGTGATGCCGGTCCCTGCACCGGCAACAGTTGAGATACTAAAAGGTGTGCCATTAAGGTCTAACTTATCCTTTGAAGCAACAACTCCAACAGGGGCTGCTATTTTAGCTTATGCCGTAGAAGAATTTACAGATAGTAGAAACTTTAAGATTGATAAAATAGGTTATGGAATAGGACAGAAGGATATTGGAGATATACCTAATGTTTTAAGGGTTTATATAGGAGAAGAAATTAAAGAGGAGATGTTTTCTAATGATTTATTAGAAGATCCTTCAGAGTATCAAGAACTAACAGCTGATGAAGTAGAGGTAACAGAATGTAATATAGACGACATGAATCCTGAGATGTACGACTATATTATGGAATTACTTTTTAATAAAGGAGCACTAGATGTTTATCTAACACCTATAATTATGAAAAAAGGAAGACCAGCAGTGAAATTAAATGTTATTTATACTAAGGAGAAAAGTGAAGAAATTAGGGAAATAATTTTAACCCAAACTACCACTTTAGGTATTAGAAAATATAAAGCCCATAGAGATATTTTAAAAAGAGATTTTGTAAAGGTTAAAACCAAATATGGTGAAATTACTGTAAAGAATGCCTATTATAAGGGCAAGAAAATAAAGTCTAAGCCAGAATATGGGGATTGTAAAAGGGCTGCATTAGAGAATAAAGTTAGTATAAATGACGTTTATAGTGAAGTAGCTTTAAATGATCGATAAAAATTATAGTGAAGTGTGAGTATATAGTATTTTGTGTTTTTTATAGGGGATAAAGCTAGATACTATAAGTTAGGAGATGGGGTAAATGATTAAAGACGAGAAATATAAAAAGTTAATAAGTTATCTACAAGGTCTAGAAAGCGTTGTAATTGCTTTTTCAGGAGGCGTAGATAGCACTTTTTTAATGCAAGCAGCAAAAGAGGCCTTAGGAGATAAGGTATTGGCAGTTACTATAGTATCACCATATATTCCAACATGGGAAGTAAAAGAGGCAAAAGAATTAGTAAAAGAGCTCAATGTAAGACATGAACTTGTAGAAGTACCTGTTATACTTGATGCTATAAAAAATAATCCTGAAGATAGGTGTTATCTATGTAAACACTTTGTTTTTAGTAGGATTATAGAGTTACAAAAGGATAAAGGATTTAAATATGTAGTAGATGGAACAAATTTAGATGATACTAAGGATTATAGACCAGGAATGAGGGCGTTAAAGGAACTAGGGGTAGTAAGTCCTCTTTTAGAGAATAACATATCAAAGGAGAATATTAGAAGGTTTTCGAAGGAATTAGGGCTAGTAACTTGGGATAAACCAGCTTACGCATGTCTCCTCTCGAGAATACCTTATAATCAAGAAATAAAAATTGAAGATTTGAGAAAAATCGAGAGAGCAGAAGTATATTTAATGAAACAGGGATTTAAGGGAGTAAGAGTAAGAAGTCATGGTGATCTAGCTAGGATAGAAGTTCAAAGACAAGATAGAACTCGTTTTATCAGTGAAGAGTTAATGGATAAAGTAGGAGAAGAATTCAAGCAATTAGGATTTAGGTATGTCACTTTAGATTTGCAGGGATATAAAATGGGGAGCCTGAATAAATAATTAGAAAAGAGTGATAGTATGGATTTGAAGGAAACTAGAGAATTACTGGAGAAGATAAAAAATGGTAATTTAACTGTAGATGAAGGAATTAAAAAGCTCCAAGACCTTCCTTTTAAGGATTTAGGATATGCTAAGGTAGATAATCACAGAGAACTTAGGGTTGGATATCCTGAGGTAATATACTGTGCGGGAAAAACTCCAGAGCAGGTAAGCGGGATAGTAAGCTTTATGCTCACGAAGGGTTGTAATATACTTGGAACAAGAGCAACGGAGGAAGTTTTTCAGGCAGTTAGGGATGTATGTCCAGAGGCAGAATATAGCCGGGAAGCTAAGGTTATAACTATAAAGAATAAAGATATGAAAACTTCAGATACATATATAGCAGTAGTTACTGCAGGGACTTCTGACATACCAGTAGCGGAGGAGGCTGCGATTACAGCGGAGATTTTTGGAACTAAGGTAGAAAGAATATATGACGTAGGAGTAGCTGGAATTCATAGACTTCTTGATAGATTAGATGTAATAAGAGAGGCAAAAGTTATTATTGTTGCAGCAGGAATGGAAGGGGCCTTAGCAAGTGTTGTAGGGGGATTAGTGGATAAACCAGTAATTGGAGTACCTACTAGTGTTGGATATGGTGCTAGCTTTGGAGGAGTGTCTGCACTACTAACTATGCTTAATAGTTGTGCTAGTGGCGTTAGCGTTGTAAATATAGACAATGGCTTCGGAGCTGGATATCTTGCAAGTATGATAAATAGGTTGTAGATATCAGGAGAATGTTTATGAGAAGATATATAAAGATTTTAATAGTACTATTTTTAATAAGTATAATAACTTTTATGTCCGCTTGTAGCAGCAATAGACCTGCCTCTAAGGATAAAGAGACTTTAGAGGGTAAGATTGTAGTATTAACGGATAAAAGATATGAGAAACAGTTGAAGGTTGCTGCAGATAACTTTGAAAAGTTTCATAAAAATGTGGTAATAGATATAGATGTAGAGGATAAATCCACAGAAAAAATTAGCAAAGAGTATATGAATAATAAAGAAAGACCTATAGATGTAATAAGTGTAGAGGATAAGTCTGTTCAAAATTTATTATATAGGTTTCCGGATACTTTTTTAGATGTAACTGATGATGTAAGTTATCTAAAAGATAAAATCTCTACAGGTAAGTTTGATAACCTAACTTTGAAAAATAGAGTGTATGGATTGCCTTTAAGTTCTTCTCCAAAAGTTATGCTTTATAGAAGCGATATTTTAGGGAGTCTTGGTATAAATCTAGATGATATTAAGACATGGAAAGATTATATAGACTTAGGTAAGAAGATAAGTAAAGATACTGGAAAAAGCCTTATGACAAACATAAGAGACGAAAACAGTAATTTGTATTATATTCTAGCTAATCAGCTTAATACATCGTATTTTGATAAAGATGGAAAGCTGAATTTAAGCTCTGAGCAATGGATTAAGGCTTTAGAGATGGTCAAACTACTATATTCAGAAGGAACAGTTTACGATCTATCTCACAAGGATTCTATTATAGAAAATATAAAAAAGGATAAAATAATTTCCTTTATAGCAGATCCTCTTTATGTTACTGACTTAATTCAATACCTACCAGAGCAAAAGGGAAAATGGAGGGCAATGAAGCTTCCTGCTTTTGAGGCAGGTGGAAATAGAGATGTGTCTGTTGGCGGGTTAAACATCATGATTAATAAGTCATCAGCTAACTTAGAAATAGCAAAGGAATTTGTAAAATTCGCTGCAACAGATAACCGTACCCAAATAGAAATGATGAATAGTCAAGGAGCTTTTCCAGTGTCAACAGATATTTATAATTTAGTTGAGTTCAATAAAAATAATGACTATTACAATGAAAAAATTTGGTTTCTATTTAGCAGCGTAGAGAAAGGTTCTCAAGGAATAAAATACGTTTCCAACTTTCAAGTTTTAGATGAATCTATAAAAGATGCTTTATCTATAGAAAATTTAAAAAGCAAAGATATAAAGTCTATCATGGATCAACTTCAAAAGGAGTTAGAGAATAAAACTACAATAAAATAGTCTATGATAAACGTTTACAAAGATTATGCTTTGGTATATAATAGCTATGTAAAGGGATTAATCATAGGGAATTTTAATATTTAAATAAACCTCCTGACTTGGAACGGAAAAGAGTCAGGAGGCTTTATTTATTTTCCGTATAAAATATTTTTGTAAGCTTCAATAGTTTGCTCTGAAGTTTTTGACCAAGAAAATTGAGAGGCTCTCTTTAGAGCTTTAGTGCTTAATTCAATTCTTATGCTTTCATCATTTAATAGTGCTTCAAGAGAATACATAATACTTTTCATATTAAAGGGGTCTATAAGGATTCCTCCGTCTCCAACTACTTCAGGTATGGAGGAGATATCAGAAGTGATTACAGGAGTTCCACAACTCATAGCTTCTAGAGGAGGAAGACCGAACCCTTCATATATGGAAGGATAAACAAATACGTTACAGCTATTATAAAATACAGGTAGAAGCTCTTCTTGAACGAAGCCTGTAAATATTACATTAGATTCTATATTCAAGTCTACACTTAACTGCTTTAGGATATTGATATCGTCTTTGTTTGCTCCAACAATAACTAGATCGTGTTCTTCATCTAAGTTTTTATGAATACTAGAAAAAGCAGTCATTAAAGCTGATACATTTTTCCTTGGGCTGAAACCGCCTATATAAAGCACAAAAGGTTTAGTTATATTATAAGCTTCTCTTAATATCTCCTGACATTTATCTTTATCTAGTGGTTTATACTTACTATCTGCAGCTAAAGGTGTTACAAAGACCTTGTCTTCCTCGATAGGGAAGAATTTCAGAATATCTCTTTTAGAACATTCTGACACTGTTATAACTCCGTCGCAAAGTTCCAGTATTCTAGGCATCTCCCTTAGAAATTTAGATAAGTATCCTCTGCCCACAGTCTCAGGTAAAATATAAGGAATCAAGTCATGTATAGTTACTACTTTCTTACAAGGGATGCTTTCAGATATGCCTATGCCATTTTGAGGAATGTGATATATATCTACATTTTCCTTTTTTAGATTACTGGGAAAGTATTGTTGTTCGAAAAATCTGTGATGTTTTTTAGATGCTATTACTATCTTTGTATTAACATCTTCAAAATCTTGATAATTTTCTCCAGACCAGTAAATCTGATAAAAATTATCTTTATTATTTTGAATCATATATCTTAGGATTTTATCTGTGTAAGTCCCTATACCAGTTCCTTTATACCAATTAATACCTCTCGCATCCATAGCAATTTTCATAAAAATATCTACCTCCACCTAAAATTGAGAGTCCTACCCCCAATTCAACATAACCATATCTATGACAAAAAAATAAACTCTACTATATATTATTAATATTACGCTAAAAGTGTGTCATTTAGCACACACATATAAGTTAATTCATATAATACATATATAGCAGTAGTTTGGAGGAAGGATCTTGGATATAAGACAGGTACAAAATGTAGTTGAGCAAGCTTATGAACTAAAGGTTAATTCTATAGAAAAGATAAAAAATGTATATAAAGTTCACACTGAGGATAACCAATATTGTCTAAAAGTAATAAAATATAATTTCGGCCATTTCCTATTTATTATATCAGCCATAAAACATCTCCAAAATAATAAGTTTAAAAGCATTCCTGAAATAATAAAAACTAAGGATGGATTAGAGTATATAAATTTATATGGCAACTATGCCTATCTTACTAACTGGATAAATTCTAGACAATGTAACTACGATAATCCTGTAGAAATATTAATTGCCTCTTCAAAATTAGCTGAACTTCATAAAAAAAGCAAGGGATTTAGGCTCACAGAAGATATGAAGCCTAGGATTGGATGGTTTAAGTGGATAGAGACTTTCAACACAAGAAGAGATGAAATATTAGATTTTAAAAAGAGAATAGATAAAAGGGAAAAGAAAACTGAATTCGATGAAATCTATTTAAATATGATGGAAGAAGAATTGGAAAGAGCAGAAACTTCAGTAGAGCATTTAAAGGAAAGCAAGTATATAGATGTTATGAAGACTGAAATAGAAAATAGGGGTTTTTGCCACCATGATTATGCAAACCACAATGTCTTGATAGATAGTAATAGCGAGGTAAATATTATAGACTTTGATTACTGTATGCTTGATACTCACCTACATGACTTAGCAAGCCTACTTATAAGGCGTATGAAGAATGGAAAGTGGAGTATTGGGAATTCTTTGTTTGTTTTAGAAGCCTATAGTACAGTAAACAAGGTTAAACAAGAAGATATACCGATAATGGCTGCATTTATGGAGTTCCCTCAGGATTACTGGCAAGTAGGAATTCAATACTATTGGGAAAAGCAGCCTTGGGGTGAGGACTTTTTCTTGAAAAAGTTAAGAAAGATAAAGGCGGATAGAGATGAAAAACAAGAATTTTTAGATGAGTTTAGATTTATACAGTATGAGTAAAAATTTATGAAAGGAAGTATGATTATGTCACATAAAAAGGTGAAAAAGGAAGAAGAAGCAATGAATTTAAAGTCCTATGAAGATAAGGTGGAAGTTTTGAAGAGATCAGTGAAGGAGTTAAAAAAGATAAAAAAAAGAGAAGAAGAGGTAAAGAAGCTAGAAAAGAAGAAAAAGAAATTATTAAAGGAGATGAAAAGAAAGAGTAGGTAACACTTAGTGAGGAGGTTTTGAAGTGTACTGCGACAACCTTACATTATGTTTTATAAAGTATCTAGAAAGTAAAGGCATTAAGAAGATAGATGAGTTTAAGGATCAAATACAGTATGAAAATTTAACAGCAGGTATGGTAAAAGAGCAAATCCTAAATATTACTGAATTTCACTCAAATACCCTAGGATATATGGAAGTAATGAATAAAAGACTTGATAACAATATTGGGAAGACTGTAGAGCAGTATAAGATATATATAAAAAGACTAAGTAAGGATTTAGACAATTTGTCTAAAAAGACACCGGTTAATGAATTTGAAAAAATTTTATTAGATAAAGGAGATATTTACTTAACAAGGGCTAGAAAAGTTATTGATACTATATATATAAATAATTATATAGGTCTTATAATGAGGAGTATGAAGAGATCTGAGATGTGCATTGGAGATACATCTTTTAACAACTTAAGAAGAGAAGATTTTATAGAAATAAGAAATATAGAAGATTGCTGCTATGATATGGTTGAGATGGATTTAGTGCACTTGCTAGGAAAGATTAGGCGAAAGGGAATAGAATTAAATTTTTGTGAATTAGTAAAGGAGTTTTGCTATTTAGAATCCTTAGAGAAGGATAGTGAACTATTTATAATATCCCTTATATCTTATCCTTATGAATTCATGAAATGTTGTAATAGGTATAGAGAAAAAAGTAAAAGCTGGACAGAAGATGAATATGTTTTAAAGTTAAAAAAGGCTATGGTGGTAGATGGGAACAGTTTAATTTAAGGAGGTGGAAAAATGTTTCCGAGGTATAGTGAAAGAAAGTATCTAACTAAATACGACTTATGCGTAGAGTTGTTCGATAAATTTAACTTAAAGGTACATGATGTAATGCCTATTAGAGGTGTATATATGGCATCTACAGATAGAGGTGAAAAGATATTAAAAAAAGTTGAATATACTAAGGAAGAGTTAAAGTTTATATATAGTATACTGGATTATATAAGAAACAAGTTTTCAAGAATTGTTGATTTTGTAAAAGGTGCAGACGGTGAAATATACACTATTTGGGATGGAAATATGTATTGCGTTATGGATGTAGTACAAGGAAAAGAATGTAACTTTAGTAATCCTGTAGATTTAACCATTGCTGCAAGGGGGCTAGGAGAACTTCATAATGCATCAGAAGGATTTAAAACTAGTTTATATACAAAATATAATAATGGAAAATTAATAGATACTTTTAAAAGAAGAGTTCAGGAGATGGAGTTTTTTAAAAATATAGCTTCTATTCATGAAAATAAAACTGAATTTGATGAAATATTTTTAAAGAATGTGGACTATTATATTAATCAAATTAAAGCAAGTGCAGATATGCTTGAAAAATCTTGTTACTATAAACTTTGTAGTGAGGAAGACAAGATTGTAGTTTGTCACCATGACTTAGCATATCATAACATATTGATAAATGACGGTGAAGCTTATTTTATAGACTTTGATTATGCTATTATAGACCTAAAGGTACATGATTTATGTAATTTCATAAACAAAGTCATAAAGAACTTTGCCTTTGATGTTGATAAGGCAAATAGTATAATAGAAAATTACTGCGTTAAAAATACATTAAGTAAAAGGGAGATAGAAGTACTAAAAGCGATGTTAGCATTTCCAGAGGACTTCTACAGTATATCAAGAGACTATTATGCAAAGAGAAAAGACTGGGATGAAGAAGTGTTCTTAGATAGGCTAAAAAGAAAATCTAGCTATAAAGAGGATAGAGAAGAATTCCTAGATAAGTTTAAAATAATATAAATTAAGTAATATATGAAAAAATCTGCTCTCATTTGTATAGAGCAGATTTTTTTATAAGGACCTAGCTATCTTAAATTTATGAACTGTAGATCGATATCAAAATCCTTTGATTTAAGGTTTTGAATTACTATTTGTAAATCATCCTTTTTTGGCGCAGATACACGAACCTTGTCATCCATGATTTGGGCTTGAACTTTAAGCTTTAGATCCTTTATGTATGAAGCAACCTCTTTAGCTTTTTCTTTGCTCAAACCTTTTTGGATTTCAATGTTTTGTTTTAAGTTGCCGCCAGAGGCATTATCTATTTTTCCTGGGTTTAGACATTTTGTAGATATATTTCTTTTAATCATCTTTCCCTTAAGAATATCTACCATAGCTTTAATTTTGTAGTCATCCTCAGCATTCAATTTTAGAGAATCTTTCTCTAGTACTATTTGAGCACTGCTTCCTTTGAAGTCATAACGTTGGCTAATTTCCTTCATTGCTTGGTTAACTGCATTATCCATTTCCTGCATATCAACCTCTGAAACAATATCAAATGAGCTATCCTTTGCCATTATATGTACCACCCTTCATAAAGATTCTAGAAAAGGATTAAATTTCATATAACATATTATACATTAAATACTACAAAGGAGTAAATAGAGGGCAGGCTAATATATAGCGTTAACATGCCCCGTTTAACATTACCCCTTAATTATCTTATTATAAATTCCTATAGTATCTTTTGCAGTTTTTTCCCAACTTAATCCTGAAGCTTTAGTTAATCCCGCTGAGATTAGTTTTTCCCGAAGTAGGTCATCAGATAAGATTCTAAACATGGCATTACATAAATTATCAATATCCTTAGGGTTAATAAGCAAGCCGCCATCACCAACTACCTCAGGAACTGATGTAATATTGGAAGCTATAACAGGTACTCCGCAGGACATTGCCTCAATTGGAGGAAGACCAAAACCCTCATAAAAAGAAGGATACACAAATAACTTAGAGGCATTATATATATATGGTAAATGCTCTATGGAGATAAAACCTGGAAATAGCACCTTATCTGAAATATGAAGCTCATCAGCTCGGGATTTATAAATATCATAGGACTTGCCCTTTTTTCCTGCTATTACAAGCTTTATATCTTTTTTATAAGTAGAAACAAGCTTACTAAAGCTTTCTATAAGGCCAATTATATTTTTTCTTGGGCTAAACCCGCCAACGTATAGAATAAAGTCTCCATCTATGGAATAGTATCTTTTAGCTATATACTTACTTACAGTCTTGTCTAAGGGTTTATATATATCTTCACTAGCTAGATGAGTAACATACACTTTATTCTCAGGGAAATTAAAAGCTTCAATTATATCTTTTTTCGAGTAATTGGATACTGTTATTATTCCATCACAATTAGATACAATTTTAGGGATTTCCTTTGAAAAAATCTCTAAATATCTATCGCTAACAGTTTCAGGCATTTTATATGGGATTATATCATGAAGGGTAATTACAAATCGGCAATTCTTATCTATAGGCAGACCAACCCCGTTTTGAGGTACGTGGTAAAGTTGTATGTTTTTATCTTTTAATATATTGGGTATGTTTACTTCATCCCAAAAACTTGATGAACTGCCCTCAGTAATATTATTTAAATAAAAGTTTCCTTTCAAAGACATGTCATGTTTACAGTTTTCAGGCATAAAAAGCAGGTATTTGTTTATGGTATCAATTCTATTTAAACAATTAATTAATTGATAAGTATAAGTACCTATTCCTGTCCCTCTATACCATTTGGCTGCTCTACCGTCAATTCCTATTTTCATAAGACTATTCCTTTCAAACTTTATTATATTTTATTATATTAAACTTGTTTCAAAAGTGTTATTAATCTTCTAAAGTTAATAGGTTATTCATATAAATTATATAGGGGTGATTAACATGATGAGAGAATTTGAAATAGAAAGACAATTTGACATCAAAATTGAGAGTATCAAGCCAAATAAGGGAGTATATCTTTTAAAAACTGACAAAGGAACTAAATGTTTAAAGAAGATAAATTATGGAACACAAAAACTTTTATTTGTATATGGGGCCAAGGAACATCTAATAAAAAGTGGTTTTACAAAGGTGGATAGATATTGTTTAAATGTAGATGGAAATCCTTATGCACTGGTAAATGAAGATATATACACCCTTTCAGAATGGCTTGATGGAAGAGAGTGTGACTTCAGAAATAGAGAGGACTTAGTAAAGGCTGCAAAAGCTTTAGCTTATCTCCATTTGGCTTCTAAAGGTTATGAGCCACCTGAAAATAGTAAATTAAAGACAGACCTAGGAAGATGGCCAAACTTAATGGAAAAAAGAGTAAGATCCTTTGATAAAATGAGAGATATGGGACGAAAAAAGAGTACTAAAGGTAATTTTGATTTGAATTATATAAAAACAATGCAATTTTATAAGGATTTTGGTAAAAGGGCTATAAATGTATTATCAGATTCTAAGTATAACGATCTTTGTAGTATTGCAGAAGAGGAAAAGGGATTTTGTCACCATGACTTTACGTACCACAATATAATAATAGATAAAAAGGATGATGTTAATGTAATAGATTTTGATTACTGCAAAAGAGAGATAAGAGCATACGATATTTCTGCCTTCATCATTAAGGTTCTGAAGCGTGTTGACTGGAATATAGAAGAAGCAGAGCTTATAATCAATTCGTATAATGAGGTTAGTCCTTTAAAGGAAGAGGAATACAGGGTACTATTTGCATTCCTACTATTTCCTCAGCGCTTTTGGAGACTTGCCAATAGATATTATTATAATGAGGTGAATTGGTCATTAAATACCTTTAATAATAAGTTGGAGGAGTTAATTTCTGAACAAGAAAAGTATACTAAATTCATACAAGAGTTTAAGGAATTGTATAATCAAAAAGAGGAAGGTTTTGTGTAAATTAAAAATAGACATATAAGCACTAGTTTTTATCAGTGCTTTATGTCTATTTTTAATTAAGTTTAACTTTGATAATAATTTTATCATCAAAATATATTCACCAAATATATAAAAGGACATATTATATCTATTATGAGTTTGAATATGGAGTGTAGTACGATGAAGATAGGAGATATAGTAGTAAGAAAGTCTTATGGAAAAGATATTACCTTCAAAGTTATAGATATTAAAGATACTGATAGTGGTATTATTTATTCATTAAAAGGAATAAATCTAAGGATTGTAGCAGATTCTCCAGAGGAAGACTTGGAGACAGTGCCAGAGGATTCCTTAACGGAAAATGAAAAGATATTTAGTAGGCAGGTGAATAGTTCAATAAGAAATGTTTTACTAAGTAGAGGTGGATTTCGAACAGAGCATAGAATAGAAAAGATGCCCATAAGTAATGAACTTACCTTTGGGCGCCCTGGAAAGATACTCCATGTGGATGGAGATCCTGAATATTTGGATGTATGCCTTAAAGTATATAAACAATTAATGTTGGATGTAGTAGGAAAAACCGTTGCAGAAAAAGAACAGCCTAAGGTTATACTAGAACTAGTAAAGCAGGTAAAGCCAGACATAGTAGTAATTACTGGACATGATGCAATCTCTAAAGGAACAAGAGAATTCACAAATATTGATAACTATAAAAATTCTAAGTATTTTGTGGAAGCAGTATCGGAACTTAGGAACTATGAATCTAATTATGATGATTTAGTAATATTTGCTGGAGCCTGTCAATCTTGTTATGAAGCTATACTGGATGCTGGAGCCAATTTTGCTAGTTCGCCAAGCAGAATATTAATACATTGCCTAGATCCAGTATTTTTATGTGAAAAAATAGCTTATACCAATATAGAGAAGGTAGTATCTATTCAGGAGGGACTGGAAAATACTATAACTGGTACTAGAGGTATAGGTGGATTGCAGACTAGAGGAAAATATCGTGAAGGATTTCCGAAGTCGCCATATATATAAATTAGCCTATTTCAAAATTAGTTGCATATATAAGCAAAGTTGAGGTAATAATATCAAAAGTAGGTAAAATAAAAAAAAACGAGGCTGTTTACAAAAAATTAATATTGACAAAACAAATTGTTAACTGATACAATATAAAGTTTATTTGACATTATATATATTTGGATATATAATATGAAATGTGGAAAGAGGGTGTTTAATGTGGAAAAGAAAAATGTATTGGCTTCAATAAGAAAAAATATTGAAGATCATGTAGGCGATACTGTAACATTAAAGGCAAATAGCGGGAGAAGAAAAGTTTTAGTAAATAAGGGAATTATAGAAAAAGCTTATCCTAGTATATTTGTAATTAGATTAGAAAATGACACCCAAAGGAAAGTCACTTACAGTTACTCAGATGTTTTAACTAAGACAGTTCAATTAGTTTTTGCTGTATAAATCGGTACTAAAATTTAGTACCGATTTTTTTATGCAAATAAAAAGAAAGATGGTGGGTTATCCATCTTTCAACTATGGTATAAAAGGGTATTGAGAATTTATGAGAGGTTATATAATCAACAACCATCTAATTCAATATTACGTCAAAATTCTCCAAATGTCAATATTAATAAACATTCCAAATTGCTTTTAAGGAGAGAATACATGGGAAAGATGATGAATGTTGTAGCAATATATCAATTTTGCACATATTATTTATTTTGAAAAAATGGCCCACTTTATCATATTTTCCTATTAGAGAATATATAAATAAATAGTAGGTTTTTATGGGAGGGAGATTCATGGCTATGGAGCTGATTAAAGAAAATATAGAGTGTGAACAATTACTTGGTGAAAGTTTTTCTGATACTGTAGTAAAAGCCGAATATGTAATACCGGATGCTCATCCTGACGTTAGTGAAATTTTAATGGTTGACGCCAAGCCTTTTATAGTGAATAAGGAAGTTATACAGGACAAAGTTTCTATAGAAGGACAAGTAGAATATACTATACTTTATCTAGCTAGAGAGGAAGAAAGTACCGGTGTTCATAGTGTTACTTATGTAGGAAAGTTTTCAAACTACGTAGAGATTCCTGGATCAGATTATAGAATGCTTTGTGATGCGGACTGTTATGTAGAACATATGGAATGTGGCATAGTAAATGAAAGAAAGGTAGCAGTAGAAGGAATTGTAAAGCTAAAGGCAGAAGTCTATAAAAATTACAACTTTGAAGTAATAAAAGATGTTACTGGTTCCGAAGATGTGCAAATGTTAAAAAATCCAGCGACAGTGGATAAGATAGTTGGTACAGTTTCTGGAGATTTAATAGCTAAAACTCAAATGCAAGTACCTATGGATAAGCCGCAGATTGGTAATATATTAAAGTGTGATGTTAAGATCCATAAAAAGGACATTAGAGTTATGGAGGGAAAGATATTCTTAGAGGCATCTGCACTAATAACTGTGCTTTACAGAGGAAAAGATATTAGAGATTTAGTGTCCATAGAAGATGATGTATTAGTCAGTAAGGAGTTAGATTTAGATGGTGTAAATCCAACAATGGACAGCTACACAGATTTTAAGGTTGATTCTGTTGATTATAGCATTAATGAAGATGATTTAGGAGAGAATAGACTTCTTGCTTTAGAATGCTTGATAAAGTCAAATACAAAGGTTATGTATAAAGAAGGCATGGATATTATAGAAGATGCATACTCCCCTTCTTCAATTATGAAAATGGACAAAAAGGATTATGAACTAAATGTGATGCATGGGCAAGCAACTAACCAAAGTATAGTAAAATATAATATCGAGTTAGATAGCAGTAGGCCAAAGATGTCTCAGATAGTTATGTGTTCTGGGAAGGTATGTATAACAGATAAAAAAATAGTTGAAGATAAAGTTATAGTAGATGGGGTTTTAGATGTAAAAGTGCTGTATAGAACTACTGATGATGAAAAATATATATATACAGTAAGTGAGGAAATACCATTTAATTGTTCAGTAGAAATACCAGGATGTAAAATTGATATGCAGTGCATTGCAAAGGCTAACCTGGAGAGTATAGATTCATCCATAGAAGCGGATACCATAGCTATAAAGGCTGTAGTTGAAGTGTATTCTAGAGTAAATTATATTACTCATAAGGAGTTTCTAGTGGATATGAGCGCTGTAGAAGGAGAACTTCCTAAAAAGAAGGCTAGTCTTACTATCTATGTTACTCAACATGGAGACACACTTTGGAAAATAGCTAAGAAGTATGGAACTACAATAGATGATTTGATTAAGATTAACAACGTAGAGGATCTAGATTCTATAAGAGTTGGAGATAAACTTATTATACCAGGAAGAGCTGTAATATAAATTGCAAAGCATAAAATATTATTTAAAAATATAAAAGCTTTGTAATTTAGTATAATAATTAGACTTATTGCAAAAAGATAAATACAGTTTAATATTTAAAAGCTTCAGTAGGCTGACTACTGAAGCTTTTAATTTTTGTCTATGTTAATAGCGAAAATTAGCCTATGTATAATAATTAGATATGTGGAAAAAATAAAAAATATCCACAAAAAGGGGTGTATACATTGGAAGAAAAGTTAGAAGGAAGTCTAATAATAATAGGAGGCGCAGAGGATAAGAAAGGTGACAAGAAGATACTAAGAGAAGTCTGCAGAAAACTGGATAAGGATAATGACCTGCTTGTTGTAACAACTGTGGCATCTGAGTTGCCAGAAGAATTAGGATATGAATATAGAAATGTATTTGAAAAATTAGGAGTTAAAAATATCAAGATATTAAATATAAAGGATAGGAAAGATGCCTATGATAAAAATAATGTTAGCATTATAGAAGAAGCAGCCTTGGTATTCTTTACAGGAGGAGACCAGCTTAGGATAACTAGTTTACTAGGAGGTACACCTATTTATCAAAAAATGCTTAATGCATATGAAGATGGATGTATTTTTGTTGGAACCTCTGCTGGAGCTTCTGTTATGAGTGCTACTATGATAATTACTGGACCTGACGACGAATCGCCAAAAAAATGCACTTTAAAAATGGCACCAGGACTAGGCTTAATTAAAGATGTGATTATAGATCAACATTTTGCCCAAAGAGGAAGAGTAGGAAGACTGCTTGTTGGAATAGCAGAAAATCCTCAAAGTCTAGGAATAGGAATTGACGAGGATACAGCCATTGTTGTAAATGAAGAAGGAGAGTTCAAGGTAATAGGATCTGGAGCTGTATACGTTATAGATGGAAGCAATATAACTTATAGTAATGTATCAGAACAATATCCAGATGAGCTATTGTCTATTTTTAATGTGAAATTATACGTTTTAAAATCTGGAGATAGTTTTAATTTAAATACCAAGAAACCATTTAGTGGAGTTAAATCATAAAAGATTTATAAAATATAGCTGATAAAAATAGGAGGACAATATACACAAAAATGAAAATAGATGAATTTAGAATTTTCGAAGGAAGAAATATATATTCTCATAGAAAGTGTATCAAGATGTGTGTAGACTTACAGGGATATAGAGATATTCCAACAAAGGATATAGAGGGATTTAATGAAAAGGTATTAGAACTAATTCCAGAATTAAATGAACATAGATGTGGAATTGATGAAGAAAATGGATTCAAAAAAAGACTTTATGAAGGAACTTACCTTTCCCACACCTGTGAGCATATTATATTAGCTCTCCAAAACAGATTAGGTTTAAATGCAGCATATGGTAAATCTAGAGAAATAGACGGAGATAAGTACTATATTATCTATGAATATATATATGTAAGCACTGGAGTTGAAATCGGTAAACTTACAGTGGACCTAATCAACTCTTTAATTAATAAAGAAAATTATGATTTAAAGGATGCTATTAATAAAGTAAGAACTATATTAAGAACTGAAGAACTTGGACCGAGTACACTATCTATAATTAAAGAAGCTAAAGAGAGAAACATACCTGTAATGAAAATTGGAGAAGGAAGCATGTTTCAACTAGGATATGGCAGGTATAGTAAGATAATAGAGGCAACTATTTCTGATAACACAAGGTCTATTGGTGTAGACATAGCTTGTGATAAGCTGCTAACTAAGGAGATTTTACACAATCAATGTCTACCTATTGCAGAAGGCGGAAAAGTTAGAAATGCCTTAGAGATGTTAATTAAAGCAGAAAGAATTGGGTATCCTATAACTTTAAAGCCTAGGTTTGGTAATCAGGGCAAGGGTGTCTTTGTAAATATTAAAAATGAAAAAGAAGCCCTTAATGCGTACGAAGTATTGGCTAAAGGCTTTAGTGACATTATAATTGAAAAAAATATATTTGGAAGAGATTATAGAGTATGTGTAGTAGACGGGAAGGTTGTAGCTGCAGCAGAGAGAATTCCTCCTTATATTATCGGAGATGGGTTTAGCAGTATAAGAGAGTTGGTAAATGATGTGAATAGAGATAGTATGAGAGGGGAAGGTCATGAAAAACCTTTAACAAAAATAAAACTAAATGATGAATTAAAGACCTATATTAGCAAAAAGGGATATAACCTAGAAAGTATTTTACCGGAAGGGGAAAAGTTGATTCTAAGAGAAAATGCTAACTTGTCAACAGGTGGTAAAGCAATAGATTGTACTGATATTATTCATGAGGAAAACATTCAGATATGTGAAAGAGCTGCTAGAGCGATAGGCCTTGATATATGTGGAATAGATGTATGCTGTAATGATATAAGTAAACCTATTACCGATGGTGGAGCAATAATAGAGGTTAATGCTGCACCAGGAATTAGAATGCATCATTATCCAAGTGAAGGCAAAAGTAGAAATGTTGCTGGATCTATAGTGGATATGATGTTCAAGGATTCACCTAAAAGCATACCTGTAGTAGCTATAACTGGTACTAATGGGAAAACCACTACTACAAGGCTTATAAGTTATGCTCTATCGAAGGCAGGATGTAATGTAGGAATGACTACAACTGGTGGAATATATATAAATAATAAGTGTATTCATAAAGGAGATACTACTGGATATTATAGTGCTAGAACAATTCTAGCTAACAAAGAAATAGATGCTGCTGTTTTAGAAACAGCTCGAGGTGGCATTTTAAAAAAGGGTCTCGCCTATGATTTAGCGGATGTGGCAGTTATAACGAATATCACAGAGGATCACCTAGGGATAGACGGAATAGATACACTTGAAGATCTAGCCTATGTAAAGGCCTTAGTAGGAGAAGCAGTAAAAGATGAAGGATATGTTGTATTAAATGCAGATGATCCTATGAGTAAAACTATAGTAGATAGGATGAAGAGTAATATAATTATATTTTCCAAGGATAAATATAACACCACGCTAAGATCTAATATAAGCAACGGTGGATATGGTGTTTATATTAGTAATGGAGTAATGTGTGTAGAAAAAAGTGGAGAAATAGTACCTATAGTAAAAGTGGAAGATATCAAAATAACTTTAGAAGGCAAGTTAACCTATAATATAGAAAATGCTATGGCAGCCTGTGCAGCATTAATTGGTCTTAAATTAGACTACCCAATTATAAAAGAGGGATTGACGACCTTTTATGGAGATGAAGAGTTTAATCCAGGAAGATTTAATATGTATAATATAGATAACGTTGTAGTGGTTTTAGACTATGGTCATAATATAGAAGGATATAAAGCCGTTTTATCAGGAGCAAAAAATATAAAGCATAATAGACTTGTTGGTATTATAGGAGTACCTGGAGATAGAACTAATAGTAGCGTAGAAGAGGTTGGAAAAATAGCAGGAGAAAACTTCGATTATATATATATTAAAGAAGACAAAGATAAAAGAGGAAGAAAAAATGGAGAAATTGCAAGTATCTTAGAAAATGGTGTTTTAAAAGCAGGTTTTGATAGAAAGAATATAGATATAGTATTAAACGAAAGAGATGCATTAGAAAAAGCTTTAGACGACGCAAAAGCCGGTGATCTAATAATAATGTTCTTTGAGGATTCAAAACCTTTAGTAGAGTTAGTTAAAGAGAGAATTAGCTTAAAGACAAACAAAGATCAATCTGCAATTATGGCATAAAGAATTCTACCTGTTTTAAAAGCAAGTTTTAAGAATATCAAAAGCTATACCTTTTAGAAAGGTTAGAGCTTTAAAAGCTAAGTGCTTTTAAATTCTAATCTGAAGGTATAGCTTTAATTTTAGCCATATATTATACTATTCTAGTAAAAGGCATGATTGTTTGGAGGGGAAACGATGATACTGAAGGCTTATGGAAAAATAAATTTATCATTAGACGTTATTAGTAGAAGAGAAGACGGCTATCATAACTTGAGGATGATAATGCAGAACATAGAGCTACATGATGTAATAAGTGTAATGAAGACAACAGACAAAATAAAGCTAACCTGCAATAGAAAAGAATTACCTATAGATAAAAAAAACCTAGCTTATAGAGCTGCAGAGCTTTTTATAGACAACTATAACGTAAGAGCAGGAGTGGAAATACATATAGAAAAGAATATACCTATGGCTGCTGGGCTAGCAGGAGGAAGTACTGATGCAGCTGCAGTTTTAAGAGCTATGAGAAGCCTTTATAGACCAGAAATAGAAGATGCTGAGCTTATGGAACTGGGATTAAGCATAGGCGCTGACGTACCATATTGCATAGTTGGCGGCACAGCTCTTTGTGAAGGAATAGGAGAGAAGGTTACAAAGCTTAAATCTTTTAAAAATCATATATTGGTATTAGTTAAGCCCTCCTTTGGAGTGTCTACAAAAGAAGTATATGAAAGCTTAAAAGTAGATAGCATAGCAGAGCACCCTGACACTGAGTTTTTAATAAGATCTGTAGAAAATAATGACTTAGCTAGTATCAGCAGTAATATGAAGAATGTATTAGAAGAGGTAACTCTAAAAAAGCATACGGTACTAAAAGAGATAAAAGAAGAAGCTGTTAAAATGGGAGCCTTGGGTTCATTAATGAGTGGCAGTGGACCTACAGTGTTTGCTTTTTTTGATGATATGTTAAAAGCTCAGATGTATTATGGCAGAATGAAGAAAATTTATGAAGAAGTGTTTATAACAAGAACAATTTAAGAGAGAGTGTATAAAAGTATTGATATTTTTATACACTCTTTTTCTTTGAAAATTTTAAGTAAAAGTATAAGTACGTAACTTTAATTCCTAAATTAATTTTGTGCATAATTAAGAATGTTAAGGCTAAAAATAATGAGAGGTTATCTGAAAAGATTAGGAGCGGATATTATGAGGATATTAGGACTATTTAGTAAATATTTCTTAGCGTTGATGCTAATACAGGGATTTGTATTAGCATTCATTGACTCAAAAAGTTTTAAGAGAGCATGTATGAAAAGAACAGCAAATAAGGCAAAGATAATGGGTTTAGGCTCAATAATAATATCAATTATTCTATATTTATTTGCTATGTATGCTGTATAGACTAAAAAGAAAAACTACAATAACGTCAAGGGAAGTGATCATTTTTGAAAGAAGAAATTAGAGACTGCATATCATTAAAAACAGAAGAAAACATTTGTTATTTAAAAGAACTTTTAGAAGATGCTTCAGACATAGTTTTTAGGGAGTTTTACATAGGAAAGCTGAAATCAGCATTAGTATACATAGATGGAATGGGAGATAAAATACTTTTAGACGATTATGTGCTTGAAAATGTAATGCTTAAGGGCCATAACATAACGAAGGCAAGTGAAATAAAGGATAGAATTTTAGCTGTCACTGATGTCAGAGAAGTAAAAAAGCTTAGTGAAGGTGTTAACGCAATGCTTTCAGGTGATACTTTGATGTTTGTTGAGGGGCTTGAAGGTGCTTATGTTATAGCTACTCGTTTTTGGCCAGCTAGAGGGGTATCAGAGCCTTCTAGGGAGACTGTAATAAGAGGCGGAAGAGATGGTTTTACTGAAACAATAAGATTTAATACTGCACTAGTTAGAAGAAGAATAAGAGACACAAGGCTTAAGGTAGTTCCAAAGTCTTTAGGTGTTAGATCTAAAACTGATGCAGCAATAATGTATATTGAAGATATTGTAAACAGAGATGCCTTAGAAGAACTGCTTAGCAGAGTAGAAAGAATAAATATAGATGCAGTTTTAGATAGTGGATACGTTGAACAAATGGTAGAGGATGACAAGTGGTCCATCTTTCCTCAGATACAAAATACAGAAAGACCAGATGTGGTGGCTGCAGCATTATATGAGGGTAGGATTGCTATACTTGTAGATAACTCACCTTTTGCGATTATTGTTCCAGCAACCATGCCTAATTTTTTTCAATCACCTGATGATTATTATCAAAGATGGATATACGGATCATTAATGAGGTTTATGAGATTTTTCTCTATTTTTTTATCATTATTGCTACCAGCACTTTATGTAGCAGTTACATCATTTCATACAGCTATAATTCCTACTAAGATGGCATATTTTATAGCTGCATCTAGAGAGGGTGTGCCTTTTCCAGCTTTTGTAGAAGCTATAATTATGGAGGTAAGTTTAGCTTTATTAATCGAGGCTATAGCAAGGCTGCCTAAGGCGATAGGTTCAACTATAGGTATAGTAGGTGGTCTCATTATCGGTCAGGCAGCTGTTACTGCGGGAGTTGTTAGTCCTATAATGATTATTATAGTTTCGGTAACGGCTATAACGAATTTTACTACACCTAATTTTGAGATATCAACTGCTTTTAGGATATTAAGGTTTCTCTTAATAATAGCAGCGTCTGTTGTAGGGTTATATGGTATAGTGCTAGGGCTGATCATTATACTTATACATCTTGTAAAATTAAAAAGTTTTGGTATACCTTATTTATCTCCTATGGTTAACCCTAATATATCAGACTTTAAGGATATGTATATAAGGTTTCCGTTAAAAGCCTTTAGTAAAAGACCAGAATATATGAATACTGAAGATAAAGTAAGACAGAAATAGAGGTGATATGTCTATTATGAAAGATAAAGAATTCGTTACTCCTTTCGGATTGTTTTCTACTATAGTAGTAACCGTTGTTGGAGTAGGTATTTTCTCCTACCCTAGAGAATTGTCAGCGCTAGTTGGAAATGAAGGGTGGATTATATCGATAGTAAGTGGAGTTGTAAGCTATTTATTAATATACATGGCTTATAAAGCCTTGAGAGCTAATAGTTATGATAAGTTATACAATATTTTGAGAAGAAAGTTTGGAAGGGGAATAGGTTCAATCTTAGCTTTATTTTTTATAATATATAACATATTTTCTGTTGCGACAGGTATGAGGATATTTATAGAAGTAATAAAAATGTATCTATTGCAAAAAACTCCTACAGAATTTTTGCTTATAATAACTATACTTGTAGGAAGTTATTTATTAAGAGGAGAGATAGATACCTTAATAAAGTTTAATGAAATCTCATTTTGGATTATGTTTGTTCCTATAATCTTTGTTTTACTATTTACTTTAAATAGAACAGACTTCACTAATATTCTGCCTGTTTTTAATAATAGTCCGATTCAATACATATGGGCTTTAAATACATCAATATTTAGTTTTGGCGGCATTGGTATAATTTACACGGTACTACCTTTTGTAAAAAATAAAAAAGGGATAAAAAGAGCAGCTTTCAAAGGAATCAGTTTTATTACAATTTTTTATACACTTATTGTAGTATTTACATTGGCGGTATTTTCAAAAGAACAAACAAAGATACTATTATGGCCTACCATTACTATGATAAAGTCTATAAGTATTCCTGGAGCTTTCATTGAAAGATGGGAAGGGGTAGTAATGGCGTTATGGGTAATATTCTATTTTACTACCTTTGTAAACTCATACTATTTGTCCGCAGATATACTTAGGGATATGTTTAGTCTGAAAGATGTAAAATTATCATCTGTTTTAATAGTGCCTTTTATATATTTAATTGCTTTATATCCTGAAAATATAGCAGAACTTTATGATATAAATAGTAAAGTTACACCCTTACTTACGCTATATAGTTTAGTAATACTGCCTCTAATACTTTTTTTTAGAAGGTCTTCAGAAAGAAGAGTGGAAGAGAGGGAGATTAAAAAATGAAATTAAGAAAAATGATATCCTTGATTTTAGTTTGTATTTTACTAAGTGGGTGTTGGGATAAGATAGAAATAGATAGAAAAAGTTTGGTATCTATTATGGGAATTGATGTCGGAGAGGAAATCGGTAAAGAGAAAGAGTTAAAGAATTTAAAGCCAGATGAGCCTTACACAGCTATGGATGTAAAAAAAATTCATGTTACTTTTGGAGCTCCAGATATAAGTAAGCTAGGACCAGATAAGGGCTCATCTGCTGAGGACATATATTTAATGGCAGACGGATATTCAATGCAGGATGCTATAAGTAAAGTGTCACTTCAAACAAGCAGGGACATAAAGTTTAGCCATACAAAATTGCTTGTATTAAGTAAGGATTTGATGACTTATCCAGACGTTGCAAAGGAGGTAGTAGATTATCTTCAAAGAGAACCTTCTTTAAACAGAATGATGTATGTAGTTTTAGCGGATGGAAAAGCAGAAGAATACTTGAAATATAAGCCTGGTATGGAGAAAAATATAGAGGGATTTTTAACAGGTCTTATAGAAAATAGCTCTAGGAGTGATACCATATTCCCTATAACACTAAATGAGTTTTTGGTATTATTAAGCCAAAATGGAAATGCAATGCTTCCTGTTATGACAATAGAAAAGGATAAAAATGAGTTAAGAATAGCAGGAGTGGGAATGATAAAAAATTATAAAATAATAGGAAATTTAAGCCCGGTGGAAACTTCGAATCTAGTTATGCTTAGAGGAAAGCTAAGAGGAGGAAGAAGAGTAACTTATCTAAACGGTCATCCAGTAGACATTAGTATTGATGGAGTAGACAGAAAGATATCTGTACAGGATGCTGGAGGTAAGCTGATATTTAATATAGACTTGAGGATAGAGGGAGAAGTAAAGGATTATCATACTGACGGCAGTATATTCTCTAAAGATACCTTAAGTTATATACAAGATAATTTCAATAAATCTATAAAAAAAGAATGTGAGCAAGTAGTTAGAATAACACAGCAGGAGTTTGAAGTTGATCCTATAGGACTTAGAGAGTATGTTGAAAAGTTTCATCCGAGTATATGGAAAAAAAGAAAAAATAGCTGGGGAGAAAGCTATAAAAATGCAGTTGTAAATGTAAATGTTAATACAAATGTAAGAAGAATAGGAGTAGTAAAATAGTTTTAAAAGTGAATATAACTAAAATATCTGTCAATAATTAGTGATATAAAGATAAAGATATTGGGGGATAAAAAAATGAAAAAGCTTTTATTAATAATTATTAGTGTTTTAGTTATATTTACTTTAAATAGTAAACAGGTAAGCGTAAAAGGTGAAAATGTTCAAAAGGATATAGCAGGTAAGATTATAAGATTTCATGTTTTAGCTAACAGTGACTCAAAAGATGACCAAGCCCTAAAATTAAAGGTAAGAGATAAAGTTTTAGAATATATCCAACCGAAGCTTAAAGGCTCTAAAAGTATAGAAGAGTCTAGAGAAATAATTAAAAGAAACAATAAAGAGATATTATATATTGCAAGTAAAGTTATAGAAGAAAACGGATATAACTACCCAGTTAGAGCAGCAATAGAAAATGAAAACTTTCCTATAAAAACCTATGGAAATATAACTTTACCTCAGGGTAATTATGAAGCATATAGAATAATCATAGGGAATGGTGAAGGAAAAAACTGGTGGTGTGTAATGTTTCCTCCTCTCTGCTTTGTAGATATCACTAAAGGTGAGGTTTCTTATAAAGAAACAGAAGAGCAAATGAAGAAGGTTTTGACACCAGAGGAATATAAAATTGTAAATAACAAAATAAGCTCTGGTAACAAGGAGACTGGTAATATAAAGGTTGAATTTAAGATATTGGAGATGTTAAAAAAGAAGAATCCAGCATAGTATATGCTGGATTTTTAGTTGCCAATAAAAATTTTTGTGGCTGTTTTCATGAAATATTCTTCTACTGACTTAAAAAAGTTCTTATCAGTGCTGTTTTTATCAAAGACTTTTTCAGAAGTTTTAATTTTATTACTTGTGTCCGTTTCTTTAACAAGTAACTCCATAAGCTTAAATATTTCACTTGCAGAATGGGGTTTTGAAAAGTTTGCAAAGTTCTCACGCATTATATCTAATTTTTTATCAAAAGATAAAAGATTTTCTACAGTTTCTTTACAATTATCAATGTTAAAAAAGTTAACTGCTAAGTCATGCTTTAGAAGAAATTCTGCATTCTTTTCCTCTTGGCCAGGTATCGGAGAAAAAATTCCAATAGGGGTCTGGCATATTAGCGCTTCTGTTATTGTAAGGCCTCCAGGTTTAGTTAAAAGTAAATCACAAGCTTGCATGTATTTATTAACCTCATCTGTATAGCCTATAATTCTAGTTTCCTTTGATGAGTTTCCTTTAAGTTTCATAAGTTCATAGTAAAGTTTTCTATTACTTCCGGTAATAATTATTATTTGAATTTCATTAGTAACCTTAACCAGTTCCTTATACACATCGGTAATCTTACCAATTCCTAGGCTTCCGCCCATAACTAGTATAGTATTCTTCTCTTTACTTAGGCCTAGTTCATTTAAGGTGTTCTTTTTATCATATTTTTCTGTAAAGCCAGGTTTAACTGGTATACCTAAGTTATATATAATGTTTCTAGGAATACCTTTTGAAACCATATCCTCAATCATATCACAGCTAGAAACTATATAAGCGTTAATATTAGGGTGAAGCCAGGAGCTATGAGGATAATAGTCTGTAATTATTGTAATAGCTGGAATAGCCACTTTATACTTAGACTTCATTATGGATATCATTTCTGTTGAAAAGGAATGCATACTCACCAGTATATCTGGGTTGAAGTCCTCAATTAAAGGAAGCAGCTTATGAGTCATAATTTCAATGAACTTAGAGCCTATTGTATTTACTAGCGTATAATCTCCCTCGTAATGGGTATATAACTTTCCATAAAGTGAAGGAGTTACCTTTAGAGTTTTCAAATAGCTTCCTATTACTACCTTATCTATTAATGGATTTATGTATTTAAAAGCATCTATAACTTTAACTTCCGAGTTTGAGTCTTTTAAATTTATATAATCTTTTAGTGCCTCTGCAGCCTGACTATGACCGCCACCTGCAGAAATTGAAAGGATTAATACCTTCATTTAATCACCTTCCGGTTAAGTATGTAATAATATTATATAAAATGTAACAAGAATAATAAACAAGTTTAATAAACAATTAAGAAAAAGTTAATATAAAAATAAACTCACATAATAGTTTTGTCTCACTATAGTTATTTTATTCTAATGCTTAAGAATAATACAAAAAATTACATCTCTTTTTATTTAGTGCATATTTCTATTTTAACACTTAACTAAAGTCTATACTAACTTAATTAATAAATATTGCAAATTATTTTTAGCCTATTTAAACAAAATCTCCCCTAGTGAATAACTATCAGTTAAATACAGATAATATAGAATATAGTTTTTATTAAATATAGAACTAATTATGGAACTATTACTACTTGATATTAGGAGGAGTTTTTATGAAAATCACCAGAAAAAGAATGATATATACTTCATTAGTAACTTTAATTGTAGTTTTTTCAAGTACTTTTGCTGTTCTTATGACTCTAGAAAGGACAGATTATAGAAATTATCTTCAGGGAGAATATAGCAAGAGTATGTATGATTTGGTAGATTCGGTTCAGAATATAAGAGTAAACCTAGGAAAGGCTGCAGTAGTAGGTTCTAAAGAACAAGGAATAGTTTTGTTTGGTGAAATATTCAGGAATGCATCTATAGCAAATGACAAGCTGCATTCTCTTCCAGTATCACAGCAAACAATAGGTGATACTAGTAAATTTCTAACTCAGGTCGGGGATTTTTGCAACTCTCTTGTTAGAGCTTCATCGGAAGGAAGAACCCTAACTGATCAAGAATATGCCTCCGTAGATAGGCTGAAAGAAGAGTCCTTTGCTTTAGAACAGCAGCTTAAAAATCTGGCATTAGATATAAACCAAGGAAAAGTAAGATGGGGAGAGATAAGAAAAAAGGTAACAGGGGTATTAGCAAGCGGCAAGGGGGAACCATTGGCAGAAAAGTTTGAAGGTATACAAAAACAAGTGGTTCAATATCCTGCTTTGATATATGATGGACCTTTTTCAGAAAATGTTTTAGAGATAAAACCAAGAATAAACTCTCAAAAAGAGGTGTCGCAAAAACAAGCAGAAGAAATTGCTAGAAATATAATAGGAAAAGACAAGATAGAGAGTATATCATTTCAACCAAACCAAGGAAAAACTACTATAGATGCTTATAGATTCTCAGCTGCATTAAAAGGAAAGAGAGATAAGAATGAAAGTGTAGTTTGTGAGATAAGTAAGCACGGTGGAAAAGTAGTTTATCTAATTAACAATAGAAGTGTAGGTGCAGCAACTGTAGATGCTAAAAAGGCAATAGACCTGGGAACAAATTATCTTAAAAATATAGGTTATAATAATATGGTATCTACATATTCGCAAAATTACGGGACTACAGTAGTAACAAACTATGTTTATAAGCAAGGAAATGTTACTGTGTATCCGGATCAAGTAAAACTTAAGATTGCATTAGATAATGGTAGTATAGTTGGAATAGAATCGGAAAAATACCTAGTAGCCCATGAAGAAAATAGAACAATTTCTAATCCTAAGATAACTCCAGAACAAGCAAAAGAAAAAATATCGAAAAGACTCAATGTTAATAACGTTAGGCTTGCAATAGTACCAACGGAAACAAATAAGGAAGTATTGTGTTATGAGTTTTTTGGAAGCTATAAAGATGATAACTTCCTGGTTTATATAAACGCAGATACTGGATATGAACAAAAGATAATGCAAATTATAAATACACCAAACGGCCAACTTACTATGTAGTAATGAACCTCAAAGCTGACATATTATATTTGATAGTCGTTATTTATAAGTAGAGAGGATATAAAATTGTACACCTGGCTAAAATTTCACCATTCCTTAAGTAGGATAATTAATAAATAAGTTATTGATAAAGTTATAAAAATTTACTAAACTAATATTTAGAAGTTTTGTACTTTATTAAGGTATTTAGGGGAGTTAAATTTAAGTTTAGTTCCGAATCAGTAGGAGGGATGGAGGATTATGAAAAAGAAAGCGATAGTATCAGTGTCTAGTAAAGTTAGTGGTGATGATGAAGCTGTAGAAGTAGTTACACCAGGAGATTTCTATAAAAAAGATAATGCTTATTATGCAGTTTATGAAGAAACAGAGGTTTCTGGCATGGAAGGAACTACAACAACTTTAAAAATAGGTGAAAATAAGCTCTCTCTTATAAGAATGGGAAGTACTACTGCAAAAATGGATTTTGACAAAAAATCTAAAAGTATATCTATGTATAATACCCCTTACGGAACCATTCAACTAGAGATAGAAACAAACAGCTTAGATATTAACATCAATGAAGAGGGCGGAAATGTACTTATAAATTATAATATGGCTGTAGGTGGGAACGCTCCTACTAATACTGTTTTAACAGTAAACATAAAGACGCAGGAATAGCAGATATACCTGCGTCTTTTCTATTTACTATTATATTTATTATGACTTTGTTTAGAATTTTAATATATGGACAATACTTAAATTAATAAAGTACAACAAAAGGAAGTGTTATATTGGGAAAATATTTTACAGGCAAAGAGGAAAGATATGAAAAGATAATCAACTTGCTATGCGAATATAAAGGTGTAAAACGAGAAGAATTATTAGAAATTTTAAAGGATCAGAATTGTAAATATCTTTTTTTTCTTTTAATAAAGAGGTATGGTTGTGATGATATGGGAATACTAAAAAGAGACTTCCCTTCAGTTAACAAAAACAAGATAAATAACAACCTAAAAAAGGCAGAGGAAAAGCTTTTATTAAATAGAAAAATAAGAGATATGTATTTTGAAGCAGAGGATTTAATCGAAAAAGTAGAATAGACCAATGAATTTTACAAAAAATAATATAGCACAAAATAAAATAATGTGATATTATATTTAGTATGTTTTAAAACGCAAAAATCCCATTATATAATGAGGGTAATTTTTATTATATAGTTATTAAATTACTTTGTCAAGAATTATTTACTATATTACATATAAATATTTCATAATTTATAAAAATAGGGGGTGAAGACTGCTTTAAAAAGCAGTAGTTTTATGAGTACAAAATATATATTTGTAACCGGAGGAGTAGTATCTTCGTTAGGAAAAGGAATAACAGCAGCTTCATTAGGAAGACTCTTAAAAAATAGAGGTCTTAAGGTTTCGATTCAAAAATTTGACCCATATATAAATATAGACCCAGGAACAATGAGTCCATACCAACATGGAGAAGTCTTTGTAACTGATGATGGTGCAGAAACTGACTTAGATTTGGGGCATTACGAAAGATTTATAGATGAAAGCTTAAGTAAAAACAGCAATGTTACAACAGGTAAAATATATTGGTCAGTCATATCAAAGGAGAGAAAAGGAGATTACTTAGGTGGTACTGTTCAGGTAATTCCGCATATAACAAATGAAATTAAATCTAGAGTATATAGAGTGGGTAAAGAAAGAGATGTGGATGTGGTTATAACTGAGATAGGTGGAACGATTGGAGATATAGAATCTTTACCTTTTTTAGAAGCTATAAGACAGATAAAGTATGATGTTGGAAGAGAGAATGTATGTTTTATACATGTTACATTAGTACCTTATTTAGGTAAGTCAGGGGAGCTTAAAACTAAACCTACGCAACATTCTGTAAAGGAATTAAGAAGCATTGGTATTCAGCCAGACATAATTGTATGTCGTTCAGAAAAACCTCTTTCTGATGATTTAAAAGAGAAAATTGGATTGTTCTGTAACGTAGATGCAAATGCAGTTATTCAAAATCTAGATGCAGAGAATTTGTATGAGGTTCCATTAATGCTTCATAAAGAGGGGTTAGATAAACTAGTATGTGAAAAACTAAGTTTAGGATGTAAAGAAATAGATAACGGTGAATGGATAAACATGGTAGAGAGAATTAAAGGTCTTTCTAAAAATATAACTATTGCTTTAGTTGGTAAGTACGTTGAACTTCATGATGCTTATATATCTGTAGTAGAAGCGTTAAGTCACGGTGGTTATGCTAATGATGCAAATGTAAGTATAAAATGGATAAGTGCTGTAGATGTTACAAGGGATAATGTTGAGGAGTACTTAAAAGATGTAGATGGAATTCTAGTACCTGGTGGTTTTGGTGATAGAGGAGTAGAGGGTAAAATTGAAGCAATTAGATGGGCTAGGGAGAATAAGGTTCCCTTTCTTGGAATATGTCTTGGAATGCAGTGCGTTGTTATAGAATTTGCAAGAAACGTCTTGGGGTATAATGATGGAAACAGCTCTGAAATAGACCCTGAAACTAAACATCCAGTAATTGATTTAATGCCAGATCAAAAGGATATAGACGAAAAGGGCGGTACTATGAGACTAGGAGTATATCCATGTAAGCTTACAAAGGAAACAAACTCATTTAAAGCTTACGGCGAAGAAATAATATATGAGAGACATAGACATAGATATGAGTTTAACAACGAGTATAGAAAGGTTTTAACAGAATCAGGCTTAATTTTAGGAGGAACAAGTCCAGATTCAAGATTGGTAGAGATTGTTGAGATTAAGGATCATCCTTGGTTTGTGGCGGTTCAATTTCACCCTGAACTTAAGTCAAGACCAAATAGGCCTCATCCTTTATTCAAAGATTTCATTAAAGCATCCATAGACAATAGTGATTTGGAAATTGAATAAAATATGAACAAGAGTTGGCATGTGTAAATATACTTAAAATTTACACATGCCAACTTTTTATACATGAAAAATACCTAGATGAAAATTAATTATAAACTTTAATGAAGGATTTTAATGATATTTATAGAAATATTATATTTAGATTATAATAACAATTAAAGTTTCACAGGGGTGAATTACATGATATTAAATGCTAATATGAGTATTGCAGTAAAAAATTTTTATGACCAATATGACATAGAGGTTTTTTCTTTATTTGAATTAAATAGAGTTAATGAAACCTTCACCTCTTTAACGGTAAAGGTTCAGAATAACAAAGAGGTGGTACTTAAAATCAGCTGTCCGGTTTGTGGTAATTACCATTATTACAGATATACAATAGGTGAGTTTGTGAAAAGAAAGTTAATAGTAGGAGGTTGTGAGGTTTTAGGAGTACCTTTGTTCTATATAGGATATGAGCATGAAGTAATAAAAAAGGCTAATAAGCACAATAGTATAAATAAGAGAATATGTGCTACAATATAAACAAAGGAGTAAAAGACCTCTTTTACTCCTTTGTTTTGCACTAAAGTATCATAAATTTTTTTATTGCTAAGTATAAAATTGCATTTAATAAGTAATATTTAGTTGAAAATATGGATTAAAATAAAAAAAAGGGGTATAATGTATTTTACAGTGTACCTTTCAATAAAGAGTTTCTCTATCTGAGAATTCCAGTTCGGTATGCATCAATAATTATCTTATTATATAAGGATGAAATCTTGCAGCTGTTGGCTGATATAAAATTCTTTCCTGTTTTTCCTAGCGATTATATATAATAAAAATTAAATAATGTGAGGTGTTATTTTTTGGTTAGTAATGATTTGGAAAATATGACTGTTGCGGAATTAAAAGAGCTAGCAAAAAATTTAGATATAAAGAATATATCGAAATATAAGAAGGCTCAATTAATCGAACAAATAAAGATGGTTTCGCCTGCCTTTATCGAAAAGGATGGTATAATACTTAGAGAAAAGATAAGCCCTAAAAACGAATCTCTACATATTGACCAGGAAGCAGAGGCGGTTAATAACATTGAAGTTGATAATGTTAAAAATGAAGAGAATAAAGTGGAAGAAGAAAAGGTTGAAGAACCAAAAGTTAGTGAGGAAGAAAAAAGAGAAAAACTTAAGGAAATGATTAATGAATCAGATACAGCAAGAGGCGTGCTTGAAATAATAGAAAATAATAATTATGGCTTTTTAAGAGGAAGAAATTACTTGACTGGTCCAGACGACATATACGTATCACCATCTCAAATAAGAAGATTTAATTTGAAGACAGGGGATGAAGTTCAAGGTAAGGTAAGAACTCCTAAAGAAGGAGAAAAGTTTAAGGCGTTACTTTATGTAGAAAAAGTAAATGGAGAAAATCCGGAAAGAGCAGTAGGTAGAAAGCCTTTTGACAAACTCATTCCTATATACCCAGATGAGAGATTGTATTTAGAAACAGAGCGCTCTGATCTGTCAACAAGACTTATGGATATAATATCACCTATTGGAAAAGGTCAAAGAGGAATTATAGTTGCACCTCCTAAAGCTGGTAAAACTACTCTTCTAAAGAAAGTAGCACAAAGTATATCTAAAAATCACCCAGATATAAAACTTATAGTTGTTTTAATTGATGAAAGACCAGAAGAAGTTACAGATATGCAAAGGTCAATTAATGGAGAAGTAATTTATTCGACTTTTGATGAAGAACCAGAACACCATACTAAAGTTGCTTACATGGTTCTTGAGAGAGCTAAAAGAATGGTGGAACAGGGACAGGATGTAGTGATTTTATTAGATAGTATAACAAGGCTTTCAAGAGCTTATAACTTAACAATAACTCCAACAGGAAGAACTCTTTCTGGTGGATTAGATCCAGGAGCACTTATAATGCCTAAAAAGTTCTTTGGTGCAGCAAGAAACATAGAAGAAGGCGGAAGTCTTACTATACTTGCTACAGCTCTCGTTGAAACAGGAAGCAGAATGGACGATATGATATTTGAGGAATTCAAGGGTACTGGAAATATGGAAGTGCACCTAGATAGAAGACTTCAAGAAAGAAGAATATTCCCGGCTATAGACATATATAAATCTGGTACTAGAAGGGATGACTTACTATTTAGCAGTCAGACAGAAAAAGAAGCGGCCTTTAACATAAGAAAGGTACTATATGATGAAAACAACACTCAAGGTGTTACGGAGCAGTTAATAAGCTTATTATCGAAAACTAAATCCAATGAAGAGTTTACTTCTTTTATTAGCAAAACTGAACTTGGAAGAAATTTAAATAAATAATAAAACCTGTCCTTTACAGTAAAGGACAGGTTTTATAATAAGTTCTAAAAACAAAATCTTTAAAGCTTATTATTCTTCTGATTTTAAGTTGAACTTCTTCATGAATTTATCTACTCTACCACCAACGTCCATTATCTTCTGTTTACCAGTGTAGAATGGATGGCATTTTGAGCATATTTCAACTTTAAGTTCCTTCTTAACTGAACCAGTTGTAAAAGTGTTTCCACATGCGCACTTAACTACCGCGTCATTATGGTAATCTGGATGTATGCCTTGTTTCATGTTTTTCACCTCTTTCAAACTTAAGGATATATCGTATTTTATAATATCCTGTATTTTTAACTACTGTATTATAACATAGTGCTGCCATTATAGTCAATAAAGACTTATATAAAGGGTTACAGTAATTTCCATAGATGTTTAATAATCGAGTTCATGCAGGAGAATATTGTATATATTTGCATGGGGTCATGTTTAAAATATTCTTTGAATATATATATTAGGTTTGATAAAATATATTTATCTTTTATATGTTATGTACTTAATAATAGAATTATACAGATTGTTCAAGTCAATAATAAACAAGAGGGGTAATAAAGATGAGTAAATTATACTTTAGGTACGGAGCTATGAATTGTGGTAAATCAACAAATTTATTGCAGGTAGCTCATAACTATGAAGAAAGAGGTATGAAAGTTGTTATTATAAAGCCTAAGACAGATACTAAGGGTGGAAACAAGGTTGTATCAAGGTTAGGAGTCACTAGAGAAGTGAATATGCTGCTAGACGGAGAGAAAGATATATATGAGGAAGTTGAAAGATGGATAAATTGTAATGGAAAAATAGACTGCATTTTAGCAGATGAAGTGCAATTCTTTAAGAAAAGTCAAATAGACCAACTTTTCAAAATAGCAGTGATAATGGATATACCAACAATTTGCTATGGACTTCGTACAGATTTCCAAATGCAGGGTTTTGAGGGCAGTGAAAGATTATTACTCTTAGCACATAGTTTAGAAGAATTAAAAACTATATGTAAATGTGGCAAAAAAGCATTATTAAATGGAAGAAAAATCAATGGGAAATTTGTCTTTGAGGGAAAGCAAATTGCTATTGATAAAGAAGATAACATAGAATACGAGGCGCTTTGTCCAAAATGCTATTTCCAGTTCAAGGAAGAATATGATATGGAAAAACGGGATAAAAAAATGGGGTGTAATTAATGAAAAAAAGAACATCTGTTGGTGGGCAGGCGGTAATTGAAGGAGTAATGATGCGGGGAGTAAGCGGAATAGCAACAGCTGTAAGGAAACCCGATGGTGAAATTGTAATAGATAAAAAAGAAAGTATACCATATACAAAGCGAAATAAGCTCCTAGGTTTTCCTATAATAAGAGGGTTTGTATCCCTGCTGGAGTCTATGATAATTGGAATAAACACCTTAAATTACTCAGCAACATTCTTTGAGGATGAGGAAGAAAGAGAACCATCAAAATTTGATAAGTGGTTTGAAAAAGTGTTTAAGGATAACAGTGAAGATGTATTGATTGGAATAACACTTTTTATCTCTTTTGCGGTAGCAGCACTACTGTTTTTCATACTACCAACTTTTGCGGCTAATATATTCAAAAAAGTAGGAATACAAGATACTATACAGTTGAATGTCATTGAAGGTGTAATAAGGGTAATGATATTTTTGTTATATATATACATGATAGGAAAAATGGAAGATATAAATAGAGTGTTTCAGTATCATGGCGCAGAACATAAGGCTATATTTTGCTATGAAAATGGAGCAGAACTTACTCCGGAAAATGCACAGAAGTTCACTAGATTTCATCCTAGGTGTGGAACTAATTTTTTATTTTTAGTTATGATAGTCAGTATAGTATTATTTTCTCTAACAGGGTGGAATACTCTTATTGAAAGAATATTGTATAGAGTAATACTTTTGCCTGTAGTATCTGGAGTAACTTATGAAATTATAAAGTGGATGGGAAATAGTGATAGTATTATATCTAAAGTTACATCATATCCAGGATTAACTCTTCAGAAGCTTACAACAAGAGAACCAGACTATGAGCAGCTTGAGGTAGCAATAGCTGCACTTAAGTCTGCTGAAGGGATTGAGGATACAGCTAGCGGCAGTCAATTATCAATGAATAATTAAAGAAGGATTGCGGAACGGAGAATTTAGTATGAAACGAGAGAAGATGAGAGTTGGAGAGCTTTTACAAGAAGGATATAAAATTTTAAAATCTGTACAAATAGATAGTTACCAATTAGATACGGAGTTACTGCTAGGTAAAGTGATAAAAAAAGATAGGTTATTTATGCTTCTAAATAGAGATTATGAAGTAGATTGCGATGAAGCTGAACAATATTTTAGTCTTATAGAGAAAAGAAAAAGTAAGATGCCTATAAAATATATGTTAGGTGAGTGTGAATTTATGGGTATTCCTTTTTATATTCGAGAAGGAGTTCTTATTCCTAGGCCGGATACAGAGGTTTTAGTAGAAACTGCTATTGATGAAATTAAGCAAAATAGTTATAAAAAACTATGTGATGTATGTTGTGGAAGTGGAATTATTGGCATATCTATAGTCAAGTTTGTTGATTATATTGAAGCTAAATGCTCTGATATTTCTGAGGTAGCTTATGAGGTAACATCTGAAAATATAAAAAGATTGAACATAGAAGATAGGGTTAAAGTTGAAAAAGGAAATCTACTCCAAGGCTTCATAGATAGAAATGAAAAATTTGATATTATAGTATCAAATCCACCTTATATAAGAGGAGAAGTCATAGAAACCTTAATGGAAGATGTTAAGAACTATGAACCATATCAAGCTTTGTATGGAGGAGAAGATGGATTAGATTTTTATAGATCTATAACCGAACAAAGTTTAAAGGTCTTAGTATGTGGTGGTGTATTGATATTTGAAATAGGACATGATCAAGGTGAAGAGGTAGGCAACATATTAAGACAGAACGGTTTTAGTGATGTGGTTTGTATAAAGGACTTAGCAGGTAAGGATAGAGTTGTTAAAGGGAAATTTGAAATTGGTTGCGAAAAGTAAAAGTATTATGATATAATTATTAATTGTGAAAATATTTATACGGAGTGATAAAAAGTTATGTTAAATAGACTTAATTTTATAGAAAATAAATACGAGGAACTTTCCATAAAGATAAGTGATCCGTCAGTTATGGCAGATCAAAAGGAATGGCAGAAACTATGTAAGGAACATGCTGATTTAGAGACAGTGGTTATGAAATACAGAGAGTATAAAAAGGCTAAAGATGAATTAGAGTCTGCAAAAGAAATGTTAAAGGATGAAACTGATAAAGAGTTAAGGGAAATGGCTCAAGAGGAAGTAAAAGATTTGACTGCTCTTATTGAAGAAAAAGAACAGGAATTAAAAATACTTCTTTTACCTAAGGATCCTAATGACGACAAAGACGTTTTTGTTGAAATAAGAGCTGGAGCAGGTGGAGAAGAAGCAGCTCTATTTGCAGCTAATTTAACAAGAATGTATACAAGATATGCGGAGCGTATGAGATGGAAGGTTGAAACTATAAGTATCAATGCTACGGATATTGGAGGATTTAAAGAAATTGTATTTATGATAAAGGGTAATGGAGCTTATAGTAAGTTAAAGTATGAAAGTGGTGCCCATAGAGTTCAAAGGGTTCCTGATACTGAATCAAGTGGAAGAATTCATACATCTACAGCTACTGTTGCTGTTTTACCAGAAGTGGATGATGTAGAGATTGAAGTTAGTCCTAATGATATAAGAATAGATGTATTTAGAGCATCAGGACACGGTGGACAGTGCGTTAATACTACTGACTCAGCGGTGAGAATTACTCACTTACCATCTGGCATAGTTGTATCCTGTCAGGACGAAAAATCACAGCTTAAAAATAAGGAAAAAGCTATGAAGGTTTTAAAATCAAGATTATTTGAAAAAGCAGAAGCTGAAAGAGCAGCAAGTATTGCTGAGGATAGAAAAAGTCAGGTTGGAACTGGGGATAGAAGTGAAAGAATAAGAACTTATAACTATCCACAAGGAAGAGTTACAGACCATAGAATAGGAGTAACTTTATATAAGTTAGATGCATTCCTTGATGGAGATATAGATGATATATTAGATGCTTTAATTACTGCAGAACAAGCTGAAAAAATGAAAGCAATAGGAAACAATCAATAAGCCAATTGCAAAGTCTTTGATGTTGTAATGAAAAGGGGTAAAGGGATGAACATAGATAAAGCCATTAGAAAGCAAAAAAAGTCTTATAAGAGATTTCTGCTATCTATGGGCTTTATTTTTTTTGTATTACCTGCTGCTTTGGTTTTTTATAAGAAGATCCATATATTTTATATACTTTATTTGATGGTGCTTGAACTTTTAATAATTTTAGCGCTTTTCATAAGTATTAATAATGAAATGTTAAGGTTTAATTATGATGGGTATCGTTTAAAGTTAATTTTAGGATTAGGAAAAAAGAGACTAAATTTAACTGCTAATAATATCGTATTAGTTCATGTAGAAAATATTGATGGACAAGAAAATGCAGAAGAAGATTTTAGAATAATACTGCTTTCTACATCAAAATTTAGAAGCAATAGAATGATTCCCGTTAACCTAGTTTTTTTAAGAAATCACCCTTATGTAGCTTACTGTTATAATAGAATTAAGATTTTACATCCAAATGATCAATATTATTTTACCATAATAAAAAAGGGTGGAATAAAGAAGTATCCCCTTTTGGATACAATATATAAAACCTGTGTATATGCTTACTTTACAGAAGATACTATAGAAAAAATAAAATTTTATCGAGAAAATTCAGAGTATTATAATTAATGTTTAGAATTTAGGGGTTGGTAAGATTTGCAGGGTATCAATAGAAAAAGTAATTTTATTAGTTACTGCCGATATACCTATATATTAAGTTTTCATCATATATGTGCAATTAATCAAATAAACTTGATATATAAGTAATAAATAAAGTAGGGTGGTTTTTTGGATGGAAATATGATTGGTATTGTAGTTATTGGCAGCACCGTATCTTTAGTAGGCACAATGATTGGGGCATCTTTAGGGGTAATAGTGAAAAAGCCTTCTAATAAATTGCTTGGAAGTATAATTGGATTTGCTGGAGGCTTAATGTTAGCGGTGGTAGTTTTCGATTTAATTCCTGAGGCCCTTAACGAGTGGAGTTTTGGTGGGACCTTATTTTTCTGCTTAATGGGAATTATAGTTATTGCCATTATTGATAACAAGATAAATATTGATACCCTTAACCAACATGTTAAAGTAGCATTTATGGCGGCACTAGGACTTATGATTCATAACTTTCCTGAGGGGGTAATAATGGGGTGCGGATTTGCAGCTGGTGGAACCTTAGGAATAAAAATGAGTTTAATTATAGCTATTCATGATATACCGGAGGGAATTGCAGTATCTGCTCCGTTAATGGCATCTAGAGTAAGGGTATCTAAGATATTACTTTATGCTTTTATAACAGCGTTTCCTACTGCACTAGGTACCTGGTTAGGAGCTTACATAGCTAATATATCACAAAATATATTAGGTGCATGCCTGTCTTTTGCATCAGGAATAATGCTATATGTTGTTTGTGGTGAAATGATACCAGAGTCATCTAGGCTTTGGGAGGGAGTAACTAGTACTATAGGAGTTTTAAGTGGAATTATAATAGGACTAACTATGGTAAAATTGATATAGTTTATAAAGACTGCTTAATTGTGAACTAGGCAGTCTTTTTATTTGGATATACACTTGAAAAAGGATTTCTGCTAAACTATAATTGTTAGTTAAAGGGGAGGTGTAAATAAAATGAACACAAGGATTATAATGTTAGATGAATCAAACCTAGATACTAGTGTTATAGAAGAAGCTGGGAAGGTTATAAGAGAAGGGGGACTCGTAGCATTCCCAACGGAAACTGTTTATGGGTTAGGGGCTAATGCATTGAGTAATGATGCAGTAAAAAAGATATTCGAAGCAAAGGGGAGGCCTCAAGATAATCCACTAATAGTTCACATATCAGATATAGAAGAAATAAAGGCTCTAGTTGCAGAAGTACCAGATATTGCAGAAAGGTTTATGAAAAGGTTTTGGCCAGGACCGATGACGGTAATTTTGCCCAAATCCTCAATTATTCCGGATGCTACAAGTGCAGGGTTACCTAGTGTAGGAATAAGAATGCCTTCAAATGTTATAGCGAGGGCTCTTATAACGGCTGCTGGAGTACCTATAGCAGCACCATCTGCCAATATTTCAGGAAGACCAAGTCCAACGGATGTTCAGAGGTGCATAGAGGATTTAGATGGAAGGGTTGATTACATTTTAGGTGGAGAAATGAGTGACATAGGCTTAGAGTCCACTGTTATAGATTGTACTGTAAAGCCAACTTGTGTGCTAAGACCAGGTGGAATAACTCTAGAAATGTTAAAAGAGGTAGATCCAGATACATATATTGACACTGCTATAATGAGAAAACCAGGTGAAGACTTTAAGCCTAAGGCACCAGGAATGAAGTATAGACATTATGCTCCTAAGGCACCTGTAAAAATTGTTCAGGGAGATTTAAAAAAAACTATTGCAAAAATTAACGAAATGGTGCAAAATTATATAGATGGAAATAAAGTGGTAGGAATAATGGCTACAGATGAAACTAAGGATTTCTATCCAAGGGGAGTAGTTATCTCTTTAGGGAGCAGAAAAAATATGATAAATATATCTCAAAGCCTATTTGAAACTCTTAGGAGTTTTGATGATAAAAAGGTTGATGTGATAATTTCAGAGTCTTTTGAAGAAAAAGGCGTAGGTGTAGCTATTATGAATAGACTAAATAAATCAGCAGCCTTTGATATTATTAAAGTTTAATTTATCTTTTAGGAGGGTACTATGAAGAACATACTATTTGTTTGCACTGGAAATACTTGTAGAAGTTGTATGGCAGAAGCTATTTTCAATGATCTATGTGATATAGAAGATTTAAGAGCTCATTCTGCTGGTATGTCAGTGGTATATAATAGTAAAACTTCTAAAAATTCTGCACTTATCGTTAAGGAAAGCATTGGGAAAGACATAAGTGAAAGAAAGGCCACTCAGTTAACAAGAGATATGATAGAAAGTTCAGAACTTATATTAACAATGACTTCTTATATGAAAGATGTCTTAGTTAATACATTTCCGCAACTTAAAAACAAAATATATACTTTAAATGAATATGTATCTCTAGAAGGCGAAATAGTAGACCCTTTCGGAGCTGATATAGAGTCATATAGACAAACTTATAGGCAGTTGAGAAGTAGTATTCTACTATTGCTAGACAAGTTAAGGAAGATATAGGCATTAATAAATGTTATTATCTTCTTTTTTTGTGCATAATAGTTTTTAGTAGAATTCACATACTAACATTATAGATGAATAGTAATAACTTGTTTTTTACAAACTATTTAAAGTTTAGTTTTTATATACTATGGAGGTGTTTTTATGAAGATTGCTATTGGAAGTGATCATGCAGGGTTTCCTTTAAAAAATGAGATTTTAAAACATTTGGAAGCTAAAGGAATAGAAAATAAGGATTTTGGTACTTTTTCAGAAGAATCCTGTGATTATCCAGAGTTTGCCTTAAAGGTAGCTGAAGAAGTAGCAGGTGGTAATTATAATTTAGGTATATTAGTTTGTGGAACTGGAATTGGAATCAGCATAGCTGCAAATAAGGTTCCGGGAATAAGAGCAGCATTATGTAGTGACACTTTTAGCGCTCATGCTTGCAGGGAGCATAATAATGCTAATATACTTGCATTAGGGCAAAGGGTTGTAGGTGTAGGACTTGCTCTTGACATAGTTGATGCTTTCCTAAATGCTAAATTCGAAGGTGATAGGCATCAAAGAAGAATAGATAAAATAACTGATATTGAAAATAAGTATAGAAAGTAATACAGATCTATGTTTTTAAAGTCATAGATTTGAAAAATATAAATTTATTGGAGGAATATTAAATATGAGTAAAGTAACCCAAATAGCACATCCACTAATATTACATAAGTTAGCGTTTATAAGAGATAAAAATACTGGTTCAAAAGATTTTAGAGAACTTGTAGAAGAAGTTGCAATGTTAATGGCTTATGAAGTAACTCGTGACTTACAAATGGAAGATGTAGAGATAGAAACACCTATATGTAAAACTAAATGCAAAATGCTTGCAGGAAAGAAAGTTGCTATAGTGCCAATACTAAGAGCAGGACTTGGAATGGTTGGAGGAATGACTAAACTTATTCCAGCAGCAAAAGTTGGACATATAGGTCTTTATAGAGATGAGGAGACATTAAAGCCTGTAGAATATTTCTGTAAACTTCCTCAAGATATTGGAGAAAGAGATGTAATTGTTACCGACCCTATGCTTGCAACAGGAGGTTCAGCAGTAGATGCAATAACTCTCCTTAAAGAAAAAGGTGCTAAAAGCATAAAATTAATGTGTTTAATAGCTGCTCCAGAAGGGGTAAAAGTTGTTATGGAGGCACATTCAGATGTTGATATATATGTGGCTTCAATAGATGAAAAACTAAATGAAAATGGATATATCGTACCTGGCTTAGGAGATGCTGGGGACAGATTATACGGAACTAAATAAGGTATATATAAAAATAAGCAGTGAATTTTCACTGCTTATTAAATTCTCTAGATATTAACTTATAGGTACTTTTAATTACATAACTTTTAGTATAGAATAAAGTAGTAGCAAATAATTCGATAATACATCATTAAAGTAGATTAATTACGTTAATTTTGGAGGAATTCATGGGAAGAATCGACAAAAATAATTATTATTTAGATATATGTGAAACTGTGTTAGAAAGAGGCACTTGTCTTAGACGTAATTTTGCAGCAATTATAGTAAAACATGATGAAATCATATCCACAGGTTATACAGGTGCTCCTAGAGGAAGGGAAAACTGTTGTGATTTAGGATACTGTAGAAGAGAGGAACTAAATGTGCCAAGGGGAACTAGGTATGAATTATGCAGATCTGTACATGCAGAGCAAAACGCTATAATATCAGCAAGAAGACAGGATATGCTTAATGCCACAATGTATCTAGTAGGCAAGGAACAAAAAACAGGAGAATATGTACATAATGCTTCACCTTGTACATTGTGTAAAAGATTTATAATTAATGCAGGTATAGAAAAAATAATTATACGAGATACAAAAACTAACTATAGGGAAATATATATTCAGGAGTGGATTGATAATGATGATTCACTGCAAGGTGATTCTTCTTATTAAGATGCAGCTTAGAATGTAAGGAAGGATAACTTATGAACAAATTATATGTTTTAGCAGTGATTTCAATAATAATTTCTGCTATACTTACGCCTATTGTAAAGAGATTTGCAATAAAAATAAAAGCGATTGATATACCAAAAGATAATAGAAGAATACATAAGAAACCTATACCGTTACTTGGTGGCTTGGCTATATATTTTTCATTCATACTAACTTTAATATTAAAAACTGGAGAACTATCTAGGTCAGAAATAGGAATAATAATAGGAGCAACTATAATAGTTATTGGTGGTTTTTTAGATGACAAGTTCGATATAAGGCCATGGCAGAAGCTGCTAATACAAATAGCCTCTGCTTTAATTCTTGTGGTATTTGGAGTTAGGATATTACTAATAACAAATCCTATTAGCAGTTCAGAACTTTATATAAGTGTAGGGATGCTTTCAATTCCCTTTACGATAATGTGGGTAGTGGGTATTACAAATGCTCTTAATCTGATTGATGGACTAGATGGGTTAGCAGCGGGAGTAGCTTTTATATCTGCAATAACGATTTTTATTATAGCTTTATTAAATACAAGAGCTGAAGCAGCGGTGTTAACTAGTATATTGGCTGGAGCCATCTTAGGATTTTTGCCTTATAACTTTAATCCTGCTTCCATATTTATGGGGGATACAGGAGCGCAGCTTTTAGGATTTTTACTAGCAGCTATATCTATGGAGGGGGCTATAAAATCTGCAGCAGCCTTTTCAATCGTTGTACCTATTTTAGCATTAGGAATACCTATATATGATACTCTTTTTGCTATGATAAGAAGGAAGATAAATGGAAAACCTATAATGCAGGCAGATAAGGGACATCTTCATCACAGACTTTTAGATATGGGCTTAACTCAAAGACAGGCAGTCATAATAATGTACTTAATAAGTGCAGTGCTTGGAAGTTTTGCTATTTTAGCTATGCAAATAAGTACTCAGAGAGCCTACTTTTTATTAACTATGATTATGATTGTGCTTATAATAATAGCTTGGAAATTTGGATTTTTTGAACATAGAGAATAAAATTTACAGTTAAATTAAATCTGAATCCTTTAGGATTAGTAAACTGGAGGTATACATATGGACAAAATTAAGGTTATTACGATATTCGGAACAAGGCCAGAAGCTATAAAGATGGCTCCCTTAGTTAAGGCTTTAGAACAATCAGACAAAGTTGAAAACAAGGTTTGTGTAACTGCTCAGCATAGAGAAATGCTTGATCAAGTACTGGAGTTATTCAATATTCAGCCGGATTTTGACTTGAATATTATGAAAGCAAAACAAAGCTTAACTGGTATAACAACAAGGGTATTAGAAGGGTTAGAAGAGGTTTTTATTAAAGAGAAGCCAGATTTGGTTTTAGTACACGGAGATACCACTACAACTTTTGCTGGTGCGTTAGCTGCGTTCTATCAAAAAATAAAAGTAGGCCATGTAGAGGCAGGACTTAGAACCTATGACAAGTATTTTCCGTTCCCAGAGGAGATGAATAGAAAGTTAACAGGTGCAGCAGCAGATTTGCATTTTGCTCCTACTGTTGGTTCTAGAAATAATTTATTAAGAGAAGGAATAGATCCAAAGGATATATTTATTACTGGTAACACAGTAATTGATGCTATGGAATTTACCGTAGAAGAAGAATATAACTTTAGTAACGATGAACTAAATACTATAGATTATAATGGTAAAAAGGTTATAATGGTAACAGCACACAGAAGAGAAAACTGGGGAAAGGGTATAGAAAATATATGTAATTCTTTAAAAACCATAGTTAAGGAAAATCATGATGTGGAATTAGTATACCTCGTTCACTTAAATCCAGTAGTTAAAGATGTAGTACAGAAAATTTTAGGTGGAATTGAAAGAGTTCATTTATTATCTCCCTTAGATACAAAAGAAACTCATAACTTAATGAATAAGTGCTACATGGTAATGACAGATTCTGGTGGCTTACAAGAAGAAGCTCCTCATTTAGGAAAACCAGTTCTAGTGCTTAGAGATGTAACAGAAAGACCGGAAGCTGTAGAGGCTGGAACTGTAGAGTTAGTAGGTACTGATGTAAATGTTTTGGTAAGCACAGCTAATAGGTTAATAAGAAACAAAGAGGAATATGATAAAATGAGCAAAGCTATAAACCCATATGGAGATGGTAAGGCATCTGAAAGAATAGTAGCTGCTATATTAGAATACTTCAACATAGAAAAAGGTAAATATAAACAATTTAGTTAGAAAGATTACTTTCTAACTAAATTTTTGAAGAGAATTAATTTAATTTTCAAAAAATAATGAGGGTTTTATTGACATAATAGTTGAAAAGTGACTTGAAATAATGTAAAGTATTAAATAGGAAAAATAATTTATTTTTTCAACATATAAGGTTTAAATTGTATAATAATCAACTTAAATCTAGATATTTTTTTAGAATTCACTATTTTCAACAAAAAAATATTAATTTTTTTAAATTTTTTTTTACAATATCTTAGTTATTGAATTACATTATTTATATTTATGTTTTTGTAAATTTTTACAAGAAATAAGTTGCCGGTCAAGTAAATTCAACGGATTAAGAAATTAGTTATAATATTCAAATAATTAAGAAAATTGTAACTGGAAATGTTAATTTTTTTTAAACTTAGCAAATCGGAAAAAACAGAAGAAAGGCAGATAAAATTCAATTCTATTGTTAAAAAATCAACTAATAAAGCTAAAAATTCAAAATACAAGCAAAATGTAGGATTTTATTTATATTTATATTAAATATATAATAAATTATCACGTAATTATCACTGGAGGAAAATAAAAGTGAAGAATGACCTTCGAGATATGTTTAAAAAAGTTACACTCTTTGATGCATTATTAGTAGCAATTCTGTATTGGACAACCAATATCTTTTTTAGAAACTATTCACTTATAGTTATACTAGGGTTATTGGTGGCCTATTCAACTTTTATATTTAATGGATTACTTACTCAATATGTGCTTTCAAATAAAAAAGATAAGTATCAGTTAGCTAACTTATTAGGATTTATAGTAAGGGTTGCCATTGTATGTGGAATAGCAATAGCTATATTTAACCATAATAAGTTTAATGTAATTGCATATATGTTTGGATATAGTGCTCAATTTGTATCTCTAATATTATATGGCCTAAGTAAAGATACAGATAATTAATACATAAAAAATAATTATGAAAGGGAGTGATTAGTTGGAAAAGTTTCATCCTTTGTTTCATCTGAATTTATTTGGGTATGAATTCGGTGTTACTTCCAGTTTGCTAATTCAGTGGATACTAATAGTTATAATAAGTATAATAGCTATTGTATCTACTAGGAACTTAAATAAGGTTCCTACTAAAAAGCAAAGTGTTGTAGAAATGGTTGTAGAAACATTTAACTCATTAGTTAAAGAAAACATGGGTGAAGGATACTCAGCTTTTGTACCTTATATAGGAACTCTAGCAATTTTTCTTTTATCTATGAACCTACTAGGTTTAATTGGACTTAAGCCTCCAACACTTGATTTTAGCGTAGTTGCAGGTTTAGCACTAATAACATTTGTAGTAGTACAGGTAAATGCTATTAAGAGAATAGGACTAGGCCATTACTTAGGTGGATATGTTAGTCCCTATGCAGCACTACTACCTCTAAATCTTATAGAAAGATTTATGCTGCCTGTATCTTTAACACTGAGATTATTTGGTAACATGACTGCAGCTTTTGTAGTTATGGAAATGATTTATGAAGGGTTAGGGCATTTAGGATTTATAGCGCAGCTAGCTATTCCAGTACCACTTCATGCATACTTTGATGTGTTTGATGGTACAATTCAAATGGTTATATTTATGATGCTAACAATGGTTAACATTAAGATTGTTGCAGAACACTAAATTTTAGTTATTAATTAAAATTAATATAATACAATTAAAACAATATTTAAGGAGGAAGAAAAATGGGTAACATCGATCCACAAGCTTTTATATCAGGAATGTCAGCTATAGGTGCAGGTTTAGCTGCAATAGGTTGTTTAGGAGGAGGTATTGGAACAGGTAACGCTGCAGGTAAGGCAGTTGAAGGTGTTTCAAGACAGCCAGATGCAAGTGGTAAAATTATAAGTACAATGGTTGTAGGTGCTGCGTTCTCAGAAGCAACATCAATCTACGCATTACTAGTTGCATTATTATTAATATTTACTAAATAGTGTTTAATGACACTATTTAAATCTATGCCTGAAGGGAGGCTTTTGTAATAGGATGGAGATAAATGTTCCTCAGCTTATTGCTACCATAATAAACTTTGCCATACTATATTTTATCCTAAGGCATTTTCTATTCAAACCAGTTAATCAAACAATTAGTAACAGACAAAATGAAATTATTAACAACATAAACAAGGCTGAAGATGATAGAAAAAAAGCCGAAGAGCTTAGAATAGAAAATCAAAACATACTAAGTGGAGCTAAAGGCCAAGGTAAGAGTATAGTAGAAGAATATAAAGTAAAAGCCGAAAAAGTTTCCACAGATATAATAACAGAAGCTCGTACAGAAGCAGAAACTATATTAAATAGAGCTAAAGTTGAAGCTGAAAGAGAGAAGGAAAAAGCAGCTGATGAAATAAAAAATCAGGTTGTAGATTTAGCTGTTTTATTATCTTCAAAAGCTTTAGAAGAATCTGTGAGCGAAGAACAGCATAGGAGACTTATAAAGGATTTTATAGCTAAGGTAGGTATCTAACTATGTATGAATATTTGGATAGGAGATACGCTCTTGCACTTTACAAAGTTGCAGAAGAAAATGGAAAGGTAGAGCAGTATTTAGAAGAATTAAGAAATATCGTAGCTCTAATAAATAATGATGAGGAGTTTTTGCAACTTATAAAACATCCTCAAGTAAGTACTTCCAGCAAGAAAAAATTATTTGAACAAATCTTTAAGGGCAGGATCGATGATAACTTATTGTCATTTTTACTTGTACTTATCGATAAGGGAAGGATTTTACAGCTCGAAGGAAAGCTAAATGAAATGGAAAAGATTCATCTTTTAAAGAAGAATCAAGTTGTAGCTAAGGTTAAAACTGTAATTCCTCTTTTAGATGAAGAGAAAAAAAGCTTAACTGAAAAGCTTGAGAAAAAATTTAATAAAAAAGTATTATTAGAAGAAGAAATTGATTCAAGTATAATTGGTGGTATTTACGTACAAGTTGATAACGAAGTAATAGATGGCACTATAAAATCAAAACTTGAAGAAATGAAAAAATTAATGCTTAAGAGAGATTAGAGGTGAGCCTATGAACATAAGACCTGAAGAAATAACTTCAATTATTAAACAGGAAATTGAAAAGTATGAAAAGAAAATAGAGACAGTTGATTCAGGTACAATAATCCAAGTAGGTGATGGTATTGCCAGAGTTTATGGACTTAATGAATGTATGGCAGGGGAACTTCTAGAGTTTCCAAACAATGTTTATGCTATGGCTCTAAACCTTGAACAGGACAATGTAGGATGCGTTCTTCTAGGTTCTGAGAAAGGTATAAAAGAAGGAGATATAGTTAAAAGAACTGGAAAGGTTGTTGAAGTACCAGTTGGAGAGGGACTTGTAGGCAGGGTTGTAAATGCACTTGGCCAGCCAGTAGATGGAAAGGGTCCTATCAAAAGTGAGGCAACAAGACCAGTTGAACTTATTGCTCCAGGAGTTATAACAAGACAGTCTGTTAAACAACCATTACAAACAGGTATAAAAGCTATAGACTCTATGATTCCTATTGGAAAAGGTCAAAGAGAGCTTATAATAGGAGATAGACAGACAGGAAAAACTGCTATAGCTATAGATACTATAATAAACCAAAAAGGTAAAGATGTAATATGTATATATGTAGCTATAGGACAAAAACAGTCAACAGTAGCTCATATAGTTAACAACCTTACTGAAATGGGAGCTATGGATTACACTATAATTGTATCTGCTACAGCTTCAGAATCAGCACCATTACAGTACATTGCGCCATATGCAGGCTGTACAATGGGTGAGCACTTTATGCATCAAGGAAAAGATGTACTTATAGTATATGATGATTTGTCTAAGCACGCTGTTGCTTATAGAGCGATGTCATTACTACTTCGTAGACCACCAGGAAGAGAAGCGTATCCTGGAGACGTATTCTATGTACACTCAAGACTTCTTGAAAGAGCTGCAAAACTTTCAGATAAGCTTGGTGGAGGATCGCTAACAGCGCTTCCTATAATAGAAACTCTTGCAGGAGACGTTACTGCTTACATACCAACTAACGTTATTTCTATAACAGATGGTCAGATATTCCTTGAATCTGAGTTGTTCTATGCAGGACAAAGACCAGCTGTTAACGCTGGTATATCTGTATCCAGAGTTGGTGGTAGTGCTCAGATTAAAGCAATGAAGCAGGTTGCAGGATCTTTAAGACTTGACCTTGCTCAATATAGAGAACTTGCTGCATTTGCTCAGTTCGGTTCAGACCTTGATAAAGAATCAAAGAAAAGACTTGAAAAAGGTAAGAGACTAACAGAAATATTAAAACAGCCTCAATACAAACCTATGCCAGTTGAAAAGCAAATTATGATTCTTTATGCAGGTGTTAAAGAGCATTTAATGGATATTCCAGTTGATAAAATTGGGGAATTTGAAAAGAAATTCTTAGAACATATGGATACACATCACAAGGAAATAGGCCAAGAAATATCAGAAAAGAAAACTTTATCTGATGACTTAAGTAAAAGACTTGGTGATGCTATCGAAGAATACAAAAAAATATTTTTAGCAGAGGTATAATTTTCCCTTTGCGGGAGGTGAAGTATGGCAGGGGCAGGATTAGTTGCGATTAAGAGAAGAATTAAATCAATAACCAGTACCCAAAAAATAACAAAGGCCATGGGACTTATTGCCACCTCTAAACTCAGGAAGGTTAGGAATAAACTTGAGGTAAATGATAAATACTCAAAAGCTTTCAGCTCTATAGCCAGCGAATTTGTTAAAGGTGCTGAAGAAAATAGTATTTACATACATGGTAATAAAGGTAAGAAAAAACTTTATATTACTTTAAACTCTGATACAGGACTTTGCGGAGGATTTAATGCTAACGTAGTAAACTCAACTGCAGAGATAATATCTAAGGATAGAGAAAATTCTCTTCTTATATCAGTAGGACAAAAGGGAAGAATGTACTTTAAGAGATTAAGATTTGAAACTACAGCAGAGTACATAGATATTCCAGATGTACCTACTATTAAAGAAGCAGAGGCTATTACATATAAAGCGCTAGATTTATATCGTAAGGGTGAAGTAGGAGAGGTTTATATAGTATATACAAGATTTTTCTCTACTGTGAGACAGGTGGTTACTGTAGAAAAAATACTTCCTTTGGAGAATAAAGATACTGAAACTGATAAACGCTTTGTTAAGTTTGAGCCATCTATAGATGAAATGCTAGATGACATAGTAGTTATGCAGTTAAAACAACAGATATTAAATTATATGCTTCATGCAAAAGCAAGCGAACAGGGTTCTAGAATGGCTGCTATGGATGGAGCAACAAAAAATGCAAATGAGTTATTGGATAAGTTAAATCTTAAGTACAATAGAGAAAGACAAGGTGCCATAACTCAAGAAATATCCGAAATAGTCGGAGGGGCCGAAGCTCAAAAGTAAGGAGGGACACTAATGCCAAATGTGGGCAAAGTTGTTCAGGTTATAGGACCTGTAGTAGATATAAAATTCAGTACAGAACACCTTCCTAATATATACAACTGTATAGAAATAGCTCTTGGAGATAAAAAGCTTATAACTGAGGTTGCTCAGCACATAGGAGACGATATAGTTAGAACTATTTCTATGGAATCTACAGATGGTTTAAAAAGAGGTATGGATGCAGTCGATACAGGATCTGCAATATCTGTACCTGTTGGAGAACCAGTTTTAGGAAGACTTTTTAATATGCTAGGACAGCCAATTGATGAGGCAGGAGAGGTTGTTGCAGAAACATACTATCCTATTCACAGACCAGCACCAAGCTTTGAAGATCAATCTGTTAAGCCGGAAATGTTTGAGACTGGTATAAAGGTTATAGACCTTTTAGCACCATATCAAAGAGGTGGAAAGATAGGACTATTCGGAGGAGCCGGAGTTGGTAAAACAGTTCTTATTCAAGAGCTTATAAATAATATAGCTAAAGAGCACGGTGGATTATCTGTATTCACAGGTGTTGGAGAAAGAACAAGAGAAGGTAATGACCTTTATTATGAAATGAAAGAATCTGGAGTTATTGACAAGACTGCACTAGTATTCGGTCAGATGAATGAGCCACCTGGAGCGAGAATGAGAGTTGCGTTAACAGGACTTACTATGGCAGAGTACTTCAGAGATCAAGGCCAGGACGTGTTGCTATTTATAGATAACATATTCAGATTTACGCAAGCAGGTTCAGAGGTTTCAGCACTACTAGGAAGAATACCAAGTGCCGTTGGATACCAGCCTACACTTGCAACTGAAATGGGTGCTCTTCAAGAGAGAATAACATCCACAAAGCATGGATCAATTACATCTGTTCAGGCTGTATACGTACCTGCGGATGACTTAACTGACCCAGCACCGGCAACTACTTTCGCTCACCTTGATGCTACAACGGTTCTTTCAAGATCTATATCAGAGCTTGGAATATATCCAGCAGTTGACCCTCTAGAGTCAAGTTCAAGAATTCTTGACCCAAGAGTAGTAGGAGAGGAGCACTATACAGTAGCTTCAGATGTTAAGCACATACTTCAAAGATATAGAGAATTACAAGATATAATAGCAATTCTTGGTGTAGATGAGCTTTCAGAAGAAGATAGACTAGTAGTTATAAGAGCTAGAAGAATTCAAAGATTCTTATCACAGCCATTTACTGTTGCTGAGCAATTTACTGGAATGAAAGGTGCATATGTACCTATAAAAGAAACAGTAAGAAGCTTTAGAGAACTACTTGATGGTAAGTATGATAATTTACCAGAAGCAGCATTCCTGTTTGCAGGAACTATAGAAGAAGTTGTTGAAAAAGCAAAAGTAATGATGGAAAGTTAATAAGTTACTATAAAGTTAGACGGTTTACTGTCTAACTTTATATATATAATAAAATTATATTGCGAGAAGGAGATTAATATGGCGGATGCTTTAAAGTTAACTATCCTTACTCCTGAAAGGGAATTTTATACTGGTGAGGTTACAGAAATAGTAACTGAAAGCACTCAAGGTGGTATAGGAATACTTCCAGATCACATGCCTTTAGTAACAACCTTAAGACCTTCCGTTACAGAGATTACTGAAAAAGGTGGTAAAAAGCTTAAGGCATTTACATCAACAGGTATACTAGAGGTAAAAGATAATGAGGTTAGAATTCTGTGTGATACCTGTGAGTGGCCAGAAGAGATAGATGCTAACAGAGCTGAAGAAGCTAGAAAAAGAGCTGAGGAGAGGCTTAATAATAAACAAGATATAGATGTTAAGAGAGCAGAACTAGCACTTTCTAGAGCTTTAGCAAGAAAAAAATTAATCTAAATTTAATATTACTAGATAATAGCTATAAATAACATAAGACATAGGTCTTGTGTTATTTTTTTGCGTCAAACTATTTTATAAAGTAGTCACACTTTTCATAGTTAGGTTATATATTAATAATATATTTACAGGAAGTAAAGCAATAAAGACTCCCTATTCTTGAATAAGTTTTGGAATAATTGTCCATAATTTAATAGGGAAGATAAGGGGGTGACAAGCTCTAGATAAATAGTATCTTAGAGCAGCTAAAATGAAGAAAAAAGTTCTTATGGTTACAATTATACCTATGATGATGTTTTTTTTGTTTATTACTGAGTTATCAGTAAATAGTAGAAAGGTAGATTTATTCAATGAAATTTTAGCAAGAACTAACAGCAATATAGAGGAATGTGGTGTTACAGCGGTATTTACAACAGATATGAATAGAGAAAATATCGTAGATCAAATATTAAAGGGTTTAGATTTTTACGATGGTTGGAATAGCAGTATATTAAAAAATGAGCAAACTTATTGCGTAGAATTTGGAAAAAATAGTGTAAAGGGTTACATAGAAACAATGCAATATGAAAATCATAACATTGTAAAGGTGAATATCGTGAAGGGTGAAAGGAAGAATTCCTTAAGTGAGTTAAAAAGCAAATTGCAGAAATCTATAGGGAATCAGTACATAGATATTAAATACTATGAATACTTAAAAGGTAAAGTAGAAAACAGTGATATAAAAATTGTAAATGAACAGATATTAAATGTTTTAAAGGATTATGGAGTAGCTAATATAGATACTGTTTCCATAGAAAATGGATACAGTACTACCGCTTACACAAAGCAATATAATTCAATTAAAAGTAATGGTAAATTGATAGACTTTAATTACGCCGTATGTAAATACTCTTCAGGTAATTATATAATTATAGGTACACCTGAATTAATTGTAACATATTAGCAATGGTGAATGGAGGAAAGATATGAGCAAAATAGTAGTTAGAGGAGGAAACGAGTTAAAAGGTGAGGTAAATATTAGTACTGCTAAAAATTCTGTGCTGCCTATTATTGCTGGCTGTATACTAAGTGGTGGTAAGTGTATAATAGATGATGCGCCAATGTTAGAAGATGTTTTTGTCATAAGTGATGTACTTAGAACCATTTGTGCAGGTATAGACATAAACAGAAGTAGTAACAGAATAATAATCGATAGCTCCAATATAGAAGAGTGTGATCCTTCAAGTGATTTGGTAAAAAAAATGAGGGCATCTTTTTTGATTATGGGACCTATGATATCAAGGTTTGGAAAGTTTAAACTTTCGCTGCCTGGTGGGTGTAACATAGGAACAAGACCTATAGATTTGCATTTAAAAGGTTTTAGTGCTCTTGGTGCAGAAGTAAATGTAGGTCATGGTTATGTAGAGGCCTATGCAAAAAAGTTAATAGGAAGTAAGATATACTTAGATTTTCCCTCTGTAGGAGCAACAGAAAATATAATGATGGCTGCAGTAATGGCAGAAGGTGAAACTATAATAGAAAATGCAGCAGAAGAGCCTGAAATCGAAGATTTAGGAAGGTTCTTAAATAGTATGGGTGCTAATGTTATCGGAGCTGGGTCAGATACAGTACGTATAATTGGTGTGAAAAATTTGAAAGGAACAAGACATAAACCTATATGTGACAGAATAGAGGCAGGAACTTTTATGATTGCAGCTGCAATAACAAGAAGCAAGATTAAAATTAATGGTATTAACGAGGAGCATTTAAAACCTATAATTGCTAAGCTGACTGAAACAGGAGTAAAAATAAAGGTTAATGGAGATAGCATGATTGTAGATGGCACTGGAAGATTAAAACCTGTAGACATTAAAACTATGCCTTATCCAGGTTTTCCTACAGATATGCAATCGCAGATGACAGCATTATTATGTACAATTCAAGGCACTAGCATTGTTACAGAGACAATATTTGAAAATAGATTTATGCATGCTACCGAAATGAAAAGAATGGGAGCTAATATAAAGATTGATGGTAGAAGTGCTGTTATAGAAGGTGTAGATAGGCTTACCGGTGCAGAGGTTAGGGCTACAGATTTAAGAGCTGGTGCTGCCCTTATATTATGCGGCTTGTCGGCAGAAGGAGAAACACAGGTTACAGATATTTATCATGTAGATAGAGGATATGTAGATATAGAGAAAAAACTTCAAGGATTAGGTGCTGATATTGAAAGAGTAGAGTAGATATCAGTGGTATAATGGTATATGCTATGAAGGAGAAGGTTATTAAGAATACCTTCTCTCAGCCTGTTTTTCACATATAGCTCAATAGCTAAAATAAGCACTTTAATATTGTTGAAATAGAAACAAAAGTTTAATATAATATTGTTAATGCACCAATAGATGGGAGGAAGGTCATGAACAAAGAAGAACAGGTGATGATGGTTTTCAGGGAGTTATTTAACAAAATCGCCTGGCTTAATAAGTTTAAGATGGAAGAAAGTCTTAAAGATTATAAGCCTTCTGAAGTACATTACATCGAATGCATTGGAAGAAATGTAGATTCTAACGTGACAAAACTTGCGGAGTCTCTTTATATGACTAGGGGCGCCATAAGTAAAATGACCAAGAAACTCATAGAAAAAGGCATTATCGAAAGCTACCAGAAACCGGATAACAAGAAAGAAATTTATTTCCAGCTTACTGAAAAAGGGCAAAAAATTTATAAAGTCCATGAGGAACTGCACAAAGAGTTTCAAGAGAGGGATAAAGCCGTATTTGATCAGGTAACTGAGGAACAGTTTGATGGTATGCTTAGCTTCGTAGAAAATTATAGTAACCATTTAGATGCAGAAATAAAGAAACTAGGTGTAGATATTAAGTCGGAATAAATTTGAATAATGAAAATGAAACCACAGGCAGCTAAGCTCTATTGAGAACAGGCTGCATTTTTTATTTTTAATTTTTGTTGATTAGGAAACAAAAATGCGATATTATAAATATGTTTCCAAGGAAACAAAATTATAACTTTTGAGGGGAGAATTTAAATGTCCATATTTAAATCACATAATGAACATAACACAGAACAAATCGTAGATAAGCACGCTTTAGTATTCGGTATTATCTCTGTATTTCTTTGCGGAATAGGCTTCAGTATCATAGCGCCGGTCGTACCATTCTTAGTGCAGCCTTATACAAGTAGTCCAGGAGAACAAGCTATAATTGTTACAATGCTGACCTCTGTTTATGCAGTCTGCATGTTTTTTGCGGCCCCCGTACTTGGAGCTTTGAGCGACAAATATGGCCGTCGTCCATTGCTCTTAGTATGCCTTTTAGGTTCCGCAATTGGGTACTTAGTTTTTGGCATAGGAGGAGCTCTATGGGTGCTATTTGCTGGGCGCATAATAGAAGGTATAACAGGCGGGACCATAAGCACTATCTTCGCATATTTTGCAGACATCATTCCTCCAAAGCAGAGAACAAAATACTTTGGATGGGTGAGTGCAGTTGTAGGTGTGGGCACCGTCATTGGCCCAACTCTAGGCGGATTACTTGCCAAGTTTGGTTATTTTGTACCCATGTATTTTGGAGCAATAATTACTTTAGTGAATGTTGTCTATGGATTCTTTTTTATGCCTGAGAGCCTTGACAAGGATAGTAGACTGAAAGAGATTACCTTTGTAAGACTGAATCCATTTACACAACTTGCAAAGGTACTTTCCATGAAAAGCTTAAAAAGGCTACTTATTTCAGCGTTCTTACTTTGGGTACCTAACGGATCTTTACAGGCGATTTTTTCACAATTTACAATGGATACTTTCAGCTTTCAGCCTGCACTAATTGGACTTATGTTTTCAATTATGGGCTTTCAAGACATCATTTCACAAGGGTTCATAATGCCAAAGCTTTTGATAAAATTTAGTGATAAACAGATAGCAATTCTTGGAATGGCTTCGGAGATTATAGGTTACAGTCTTATTGCGTTATCTGCTTTATTCTCATTCTATCCTCTTTTTGTCGCAGGAATGTTTATATTTGGTTTTGGTGACTCGATATTTGGGCCTTCATTCAATGGGATGCTCTCCAAATCTGTTGATTCCAGTGAACAAGGAAGGGTTCAAGGAGGTAGCCAATCTATCCAAGCTTTAGCAAGAATGATTGGGCCTATCATTGGAGGCCAAATCTATGTATCACTTGGTCATGCTGCACCTGCTTTTATGGGTATGATCTTTATAGCAGCGGCGATACCAGTTTTGTATAAGGAGAATTACCTTAGATGATCTTTAAATAAACAAGCTTTAGTTTTTAAGTTGGTTATGGTTTTGTAATATGGTAGTAATATTTTTAGACAATCAAAAATAAACTTATACTATATTTCACTAAAGATTGTCGGGGGGTAAGATATGAGGAGAGTAACAATTTCAATACACTTAAAGAGATTTTTTATAGTAATATTAATGGGTGTTATTTTTATAGTAGCTCTATCTTTCATTATGGTAGGTGTAGGACAAGGTGAAGGTGCTTTTAGCAAATCAATTATACCTAAGTTTTTAATGAGATCAAATAATATAGTATTTAATAAAACTAGTGGTGAACCTGTGATTAAAGTTTACATAACTAAGGAGAATAAAGTAGAGAAGATGTTGCTTGAAGACTATGTAATAGGTGTTGTTGCAGCAGAGATGCCTGCAGAATTTTCATTAGAAGCCTTAAAAGCTCAAGCAGTTGCCGCTAGAACCTTTGGGCTTGCACATATGGAGGATTACGGTGGAAGGAGTTATAAGAGTAATACAGGAGCTAATGTTTGTGATACTGTTCAATGTCAGGTATTTATGAATAAAGAAGAAAGGTTAAGTTCGTGGCCTAAAAGTAAAAGAGATGAGTATTGGAGCAAAATTACTGATGCAGTAAAGCAGACCTCAGGAGAAATTCTAACTATTGATGGAGAGCTTGTTATGGAGCCATATTACTTCGCTATCAGCAGTGGTAAAACAGAGGATGGCATGGATGCTTTTTCACAGGATATACCATACTTGAAGAGTGTAAGCAGTCCTGGCGAGGAAGTAGCACCAAAGTTTAAAAGTACAGTCAAGTTATCCTATAAAGAATTCATAAATAAGATAGACTCACAATACTCAAGTTCAGGATTGACACTTGCAACAGTAAAAAATCAGGTGACTATAGTAAACAGGACAGAGGGTGGTGCGGTAAAAACCATCAAGGTTGGTAAGGTGACAATGTCTGGAAGTAAGTTCAGAAGCATTATGGGATTGAATTCAGCTAATTTTAGCATTAAGTTTAATGTGAATACAGTAGAAATAAACTGCGTAGGATATGGACACGGTGTAGGAATGAGTCAGTGGGGAGCTAATGCAATGGGAAAGCAAGGTAAAGGATATCAAGATATATTAAAGCATTACTATAGCGGTATAGATATTAAAAAAATTAATACACAATAAAGTAGCGTTTGTTTAAGCTGTGTTTACCTTTACTAGACACTAGGCAATCACAAAGCAAGTTGAAGGAGTAATAACTTTAGGGAGTTTTACTCCTTTTTTGTTTTGTCAAAAAAACATGAAAATAATAGAAAAAATTTTTTGTAAATTATGTATTTTTTACTACTCTCTGGACAAACTACAAAAAGGAGGTGTTCGTATGGACAAAAAATTTTTAAACAAAACACTAAACTTTTTTAAGAAGGAGGGATTCTATGTAATATTGTTTGTATGCTTATGTGTTGTAGCTACAGTGGCTGTTTTAACAGCAAAAAACAATAAGCATGTAGACAATACACCAGCTAGCCATCAAAATATATCACAAGAAAAATCAAATCAAGAAGTGGCTAAGGGTGGAAATGAGCCTTCTTTAAATTATGATAATGCTCTTCAAGTAAAGAAAAGTACCAAAACAGAAACAAATGTTTCTAAAAATGATGCGGTATCAAAAGGAGTTTCTAACTCAGTAACTGTTACATTCCAAAAACCAGTAGAAGGAAGTGTAGCAAGAGTATATTCAGAGGATCCTGTATATTGGGACTCTACAGGAAGTTATAGACCAAACCTTGGATATGATATAAAGGCTGATTTAGGAAAGCCTGTATTTGCTGTAGCAGATGGAAAAGTGGAAGAGGTTAGTAGTGTTACACAGGATGGAGTTCAAGTTACTATAAACCATCAAAATGGATTGAAAACAGTTTATTCTAACTTAGACCCAAAAGTTAAGGTTACAAAAGGTCAGACAATAACTAAGGGAGCAACTATAGGTACTGTTGGTAAAACTACATTAAGAGCAGCTTATGAGAAGTATGGAGATCATATACACTTTGCTATATTGAAGGGCAAAGACTATGTTGATCCAAGTAAATACTTAAAATATTAATATTTAGCCATTTTCCGAGAAGTTTATCGGAAAATGGCTCATACAATGAATTTAAGAATGCTAAACAGCATATTTATAAATATAGAAGGATTAAGGAGGTACCACTTTGAAAGATTACATTGAAGAAAGAGTTTTAGAAGTTGCAAAGTATATCATAGGTTCAAAAGCTACAATAAGAAAAACAGCCAAGGTTTTTGGAGTAAGTAAAAGTACCATACACAAAGATATGACAGAAAGGTTACCTAAAATAAATCCTCAAATTGCGGAAGAAGCTAAAATAATATTAGATTATAATAAAGCAGAAAGACACATAAGAGGTGGCAAGGCAACTAAATTAAAGTATAAAGCTATTGAAGGTTAAAAACATTCCGATTATAATTAAACTGTATAGATAATAAAAATAGACAAATTTCTTGCTTTTATTAGAAAAAGTTGGGGAAGAGTAGGAGTGAAAAAGGGAATGTTTTTTAGTATAGGAACCGATATGGGAATCGATTTAGGTACAGCTACAGTGCTTGTATACATTAAGGGTAAGGGAGTAATATTAAAAGAACCTTCGGTTGTTGCAATAGATAGGAATAAAAATAAGGTACTAGCTGTTGGCGAAGAAGCATGGCAAATGATAGGTAGAACACCTGGAAACATTGTAGCAATTCGTCCTTTGAGGGATGGGGTTATATCTGATTATGATATAACTGAAAAAATGTTAAAATATTTTATATCTAAGGCTTGTGGAAAGAAAAGAATGTCTGCACCAAGAGTAGTGGTTTGTGTTCCTTGTGAAGCTACAGAGGTTGAGAAAAGAGCTGTTATTGATGCGGCTAAGAATGCTGGTGCAAAAAAAGTGTTTTTGATAGAAGAACCACTGGCAGCAGCTATAGGTGCTGGTCTAGATATCACAAAAGCAAGCGGAAATATGGTTATTGACATTGGAGGAGGGACTACTGATGTTGCAGTTATTTCTTTAGGAGGAATAGTTGTAAGATCATCTATAAAGGTTGCAGGAGACAAGTTTGATGAAGCTATAATGAGATATATAAGAAAAGAACATAAGTTAATGATTGGTGAAAGAACTGCAGAGGATTTAAAGATAAATATAGGTTCTGCATTTGATAGAGAAAAAGTAGTTATGGAAATAAGAGGAAGAGACTTGATCTCAGGTCTTCCCAAGAATATAACTGTATCCTCAGATGAAATGAGGGAAGCTTTAAAGGAAACTGTAAATGCAATAGCAGAAACGACTCATGCTGTACTAGAAAAAACACCACCAGAGTTAGCAGCAGATATAGCTGATAAAGGAATAGTTATGACTGGTGGAGGGGCCTTGCTTAGTGGGCTTAGTGAGCTTATACAAGAGGTTACCAAGGTACCAGTGTATGTAACAGAAGATGCGGTATCCTGTGTAGCTCTAGGAACAGGTAAAGTATTAGAATATCTAGATAAAATGGAAGTTACTTTTATTGGAGACGATATAACTTTAATAGATTAAAATAAAAAGCAAAATCCTACGAATTATTAAGGATTTTGCTTTTTATTTATAATATTTGAGAAGAGTTATAAAGATAGTATGAATGAACTAGGCTATGGGTAATAACCTTGGCCATGCTTAATACTAAGTTTAATCTAATATTACTAGTATTAAATATTTCGTCATTATCATTGGAGTCCACTATACCTATGATAGAGGTCTCACCGACATTTGGTAGAGACTTGCCAACGCCTTTGCCGGGATGTACAGGGTAGTCTCTCGCCTGAATCTCTCCTATGCTCTCCGAATCACCAAGACATGCATCTATACCTATTATGTTACTATGAGGGTGCAGAAGTTTAATTTCATCTAATTTTCTATCAATATTTAAAGCATGTATTGGATCTGAAATTGTACCATACACAGGAAGAGGAAAGTTTTTAGATGTAAGTAAGGTTCCAATTAAGGGACCAAGACAATCCCCTATACATCTATCAGTGCCAATACATACTATAATTGTATCCTCGTTAATATAGTCTTTTAAAAAGTATGCAATTTCATAATATGCTAGTGGATTCTTGTAGTTAGCTTTTACCTTATTCAATAGATACACCTCCTTAATAATTTATATGAAGATGTGTTATGAAATATTAAGGGAAAAAGAATAAAAAATTCATTTAGTGGGATAATAATATGATGCAAGGAAGGTGTGTTATATGAATAAGAAAGTACAAATATTAGCAATAGTTTCATCAACTATTATATGTGTATTTATTATGCTGTGTTCAGATAAAATTTATATGTATAAAAACCTAATAGTAGATACCATTGAAGAAAGCAGTAATAATAAAAAGGTAAGTAAGGAAGATGAAAAAAACCCAGCTAAAAATCAAGATATAAGTGAGTTGCTCAAGAGTAAAGATAATATTGAGTCAGTGGTTATAAGCGATAGCTATAAAAAAATTAAGATGGATTCTTTAGCTAGGCAAATAGAAGAGGATAAAATAGACTTTTTTGGTCAAGATAAAGTTGATTATGGAAAAGAAGACAAGAAAGATGTGGTTAATAAGAGTGATAACTTTGGTAAAGATAACAAATCTAGTATAAGCAAGGGATATAATAAGAATGGTGAGATAAAAAAGGAAGATATACCTGTTTTTAATACTGTATCATCAAAGGATAAGGTTAACTTAAGCAGCTCTGATAAAACCAAAATACTCTTAACAGCTAGTAAATTGTCTGTTGTTGACTATGAAAAAGTAAAGGAGTATCTTTCTAGTGGCAGCAATAAAGATATAAAAAGCGCATTAAAACTACTTAATCAGAGGCTATCTGATAAAGATTATGAAAAGGTAAAAGATGTGGCAAATAAATTTTTAGGTGAGGACATTGTAGAGCAGTAGCGCCAGAATAGTTTCTGGTATTTTAGTGAAAATATATAGGAACTTTATCGCTGAATCCTCTAGATACTGCTTTGGTAAAGGGCTAGTTCAAGCATAAATCAACGGTGGTTTCAAAGCATTTCTAGTTGTGAATTCGCCAACATTTCAATAGTAAATAATCTTTATTTAAAAAATGATTACGTGAGTTATATTGAGGTAATTGAAGGTATGTGGAGAAAATGCAACCACAATTCACTAAAAGGGTTATAATCGAATTTGAAAATAATATGGTGTCGTTATATAATAATCCATGTCAGCGGCGTTGAAAAACAAACCAAAGACAAAACAAATAATTAGCTGGCATAGCTCAGCAGGTAGAGCAACTGACTTGTAATCAGTAGGTCGCGAGTTCGATTCTTGCTGCCAGCACCAAAAAAATATGGAGGAGTTCCCGAGTGGCCAAAGGGGGCAGACTGTAAATCTGTTGTCAGTGACTTCGATGGTTCGAATCCGTCCTCCTCCACCATAAATTAAGGGCGCATAGCTCAGCTGGGAGAGCACCTGCCTTACAAGCAGGGGGTCACAGGTTCGATCCCTGTTGTGCCCACCATTAAAAACTTAATTAAATTAGCTGGCATAGCTCAGCAGGTAGAGCAACTGACTTGTAATCAGTAGGTCGCGAGTTCGATTCTTGCTGCCAGCACCAAAAAAAATATGGAGGAGTTCCCGAGTGGCCAAAGGGGGCAGACTGTAAATCTGTTGTCAGTGACTTCGATGGTTCGAATCCGTCCTCCTCCACCATAAATAAAGCACTTAAAGGTGTTTTATTTTTTTAACATAATATGTACTAAATGTATAATACATAATTAAAATATGAATAATACTCTTATCAAGAGAGGCGGAGGGACAGGGCCCGATGAAACCCGGCAACCAGCTTTATGCTAAGGTGCCAATTCCTGCAGCGTTGACTGCGAGATAAGAGAGTTGTTAAGTTTATTAACCTCTTCTTATTAATAGAAGAGGTTTTATTTTTGATATAATAAAACGGAGGGATAAATATGAGAAGGCTATTTACGTCTGAATCAGTTACAGAAGGACATCCAGATAAAATTTGTGATCAAATTTCAGATGCTATTCTTGATAGTATATTAGAAAAAGACCCAAATGGAAGGGTTGCTTGTGAGACATCAGTTACTACTGGAATGGTTATGGTTATGGGAGAAATATCAACTAATTGTTATGCAGATATCCCAAGAATAGTTAGAAAAACTATAGAAGAAATAGGATACACAAGAGCTAAGTTTGGGTTTGACTGTGATACTTGTGCTGTACTTACTTCTATAGATGAGCAATCATCTGATATAGCTATGGGAGTAGATGAAGCTCTTGAATCTAAAATGGGTGAAATGGATAGAATGGAAGCAATAGGTGCTGGAGACCAAGGTATGATGTTTGGTTTTGCTACAAATGAGACACCTGAATATATGCCTATGCCAATAAGCTTAGCTCATAAGCTTTCAAGAAGATTATCAGAAGTAAGAAAGAATGGAACTTTAACTTATTTAAGACCGGATGGAAAGACACAGGTTACTGTAGAATATGAAAATGACAAACCAGTTAGAGTTGACACAATCGTAATCTCTACTCAGCATGATCCGGAAGTGACTCGTGAGCAAATAGAGAAGGATTTATTAGAACATGTAATAAATCCTATAATTCCAGCTGAACTTTTAGACGATACAACTAAGTATTTTATAAACCCAACAGGAAGATTCGTTGTTGGAGGACCACAAGGAGATGCTGGTTTAACTGGAAGAAAAATAATAGTAGACACATATGGTGGATATGGTAGACACGGTGGTGGAGCTTTCTCAGGAAAAGATCCAACAAAGGTTGATAGATCGGCTGCATATGCTGCAAGATGGGTTGCTAAGAACCTAGTTGCTGCAGGTGTTGCAGATAAGCTAGAAATACAAGTAGCTTATGCTATAGGAGTTGCTAAGCCTGTATCTATTACTGTAGACACTTTTGGAACAGGAAAAATTGAAGAGAACAAGATAATAGATATAGTTAATAAGGTATTTGATTTAAGACCAGCAGCTATAATTAAAGAATTAGACTTAAGAAGACCTATTTACAGACAAGTAGCAGCTTATGGACACTTCGGAAGAACTGATGTTAATGTTCCATGGGAAGCTTTAAGCAAGGTTGAAGATATAAAGAAATACTTATAATAAAAAGCTCTTATGCATATGCATAAGAGCTTTTTATTAGCTAAGAATTAACAGTGAATGGTGAATAGTTTATGTTATAATTATAATGAAGAAAAGAAATAGGAAATAACTAAAAAATTAGGAGAGATCTTATGCAGGAAGTACAGGGTATTGTAGAAGATATAATATTTCAAAATGAGGAAAATGGTTATGTAGTAGCAAGGATTAAGTCCGAAAAAGAAAACATAACAATAGTAGGTTGCATACCTTATATATCAGAAAACTTAAACTTAAGACTGTCTGGGGAATGGGTATTACATCCCAATTTTGGTCAGCAATTTAAGGTAATATCCTGTGAAGAGATTGTACCAAGTTCTACTGTAGGTATAGAAAAATATTTGGCCTCTGGAATAATATCCGGGATAGGACCTGTAACTGCAAAAAAGATTGTTGAAAAGTTTGGAGAAAAAACCTTAGAGATTTTGGATAATAATATAGAAAGATTGAAAGAGATAGATGGGATAGGCAAAAAAAAGATAGCATTAATATGTGAATCTTATTCTAAGCAGTATGAAATTAGAAATATGATGATTTTCTTTCAAACTTATGGAGTTTCACCTAATCAGTGCGTAAAGATACATAAAAGGTTTGGAGCAGATTCAATAAAAATTGTAAAGGAAAATCCATATGTGTTAACTGAAGAGATTTCTGGAATAGGATTTAAAACTTCGGATAAGATTGCAAGAAGTTTGGGAATAGAACCTAGCTCTCCTTTTAGGATACAAAGTGGAATAAAATATCTGATAAATCAGTTTTGTGCATTAGGTAATACCTATATACCTTTGGAGATATTGATTAAGGATGGAATTGATACTCTTGGGGTTACTAAAGAAATAATTGAAGAAAATATATACAATGCACAAATTGATGGCAAGATAAAATTAGAGCAGGTTGACAACAAGATATGTGTATTCTCAATTCCATATTACTATTGTGAATTAGGAGTTACAAAAAAGATACTTTCCCTAGCGTTAAGTAATTATGATGATATGGGTATAGATGTTGATAAAGAAATAAGCCTTTTTGAGTCAGGAAATAATATAAAGTTTGCACCCTCTCAGAAGGAAGCGATAAGAGGAGCAGTAGAAAATGGAATTGAAATTATCACAGGAGGTCCTGGCACAGGTAAAACCACTATAATAAATTGCATAACTGAAATTTTTGAAAAAGCAAATCTTAAGGTTTATATGGGAGCTCCTACAGGAAGAGCAGCAAAGAGGATGACAGAAGCAACAGGCAGAGAGGCAAAAACTATTCATAGGCTTCTAGAGATGGGAATAAGTGAAGAAAATGAGAATCTACTTTTTTCAAGAGGTGAAGAGGCTCCGTTAGAATGTGATGTGATTATGATAGATGAGGCATCAATGATAGACATTGTTCTTATGAATAATCTTCTCAAAGCTGTATCCTTAGGAACTAGAGTTATAATTGTAGGAGATGTGGATCAGCTTCCATCAGTAGGTCCTGGAAATGTACTTAGGGACTTAATTGAGAGTAACTGTATAAAGATAGTTAAACTAAAAGAAATTTTCAGGCAGTCTGAGGAAAGCATGATTGTAGTAAATGCTCATAAAATTAATGGAGGAGAATTGCCTGTATTTAATAAAAAGGATAAAGATTTTTATTTTATAAAATGTGATGACCAAAATAAAATAATGGATACGCTAATAGCACTTATAGATAGCAGGTTGCCTAACTTTAATAAAAAATGGAACAAAACAAAGGATATTCAAATTCTTTCTCCTATGAGAAAAGGAGTTTTAGGAGTATCTAACTTAAATAAAAAACTTCAACATATATTAAACCCTGAAGATAGTGAGAAGAAGGAAAAAGAATTTAGGGATATGATATTTAGAGTTGGGGATAAGATAATGCAGACTAAGAATAATTACTCCTTGAAGTGGTCAAGGATAGCTGGAGACGGTGAAAAAGAAGGAGTAGGGGTTTTTAATGGTGATGTTGGATATATAGAGGATATAGATGAAGAGAAACAAACTGTAACAGTAATTTTTGATGAAGAGAGAAAGATAATATACGACAATGTTTATCTAGATGAAATTGATTTAGCTTATGCTATAACCATACATAAAAGTCAAGGAAGTGAGTTCCCAGTAGTTGTTATACCTGTATTCATGGGGCCACCACTATTAATGAATAGAAATTTGCTTTACACAGCGATAACTAGGGCAAAACAATTGGTGGTTCTAGTAGGAGACATAAAGGCTGTTAAGTCTATGGTAGATAATAATAAAAGCTTTGATAGATATTCATTATTAAAACATAGAATAGTGGATATAATGGAGAGTGAAGATAATGTTATTGTTCAAGAGGAAAAGCTTAACTGAAGAAAAAGATAAGGTTAGTGAGAATATACTAAATTGGGGCATTGGAAACGAACGCTTTTTAAACGTAGTGTCACTTCCCTATAACTCACCAGAAATTTTTTTGGAAATAATATTATATTACGTAAAAAATGAAAAGTCTGTAGTTTATATTACAAATGAATACCCGGATAATATAAATATATTAGAACTTATAAAAAGAAGAACAAATTTTAGAGACTATTCTTATGTAAGAACATCAAAGGCAAATGTGAACTCTAGACTAAAAGTGTGTGACTTTGCTAATGCAATTAAGTTCAAAGAAAAATTTGATCTTGTCATATATGATGATATAAGGAGTTTTCCCACTTATAGTAAGTATGAAGTATTAGATTTAGTGTCCAAAATGTGTAATGAAAACACTAAAATAATATATTACTCTATTGAGGGTCTATTCAGAAATGAGAGGGAAATACTTATACCTGTAAAAGATGCTAAAATTCCTATAATTGAGCCAAGAACCATACTGACTAGAATTGATATAAGTAAGGATATCCCATTTGTCATATATGATTATTTGAAGTGGTCTATAAATTCTAATAGAAAAGTTATTATATGTGTTCCAGATGAAGAAAAGGTAGAAAGTGTATATCTTTACATGAAAAATTATTGCAAAAATATTAGCAAAAACATAGTTCCCTTCATTAAAGGTAAATCTGATAAAAAATTAATTTCAAACTTTACAAAGATAAAGAGAATGGTGATTGTTACCAACGAATTTGAAGAAGTTCTTTCTAAGGTAGAAAATGCAGATGTTATGGTCTACTTTGCAGATGACTTTGAATTTAACTACAAAAAGCTAATATACTTCTGTGCTAGCGTTGGAAGAGGAGAAAAAGAGTGGAAAGGAGAGGTTATATTTTTGGCAAATGAAGAAACCAGAGATATGGAAAAAGCTAAGGATATAACTAGAAATTTTAATAAAGAGGCATGGGAAATGGGATTGTTAAAAATTTAAGATTTCTATGGGACTGTGTACTTCAAGTCATTTACTCAACAGATGAAAATTGTGTTCTCTGTGGGCAGGACTTATTTGGAGAAGGTTTTATGTGTAATGACTGTGAAGAACGAATAAGATTCTGTGAAGATGCTTTTCAAGTTGAAAGACATGGCACTAGTTTTAATTGCTATAGTATATCATACTATTCAGGTGGAATGATGGAGCTTGTGCTAATGTTAAAATATAAAAGTAATTTTAGAGCAGGGGAAACAATTGCTAATTACATGATAAAGAGAATCGAAAAAGAAGAAATTGAATTTGATGCTGTAACATATATTCCCATGAGTAAAAAGTCTTTAAAAAAGAGAGGATATAATCAAAGTAAGTATTTAGCGAAAACAATAGGAGACGCATTGAATAAACCATTAGTTAGCTATCTTTGTAAGATAAAGGACACCAAAGATCAAATAGGATTAAGTGGTAATGAAAGATGGAATAATGTGCAGGAAAGTTTTGATGTTATAGATAAAATTAATGTAAAAAATAAAAATATTTTACTGGTAGACGACGTTATAACCACTGGTGCTACAGCGTTTAGCTGTGCATATCAGCTAATGAAAAAGGGTGCAAAAAAAATTACCATATTGACTGCAGCAAAAAGTAAGGTATAATTTATTATATTAAGTTAGGTTTGTGGTTGAAAATCGATGCTAGTCGCAAGCAAAACGATCCACGTAAGTTAGATAAAATATTTAATGAGCATGGTGCGGTTTAGAGGTAAGTCCTGCCGTTTTAAGACGAGAGAATGGGTAGTGAGAGGTTAATTCCGAGTAGCAAGAGTTCCAGCAGGCGAGTGTGGGGTCAAAGACCAGGTCAACTAACTTGATATTTCAAATTAAAGTTCTTGATGTAAAACATCAAGAACTTTAATTTTTTTTTTAGTTTTGAACATAATATTATTGTAAGTAAAAAATAAAATGGATAAATAATTTTAAAAGATAATAATAAAAGTTTGTATAATATTTTGTTAATTCGCACTCGTTTCTCTTGTATTTTAATTCAAACCGTATTAAAATAGAGTTAACAAAAAATAAAATTATATCCATAAAACCTAGTTTATGATATAAAACATATCCTGAGAAAGTGATAATAATCACAAGGATAAGGAAGGGGCTGGAAATATGAATATAACAGTAAGTGGAAAGAACATTGAAATTACTCCTGCATTAAGAAACGTAGTAGAGAAAAAGGTGTCAAAACTAGAAAAGTATTTCAAACCTCATATCGAAGCACATGCTACATTAAGTGTGGAAAAGAATAGACAAATAATAGAAATAACCATTCATTTTGGTGGGATAATATTAAGAGCTGAGGAAGTTCATGATGATATGTATGCAGCAATTGATATAGCTGTAGATAAGTTAGAAGGTCAATTAAGAAAACAAAAAACAAAATTAGAAAAAAAATATCGTGAAGATTCAGTTAGGTTTTTACAGCCTATACCTGATGATGTAGAAGATAATGATGATAGCGATGAACCTAGAATTGTAAAAACTAAGAGATTTGCAGTAAAGCCAATGTCTGCAGAGGAAGCAGTTCTTCAAATGGAACTTATTGGACATAGCTTCTTTGTATATCAAGATGCTGAAAGTGAAGAAGTAAATGTAGTATATAAGAGAAAAGATGGTAACTACGGCTTGATAGAGCCTGAGTTCTAAAAAAGAGGAAGCAAAAGCTTCCTCTTTTTTATATAAATGTACAATAATTTGACTTTTAATGGTATATATAAATAAATTGCTACAAATATTAACTTTGCAAAAGGTCTATAATATATGTAAAATATTATAATATAAAACAATTATACTCTTATAACTATTGCAAATTTGTAAACTATAACTGAACTGTAGGTTATAAAAGTTGAATAGCTAAGGATTAGGTGATATAATCTAAAAGGTATATACAAATATGATATGGTGAGGATGAAAAAGATGGGTATTTTTCAAAAGATATTTGGTACTTATAGTGATAGAGAGCTAAAAAGAGTATTTCCAATTGTGGAAAAGATAGATTCATATGATACTAAAATGCAGCAATTAAGTGATGAAGAGCTTAGGGCTAAGACAGAGGAGTTTAAAGAAAGACTTGAAAAAGGAGCAACATTAAATTCTATTTTGCCAGAGGCTTTCGCTGTAGTTAGAGAGGCTGCTTGGAGAACAATAGGTTTAAAGCATTATAAAGTTCAGTTAATAGGTGGTATAGTTCTACATCAAGGTAGAATAGCTGAAATGAGAACTGGAGAAGGTAAGACTTTAGTTGCAACTGCACCGGCTTATTTAAATGCACTTACAGGAAAGGGAGTTCATATAGTTACAGTTAATGATTATCTTGCAAAAAGAGATAGAGATACTATGGCACCTGTATATGAATTTTTAGGTCTTAAAGTAGGAGTAATACTTCATGAATTAGATCAGTCACAGAGACAAGAGGCATATAATTGTGATATAACCTATGGAACTAATAGTGAATTTGGTTTTGACTACTTAAGAGATAATATGGTTATATACAAAGAAGAAAGAGTTCAAAGAGGATTGAACTTTGCAATTGTAGACGAAGTTGACTCAATCTTAATAGATGAAGCAAGAACTCCTCTTATAATATCAGGAGAAGGAGAGAAGTCTACTGAGTTTTACAAGATAGCAGATTACTTTGCAAAGACATTGAAAAAGGAAGATGACTTTACTGTAGACGAAAAAGCAAATGCTGTTATCCTTACAGATGAAGGAATTAAAAAAGCTGAAGATTTCTTTAAGCTAGAAAATTATGCTGACCCTGAGAATATGGAAATACAACACCATGTAGTGCAAGCTTTAAAAGGTAACTATATAATGAGAAAAGATAAGGATTATATGGTTGTAGATGGGGAAGTTTTAATAGTAGATGAATTTACAGGAAGAGCAATGGAAGGTAGAAGATATAGTGATGGTCTTCACCAAGCCATTGAAGCAAAGGAAGGGGTAAAGGTAGAAAGAGAATCAAGAACCCTTGCTACAATCACTTACCAAAACTATTTTAGAATGTTTGGTAAGTTATCAGGTATGACTGGTACTGCTTTAACAGAAGAAAATGAATTTAGAGAAATATACGGACTTGACGTAATAGTTATTCCTACTAATAAGCCAATAGCAAGAGTAGATTTACCAGATGTAGTTTATAAAACTGCAAAAGGAAAGTTTAAAGCAATTGTTGAAGATATAGTTGAAACTTATAAGAAAGGTCAACCATCTCTTGTTGGTACAGTAAGTATTGAAAAATCAGAATTACTTTCTGATATGCTAAAGAGAAGAGGAATACCTCATCAGGTGCTTAATGCTAAGTATCATGAAAAAGAAGCAGATATAATATCTCATGCTGGTGAAAAAGGAATGGTTACAATAGCTACCAATATGGCTGGTCGTGGTACCGACATTAAACTTGGAGAAGGCGTTATAGAGGCTGGTGGATTAAAGATTATTGGTACTGAAAGACATGAGTCTAGAAGAATTGACAACCAGTTAAGAGGTCGTTCTGGTCGTCAGGGAGACCCTGGTGCATCAAGATTTTACGTTTCCCTTGAAGATGACCTTATGAGAATATTTGGTTCTGATAAGTTAAAGGGAATAGTTGAAAAACTTGGACTTGGAGACGACGAGGCTATAGAGAGTAAGATGGTTAGTGGTGCTATAGAAAATGCACAGAAGAAGGTTGAAGGTAATAACTTTGACGTAAGAAAAACATTGCTTCAGTATGATGATGTAATTAATAAACAAAGAGAAATAATATACAAACAAAGATCACAAGTTCTTGAGGGAGAAGATTTAAGAGAAGAAGTTATTGTAATGTTTAAAGATTTAGTATCTTCTGCAGTATCCTCTCACCTTTCAGGTCTAGAAGAAGAATTTGAAAATGACTTAGCTAAGCTTATTGACTACATGGAAGATATATTTGTACCTGTTGATACAGTAAAGGTAGAAGAATTGGCAAATCTAACAAATGAGGAAATTGTTGAAAGATTTATAGAGATAGGCGAGAAGATCTATGCTGAAAAAGAAGAAGAATTTACAGCTGAGCAGATGAGAGAAATAGAAAGAGTTATTCTGCTAAGAGTTGTTGACTCAAAATGGATGGATCACCTAGATGATATGGATCACTTAAAGAGAGGAATAGGACTTAGAGCTTACAAACAGCAGGATCCGGCTCAAGCTTACCAATTTGAAGGAAGCGAAATGTTTAACGAGATGATATACAATATCAAGGTTGAAACAATTAAGTATTTATTCCATGTACAGATACAAAAAGCTCCAGAGAGAGAAAGAGTCGTAAAGGAAACTCATACAAATCAAGCAGAGGACGACTCAATAAAAAAGCAGCCTGTTAAGAAAGAGAAGACAACAGGAAGAAACGACCATTGTCCATGTGGAAGCGGCAAAAAGTATAAAAATTGCTGTGGCAGATTTGAGTAATATTACTGGTAGTATAAAAGTATAAATAAATTAAATGTGGTTTTGCTTTTAAGCAAAACCACATTTGTTTAATAAGTATTAGCTAAATTGAGTATATAAGATTATTTTCTAATTGTAAAAGGGAGTGTGTTTAAATGTTAATCCAGCTAGAGGAGATTCTAAATGAGTTAGGCAAATTAAGTGAGACTATAAAAGAAATTAGGGATTCTCTTTGACATAGAAAAAATTAATAATAGAATAGAAGAGTTGCAAAAAATAATGCAGCAACCAGACTTTTGGAATGACGTAAGTAAGGCCCAAGAGATAACTGGTGAAGAAAGGTTTATTAAAGGAAGGTTAGACAAATATATAGAGCTTAAAGAAAGAGTGGAGGATTCTGAGTTTTTAACAAAGATGGCGGTAGAAGAGGAAGACGTAACCTCTTCTAAAGAAATACTAAGAGAAGTAGAAGAATTAAGAAGAGAAATTGACAGATTTAAAATAGAAATTCTTCTATCCGGAGAATATGATAAGAATAACGCAATACTAGACCTTCATGTAGGTGTAGGAGGAACAGATGCTCAGGATTGGACAGAAATGCTGCTGAGGATGTATACAAGATGGGCAGAAAAGAATGAGTTTAAAGTTCAAACTATAGAATTACTTTCTGCAGAAGATGCGGGAATAAAAAGTGCAACTTTAAAAATAATTGGAGAGTTTGCCTATGGATATCTAAAAGCCGAAAAAGGAATTCATAGACTAGTAAGAATATCCCCTTTTAACTCCAATGGAAAAAGACAAACATCCTTTGCTTCTGTGGAGGTTTTACCAGAGCTGACTAGTAATCAAGATATAGATATAAAGCCAGAGGATTTAAAGATTGATACCTATAGAGCCGGTGGTGCTGGAGGTCAGCACGTAAATAAGACTGAATCAGCAATTAGAATAACACATATACCTACAGGTATAATCGTTCAATGTCAAAACCAAAGAAGCCAACACCATAATAAAGATGAAGCTATGAAAATGCTTAAGGCAAAATTAGCAGAGTTAAAGGAAAGAGCACACAAGGAAAAGATAGAGGACCTCACAGGAGAGTTAAAGGATATTGGATGGGGAAGTCAAATAAGATCCTATGTGTTTCAACCTTACACCCTTGTAAAGGATCATAGGACTGGTGTTGAATCAGGTAATATAAATGCAGTTATGGATGGAGAAATCGATGGCTTTATAAGTGAATATTTGAAACAAAATAGCAACTAATTTAACAGTGCTAGAGGGAGAATAACTTATTTCACCCCTAGCATTTTTATTTGAAAAAATAATAAGCAATATTAAGTTGTTTTTTTATTTACTCCTAAAAATATAGTGATTCCAATTAATGAAGTCCAGAATACTTCCCTATAGTAAATAAGAAGCCAGTTATCTTTAAAGCCATACTTAACGATACTTTTTGATACCACATTAAAGCATCTTTCAATAGAATCACTACCTATGAACTCAGATTTATCACTAGGAGTGTGTATTCTAGAGGTATCGGAATCAGAAAGGGTAATTGCATCGATACCTTGTTTTCTGAAATATTCATGATCGCTGGCATCTTCAAAAAGGTAGTTAAAAGTAACTTTATTTTTAGAGCAAATCTCCGATGTTTCTTTTATAAGCGCTGTTTTTTCTGTATCCTTGCTGCCTCCCATTATGTAAAGAGGTACAGGTTTATTGCTGCCAATCATATCAAAGTTTATAACCTTGCTTCCCTTGATACTATGTTTATATTCATCAACAAAGGCCTTTGAGCCAAGACATCCAAATTCTTCTGCATTAAATCCTACAAACAGTATATTTCTTTCAGGTTTTCCTAAGGATTGTACATATTTACTTAGCTCTAATAAAAAAGCAGTTCCAGAGGCATTATCCAAAGCTCCGGTGTATACATTTCCTGCTAGATCAGAACCGATGTGATCAAAGTGGGCTGAAAGAATAATAGGAGGAGCGGAGGCATCCTTGCCTTCAATATAAGCTGTAACATTATTTAAGGATATTTTTTTAGTTTCAAAGGGAATAAAGCAATTTATAGTATAGTCTTCTTTTAGGTAGCTCTTCAGCTCGGTAATAGTGTTTTTGGTAGTCATAATATACATGCTAAAAGGAGAGGAGTTTATAAATGAACTTCTAAAGTTTAATTTATCGCTTTCAGGGGTATAAAATAGAAAATTATTATTATCCTTTTGAATCTGAAGATGTTCATTGCTCCACAATAATTTATCCTTTTTGGTAAAGGACAAATTATTCTTTTTAAAGTTTAGCAAGTCTTCCTTGTAGTCTACGCCGTACTTATATTCTTTCACTAGAAATCCTTGCGAGTCAGTAATAGTTAAATAGGGTCTATCTTTAGTTTTGTATGGATATACTGTGTCAAATTTTTGGAAGTAACTATCCTTGTAGGGCTTTAGATTTATTTTTTCAAATTCATTCTTTAGATAAATAGCAGTTAGGTCGTTTTCTATAGTACCAGCTAGTCTACCTTTAAGAGTATCTGAAGATAGATATTCTATGTACCGTTTTACTGAATTAGCATCAAAAGAACTAGTAGAAACATAAATTTGAAAACTGAAAGAAATTAAAGTGCATAGTACAACTAGAAGTATATATGAAAGTTTTTTTAACATTACACCACTCCTCACAAAACAGATGTCCTTAAATATATATTAATTTGCAAAATGCTATATGATTGTTGTAATATATTTTTAGTTATTAAATTTGAAAAAGGAAATTAAAGGGTTTTATTGAAATTATATTTACGAATTTATTAAAACTTAAATAGGGGACATAATTATATAATAGGACAATAATATAACTGGAGGTAGGAATGAGTACAATAGTAGATAGACTAGTAAAGGAATTGGAACTAAATAAAAAGGATGTTGAAAGTGTAATTGAGCTTTTAGACGGAGGTAATACAGTACCCTTCATAGCTAGGTATAGAAAAGAAATGACCGGGGGAATGAGTGATGTAACTCTTAGAAACCTATTTGAAAGGCTAACTTACTTGAGAAATCTTGAGACTAGGAAAGAGGATGTAATCAGACTTATTGATGAGCAAGGAAAGTTATCTGAGGAGTTAAGGAAAGCTATAAGTAACTGTGAAACCTTAACAGAAGTAGAAGATATATATAGACCATATAAGCCTAAGAAAAGAACAAGAGCTATTATTGCACAGGAAAAAGGATTAAAGCCTCTAGCAGAGGTTGTTTGGAATGGACAATTCAAAGGTGATATAAGAGAGTATGCAGCAGAATTTATAGATGGGGAAAAGGAAGTAAAATCTATAGAAGAAGCACTTCAAGGAGCGATGGATATAGTAAGTGAGACTATATCTGATGAGGCTGAGTACAGAAAGTGGATTAGAGATCTTATACACAGAGAGGGTTTTATTGAAACTAGTGGAGAAAGTAAGGAAACTACACCTTATGAGATGTACTATGAATACAAGGAGTCTGTAAGGAATATACCACCACATAGAATTCTCGCAATCAATAGAGGAGAAAAAGAAAAAATACTTTCTGTTAAAGTAACTGTAGATACGGAAAAAATAATAGCATATCTAAGAAGAAAATGCTTAAAAGAAAATAATGTTACAGATATATACATAGAGGAAAGTATAAAGGATTCATTAAAGAGGCTTATATACCCATCTATAGAAAGAGAAATAAGAGCAGAACTTACGGAAATAGGTGAAGAAGGAGCTATAAAGATATTTAAAGCCAATCTAAAAGCTCTCCTAATGCAAGCACCAATAAAAGGGAAGGTTGTTCTTGGCTTCGACCCAGGGTTTAGAACTGGATGTAAAATAGCTGTACTAGATGATACAGGAAAGCTTCTAGATACAGATACTGTTTACGCTACAACATCACCAAATCAAGTTGAAGAGTCTATAAAAAAGCTTAAGGACTTAGTATACAAACATAATGTAGATGTTATATCTTTAGGAAATGGAACTGCAAGCAGAGAATCGGAAGAAATTATCGTAAAGCTCATTAAAGAAGTAAAAGTTGAGAAGGGTAAGGAGCTTTTTTATGTAGTTGTTTCAGAAGCAGGTGCATCTGTATATTCTGCATCAGAGCTTGCTGCCAAGGAGTATCCAGATATAAACGTTTCTTTAAGAGGAGCTATATCTATAGGAAGAAGACTTCAAGACCCTCTGGCTGAGCTCGTGAAAATAGATCCTAAGTCTATAGGCGTTGGACAGTATCAGCATGATGTAGCTGCTAAAAAGCTTGATGAATCTTTAAGTGGAATAGTAGAAGATTCCGTTAATAATGTAGGGGTAGACTTAAATATAGCTACACCATCTCTTTTATCATATATATCAGGGATAAACTCTACTATAGCACAGAACATTGTAGGATACAGGGAAGAAAATGGTAAGTTTAAGAGCAGAAAAGAGCTTTTAAAGGTAAAAAGACTTGGTGCTAAGGCTTTTGAACAATGTGCAGGCTTTTTAAGGGTTATGGAAAGCGCGGAGCCTTTAGATAACACAGCAGTTCATCCAGAGTCATATAATGCTGCTAAAGATCTATTGAGTAAACTGGGATACAACAAAGAAGATTTAAAAAATAATAAACTTATAGATATTGATGATAGAATTAAGACTATTGGAATAGAGTCCTTGGCTAAAGAATTGGAAGTAGGAATTCCGACTCTTAATGATATAATAAAGGAAATTAAGAAACCTGGTAGAGATCCAAGAGAAGAATTACCAAAGCCTATTCTAAAAACAGGTATAATTGAAATTTCTCATTTAAAGCCAGGAATGGTACTTATGGGAACGGTGAGAAATGTAGCTGATTTTGGAGCTTTTGTAGACATTGGAGTGCACCAGGATGGGTTGGTTCATAAAAGTCAATTAGCAGATAGATTTGTAAAACACCCATTAGATATAGTTCAGGTTGGTGATGTTGTTGAGGTCACAGTATTAGAAGTAGATGAAAAGAGAAAGAGAATATCATTAACTATGAAAAAGCAAGGAAATTCAGTTAACAGCTAGGGGAGTACCATTAGCATGGCAGTTATAACCACATTATGATACTTAAGATTTCTTTGAGTGCTATTCATTGATATCAATTTGAAAGTTTATATTGAATTTTAGGAAAACTTGTACTATAATAAGAGTAGAAAATTTAACAATTAAAATCTTCAGGGCGGGGTGAAAGTCCCCACCGGCGGTATAGCCCGCGAGCCTAGTAATTAGGTATGATTCGGTGAAACTCCGAAGCCGACAGTAAAGTCTGGATGAAAGAAGGTAAGGTATAATGTTTATTCGCCCTGGCATTTTTGCCGGGGTTTTTTATTATACTGCTCACCTTCCCCTTAGCAAAAATCATATCTATCCAAAATGTTATAGATGTAGAGAACAGCAATGTGTCCTCATATCTATAAAGGCTTAAGGAACTAATAATTAAATTTATGGAGGGTGTAAAATATGAGAAACGGAAAATTAAACAGATTAGTTAAAATTTCATTATTAAGTGTAATCGGATTTTTACTTATGTTTATAGAGGTAGCGGTACCAATATTTCCAACATTTTTAAAAATCGATATCAGTGATTTACCAGCATTAATTGGAGCTTTTGCCTTAGGGCCAACAGCAGGAGTGGCGATAGAGCTGCTAAAAAATATACTTCATGGAATATTTAAAGGAAGCACAGCATTTGTAGGAGAATTTGCAAACTTTGCAGTAGGTACTGCTTTAGTGTTTGTAGCTGGATATATATATAATAAAAATAAAAGTAAGAAAACAGCCTTAATCGGATTACTTACTGGAAGTTTAGTTATGGCAGTGGTAGCCAGCTTGCTTAATTATTTTATACTACTACCTCTATATGAAAAGGTATTAAACTTCCCTATTAGTGCAGTAGTAGCAATGGGACACAAACTAAATAGTAATATAACAAATTTAGAAACATTTATACTATGGTCCATAGCTCCTTTCAACTTAATCAAAGGAATTATATTATCTGCTTTAACTATGGCGGTATATAAAAGTGTATCACCTATAATTCATGAAGAAGGAAGCAGAGCAAGAGAATTTGCTAAAAACAACTAATCCGGGGTTTCCTCGGATTTTTTTCTTTATAAAGTTTATTAACATACGATAATATAATATATATTAAGTAATAGTTGAAATAAGGGGGGATTACTATGGCGGGGATATGGAATGTAAATAGTGTTAATGATATAAATGCAAAAAAAATTCTTAGAAAGTTATCTTTTAATGTTGGAGAAAATTTTGCAGCTAGAGTTATAAATTCTGATAAGTTAACAGGAGAGGTGCTACTGAAGCTTTTGGATGGGTGGCAGTTTTCAGCTGAATTGCAAAATCCTATGGATATACTGCCAGAAGGACTCCTAAGATTCCAAGTGGAAGGTTTCGAGGATGGAAAACTTCAGCTAAAGCTTATAAACGCTAATGATAAAGAGCAAAGTTCAGAAAGAAAAACCCTTGATTTTTTACTGAAAGAAAAGGGCATAGCTGTAAATAAAGAAGATTATTCTCTTTTAAGTAAAATGGTAAAGCATGAAATACCTCTAACTAAAGAAAATATATCTAAAATAAAGACCATAGTAGATTTTCAAAATAAAATAAGGCTAAATGATGAAGAAGAAGACCTATTTATATCTAGGTATATGCAAAGTAAGGGAATAGAACCTAATGGTAAGGAAGGAACTAAGATAGTTAACACACTAAAGGGTTTTTTCAACCAATTAAAAAATATTTCAGAGGACGATATTATTACCCTCTTGGAAAATGGAATAGAACTAACAGAGGAAAATATAAAAAGTTTTAATGATATATTTAAAGGTTCTTCGTCTATCTATAAAGAGATAAGAGAGTTTAAGGAAAATCTGACAACTCTTATTAATAGTAAGGAAATGGAGCACACAGATAAATTTAATGTACAGTTAAATATAGAAGAAAGTAATTTACCAGCTTCAGAAGGTAGTAATAATATAGAAACTAATGAGGAACAAAAATCAACTTTGAATAGCACAGAAAATCATAAAGTAAAGACATTAACTAATAGTAATGAAAAACCTGATCAGATAAGTAAAATGGTAGCTGAGGATAATGGAAAAGATGAAATAGCTTTAAATAAGATGATAAAAAAGGAATACAGTATTGATGACATTACAAAGAATATAAAAGAACAAATAAGCACTAAAACAGAAGAAATGAAAACTGTAATAAAGGCCGTTTTAGAACAAAAGGGTGAACTGAAACCAGAAATTTATAATAACTTAATTCAGATATTGGATAAAAGTATTAATGATTTTAAGGTATATAATACAATTTCAAATCAGTATTATTATATGGATCTACCTGTTAATCTTGAAAATTATGAGTATCAATGCAAACTCATGATAAAAGATGAAAGAAAAAAAGGAAAAAGAATAGACTCTACAGATGTGAAAATAGCTGCATCAGTGAATACTATTCATATGGGAACGGTAGATGCTTATATTAAGGTGAAAAATCATAATATGGATGTAGAACTAAAGTGTGATGAACTTTGGACTAAAATTCTAGATCTAGGAAAAGAAAAAATTTTAAGTGATTTATCTAGTATGGGATATAACGTCTATATAAGAGTTGATGAAAGACAGGAAGATATGAATATTACCAGCTGTAGGGACTTTTTTGAAGATGTCAATTTAGGAAGAATTAATACTAAAGTATAAATTTACAAGAGGTCTATAACAACTTATAATAATATTATGAGTTAAGTAAGTTTATGCTTAAATCTTGCGAGGTATTTGATATGAATAAAAGAAAGAAAGCAGCGGCACTAAGGTATGAGCAGGGATATGATGCGCCAATGGTTACTGCAGCTGGCGTCGGTCATATTGCAGATAAAATATTAGAAAACGCTGAAGAGAATAATGTTCCTATAGTTTACGATGAGGAATTGGCTAATTTGCTGAATAACGTAGATGTAGGAGATGCTATTCCTCTTGAGTTATATAATGCAGTGGCTAAGGTTATAGCATATGTAATGGATATAGATAAAAATATGAATAAATAGAAGGTGATAAAGTGGCATTATTTGCAATATCAGATTTGCATCTAGACTTGACAGGAGATAAGCCAATGGATATATTTGGAGATAGGTGGCTTAACCATGATGAAAAGATAAAAAATAATTGGCTTAATAAAATTACGGATGAGGATACAGTTCTTGTTGCTGGTGATATATCTTGGTCTATGAAAATGGAAGATGGAATGAGGGACTTAGAATGGATTCACAATCTTCCAGGCAGAAAAATTATGGTGAAGGGTAACCATGACTACTGGTGGACTAGTATAAGTAAGTTAAATAATCTTTATGACGATATGGACTTTATTCAAAATAATTCATTTAACTATGAGGATTATGCAATATGTGGAACTAGAGGATGGATATGTCCAGGAGGAGATAACTTTTCTGAGCATGACGAAAAGATATATGAAAGGGAACTGAACAGGCTCAGGTTATCACTAGATTCTGCAGTAAAAAAAGGATTTAAGAAGTTTATTATTATGATTCACTACCCACCAGTGAATGAAAAACTTTTGGAGTCTGGTTTTGTAGATATATTTAAAGAATATAATGTAGAAAAAGTTATATATGGACATCTTCATGGACCATCTCTTGCAAAGGCCCTAAATGGAGAATTAAATGGAATAGAGTATATAATAACTTCTGGTGATTATATAAATTTTGATCCCATAAAAATTTTATAAGATTTTTATGGGATCAAAATTTATTGACATCTATATTTAAACATCTTAATATATAAATATAGCAATTGTTAAATATACAATTCTTGTTGTTATTATATATTATTGAAATTTGCAAAAGATATTATTGATAAAGTAAAAATTACATTTTAGTAAAGAGGTAGAGTATGGATAATAATATTCAAAGGTATAATGAAACAGCAGAGCTTCTTAAAGTATTAGCACATCCAGTTAGGTTATGCATAGTTAATGGTCTTTTACAAAAAGGTAGATGTAATGTGAGTTATATGCAAAATTGTTTGGGCGTACCACAATCTACAATATCCCAGCATCTTCAGAAATTGAGATCAGCAGGAATAATCGAAGGCGAGAGAAATGGACTAGAAATAAATTATAGTGTCTGTAGTAAAACTGCAGAGGCTTTGGTAAAACTCTTATTTAACGATAGCACCGAGGAATAGTAGGTTTAACGTATTTTAATTTTATTAAGAGGAGGATTTTTAGATGAATAAAAGAGTATTAATTGTAGGTGGTGTAGCAGGTGGAGCCTCTGCGGCAGCAAGACTTAGAAGACTTGATGAAAATGCAGAAATAGTAATGTTTGAAAGAGGAGAGTATATTTCCTTTGCAAACTGTGGACTTCCATACTATATAGGTGAAACTATAAAGGAAAGAGAGAAGTTATTAGTTCAAACCCCTGAAGCTATGAATGAAAGATTTAATATAGATGTTAGAATAAACAGTGATGTAATAGGAATTGATGCTAAAAATAAAAAGGTAAAAGTAAAAAGCAAGGATAAAGGTGAATATGAGGAAAGCTATGATTATCTAATTTTGTCACCAGGAGCTGCACCACTTAAGCCACCAATAGAAGGAATTCAAAGTGATAAAATATTTACATTGAGAAATGTACCGGATACAGACAAGATAAAGTCTTATGTAGATAACAAAAATATTAAAAATGCAGTAGTTATAGGTGGCGGATATATTGGTGTTGAAATGGCAGAGAACCTTAAAGAAAGAGGTTTAAATGTAGCGCTAGTTGAAGCTGCCCCACATATATTAGCACCATTTGATTCTGACATGGTAACTTATGCAGAAAAAGAATTGGAGGACAATGGGGTAGGTATTATTTTAAATGACGGAGTTAAAGCATTTAAGGAAGAAGGAACTGGATTAAATGTAGTATTAAATAGTGGCAAGACTTTATATGCGGATATAGTTATACTTGCCATAGGAGTTAAGCCAGATACTGCTTTTCTAAAAGATTCAGGAATAGAATTTGGACCAAGAGGCCACATAATTACAAACAATAAAATGGAAACTAACTTAGACGGTGTATATGCTGTTGGAGATGCTGTAGAGGTTGTTGATTTTGTAAATGGGGGCAAAACTGCTATTGCATTAGCGGGACCTGCTAACAAACAAGGCAGAATAGCTGCAGACAATGTATGCGGGTTAAACTCAACTTATAAGGGAACTATGGGGTCAGCTATTATTAAGGTGTTTGATTTAACTGGTGCAAGTACAGGAAATAATGAAAGAACACTAAAGGCTAAAAACATACCGTATAGAGTTATATACCTTCATCCTAACTCAAGTGCAGGATATTACCCAGGTGGATCGCCAATGTCAATGAAACTTATATTTAATGATGAAGGAAAGATATTAGGAGCTCAAGCCTTTGGATATGTTGGCGTAGATAAGAGAATGGATGATATAGCAACTACAATGAGACTTGGCGGAACAATTTATGATTTAGCAGAATTAGAGCTAACTTATGCACCACCATACTCTTCTGCAAAGGATCCGGTAAATATGGCTGGATTTATTGCAGAGAACGTACTGACAGGTAGACATGAGGTTGTGCTTCCAGAAGATATTGATAATAGAGATAGAAGTAAAACTCAACTCATAGATGTAAGAACTGATGAAGAATATAGTAATGGCAGAATAGAGGGATCCATAAATATACCAGTAGATAACCTAAGAGATAGAATAGATGAAGTAGATAAAAATAAGGAAATTTTGGTTCACTGCCAAGTTGGTCTTAGAGGATATATAGCTGCGAGAATTTTAATGGCAAATGGTTTTAAGGTTAAAAATCTAACTGGTGGATACAAAACTTATACTATGAGCAAGTTCAAACCAAAGGAAGTTACAATGGATAAGGATAGCGAAGATGGTTCTATGAACCTAAGAGAAGAGGACAGGGATGTCAGTTTAGAAAGTAACTCAAATGAATATAAAGAGGCCCATAAGGATAGCATTAAACAAGAAGATGCAGAATATAAAGATGGAAGTTTTGATAAGAACCTAGATGCCTGTGGATTGAGCTGTCCCGGTCCTTTAATGAAGGTTAACAGTGCCATAGGAGATATGAAAGAAGGAGAAATTCTAAAGGCTACTGCGTCAGACCAGGGGTTTTATGAAGACATAAAGTCTTGGTGTCAGCGAACTAATAATAAATTAGTAGATAGAAAAAGGGAAAAGGGAAACATTATAGCTTTCATAAGAAAGGGTAATGGCAAACAGGTAAGCAGTAATAATTCATCAGAGGATTCAGAAGATGCTGGTGGTATGATTTCACAAAGAGACAATAAAACTTTAGTTGTATTTAGTGGTGACTTTGATAAAGCTATGGCATCCTTTATAATTGCAAATGGAGCTGCAGCAATGGGGAAAAAGGTTACTATGTTCTTTACCTTTTGGGGCTTAAATATCCTAAGAAAGCATGAAAGGGTTCCTGTGCAAAAAGGAGCCATAGACAAAATGTTTGGCATTATGATGCCAAGAGGAGCTAAGAAGTTAAAGTTATCTAAAATGAATATGATGGGAATGGGCACAAAGATGATGCAGAAGGTGATGAAGGATAAAAATGTTTCTTCTCTTGATGACTTGATTAAGTCAGCTATGAAAAGTGGAATAGAAATAGTTGCATGTCAAATGACTTTGGACGTGATGGGTCTTAAGAAGGAAGAATTAATAGATGGAGTCAAAATAGGAGGAGTAGGTTATTACTTAGGAGAAGCGGAAGATTCTAACGTAAACTTGTTCATATAAGCAAATTAATGGGACGGAAAAGTTTAGGTGCACTGAACACCGGTGTTCAGTGCACCCAAACTTTTTTCTGTTTCATTATACTTATTTAAAGAATCTGGAGAAAAAGCCTTTTTTGTTTTTCTTGTCATCCTCTTCAGAAACATCCTCAATATTGTCAGTGCTATTTTTGCTTTGAAGTTCCTTAATTAGATCCCTTTGGTCACGGCATTTATCCTTAATTTTTGAAGAAGCTCCAGGCGTAGCTACAACCTTACTAAACCAATTTAAAGCTTCATCATCATTTCCAACTCTTCTGTTAAGTTCTCCAATAAGATACATAGAAGTAAATTTATCCATGCCATATAGAGGGAAGTCTTCATTAAAAAAGGCATCATTAAAGCCCTCTAAAGCTTGTTTTATAAAGGTCAATTCATTGGCTTCATCACCTAATATTCTGTACATCCAAGCAAGTTTTAGGCAGTTCATAGCCTTTTTACTAGCTTTTGCTTCTATAACATAATAACTGAGTAAAGAGAGCTTATATCTTTCTATAGCTATATTTATATCATATACCTCTGGATAAGTTTTGCCAGTCCATCTTGAGGTGATTTTTTCTTTAATAGCGTCACACTGATAATTTCTAATCTTGCTAAAGTCATTCTTCATTGCAGAATAACCACAACTGCTGCATACCCAAACATCATAAAAATAAGGATTGATAAGAGCATATTTTATAAAAAAATCAGAATCCTGTTTTTCAATTCTATAAGCTGATGTTTTTACAGATCTAGCTTTAAAAGAACTTTCACATACAGGACAAGTAACTTGTCTATCATATAAAAGTGATTTTATCTTGTCGTCTTCACTTTTTTCTTCTAATTGAGGGGTTTTATCTTCTTCTTCTTTTTTATATAGGTTTACACTACTTACGTCATCAAAGCCCAAGTTTTCAAGTCCAGAAAATATATTATTTGACATATAAATATCACCTACAATGCTTATATTTTATTATATATTTTATTATATCAAAATATTATGGGAAATAATATTATTTATTTACATATATAATCTAATACAATAAAGTAGTATAATAATAGATGGCAAACTATTAAGATTATACTATATAGAGGTGATCTGACATGGCTATAGGAGAATGGAAAACATTTTTAATACCGTATGAGCAAGCTGTTGAGGAATTAAAAGTTAAGATTAGAAGTATAAGAAAAGAATACAGAAGAAAAAATGAATATTCACCTATTGAATTTGTGACAGGAAGAGTAAAGGAATTATCCAGCATACTAGAGAAGGCAAACAAGTTTAATATACCTTTAGACAGAATTGGTTACGAAATGGAGGACATAGCTGGATTAAGAGTTATGTGTCAGTTTGTTGATGATGTCGAGAAGGTTGTAGATATAATCAGAAGCAGAAAAGACATGCAAATAATTTATGAGAAAGATTATGTAACAAACGTAAAAGAAAGTGGTTATAGAAGCTACCATATAATAATTAAGTATCCTGTAAATATGGCAGATGGTCAGAAGGAGATATTAGCTGAATTTCAAATAAGAACATTAGCTATGAATTTTTGGGCTACTATAGAACACTCCTTAAACTACAAGTATAAACATAAAATTCCTGATAACATTAAGGCGAAGCTTAAGTCAGCTGGAGATGCAGCCTTTCAATTAGATCAACAGATGTTGGAGATAAAGGACGAAATAAAGGATGCTCAAAAGCTATTTGAGGTGAAATCAAGTTTGGTTTCAGATATAATGAATAATGTACTTACCTTATCTTCAATGGGAAAACATGCTGAATCCACAAGGTATCAGTCTCAACTAAACAAACTGATTGAAGAAGGAGAAGCATATGAATTAGCTAGTTTATTGAAGTCTACAGAAAAGACCTTAGAAATTTATAGATAAAAATAGTGATTTTATAAAATAAAAATGGGGGAAAAATCCCCCGTTTTTATTTTGCCACTATATTTACAAGACGACCTTTAACAACTATAACTTTTTTAATTTCTTTACCCTCTAAGAAGATTTTCATTTCCTCATTATTTATAGCCACTTCCTTTATTTCATCTTCAGATAAACCTGTAGCTACATTCATCTTAGCCTTTATCTTTCCGTTAACCTGAATTGCTATTTCAATCTCATCTTTTACAAGTGCCTTAGGGTCAAAAACAGGCCATTTTTCATTGAATACTGAATAGCTCATACCAACAAGTTCCCACTGCTCTTCAGCAAAGTGAGGTGCAAAAGGAGCAATAAGCTTTATAAGATCAATTATCACTTCTTTTAAGAATGATGGATTTTTAACTTCTTCTGTTAAATATTTTGAAAGAGTATTAGTATATTCCATCAGTCTTGCTATTGATGTATTGAACTGGAACTTATTGGCATCCTCGGATATAGATTTTATTGCAAAATGTCTCATGTAATTTAACTCTTTTTCAGCTTTATCTAGAGTAGTTTTGTCATTCTTAGGATTATTTATTTCTTCTCTACAGGATTCTAAAATTCTTTCCACTCTATCTACGAATCTTCCCATAGATTTTATACCGTCATCACTCCATGCTCCACCTTCAGTGTAGTCAAAGCCGAACATTAAATACATTCTAAATACATCTGAACCAAATTCCGTAATATAATCATCTGGTGATATGGTGTTTCCCTTAGATTTGCTCATTTTTTGTCCATCTGGTCCTAGTATAAGCCCTTGATGTCTTAGAGCTAGGAATGGCTCTCCAAAGTTTATATATCCCATATCTCTTAAAGCTTTTGTTATAAATCTAGCATATAAAAGATGCATACAAGCATGCTCTGGTCCTCCAACATACATATCTACTGGAAGAACTTTGTTTATTTTTTCTGTATCAAAAGCTTTTTCGGAGTTTTTATTATCAGCATATCTCAAATAGTACCATGAAGAACACACAAAGGTATCTAAAGTATCTGCTTCTCTTTTAGCAGCTCCTCCACATGTAGGACATGTAGTATTTATAAACTCCTCTGACTTAGAAAGTGGTGATTTACCGTCTGGTGAAAATTCTACATCATATGGAAGCTCAACAGGAAGTTGATTTTCAGGAACCGGCACTGTTCCGCACTTCTCACAATGAATCATAGGTATAGGTGTACCCCAGTATCTTTGTCTTGAAACTAACCAGTCTCTTAATCTGTAGTTAACTTTTCCAGCACCAAGACCCATAGACTCAAGCTTTTTAATAACAGCTTTTTTACCTTCTTCGCCAACTAATCCATTAAACTCTTCGCTGTTAACCATCTTTCCATACTCAGTATAAGGAAGGGAATCTCCACCTTCAATAACCCTTTCTATTGGAAGGTTATACTTCTTTGCAAAAGCAAAGTCTCTTTCATCATGAGCAGGAACTGCCATAACTGCTCCAGTACCATAAGTGTTTAATACATAGTCTGCCACCCAAATAGGAACCTTTCTTCCATTTATCGGATTTATAGCATAGGAGCCAGTGAATACTCCTGTTTTCTCTCTAGTAATTGACTGTCTTTCAATATCAGACTGCTTTTTAGCCTGGTCTTTATATTCTTCAACTTGAGCTTTATACTCAGCAGTTGTCAGACTATCTACTAAATTATTTTCTGGTGCTAAAACTGCATAAGTAACTCCAAAAAGTGTATCAACTCTTGTAGTAAATACATCAAATTGTAAGTCAGAATTCTCTACTTTAAAGGTTACTTGAGCACCTATTGATTTTCCAATCCAGTGTCTTTGCATTGCTTTAGTTTTTTCAGGCCAATCAAGGTTATCTAATTCCTCTAATAGTTCATCAGCATAATCTGTAATCTTTAGGAACCACTGAGTTAAGTCTTTTTTAGTAACTTCAGTAGAGCATCTTTCACAGGCACCATCAACAACCTGTTCGTTAGCAAGAACTGTATTACAGCTGGGGCACCAATTTACAGGAGCTTTCTTTCTGTAAGCTAATCCCTTTTTATAAAGCTCTAAGAATAGCCATTGATTCCACTTATAATATTCAGGTAAACAAGTTATTACTTCATTTTCCCAGTTAAACATAGCGCCCATGGCTCTTAACTGTTTTTCCATAGTTTCAATGTTTTTCATGGTAGAATCCTTAGGATGAATTCCTGTTTTAATAGCAAAGTTTTCTGCAGGAAGACCAAAGGCATCGAAACCCATTGGTTGGAACACATTATGTCCCTGCATTCTTTTCATTCTAGCCCATGAATCTACTGGTCCGTAGTTAAACCAGTGACCGGCATGTAGCTTACTTCCAGAAGGATAGGAGAACATCTCAAGCGTATAAAGCTTATTCTCTAGATTGGTATCATCGAATTTATATAACTCAGTTTCCTCCCATTTTTTTTGCCACTTTTCATCTACATTAGTTCCGTAGTTACCCATAAAATCGCTCCTTTTCTATAGTTTAGTTACATAATAACTATTTTAACATTATCTACATAAAATAAACCTGTTTTTATTTCATGACACCTTACTTATTTAGTAGGCCTATTTAATTAATAAAAGAATAAAAAAAGCCTTTCATCTCATAATTCAAGAGACGAAAAGCTTATACTCCGCGGTACCACTCTTATTAAACTTAGTACATTACTATACTTAGTTTCACTCAAAAATATAACGGTTTCTACCGTACCTGCTTTTCTGCAAGTAAGCTCCAAGGCGAGTTCATATACTATCAACGCTGTTTTTCACCATCCAACAGCTCTCTTATGAAGATGAGAATATTACTATTCCTTTTCAAAGCCTCATATTTAGTTTATAAAGATTTTATAGCAATAGTAAGTTTTTGTCAAGGATAATTTGTTGTTAATTATAAGCAGTGCAAATTAGTTTAACAAACTATTTAGTTTTAATCATTACTTTATTTTATTATATATATATCATAACTGTGACATAATGTTGACAAGGTTATGTGGTAAAATATAATTATAAGCTTGATATAAAACATATGGAGGAGTATTAGGTGGATAAAGTGATAATGCATGTAGACATGGATGCCTTTTTTGCATCTGTTGAAATAGTGGATAACAAGAATTTAAGAGGAAAGCCTGTAATAATTGGAGGTAATTCTAACAGAGGAGTGGTTGCAACTTGTTCCTATGAAGCTAGAGCTTATGGGGTAAGAAGTGCTATGCCTATATACATGGCCAAGGAAAAGTGTCCTAAGGCCATTATTCTTCCTGTTAGATATGGAAGATATAAAGAAATATCTAATAAAATATTTAATATTTTTTATGAAATAACTCCTTATGTAGAGCCTTTGAGTATAGATGAAGCCTATTTAGATATAACTGATATAAATAAGAGCCCACTAGATATAGCAAGTTTTGTTAAAAATAGAGTAAGAAAAGAAACGGGGCTTACTATTTCTGCAGGATTATCTTATAATAAATTCCTAGCAAAGCTAGCCTCTGATTGGAATAAGCCTAATGGGCTAAAAATAATTGGAAAGGATGAGGTGCCAAAAATTCTCTTTCCCCTTTCTATAGATAAAGTCCACGGATTAGGAAAAAAATCCGCTAAGAAGCTTAATAATATTGGTGTTTACACTATAGAAGAGTTATATAAGCTGCCTCAAGATTTATTAGTAGAGTTCTTCGGAAAGTTTGGAATAGATATTTATGATAGAATTAGAGGAATAGATAAGAGAGAAGTTCAGATATTAAGGGAAAGAAAATCTATTGGTAGGGAAACTACATTAAGCAATGATACCAATGATAAAGAAGAACTAAAATTATATATAAAAGCCTTTGCAGGGTCTATTGCGGATACATTGGAAAATAAAAATGTAAAGGGTAAGAATATTACTATAAAAACAAAAACCTCATCTTTTGTTAACCATACTAAGAGTAAAACCCTGTCCTATTATATATCTAATGAGGCGGACATATACAGAGAAGCCTGCAGTATTTTAGAAGAATTAGAATTTGAAGAAAAGATAAGACTAATAGGAATATCAATTTCATCTTTTAAAGAAGACAAGATTGAACAGTTATCTTTCCTCAAATAATAAAAGAACTCTCCAATTGGTATCAGAGTTTTCTGTATAAATTGGAGGTCGGAAAATAACTTTTTTGTTTTCCGACCTCTAAAACTATATTTCCTCTTTACCCTTTAAATTAAGCTGTATATTGTAAACAGTCTACTTAATAGTTTACTTACCTGCTTGTTCCAAAAAACACCTTATTAAAAAATTCTTTGGTTGCATCACTACCCATAACCGTCTTAAATACATTTGTAGATACGCCTCCATTATCGACTAATCCATCTGTATAGTCTTGCGTAATTTTCCATTTTAACTTTCTTGCTTCTGTTGTCAATAACTCACTATTGCTTTCCATTTCAGTAAATAAGTTCAGGTTATCTACAAACATAGATGATATCTCTGAATCCTTAGTTCTATCTGTGTTTTTAGCTGTACACACTGGCTTTAATGAATCATACCAGCATTCTTTCAGTTTCATATCCTCTAAGTGATTATGTTCTGCTTTAAGACTTGAAAACTTACTCATATAATTTAAATAGCGCTCATCTTTTTCTGGTACTAAATCATAATATTCAATTAAAAAACTTCTTCTTTCCTGCATATATATATAATCAGTTGAAAACAAAGGTAATGATTTATAATATGGAGTAATTACAAATGAGGCCATTTGAAGTTTAATTGAATCTTTAGAATCCATTACTAAAAGATTTCCCACGCCATTAATCTCATACTGTTTAATGCTATAATCAATACCTTGTATTCGTAGATTAGCAAATTTTCCAGTTTCAGCTTCTTTAAGGTCATACTTAGCAGTCAATAAATCCATTCCCCTTTTAATATGCTGCTCAATAATCTCCTTATTAATATGAAAAATATTTTCATTATCTATTTTACTCATATCATTTCTCCCATTCTCAAAAATAATAGTCATCTATAACATGGTATTAATTGAGTTTTCCTTCACGATTCAACTCATCAATATTCTTTATCTTATCAAATAAAATTGGTTTTTCATTTTGAATCTGGGCCTTATGGGATAAAATTGCCTTCCATACGTTTTTAGGAACCTCAAACTGACTGAAGTTTCCATTGACTAATTCGCCTTCAACCAAAGAAAACATATAGTCAAGTTCTTCATCTGTGTATTTTGGTCTCATACCTAAACTGCCATATAACTTAACGAATTCAAGAGGGTCAGTACGATTGAAATCAAATGCATCATCCCACCAGCTTGTATATTTTTCAAAACCATTTATGCCATTAAGTTCATCATTTATGGCATTAGCTGCATGGTAGCCACACATTAATGCTCCCTGAACAATAGTCTCAATATGGGCTGCACTATCACCAATTACAAGTACATTACCGTTGTATGGTTTTAAAAGTGAATCATAAGACTTAACGGCACATCCTCTTCTTTCTATGACACGGGCATTAGTAAAATGATGGCTCATTGGGCTATCATTAATAAGTTTTTCAAAAAGAACATCAGGTCTTAAATCTTTAGTACCCATAATGGTAAGTTCAATAGCGTCATTACCTTCAATAGCAGATTCAACCATTACTTCTGCAAAAGGATGATATTTACTTCCATAGAATTGATTCCAGCTTTGTGGTTCAAACCCAGTAGTACCTTCCATAATACAGCTAAATACCAAAGGTGTGCCATAGTGAGTTCTTCCTTTATTAAGACCAAATAATCCAGTTAATTTTGCATTGACACCCTCAGCAATAACTAATTTCTTTGCTAAAATAGTAGAAATTTTATTATTGCATTTAATGTTTACACTAACATGGTCACCTAGGTCTTTTCCTTCATATGCTATGGTTTCTAACATTAATTCCACACCTAACTTTTCACAATCCTTCCATAGGTCCCCAAGCAGATGCCCTTTGTCGAACTTTATTGCAACTGGTCTATGATCTAGATGCGCAAAATGTATTTTATGACCGCCAGGAGAGTGATGGTAGTGGTCAACAATATTTAATAATCGTCCAGTGTAATTTATATGAAAACCATTCTTTGTAAATATTATTTTATTATCTTCTATTTTAACAGTTTCATTCTCATAGCCATCATCCATAACAAATTGAGCAGAGCATGCACGTTTTACATTTGTAATATCTTTTTTCATTTCAATGACTGTTACTTTTAAACCTAATTCTGCTGCTCTTTTTGCAGTCATTAGTCCTGCTGGTCCTGCACCAATTACGATTAAATCAATCATAGTTTCCATATTATAGCTCCCCTCAAATTAATTCTTAAATGTATCTGTTAAAGTCATAGTGTTCATCTTTTTTATTTTTTCATATATAACAGGTTTTTCACTTTGAATCTTGTCTTTATGCAATAAAATTGCATCCCAAATAAGTTTTGGAGTTTTATATTGACTATAAGTACCTTCTAATACTTTATCTTCAATAAGACCAAAAAGATAATCAAGTTCATCATCAGTATATGTTGGTACAAGTGCATAACCTTGAGATACTAGAAGATATTCATCACTATTAAATTCAAAAGCTTTTTTCCACCAATTAGTATAATTTTCAAAACCATTCTTTCCTTGAAGTTCCTCATTTATTGCATGTGCTGCATGATATCCGCACATAAATCCACCTTGAACTTCAACTTCAACAAAGGCAGCACTATCACCAATTGCAAGAACATTGCCTCTATAAGGTGTTTTAAGTGACGAAAAAGCTTTTACAGCACAGCCTTGTTTATCGATTAACTTAGCAGTTTCAAAATTCTTTTTAAGTGGACTTTTATTAATAACATTTTCATAAATTGAATCTGGTCTTGCATTTGCAGAACCTGAAATTGTTAGTTCAAAAGTGTTATCTCCATATAAGCTAGGCCCTATAATTATTGGTGCATTAGAGAAAAATGATTTTCCATAAAAGAGATTCCAGCTATTGGGTTCAATTCCTGATATGCCTTCAAGTATATATTTTACTACGAGAGCTGTAGCAAAGTTAGTTCTACCTTTATTTAAACCGAATAAGCCAGTTAAATGTGCATTTGCGCCCTCAGCAATGACAACTTTTTTTGCATTTAAAGTATAGCTAATATTATTATTATCTTTAAGATTTATGCTTACGTAGTCACCATTATCGGATCCTCCAGATGCCAAAGTTGACATTCTAACGTCAACGCCTAAATCTACACATTCTTTACATAAATCATCAAGAAGTTTTCGTTTATCAAACTTTACAGCAAATGCTTTTTCGCCTGGAAGAGCAAAATGAATTCTATGGCCATTAGGAGACTTATAGTATTTATTCTTAACATCAACTAAAGTTCCAGTGTAATTAACTTGGAAATTATTCTTTGTAAATAATATTTTCCCATCTTCTAATTTAATAAATTCATTTTCATAACCATCATCTAAAATAAATTGAGCAGAACATGCTCTACGTAACTCTTTGAAGTTTTTATTCTTTTCAATAAGCGTAACCTTCAATCCTAATTCTGCTGCGGTTTTTGCAGTCATAAGTCCTGCTGGGCCAGCGCCAATAACTAATAAATCAATAATATTATTCATAATCCTGAACATCTCCTTTAATTTATTAAATATAAATAGAGTATATTTTTTTATTGTCAAAGTAATGTTTGTTAGTACAATTCAGAGTCCGTGTTAAATAATGATTTAGTTCTAAATCAAGTTTGGAATGGAAGTCCTACATCTCAACCAACAGTGAAAAATATTAGTAAAAATACTTTTATACATTCATTTATAAAATTAGATAGGCTACCTAACTATTATATTACTCTTTTTTGAATAATTAGTCAATTGTAAGTGGTTAATAAATTATTTAGTTAATGGTAGGTTTAATAAGAAAGTATTACTAAGTCTAGCGATACCAACTTGCTTTAGCGCCCAAGTGGAGTTTGCTTATGAGAAATAATATATATTAATATATTCTGTAAGTTACGTAACTTTTACAAAACTAATCAAAAGAAATATTTAGATTTTTTAAAGCAATAATGATTTAATATACATATTTATGGTAGACTATAAATTAATGAAAATGACACATAGTTTCATAAGTTAGGCTTATGTTGTAAAAATGTGAAGAGGTGATTCTTTTGAATGTAATTATATGTGAAGACAGACAAGAAAATATAAAAGAAATTTCACGAATAACAAAATCCTTTTTTGAAGATAAAGGTTTGGAATGCAACATTAAAGCATTTAAAAATTATGAAGAAACAGTAAATTATATTAAAGCTTTAAATTCATATGAGGATTGTTTGTATATTTTAGATATAGACTTAAAACAGGATAAAAATGGATTGTTGCTGGGGAGAGAGATAAGAAATATTGATGAATATGAGGGAGAAATGATATATGTTACTGCTCATGTTCATCAAATGCAAAGTGTATTTAAATATAAGCTTAAAATACTGGATTTTATAGACAAAGGCTATAATATGGAAAATAGCCTTAAGGAAGCACTTGATGTATATTCTAAAATTTATAAGGAAAAGATTCAAAGCAAATCTTTAATATTTAAAGTTGGTGGAAATGTATTTATGATAAAGCCTTCCGATATTATCTGTTTAGAAACAGATAAGAGCAAAAAGAAAATTATTATCTACACAACTAAAGAACAAGTATGTATAAACTTGACTTTAAAAGAAATTCAAGAGAAGCTTTCAAATGAGTTCATACAAATTCATAGAAGTATAATTGTAAACAAAGAGCATATCAAAAAGATTGAAAACATTGATGATAATTTATATGTAGTTCTTACTGGCGATATAAGAGAAATTGTCTCCAAGAGAAGAGAAAAGGAGATAAGGGGATGCATTACACAATAGCAACTACACTAGTACAGACTTATCTTATATATGCTTTTTATAATAAAAAGGTAAGGGTTAATATTAATGGAATTTGTGCAGTAGTATTAGTCATACTTATTAAGCCTACTGTTATGGCATTTTTAAAAGATAACTTTTTATCCTTTATATTTGTATGGTTTTGTAATTACATTATAACCTATTTCTCTATTGGGAAGAATTTTAAACAAAATCTGGAGCTTTCCTTTTTTGTTGAATTAATTACTTTAATGGCTTACTACATGAGTGCAGGCATAGTGCTTATTTTGGGATATACCATAAGTATAAAAGATATATTTAACTTTAATATATTGTTTTATAACGTCAATTTTTACTTTATATTAATTTACTTAGCTATCATGATAGCTTTCGGATTACTTAGAAGATATATTCCCCTAAGTTTTTCTGAAGAGGATGTAAAGAACAGAAACTTTAACGGCATATATATCATTATGGCTATTAATATACTAATAAAGATAATAAATGACTTAAATGTGAACTATGGAATTAAATTAATTTCCTTTGTTTCTATAAACTTCTTTATTATAGTTTTTTATATTATAAATGATGAATTAAACATTAAAAAAGTAAAAGATGAATTGGAATTGAATGAAAAGGAGAAGAGAATTAAAGAACTAACTCTCTATATAGGAACTATAGAAAAATTAGTGGAAAAGTATAGAGAGTTTAAGCATGATTATAAAAACATATTGCTGGGCATTGGAGCAGAAAGTTTAAATGAGAATAATTTATTAGACAAACTAAATAGAGAGATAGTAGGGGATAAGAGCTATGATGCATTTTTAAATTTAAAGGATGTAAATTATAGTACTCTAAAATCTATGCTCTCATACTATATTATGTTAAGTATTAAAAAAGCCATAGATGTCAGCTTAATAGTTATAGGAGATGTAAAAGAAACTCATATACCTGAGCTGGAATTTTCTAGGACTATGGGAATTATACTAGAAAATGCTTTAGAGGAAGCTTCGGAAAATGAGGATAAGAGAGTGGAAATTTATGTAGAGGTAATTAATGATGACTTAAATATCACAGTAGCAAATACTTTTAAGGGTGGAAAAGTAAACTTAACTGAAATTTATGAGAGAGGATACTCTAGTAAGGGAGAGGATAGAGGATTAGGCCTTTATATACTTAAGGATATAGTTGATAAAAATCCTAACATGACTTTGAATACATTTATAAGGGAAGAAATGTTTGTTCAAGATTTAACCATTTTCTCTCCTAAGAAAAAGGTTAAATAAAAACAAAATAACATAGTATGAAGTGGAAAATAAGAATAGGCTGGGGTTTTAAATCCCAGCTTATTCTTATTTGAATGAATCCAGGAATATAGCCACTCTCTGATTTCACAGAGTTTGTATGGGAGTATTAGAGCCGATAGTTAATCAGATAAGCTTCATGTTCAGAACAAAAAATAACCTCCTAACGTAACAAAATATTGAACTCAAGGAACCAGCGGAAACGTTCGAGGAAATGGTATTTTAACTTTTTGCTAATAGGTATAATATGAAATCATTGATAAAACTTTAATTAAAAACTGATCAAGACACTAGTACTAGTAAATGAATTTTTTACCTATTTAGTGACTCTGAGGAATTATACCTATTAAATTGAGGAAGTAAAAAATAAGTGTTAGGAGGAAAAAAATATGACAAACTATAAAGGCAATGATCGTTTATTATTTGGAATGATTCTTGGTGTAGCAACCTACTGGTTATTCGCAAGTGCTATAACTGCAGGTGTACCACCACTAACTCGTGACTTAGGGATTTCAAGCTCTGTTGTTAGTACTGCAGTTAGTATTACAGCATTAATTTGTGGTGTTAGTATTGTGACAGCAGGAGGAATTGCTGATAAAGTAGGAAGAGTTAAGATTACTCAAGTTGGATTTATATTAAGTATTATTGGTTCCATATTTTGTGCAATGGCACAAGGGCAGACCCTTCTTATTATAGGTCGTGTTATTCAAGGGTTATCAGGTGCATTAATTATGCCAGCTACTCTAGCTCTTATAAATGCTTATTATCCAGGTGAAGCTCGTCCTCGTGCCCTAAGCTTTTGGTCTTTAGCTTCTTGGGGTGGAAGCAGTATAGCTAACTTCTTTGGTGGAGCAGTAGTGTCAGTATTAAGCTGGCGTTGGTTATTTTGGCTTACTGTTCCAGTAGCATTGATGGGTATGTTTTTAATTAAAGATACTCCAGAAAGTAAAATTAATAGCGGAGAAAAACAAAGCATTGACTATTTTGGAATCACTACTTTAGTATTAGCGTTACTTTCATTAAATTTAGTTGTTACTCGTGGTAGACAGTTTGGATGGACTAGTCCTATTATTCTTTCGTTAATAGCTGCTTTTGTAATTTTATTTGCTGCCTTCCTATTTATAGAACGCAGACAGAAGGCTCCATTGGTTGATTTATCCCTATTTAGCAGCAGAGGTTATAATGCTGCTGTAATTTCAAATTTTTTACTTAATATGTGTGCAGGATGTTTATTTATCCTAATGCCGTATGTTCAAACAGGACGTGGGTTGACTTCATTCCAAAGTGGATTATTGACAATTGGTTATTTAGTTGCAATAGTGTCAACAATTCGTGTAGGTGAAAAAGTGATGCTTAAGACAGGGGCACGTATGCCAATGGCTATAGGAACTTTTATAGCTGCAGCAGGGATTTTACTAATGTCACTAACTTTCTTACCAAATTCACTATATTTTGCATCTGCTTTTATTGGTCTTGCTATTATGGGAGTTGGCTTCGGGTTTTATGCTACTCCATCCACGAACACTGCAGTTGGAAATGTTCCTCAGGAAAAAGCCGGTTCTGCATCAGGTATTTATAAAATGGCAAGTTCTTTAGGTGGAAGTTTTGGAGTTGCAATTTCTGGAGCAGTATCAACTGCTATTCTTATGAATGATAAAACAGCTCAGCATTTAGCTGCTGGATGGGGATTAGGGGTTAGTGTAATTGCAGGAACTATATCACTAATTGCTGTATTACTGTTAGTACCTAAGGCAAAGAAAAAAGAAGATATACAAAAGAAGGCTGCTTAAGCTTAGAACCCTATGGTCTCTAGATAGCTAAGTGTGTCAATATTGTGAAATAGGAAGGAGTTTTTTAAAATGTCAAATATATTAGATAAGGCTAAGTCTATTGAAGCCTATGTAATAAACTTCAGAAGAGATTTACATGAAAACCCTGAGCTTAGTGGACAAGAATTTAAAACTCAAGAAAAGATCATGAGAGAATTGGATAAGTTGGGAATAACATATAAAAAAGTTGGAAATACTTCTTTAATAGCCACATTAAAAGGTGGAAAACCTGGCAAAACTGTAGCTTTAAGAGGAGACATAGATGCGATTCCTGTAAAGGAAGAATCAGGTGTTGAATTTACATCTAAAAATCCAGGAGTGATGCATGCTTGTGGTCACGATGCTCATGCCTCTATGCTTCTTGGTGCTGCTAAAATACTATCTGAGATGAAAGATAACATATCTGGTGAAATAAGATTCTTCTTCCAGGAAGGGGAGGAAACCTTTTCTGGTGCCAAAAAGATAATAGAAGAAGGAGGAATGGATGGAGTTGATGCTTGTTTGGGCATGCATGGAATGCCAGGCTTAGAGACAGGATATGTAGATATGACCCCAGGATATAGAATGGCAGGTTGTGATACTATTTATGTTAAGTTTGAAGGAGTATCAGGTCACGGCTCAGTTCCACATCTTGCAAAGGATACCATTCATCCTGCATGTGTCTTTGTTACAGATCTTCAGGGGATAGTTACTAAAAATATTGATGCTCAGGAGCCAATAGTGATTTCTGTAGGAAAGTTCATCGGAGGTACGAAGGCAAACGTGGTTGCCAAGTATACAGAGATTGATATTTCAATGAGATACTTTAATCCAAAGGTTAGAGAAACTGCCCATGAAGCAATAAAGAGACATGCAAAGGCAATTGCAGATGCGTACGAACTTAATGTCGATGTAATTATAGAAGAAAGTGCACTTAGCCTTTACAATGATGATGAGTTATCAATACTTGCTGATAAAAGTTGTACAAAAGTCTTTGGAGAAGGTAAAAATATAGCCTTGCCTAGATTAATGGGATCAGAGGATATGCCTTATTATTTCCAGCATGCTAAAGGAGTTTATGCAATGCTTGGCTATAGAAACGAAGAAAAAGAAACCATATACTTCCCGCACCATGAGAAGTTTAAGATTGATGAAGATTACCTAAAGTATGGAACAGCATTACATGTACAATTTGCATTGGATTTTTTAAGTCAATAATGAGCTATTGTCATAATTTGCAGTAGGCTGAATATATAGCTATAGATAAGTCATCTTTCGGTGATGCTTATCTATAGCTTTTAAAAAACTAATAAATTATTAATTCATCTTACTATACCATTCATTAAAATATATATTAACTTCATTTAATAGTTCAATTAATAATTCACTTTGTTGTTTCCCTAATTTTTCTATAAGACCAGAAAATAAAACATCAAAGTATTCATTTATATCATGTAGTATTTTTTTACCGCTATCAGTTAATATTATTTCAACAAATCTTTTATCATTTTCGTTAACATATCTTTCTATGTAACCTTTATCAGTTAAATTTTTTACTAACTCAGTAGTAGTTGGAGAAGTAATAGATAAGGTTTTGCTAATGTTGGAGACACTTACTCTATAATCTTTTTCTCGAGAAAGATGCTCTATACAAAGTAAAACTCGAGCTTCGCTTTTTTTTATTCCCATTAAAGTTTGATTACGTCTCTCAAGCCTTGCTAAATTTTCAAATGTATCTATAAATCTTTTAATATTTATATTTGATTGTTTATCCAAGAAAATTCACCTCGTTGAGTATATATTAATTTAAAAAAGTAGATTTGTCTATGAGTTTTAAATTTTTATTTACAGATTTACTGATAAGAATAATGAAGAAATATGTTGCAGATAAAATAGAAAATGATATATTAAATAAAGTGTTAGCTTGTGCAAATTAGAAGTGGTTTTATTTAGCTTTGGATAGTATTTTCTAGTTCGTCGTCAAAGGCACAAAAATGGTAATAAAAAAGACTCTACAAAAGCTGTAGAGTCTTTGATTCGTATGGCTGCCCATGCAGGATTCGAACCTACACAATGCCTGAGTCAGAGTCAGGTGCCTTACCATTTGGCTAATGGGCAATATTATTGTAAAGACAATAATATTATATCACAAGTTTTAAGCATATCAATAGATTTTGTGGAAATATATGTATTTTAATTATAGCAATCTTAAATACATAAACTGTGACTTTATAAGAAATATCAATAGGTATTTCTTATAAGATTCAATTAAGGAAGATATAAACAAAGGCTTCTTCCACAGTGCTATTAACTTTTATTAAATAAAGATTAAAAGTTATCTCTATTTTTAATAAAGTACTTATTAGAATAACTTATAAACATAGTTAGCACATAGTCAAATATTAAAAACACTATCTGGGCTCCAATTATAAGAATATATAAAGGAATATATATATTTAATAGGTTTGGGAAAAAAAGTTTATATGATAGAAACAACAATGCTAAAGTTATATTAAAAAATACTAGTTTTAATATAATTTCGATATAAGACTTTCTAATTCTCTCAATGTAATACTTAACTATTCCATACAACCCGAAAAATATTATATAGGCCACTACTGTATTTCTAAGGCCGCAAATAACTAACGAAAGTAATGAAGTAGCAAAGTAGATTACTACCGCATTTTTAAAGCTAGTTGTAATAACAGATAGAGGTATGATACAGGAAGCTACAGCAAGGAGGTAAGCCTTATTTACTGGAACTATAGTGCTTAGGTAAACTAAAATAACACCTATAGCAGTAAAAAGACCTCCTTTAGCTATATCAACGGTTTTTCTTCTTGTAGAAGTCATGTCTTTACACAGCCTTTCTAACAACAGTCAATGAAATCTCCACCACCACATTCGCAGCAGCAATCAAGGCAGTACAAGGTAGCACAAATATCACATAATCCACGATCTTTACCTCTATTGTTATAGTAAGGCTCTCTATAGGAATTATTCATATGACTTAATCTGTTAAATTCATCTCTGTACTTAAAGTTATTAGGAGATAGTCTACAAGCTAGGTTTAAATAGTTATAAGCTTCATTATGCCAACCCTTTCTCATACTAAGCAATCCCATTAAGTAATTCCATTCAGCATCTCTAGTGGTAACTCTTTTAAGCTGGTCCTCTGCTCTACCTAAGTTGCCGTTTCTTATGTCCATTTCGATAGTTTGATAAGAATTTGAACTATAGCTGCTTTGATTAGAGTTTCCATAGCTATTGTATTGAGAGGATTCTGGAGCGTTACTCATTAAGTAATCATAGGCTTCGTTAAGCTCTTTTAATTTATCTTCAGCTAAATCACGCAGTGGATTATTACCATATTGATCAGGATGGTACTTTTTTACCAGTTCTCTATAAGCTTTTTTTATCTCGTCCTTTGAAGCATTTTTTCTTACTTCCAGCACCTCATATGGATCTCTCATTTTTACATACACCCCTTTTAAACACTTTATCCATTTTCTCTAAAAGACCAAATTGGAGAATGTTATATAGTAAATCTTCATTCTTCTTTAAAGGAAGTTTATTTAAGTAGTACATACATTGAGCTGCACTGGTACCTAAAATAAAGTCTATTCTATCCTCGATTTCTTTTGAAAATTCAATATAAGACTTTTTACCTTTGTTAAAGCAGCTGTTTATAACATTAAACTTTTTATCTCTCATATCCCTCTCTAAGTCATCCCATCCATCTATGATATAGATCCACTTACCAAGATTGTATCCAAGCCAGTATAGATTTTCTTTATTTTCATCATTTCTATAGGCTGATAGTATAAAACCTGTAAGCTCTCCAAAGGGATGAGATATTTCATCAATAGACCTATTTTGTGGATTTGACTCAATTTTATATAATTCATTTAGTGTATTCTCTATATAATTTAAGTGACTGCGAAAATTTGATGACATTTTATTTAAGTATCTTTTAAAAAGCAAAGAAAAAATTTTGCTTTTCGTTGAATTATCATCATTTATATTATCTACAAATTTATAATAACTTAATGCAGTATTGCAAAAGGCTGCATATTCTAAGCTTTGGTTATCTATGATGCTTATTTTTTTTCTAAATCCATGCATAGCACAAACCTTTTTACTGTAGATAGGAATGTCATCATTCAAGGAGTCTAAAAGTATAGCCAAGAAAGTCATATCATAGTTAAGTGCAGCTCTAGGGATATTGCCTATAGTGGTCTTTATAGAGCGGCACAATCCGCAGTAGTAAGCCTTGAATTTTTCATAGTCCTTTATTTTAAGCTCCATTTTGCAAGGAGTAACGTAACCAAACATTTAACTTCTCCTATAGTGTAGTTTAGACATTTTCTACTAATCCAGTAATATTTAATTCTTTTAGGATATCATATATAGTCTTTGAAGTAGTATCTTCCATGGTATATCCTAGGAGTTTAACTACTTCTTCTAATTCCGTATCATCTGATGTTTCGATTTCAATGTAAGGGAAAGGACAAAAGGACTTTTCATTTATGTCAATTTCAACTAAGGTATTTTTATACTTATAACTTTCTCTATACTTTTTTACTGATTGAACAAGCTCCAAGCCTAGGGACTTAAATATATTTTCACCAGCTTTTGAATCTAATATTTCAGTTTCATTTTCCTCCATTACTTTATACTTATCTTGACTTAGCAATTTCTTTGTAGTCATGTAGTATCTATTATTATTCTTTATTAGATCCTCCACTATTCTTATTCTTGCATAACCTTTATTACTTAATAGTCTTCTATCACCAAAGTCAAAAAGGTTGTTTATTTGATTTTCTTCTTTAACTTTAGTAGCGTTGATCTGGTTAAGTTTTGTTCTTATATTATCTACATCAATATTAATTATTCTTGTTTCAAATTCTTTCACTTTAATCACCTGCTTTATAGTATTTATATATTATAAGTTTTCCTCTTAAGTGATATTATATCATTAAAGTAGTAATAACTGGTATAATATGTTTACAAGTAAAAATAGGTTAGTAACTTAAAAACATTATTATAGTAAATACCTATATCTAAGATTAAGGGGGATTGATTATGGATACTTGCTATGAACAATTATTAACCACTTATAAAACCGTTAAATACAGGAGTTTAAGGTTTACATCCTGTTTGGGAGCTATTTTAGGAATTTTAATGATTTTAGTTAAACAGATTGTTGCTGGAGGATTTTTATTAATACTATCAATACTTATCTTTTATCTCAAAAGATACTTGTACATAGAATATGAGTATAAGTTCAATAAAGGGGAATTAGTCATAGAGAAAATAGTAGCTAGAAAAGACAGAAAAAAGGTAGTTTATTTTAATTTGAAAAATGTAGAAATTTTAGCTAAAGAGAATAGCAAGTACCTAAAGGGATTAGCAGATACACCAAAAAAGAAAATTAAGTTATATCCAGTTACCTGCAAAGAAACTGTTTATACAGCTATAGTAAAGGATAAGGAACAAAGGGTACAAGTTAAATTTGTTCCAGATGATACTTTAATAAATTTATGCTATAAATATAATCCTAATGTTGTAAAAAAGAATTAAAAAAATGTGGCTTTAACGCCACATTTTTATTATTTCATTGAATCAGCTGATCCTAAAACTTCATCGATTTTACTTTCAACAACTTTTTGAATAGCGTCTCTTGCAGCTCCTAAATACTTTCTTGGATCAAATTCCTTTGGCTTATCTCCAAAAGTTTTTCTTACAGCAGCTGTCATAGCTAATCTTATGTCAGTATCCATATTTATTTTACATACAGCCATAGAAGAAGCTTTTCTTAGCATATCTACTGGAATTCCTTTAGCACCAGCTATATCTCCACCATACTTATTACAAGTTTCAACTGCTTCTGGATCAACTGCAGAAGCTCCGTGAAGAACTATTGGGAAACCAGGTAGTTTTTCTTGAATTTTTTCTAGTATATCGAATCTTAACTGAGGCTTATAGTCTAATGGGAACTTAAATGCTCCATGAGAAGTTCCAATAGCAATTGCTAAAGAGTCAACTCCTGTTCTGTTAACAAAGTCTACTGCTTGATCTGGGTCAGTGTATATATGCTCAGCAGCAACAACATCATCTTCAACACCAGCTAAAACTCCAAGCTCAGCTTCAACAACTACTCCATGAGCGTGAGCGTATTCAACTACTTCCTTTGTTTTTGCTACGTTTTCTTCGTAATCAAAATGAGAACCATCAAACATAACTGAAGTAAATCCAGCATCAATAACAGATTTAACAGTTTCGAAATCTGGGCCGTGATCTAGGTGTAGTGCAACATCTATTCCTGTTTCTTCTATAGCAGCATCTACCATAGCCTTTAGGTATTTAGCTCCAGCATACTTTATAGCTCCTTTTGAAACTTGAAGAATAACAGCTGAGTTCTTAGCTTTTGCTCCTCTTACAACACCTTGAATTATTTCTAGATTGTTAATGTTAAAAGCACCTATAGCATATTTGCCTTCATAAGCCTTTTTAAACATTTCCTTAGTAGTAACTAATGCCATTATGTATTCCACCTTCCAAAATTATATTAACCATCGATCCTAACTATAATCCTGCTAGAATTATAGTTGAATTTAGCTTAGTTGGTATTAACATATAAAAGGGACTTACTGCGTCCCAGTGGGACTTAACTGTTTTATAGTTATATTATAATCTATTAATACCACATTTTCCATACTTTAATTATAGAATATTTTTGTCACTAATCAAAATATATTTTCTGCATTAACCTTTTCTAGATTTACTATATGCTCTAATAAAAATTTTATGACATGAGATGAGGCTAAAGCTTCCTCTTCAGTCTTACATTTTGTGTATTGGGTAAGTTTCCAAAGCTCACTGTTTATATTGTCTATTTCAGCATGGTTTACGAAGATAGAAATCTTACGAGAGTAGTTATCCCACTGATTTAAGAACTTTATAGAGTTATCGTAGGCTTTAGTCCAAGATTTGTTTTCTATGCTAATTTCTATTTCTTTATTTAAGTTATCAAGTTTTGTGCATACTTTATTTAAGTAATTTATAGAAAAAAATATTCCTATTAACATTACAAAAAAAATACTGATGGAAATGATCACACCTTTCATTTATAAATCACACTCCATTTATTTTTGCGGCTTAGATTGATGATAAAACTTTCCTTTAGAATCTAGTAAAGCTATAAAAATGTTTTTTGGTGATGAAATATTATTCTTTCTAAGTTGCTTATTAAGCCATTGTTCATCCTTATCTATTATTTTTAAATTGTCATAATTTATTCTTCCGTCTAAAATTAAAGTTACAGGTAAGGATTCCTGTTGAGATTTTATATTTAGATCAGCCTTTGTAACATTTGACAGTTCTGTTTTAGGCATTACAGATAGCTGACCACTGGTTTCTAAAATAGCGTAATGAATGTCTTCTATATTATAATAGCCCTGTAGTCTTAGTTCCTCCATCAAGTCGTTTAAATTAAATCGCTCCTTTCTTAATTCCTTGATATTTAGTTTTCCATCCTTAATTACGATACTTGGCTTTCCGCTAAAGAAAATTCTTGCTTTCTCACTCTTTAGCTCTAGTAAAGACACAATTGTTTGAAGAGCAAGTAGAGTTATTATAGGAATTATACCGTGCATTATAGGAATTCTGGTATCTTGCATTGGTAGTGAAGCTAATTCAGAAACCATTATTGCAATTGCTAGTTCGAAGGGTTCTAACTCTCCTATTTGTTTTTTTCCCATAAGTCGCATGGAGGCAATGACTATTAGATATAAGATAATTGTTCTAATAAGTACAATAAACATATATTCTCCTCTCTTTATAAGTCAAAAATTTTCTAGTTATATTTTTACTTTAATATAAAAAAATATAAGTAAAATTTGAACATTTTTAGAAAAGTAGACGTATAATGATATTACACAAAAAAATTGGGGAGAGGATGAAATGGCTCAGTTAAAAGTTAGATTGAATAATAAAGAGGTATTAGCAGAGAAAGGTACAATTTTAAATGATATTATTAAGAATAACGGTTTGGAAAAAGATATACCTGTAGTACTAGCCAGGATAAACGGCACATATTCCGAGCTTACAAGTTCTTTAGAAGAAGAAGGAGAGTTTGAAGCCATAGATATTAGAGATAACCTAGGGATGAGAACCTATGTAAGAACCCTTCAATTTATTTTAATTAAATCTGTATTAGACTTGTTTCCGGACGCTAAAATAACCATAGAACATTCTATGAGTAAGGGACTATTTGGAGAAATTCATAAAAGTATACCGTTAAATAAAGAAGATATAAGAAAAATAAAAGAAAGAATGGAACAATTAATAAAAAAGGATATTCCAATAAATAAGGTATGTATGAAAAGAGATGAAGCAGTAAAAATTTTTTCAGACTATAAAATGGATGATAAGGTAAGACTGTTAAAACATGTAAGTAGTGATACAGTAAAATTATATGAGTTAGATGGAAGGTATGATTACTTTTATGGCTCTATGGCATACTCTTCAGGAGCAATAAAAATATTTGATTTAGTATATTACGAACCTGGATTTTTACTAAGATATCCTAGAGAATTAGACCCATATAATATACCAGAGTTTGTAGAGCATAAAAAGCTGAGAAAAATATTTTATGAAACTGAGCAATGGGGAAATATACTTGGAGTGGGGGATGTAGGTTCCTTAAATGATAAAGTAGAAAGTAGAGAAATTATAGATATAATAAGGGTAGCGGAAGCCCTTCATGAGAAAAAGATTGCATATATAGCAGATATGATTAATGAAAGAAAGAACGTGAAAATTATACTAATAGCTGGGCCATCTTCTTCAGGTAAAACTACCTTTGCAAGAAGACTTGGGATACAACTTAGAGTTAATGGACATATACCAGTTCCTATATCCTTAGATGATTACTTCGTAGATAGAGAACATACTCCTAAGGATGAAGAAGGTAATTTTGATTTCGAGTCCATATATGCTTTAGATTTAAAGTTATTTAATGAAAATTTAGAAGCATTGCTTAGTGGAGAAGAGGTGGAAATTCCAACCTTTAACTTCAAGAGTGGAACAAGGGAGTGGAAGGGTCATAAAATTAGAATTCCTGACAATGGAATAATTATAATAGAAGGAATTCATGGACTAAACGAAATGCTTACTTCAGCTATTCCTATGGAAAGTAAGTTTAAAATATATATAAGTGCACTTACCCAACTGAATGTAGATAATCATAACAGAATAGCAACTACTGACGTAAGAATAATAAGGAGAATAGTGAGGGATACCCTCTCAAGAGGCTATGGAGGAGAAGATACTTTAAAAATGTGGCCATCAATAAAGAGAGGGGAAGAAAAAAATATATTTGTATTCCAAGAAAATGCAGATGTTATGTTTAATTCAACGCTGGTCTATGAGCTTTGTGTATTAAAGCAATATGCTTTAGAGGAACTGAAAAAGATAGACACCTCAAGCCCTGTATACTATGAAGCATTGAGGCTTAAAAGCTTCTTAAACTTTTTTAAAGATGTAGATACAAAATTTGTACCGGAAAATTCCATATTGAGAGAGTTTATAGGCGGAAGTTGTTTTTATGAATATTAGAAAAAAGGCGATGTAATTTAGGGAAATGCTCCCTGACTTACATCGCCTTTTTCTGCAAGTTTTAATTGCATAAAATAGTGAAAAAAGAAACTTTTAATTCATCAAAAAGGCTTAGAAAATGTTTTCATTTATTAGTATCAAATCTCATAAATTTCTACAAAAAACTTTAAAAAATTAGTGTGAATATGTTTTAATTTGTTGTATAATAAGAATCGAAAGAAATTGTTTTATTGTAACAATGTAAATGATTATATAATTCACTGAAAGTGAAAGGTTGGTGTAACAATATGAGAGAATATAGTGCTTTTGATATTCTTGGGCCAATAATGATAGGACCATCAAGTTCTCATACTGCAGGAGCTGCAAGACTAGGTAAGATTGCAAGAACTATAGCAGGTGAAGGAGTTAAAAAAGTGCAATTTTTCCTTCATGGTTCATTCGCTACAACTTATAAGGGACACGGTACTGATAAGGCTTTAGTAGCTGGAATATTAGGGATGAACCCATGGGATGAAAACTTAAAAAACTCTATGGAAATGGCAAGAGAAAAGGATATAGAAATAGAATTTATTCCGACAGATCTTGGAGATGTACATCCAAACACAGTTAAAACTGTTATAACTAAAAATGATGGAAAAACTGTATCAGTAGTTGGATCTTCAATTGGTGGAGGAAATATAGTAGTTAATGAAATAGATGGTGACAAGATAGAATTTACTGGAGCATACCCTACTATATTAATAAATCATATAGATGTACCGGGAATGGTTGCGAAAGTAACAGCTGTTTTATATGAATATGATGTAAACATCGCCTTTATGAGAGTTTACAGAACAAGTGGTAAGGGTTCAGCAGCGGCGATGGTCTTTGAAGTAGACAACTTTATCTCCGAAGACATTGTAAACGCTATAGCTAAAATAACTAACATCCACAAAGTTAGAGCTATTAATCCTGTAAGGGAGGAAGAATAATTTATGGTTAACTACGGATATGAACTTTTAGAAGTATGTAAGGAAAAAAATCTTAGTATATGGGAATATACTTTAGAAGAAGAAGCAAAGGCAACTGGCCTTACTAGAGAACAAGTTTTTGAGAAGATGAGAAAAAACTTAAAAGTAATGATGTCTGCAGCAGAGCGTGGATTAACAAATAAAATTGCATCTGTAAGTGGACTTATTGGTGGAGACGCATATAAGTTAAATGAGTATGCCAACAGTGGGAAAACGTTGACAGGAAACTTCATGGTTAAAGCTATGGGAAGAGCTCTTTCTTCTTCAGAAGTAAATGCTGCTATGGGTAAAATAGTAGCTGCTCCAACAGCTGGTTCCTGTGGAATAATGCCTGCAGTTATAATAAGTGCTGGAGAGCAATTAGGTTTATCAGAAGATGATATGGTTAAGGGTCTACTAACAGGTACTGGAGTAGGTATAATTATAGCTAAAAATGCAACTATGGCGGGAGCAGAAGGTGGATGTCAGGCTGAATGTGGTTCAGCAGCAGCTATGGCTTCAGCTGGAGTAGTTGAAATGATGGGTGGAACACCAGATCAAGCCTTAAATGCGGCAGCTATAGTATTTAAGAACATAATAGGTTTAGTCTGTGACCCAATAGCAGGACTAGTAGAAGTTCCTTGCGCTAAGAGAAATGCAGCAGGAGCAGTTAGTGCTTTAACAACAGCAGATATGGTTATGGCTGGAATTATGAGCAAAATACCATTTGACGACACTGTAGAAGCTATGTATAGAGTTGGTAAGCAAATGCCAGCAGAGCTTAGAGAGACAGCTCTTGGTGGATTGGCAATCACAAAAACAGGATTAGAGCTTCAGAAGAAAGTTTTTGGAGAGTAGAATATAGTAGAGCATAGAGCTTAGGATAAGGAACACCTTTATTCTAGGCTTTTATTTTTACAATTAGTAGTTGCAGCTATAAAAGTAACACTTCCTTCTCAAATGAATAGACTAATTAAAGGAACAATCTAGAGGAGGACTACATTTATAAAATGTTGGTGTTATCATGATGAAGAAATGTGTTTATATAATTATCATACTAGTTATCTTTCTTAAAACTCCATATAATCTACTAAATACTATTATTTATTCAGCAGCTATAGTACCACTGGCTATCATGCTAGGGAATCTCACTTCTAATATATCTGAATATATAGGCGATAAGAAAGGTGGCCTTCTAGCCGCGGCAGTAGGAAATATACCTGAACTAACTATGGGCTTATGGTCTATACAATATGGCTTAATACCTATGGTAAAAGCTTCATTAATAGGTTCGATTATAAGCAATATGCTTTTAGTACTTGGAGTATCTATTTTTGCTGGTGGAATAAAATACAAAGAACAGAAATTCAATAAAATAGTTGCTAGAACAAATTTCAGTATGCTTTTATTAGCTGTATCAACCATAATAATAATAGCTTCTCTTAAGCAATACAACGAAGCTATTCCTGAAAATATAGTAGCTTCCATAAGTGTAAAGGTAGCAATAGTTTTAGTAATCGTATATGTATTAGGTTTGATTTTTTCTCTTCATACTCATAGTAACCTCTTTTTAGTTAGTGAACAGACTTCTGAAAATAAACAAGTAAGCAGCAAGAAGCAGTTTAAAAATATAATTGAACTTATTATAGTTGCTGTCATACTATATTTTATAAGTGAAAAGCTTGTATACAATATAAAAGAAACTGTGGAGGCATATGGACTTTCTCAGGAGTTTTTAGGAATAATATTAATACCCTTATTAGGAAACATAGGGGAAAACGTGGCAGCTATTGTATGTGCCGTTAAGAATAAGGTAAACCTAAGTCTTGAAATAGCAATAGGTTCCAGTATACAGATTTCTCTTTTTGTAACTCCTCTTTTAATTATGTTTGCCTGCTTAGTTGGAGTTCAAATGACCTTGATTTTTACCACTTTCCAAATAATTATGGCGTTGATTTCTATTATTATGGCATATATTGTGTTTCAGGATGGTAAAACCTATTGGCTTGAAGGGGCAATTTTAATAGCTATTTATTTAGTAATTACCCTAGCTTATTATTATGTGGTATGATTTTGTAAAAGTTATAATATAAATAGTCTATAGTATGAAATTTAGTAGGGTGATAGTGATGCCGCACAGAAAAATTGTTGAAGATTACTATGGCGACATAAACAATCTTGCGGATTTGTTAAGCAAGCTTGTTAACTCTTATAGACTTTTGATAGGAGGGGCAGGAGAATTAAATGGGATTGCATTAGCTCACAAAAAAGATGTGAAGGACGCATTAAAGAGAGTAAATGAATTAGGAGATATTATTGATGACGTTATAGATGTTTTAGATAAGTCTAGTTACAGTTATATGGATTACTGTAAGCTAAAAGCGCAAATAGTAGAAAGTAAGATACAGGTTGAGTATATTGAAACAGAAATAGGTGAGGAATTGGAGTTGCAAAATGATAAAAAATAGGTGTGGAATATATAAAGACATATTCCACACCTATTTTAAAATTTCTTAAATCTGTGTTTACAAACCATAAGATAAGCAAGAGCTATTACTATAAGTATTGTAACACCTAAAGGTGCAAGGTAGTTTAGTGTAACTAAACAGTATAAAGCCATAAACATACCTGCAAAGGTTATAGGAATTCCGTAGAACTCTCCATCAAATTGTGTAACATTAAATCTAGCCAATCTATACGCACCAGATATCGGGAATAATAACACTAATAAATATCCTAAAAGTCCTAAATTTGAAAAACCGTAAATGTTAAACACAAGTATAGAAGGTGCTACACCAAAGGAAACTAAATCTGCAAGAGAATCAAGTTCTTTACCTAATTCGCTGGATACGTTTAAAAGTCTTGCTACTCTACCATCGTATCTATCAGCTAAACATGCTAATAAAATAAATATGCCAGCCCATTTGTAATTCTCCTGGAAAGACATCATCAGAGACATTACACCACATGCTAGGTTGGCAAAAGTAAAAGCATTAGGTACAGCACTTCTAGCTATTTTAGCCATTAAAATCACTCCTAAATAATAATTGTTATTTTGTGTAATATGAATATATAAAAAGGTATACAATAGTATAAGCCTATTATAACTCATTTTACCAAAATGGTTAAGTATATAATAAACTTTTTTTATGGAAAAATTATAAATTTTTTGTTAAAATAGACTTGCTATATAAGTTATAAAGTGTAGAAAGTTGAGTGATATATGAAAAGTAGTAGAAGTTATTTAAAATATTTAGTTGTTCTAGTTGTAATGTTTGCCATTGTACTATTTTTGTATAGTAATAGACACAGTTTGTTAGGGTTAAGTATTCATAAAATGAGGAGATACATTTTAAGCTACGGTAAATTTGCATCACTGGCTTTTATCATTATATATTCTATAAAACCGATAGCTTTAATTATTCCAACAGGTCTTATATCCATATTAGCTGCAATGATATTTAAACCCTATTATGCTCTATTACTAAGTATGATTGGATGTTTTGGTTCAGCAACTTTAGCATTCTTTTTATCAAGATACCTAGGAAGGTCTTTTGTTGATAAAGTTGTTAAAGGAAAGGCCATGGACTTAGATAGAGGAATAGAAAAGCATGGTTTTAAGATAATGCTTTTAATGAGACTAGCAGTAATTTTTCCTTATGATCCTCTAAGCTATGCTGCTGGACTTTCTAAAATGAAATATAGAGACTTTATATTAGGGACTTTAATTGGTATTTTTCCAGAGATGGTTTCTTATTCACTAATTGGAAAAGGCTTAAGTCATTCTTTTTCCTTCCAGATTTTAATACCTATAGGTGTAGTAATCGTTATTGCAGCAACTGCACTGTACATGTATAAGTCCTCTAAAAATGTAAATAATTTATAAGTAAGAATATCTTTATTAAGGGAATAATAATTTTGTCAAATAATTTCCTTAAGAGAGGTGCTTTTTATGAAGGTAAAAGATATAATGACAGACTCTGTAGTTAGTCTAGATGGAGATGCTCCAGTTCAAAGAGCTGCAGATATCATGAAACAATATAATGTAGGTGCTGTACCAGTTTGTGATGCTGGAAGCGTTATAGGAATCATAACAGATAGAGATATAGCTCTAAGAGCTGTAGCTCCAGGAAAAGACACTCACACTACTAATGTAAGAGAGATAATGTCTTCTAATCCGGTGCTTGGAAAACCTAATATGGAAGTTGATGATGCAGCTAGAATAATGAGCGAAAGACAGATAAGAAGGCTTCCTATAGTAGATAATGATAATTTAGTTGGTATGGTTTCCCTAGGAGACATAGCTGTAGAACCTAGATTAGAACAAGAAGCAGAGCAAGCTTTAAGTAACATTTCGGAACCAAGTACACCAGAGGCATAGATAAAAATAAGATTTAGAAGAAATCCACAAGAATTTTTAGTAATCTTGTGGATTTCTTCTATAAGGTGTTATAATATAATAGTTAAATTTAACAATAAAATATTTACAAATAGGGGAGTTTTATATGAATAAGGTAAAGTTTATTTATAATCCATATTCAGGTGAAAATACCATAGTAACTGACATCGACAAGGTTATAGCAGTGCACCAGAAATATGGCTATGAAGTAGTACCTTATAGAGTAAGCTTTGAGTATGATATGAGTAAGGCATTTGAAGGTATGGATGAGAGCTACAAATATATTTTAGTTGCTGGAGGAGATGGAACAGTAGATACTGCTGTAAATCATATGAAAAACTTAGGAATTAATCTTCCTATTGCAATATTACCAGTAGGAACTGCTAATGATTTTGCTAAGTTTATTGGAATGCCTGAAAATGTAGAAGCAGACTGTGAGCAAATACTAAATAGTAGGCCTAAAAAAGTTGATATAGGAAAAGTTAACGATAAGTACTTTATAAATGTAGCCAGCACTGGACTTTTTACAGATGTATCTCAAAAAACTGATGTAAACTTAAAAAATACTATGGGAAAATTAGCTTATTACGTAAAGGGAATAGAGCAGCTTCCGAATTTTAGAAAACTTAAAATAAAAGTTAAATCTGAAAATACATACTTTGATGGAGACATGTATCTAATGCTAGTCTTTAATGGAAGAACAGCAGGGAATTTTAAATTTGCCTATAAAGCAGAAGTAGATGATGGACTATTGGATGTAATTATAATAAAAGCTGGTCCAATAAAAGATATGATTGCTCTTTTTATTAAAATGTTAAGAGGAGAACATCTAGAAAATACAGCAGGTCTTATGTATTTTAAGACAGAAAAGATAGAAGTGGAATGTCATGAAAACATAGTAACAGACATAGACGGAGAAAGAGGACCAGATTTCCCACTTGTAATAGAGTGTGTTAAAGAAGGAATTGAAGTTCTTGGTATTCGTGACTAACAATAAAGATGCGAAAGGGCATCTTTTTGTTTTATAAAAAACTATAACTAGGACAAGTATTAAGACAGTGTAAGTTAAGGTTTTCTATATTTAAATAGTAAAAAAACTAGTAATATAACAGCAATTGTAATAATAAATATAAGTAGTAGTAATATAAGGGGATGAAAATATGGTTAACTACTATGGTTATTTATTAATTGTCATACTTACACTAATAATTATAGGGATATACTTAAGCAAATTTACACCTAAAAAGATTAGAGTTATTACTGTTTTTATTGTCTTCTGTATGCTCTTTAGATATGTTTCACTATTAATATTTTATTTATCAAATAATATAAAGTATTTATATGTACTTAAAGTTTTTTTCTTTTTAAATCTAATTGCAGTACCATTATTAGCACTAACAGCACTATATATTTTTACTAGGAAAGATAATATTAATTTTTCATACATCTTTATAGCAGCAGCAGTACTAATAGGCTTATATGCATTATGTATCTATAAGTGTCCAAGTTTATTGTACAATTCAAGTTCTATTGGATATACTATGTTCTTCTATAGAAGCATGTATATATATTGGATTTATATAATGTTAAATACAATAATATTATTTTTAACCATATTACTTATGGGACAAAAGAATTTAAATAAGACAGGAATGTATCTTGTTATCTTATCATCATTTGCAACTATATTAGAATTAGTAATCTGGCTTGTTGGAATTACATATCCTTTAGAAAGAGTAGTTGGAGATATGTTTTGGGTTGCAACTCTAGTATATGGATTAAGCAGGTTTAGAAAAAAGACTGTAAAGTAAGTAGAGGGAGATTTTCTATAACTGAGCATAGAAAATCTCCCTTATTGTTTTAATGTTTTTTCTTATTATGGTTACTGCTAGTTTTACCACTAAACTTACTATTGCCTCGATTTTTAAGTCTTGGAGGATTCTCAGGAATTAAGCAATCTTTCCCTCTGCCTATTAGATCTTCTCTTCCAGCTTTAATTAAGGCCTCTTTTACAAGTTTGTAGTTCTCAGGAACGGAAAACTGCATAAGAGCTCTTTGCATATTCTTTTCCTTTTGTTCCTTTGGTACATAGACTTTTTCACCAGTTAGAGGATTAATACCTGTATAGTACATTGTAGTAGATAAGCTACCTGGTGTAGGGTAGAAATCCTGAACCTGTTCTGGAGTATATCCCATACTTTTAATGTATTGAGCAAGTTCTATAGCAGCGTGCAAATCACTGCCTGGATGACTGGACATTAGGTAAGGAACAAGAAATTGGTTTTTCTTTAACTTCTTATTTGCCTCAAAATACTTTTTTGTAAACCTATCATAGACTTCTCTGGTAGGTTTACCCATTTGTTTTAGAACTTTATCACTTACATGTTCTGGTGCTACCTTAAGCTGACCACTTATGTGATGTTTACAAAGTTCTTCTAAAAATTGAGGGTTTTTATCGTAAGTAAGATAATCATATCTTATTCCAGAACGAATAAATACCTTCTTAACTCCAGGAAGTTCCCTAGCTTGCCTTAATAGACTTAAGTATTCTTTATGATCTACAATAAGGTTTTTACAAGGCTTAGGTGAAAGACATTGTTTATTCTTACATACCCCTGCAGTCTCCTGGATTTTGCAGGCTTTATGTCTAAAGTTTGCAGTTGGCCCACCTATGTCATGTATATAACCTTTAAAATCATCTAAGGTTGTCATAAGCTTTATTTCATCTAAGATAGAGCTTTGACTTCTGTTTTGAATTGTTCTTCCCTGATGAAAGGTAAGAGCACAGAAAGAACAACCACCATAGCAACCTCTATGACTAGTTACAGAGAAACTAACCTCTTTTATCGCCGGTATACCGCCTTTAGCTTCATACATTGGATGATAAGTTCTTGCATAAGGTAAATTATATACCATATCCATTTCCTCTTGCGTAAGAGGGAACTGAGGTGGAGTTTGAACTACATATCTATCTCCATGTTTTTGTACTAAGGTTTTTCCTCTAATAGCATCTTGCTCATAATATTCAAGTTTATAACTTTCAGCATAGGCATCTTTATCTTTAGAAACTTCTTCAAAAGAAGGAACTTCTACGAAATTCCTTAAAGAATCTAAATCCTTAACTGAGTATACAGTACCTCTTACATCTGTAATTTTGCTAACATTCATTCCGTACTTAAGAAGATTAGCTATTTGTACAATAGTCTTCTCTCCCATACCATATATTAAAAGATCCGCCTTTGAATCTAAAAGAATACTTCTTCTCACTTTGTTATCCCAGTAATCATAGTGGGCAAATCTTCTAAGACTTGCTTCTATTCCACCAATTATAATTGGCACATCTTTGTAAGCCTCCCTGGCTTTATTACAGTACACAATAACTGCTCTATCCGGTCTGTGCCCACCTTCTCCTCCTGGTGAGTAAAGGTCATCACTTCTTTTCTTTTTAGAAGCAGTATAGTGATTTACCATAGAGTCAATGTTTCCTGAATTTATCAAAAAGGCATGTTTCGGCTTGCCAAGTCTTCTGAATTCTTCAACGTTATTCCAATCTGGTTGAGCTATTATCCCTACTGTAAAGCCCTCGCTTTCTAAAATCCTAGAAATGATTGCAGTACCAAAGGAAGGATGATCAACATAAGCATCTCCAGTGATAAGTATAAAATCTAATTGTTCTATTCCTTGAGCTTTTAGCTCTTGTTTACTTACAGGTAAAAATTTATTATTTATTTGCATTTGAATTCTCCATTCTTATAAAGTTTAGAGTACATTATATATTAGCATAATGAAAGGGAAATATAAAGTTAAATTAAAACTCTAGGACAGCGTCTTTTATGAAAAAAACATGTTAACAGAGTTTTGTTTAATAAGCTAAAGGGAAAACTTTTCTTAGAGAATAAAGAAAGTAATCTTCATATTAATATTAGATTTCCAACTACTGAAAGTAAATATTTATAATATAGCACAACTATGAGAAAATGAATAAAATTCTGCAAAATCAGAAGTAAATTGAAAGAATATAGAAATAACATATTGTAAAGGTTAAATTTAAATAAATATAGTATTTTATAGTTGCATTTTAGCGAATTTGTAATATAATAATTATGTAAAAGGAATTTGAAAATTTTTTATGAATGTTAGGTGAGGCTCCTATATGGATATACGCTACTGCCCGGAAACATCGAGAGATGCCAATGGGTCAACAGGTACTACCGAAATCAAGGTTTTACTTAATGTAGCTGGACTTTAATAAGTCTAAAGCTGTATAGTGCTAAAACTCGGACTACAACAAGTTTTAGTTTATAATGGGAGCCTTGTTAGGCTCTTTTTATTTTTATATAGGTGGTGTGGTTAAATGGATGCTGGCCCTATTAGTGGTCGATTATGTTTCAGAGAAAAATTAAATAATGGATTATATAGGGGAACATTTATGTTCAATAGATAAAGAAGTTTAACCTTTTAGTTTTATTCATTTCCGGTATTTCTTATCATTGTTGCAAATATTCCTCTATATTGAGAAGGAGGAATATTTATGAAAAAGTTGTCCAGTTTCTTCTTAAGTAAAGTTCTCTATAGAAAGATTTATGATGAATTCAATGAGCCTATAGGAAAGCTTTGTGATGTCTATGTAAGTACTGAAGGCGGTTTTCCGAGGGCTATAGGCTATCAGATTAAAAAGGATGGAGAATTAATTAATTGCGAATTTAAAAATATTGTTGTCTACGAGGAAGATGATAAGATTATTGTCAAAGGAGAAGGAGTCAGAGAAATAATTCTCCAAAAATATTCTTATGCTTTATCTAAACACTTGTTAGATAGACAGATTGTTGATATAAATGGTAAAAAGCTTGTAAGGGTTAATGATTTGAGAATTGCAGAAATAGCAGGTGAATATAGAGTTGTAGCGGTAGATGCTGGCGTTCTCGCCCTTGGAAGAAGACTTGGGGTGGAAAAACTAGTAAAGAGTTGTTATAAGTTTTTTCACAAGATGCCAGATGACAGTCTTATAGTGTGGGACAATGTAGAATCTCTTGAAATGGTAAATGCTAACTTAAAGCTATCTGTTCCTTACAAAAAACTATCAAAGCTTCATCCAGCAGATTTAGCGGATATTCTTGAAGATATGGATATAAACTACAGAAAAAAGGTTTTTGAAAGTTTAGATGAAGACTTTGCTGCGGACATTTTAGAAGAAATAGAGCCAGATATTCAAGTAGATATTTTAGAAAACTTAAGCAAGGAAAAAAGAGAAGAACTTTTAGAGAATATGCCTAATGATGAAATTGCGGATATATTGGATGAAGTAGACGAAGAAACTGCAGAAAAAATTCTATTCGATATGGAAAAAGAAGATGCAGATGAAATTAGATCTCTTATGAATTATGAAGAGGAGACTGTTGGAAGCATAATGAATAAGGATTTTATATCTTTTAATATAAGTATAACTGTTCAAGAAACAATTGAACTTTTGAGAGAAATAAAGCCAGAGGATGAGGTGTCTCATTATATATACATTGTAGATGAGCAAGAGAGGCTGCAGGGAGTAGTATCGCTTAAAGATCTTTTGCTTTCTAATCCTGAGAGTAAGTTAAGAGAGATCATGTTTGAAAACATAGCGAGAATAAAAGATAGTGAGAATGTAGATGATGCAATTGAAATGAGTGTTAAATACGATCTTCTTTCCCTTCCTGTTATAGATGATAAAGAAAGGCTCTGTGGTATAGTGATTATGAGTGACATAGTCGAGGACATACTAATACCAACTTGGAGAAAAAGATTTAAAAAGGTAGGATAGGAAGAAGGTAGAAGGTGTTGAAAAATAAAAACAGATTATTATTAATGCTGAGTATAATAGGACCAGGACTCATTACTGCTAATGCCGGCAATGATGCCGGTGGAGTTACTACATACTCAGTAATCGGTGCTCATTATGGATATTCTATGCTTTGGGGACTTTTAGTAATTGCCATAGGGCTTGCAGTGATTCAGGAAATGAATGCAAGAATGGCGGTAGTTACAGGTAAAGGGCTTTCAGATCTAATAAGAGAAAGATATGGCGTAAAGTGGGCTTTCTTTGCCATGGTTACCTTACTTATAGCAAACTTAGGTGTATGTATAGGGGATTTTGCAGGGATAGCAGCTAGTTTAGAGCTGTTTAGTATAAGCAAATATATATCAATTCCAATACTTACAGTTTTTATATGGTTTTTACTAACAAGAGGGGATTACTCAAGGGCGGAAAAAATATTTCTAGCGCTTACTATTACTTTTGTTAGTTATATTGTAACTGCTTTTCTTGTAAAGCCTGATTGGAGTCATGTATTTACAAGTATAGTAACTCCAAAGGCTAAGTTAGATAAGGGATATTTTTTAGTGCTTATAGGAATGGTAGGTACAACTATAACTCCTTATATGCAGTTTTACTTACAATCCTCTATTGTAGATAAAGGTATATCAATAAAAGAATATAGTTATGAAAAATTAGACGTTTATATTGGTACCATTTTTGGTGTGCTTATAGCTCTATTTATAACGGTGTGTACAGCTGAGACCTTGTTTAAAGCTGGGATAAGTATAGATACTGCACAGGATGCAGCAGCAGCCCTTGGTCCTTTAGCTGGTAACTATTCCTTTGTTCTATTTGGAATAGGGCTTTTCGGAGCATCACTTTTAGCTTGTTGCATAATACCATTAAGTACTGCTTATGCAATATGTGAAGCCTTTGGCTTTGAAAGTGGAATGGATAACAAGATAAAAGAAGCACCAGTGTTCTTTGGATTATTTCTATTTATGATTGTTGTAAGTGGGTTAATAGTACTTATACCTGGTATATCGTTAATTAATATAATTTTAGTTACTCAGCAATTAGCTGGTATATTATGTCCTATAGTATTAATATTTATGATAAGTCTAGTGAATGATGTAGAAGTTATGGGGAGCCATGTTAACAGTACAGTACAAAACTTTATAGCGAAGTCAACAGTAGTACTTATAATAGCGTTAACAATTATAGCTTTTGCTTCGAATTTTATATAATTAAAAATTAACCTATTGTTATAGTAGAATTGGATTGGGATTTACAAGTAAAACTAGTAGAGCTCAATTCAATTCTATTTTTATTTGTTGTATTTTTCTATTATAAATCCAATATTCATATTACAGCTTTAAGTGTATTTTTTACTGTTTTGTGCGCACACTAAGTCTGAAGGATGAAATCATAATCTTATACTATAGTAAGGAGTGTTTCTATGAAGAAGAAGGTTGCTAAGTTCAAGAAGGAAATAGTATGCGTACTTGCTATTATGATTACATACATTATCACATCTATAGGTGTAGCTCCTTATAATAATGCAGCGAGGGCTATAGCATATAATTATGGCGATAGAGGAAATATTGTGTTAGAGATACAAAGGAGACTTAAGGCTTGGGGATATTATGATGGAGATTTAGATGCTATATACGGTTATAGAACCTATACTGGTGTGAGAAGTTTTCAAGCAAAGCATGGTTTAGCTGTAGATGGAATAGCTGGAGATCGAACTCTTAATGCCTTAGGAATTAATGCAGGTCAATATGCTGCCAATCAGGCGAGTACTACAAATAACTCTAATCCTGGCAAGTACACTACAAATAACCAAGATGTAATGCTTCTTGCAAGAGCCATAAATGGAGAGGCAAGAGGAGAACCTTATGAAGGGCAGGTAGCAGTAGGTGCAGTAATTTTGAACAGAACGAGAGATTCTAGATTTCCAAGTACCATAGCAGGGGTTGTTTATCAACCAGGAGCTTTTACAGCAGTAGTAGATGGTCAAATACATGCCAATATGGAACAGAACTCCATAAATGCTGCACGAGATGCTTTAAATGGATGGGATCCTTCTGGTGGTGCGGTGTATTACTTTAATCCAGCTACATCAACTAACAAATGGATATGGTCCAGACCACTTATTAAAGTTATAGGAAAGCATAGATTTTGTAGATAGAAATCTAGAAATTAATATGGATTTAAGTGATAATAATCTCACCTATAATGGTGGGATTATTTATTTAATAAAGTATTAAAAATATATTGACAAATTAGAAAGCTATTATATATAATATTAATATACAATTCATAGTAAAACACTCAGAAATACTTTGAAAAAGGAAAGTAACTTAAAAAGAGTTTTGCAGAGAGGGAACCATTTGCTGGGAGGTTTCTAAACGAATTTTATGTGAAGTGCCCTTTGGAGTTATGTACCGAACTAAGTAGGCTACATCGGGACCACCCGTTACAGTGGTAGAGCATAGCGCTGTGCTTGAAAGGTGAGTTGAGATTTTAAGTAATATTAGAATCTAATTAGAGTGGAACCGCGGATTACACCCCGTCTCTAAAATTTTAGAGACGGGGTTTTTTGACGTCAAAATAGGGAATTATAATTATAAAATTAAAATTGGAGGTAGTAAAATGATATTTTATAACGCATTAGATATGATAGGTGGAACACCTTTATTAAAACTTAAAAATATGGTAGATGAAAATATGGCAGAGGTATATGTAAAGCTAGAAAAATTTAATCCAGGTGGAAGCGTTAAGGATAGGGCAGCTCTTGGAATGATAGAAAAAGCTGAAAAGGAAGGACTTATAAAGCCAGGCGATACACTAGTTGAGCCAACTAGTGGTAATACAGGAATAGCTCTTGCGATGATAGGAAAATTAAAAGGCTATAAGGTAATAATAGTTATGCCAGAAACTATGAGCGTGGAAAGAAGAGCTATGATGAAGGCTTACGGAGCAGAGCTTGTTCTTACTGATGGTGTAAAGGGTATGAAAGGTGCAATAGAAAAAGCACTAGAAATAGGTGATGGTAAAGAAGGATACTTTATACCACAGCAGTTCACAAATGAAGCAAATCCATTAAAACACTATGAAACTACTGCTAATGAAATATTAAAGGATGTAGAAGATTTAGATGTTTTCGTAGTAGGAGTTGGTACTGGCGGAACTATATCTGGAGTTGGTGGCAACCTAAAGAAGCATAATGAGAATATAAAGGTTATAGCAGTAGAGCCAGAAAAGTCCCCAGTTATATCAGGAGGTCAGGCTGGCCCTCACAAAATACAAGGTATAGGAGCAGGGTTCGTACCTGATATATACAAAAAGGAATTAATAGATAAAGTTATGACTATATCAGATGAAGAAGCTTTTGAATATGCAAGACTTATGGGAACAGAAGAAGGTATATTAGTTGGCATATCCTCTGGCGCTAACATAGCGGCAGCGATAAAAGTAGCAAAAGAACTTGGAAAAGGTAAAAAGGTAGTTACTGTTGCACCGGATGGAGGAGAAAAGTATTTATCAATGGGATTATATGACTAGTTTAAAAAAACTGTGGGTCTAAAATTTAGACCCACCATTAAGTTGATTAGGGGGATAGAGTTATGAAAAATCCATTTAAATTATTAGCTTATGATTTAAAAAGTGCTATGAAAAATGACCCGGCGGCAAGAAATCCAATAGAAGTATTCCTTCTATATCCTTGTATACACGCATTAATTGCATACAGAATATCTAACTTTTTTTATAAAAGAAAAGCTTTTTTTATGGCTAGATTAATATCACAAATCGCTAGATTTTTTACAGGTATAGAAATACACCCTGGTGCAACTATAGGAAAGGGATTATTTATAGATCACGGTATGGGTGTAGTTATCGGGGAAACAGCAGAAATTGGAGATAACGTAACCTTGTATCATGGAGTAACCTTAGGAGGTACTGGAAAGGACACTGGAAAGAGACATCCTACTGTAGGGAATAATGTTGTAATAGGAAGCGGTGCTAAAGTTTTAGGACCTATAGTTATTGAAGACAATGTTAAGATTGGCGCTAATTCAGTGGTTTTAAAAAATGTGCCTTCTGACTGTACTGCAGTTGGAATACCAGCAAAGATTATACACAGAAATTCTGCTCCAGCTGTAATAGAAATAAAGGATTATAAAGGAAGAAAAAAGAGTATCTACAATGAGATGGTGATATGATATAATTGAAATAGAATAAAAACCTGAACTATTTTATTTAATAACACTGATTCCTTTATTGTAAAAAGCGTGGTGATTACATTGAATTATAAATCAGAAGTATTAAGTTACTGCAGCAAATTAGGTTTAGATATTGTTGGATTCACTGAATGTAGAATTTTTAGTGAACTAGAGTACTACCTTCAAGATAGAAAAGAAAGAAAACTGGAGAATGAGTTTGAAGAAGAGAATATAGAAAAAAGAATAAATCCTTTTTTATACATGGAAGACGGGAAAACAATAATTTCTATTGCTTTCCCATATTTATTTGACAGCGATTTTAAAGAAATAATAAGCTTCTCTAAATACACAAGAGGAAAGGATTATCACCTTGTTGTTTCTGGCTATCTAAAAAGTATATGCAGCTTTATAGAGAGTCTAGGAGGGAAAGCTATTTATTTTGTAGATAGCAATTCGCTGCCGGAAAGATATATTGCAGCTCAATCTGGAGTAGGCTTTATAGGTAAAAATAATCTTCTTATTACGGAAAAATATGGTTCCTATATATTCTTGGGAGAGATAATTACAAATCTAGAGATAGAAAGTGATAGGCCTTTAGAAAATAAATGCGGGGACTGTCAATTGTGTAAAGTTAGTTGTCCTACAGGTGCTATCAAAAATGAAAATAAACCTAACATATGTCTTTCTTATATAACTCAGAAGAAAGACATAGAAGAAGAGTGGTTTTCTAAGCTAAAGGGTAGAATGTTCGGCTGTGATACTTGTCAAAGAGTTTGTCCCTATAATAAAAATGCTGCTTTTTCTACCATAGAAGAATTTAGGCCAAAGGACTTTATGGATAAGGTTAACCTAGAGGAACTTATAAATATAGATAAAAAAGTATTTAAGGAGAAGTATAGCGGAACCTCCTGTGGATGGAGGGGGAAAAACATACTTCAGAGAAATGCGTTGATTAATGCAATGGCTTTAAATAAAGATTTAAAGCCAAAGGAAATTGGCTCGCCTTATGTTAAAAATTATTATAATAGACTTTTAGAGCTTTTCAAATTATAATTTATATAGTAAAGTATATTTTTGTATTATACATTTTATTTGATAAGTGATAGGCTTTAATTATATATTAAACTTAGTATTTATATAATGAAAGGTGGGCATTATTATGATTTCTCCTGGAGTGGCCAAGATTATAGGCTATCTTCCTAAAGGATTAGTTGAATATCTGTCTAAGAGAATTGTAGATAGATACTTAAAACAATATGCTGATATTGAAGTTAGGGGAATGGAAAACTTAAGAGATGTAAACAACCCTATATTGTTCATATGTAATCACTTAAGTAATTCAGATGGGTTAGTCCTGAATAAGGTATTTAAGGATAAAGATATAACCTTTGTGGCTGGGGCTAAACTATCAGATAACCCTCTAACAAGTATAGGAGTGAATATTACAAAGACGATAACTATAAAACCTAACTCTGCAGATAAAGATGCTATATCTAGGATTGTAAAAACATTAAAGAATGGCAACAATGTGCTTATATTCCCAGAGGGAACAAGAAGTAGAACAGGTAGTTTGATTAAAGCAAAAAAAGGAGTAGTGTTAATACAAAAGTTAACTAAGGCATCTATTATTCCTCTTGGGATATATGGAAGTGAAAAGCTACTGCCTATTAATGAGAAGGATATGGGTCAGGAAAAATTTCAAAATGCTAAGGTTACTATAAATGTTGGAAAGCAGGTAATCTTACCAGAGAAAGATAAAGAAGAAGATAAAAGAGAGTATGAAGATAGAGCCACAGACTTTTTGATGAAAAGAATTGCTGAACTTTTACCGGAAGAGTATAGGGGAGTCTATAAGTAAGTTATTTCTTTAAATTAAGAAGCTAAGAATAAATAGATATGTTCTTGTGTTACAATATAAAACATAAGAACATTTTTTGTTTTTATGATGAATTTTGTAGTATTAGGTTGTTTCTATGGTAAAATTATTATTAAATAATATAATAAAAAAATAGCGTAGGTGATATGGTTGAAAAAAGAAAACATAGAAGAGGTAGTAAAGATATTAAGCGAAACCTATCCAGAGGCGAAATGTGCTCTTAATTTTAATTCTCCTTATGAATTATTAGTTTCTACTATATTATCAGCACAATGTACTGATGTAAGAGTCAACCAAGTTACAGAGGAATTATATAAAGAGTACAATACTCCAGAAAAAGTTATATCTCTTACAGAAGAGGAACTAGGTGAGAAGATTAGGAGTTGCGGATTTTATAAAAACAAGAGTAAGAATATATTAGGTGCAACTAGAACTATACTAAAAGAACATAATGGAGAAGTACCAAATACTATGGAGGAACTTATAAAACTGCCTGGCGTTGGAAGAAAAACTGCAAATGTAGTACTGTCTAATGCCTTTGGAGTACCTGCTATTGCTGTGGATACTCATGTATTTAGGGTATCAAATAGACTGGGAATTTCTAAGGGGAATACTCCTGATGCAGTGGAAAAAGGACTTATGGAAAACATACCTAGAGATATGTGGAGTGATACCCATCATTATTTAATATGGCATGGAAGGCAAATATGTAAGGCAAGAAGACCTAACTGTGATAATTGCCCTGTTGCACCTTATTGTGAGTTTTTTAATAACTTAGTTGAAGAGAAAAAATAGTATTGGGGGATCTAGTTATCCCCCAAAGTATATTTTTCTATTCTGAATATGTGGATAAAGTTTAATTATAAATGTGGATAAAATTTTAAAAAACTATAGAGGGGAGAAACATTAATGAACATTAGAGAAGAAGCACTAAGAGTACATAAGGAGAATAAGGGAAAGTTAGAAATCAAAAGCAAGGTAGAATTAAAAACAAGAGAAGATTTATCTATAGCATACACTCCAGGAGTTGCAGAACCATGCTTAGAGATAGCAGCAGATAATAATGCTATGTATGATTACACTATTAAAGCAAACACTGTAGCTGTAGTTACAAATGGGACAGCTGTTCTTGGGCTTGGAAACATTGGTGCTGGAGCTGGACTACCTGTTATGGAAGGAAAGGCATTGTTATTTAAGGAATTTGGGGGAATAGATGCTTTTCCAATATGTATAGATAGTGAAGACCCTGAAGATATAATTAGAACTGTAAAGCTTATAGCACCTACTTTTGGAGGGATAAACCTAGAAGATATAAAGGCGCCGGAATGTTTTTATATAGAGGAAACGTTAAAAAAAGAGTTGGACATCCCAGTCTTTCACGATGATCAACATGGAACTGCAATTGTGGTACTTGCTGGTCTATATAATGCAGCAAGGCTTATTAAGAAAGAACTAGAAGATTTAAAAATCGTTATAAATGGAGCTGGTTCTGCAGGAATTGCAATATGCAAACTTCTACTTAAGGCAGGAGCAAAGAATATAATAATGTGTGATAAAGCAGGAGCATTAGTAGAGGGGAATAAAGATTTAAACCAAGCTCAAAAGGAAATTGCAGAGGTTACCAACAGAGATAAAGAAGAAGGTTCATTAAAGGATGTAATTAAAGGTAAGGATGTATTCATAGGAGTTTCTGCAGCAGGAGCTCTTACAAAGCAAATGGCAAGTTCAATGAGCAAAGACAGTATAGTATTTGCAATGGCTAATCCAACACCAGAAATTATGCCAGATGTTGCAAAAGAGGCAGGAGTAAGAGTAATTGCTACTGGACGCTCAGATTTTGCAAATCAAATAAATAATGTATTGGTGTTCCCGGGAATATTTAGGGGAGCGTTAGAAGTAAGGTCTAAAGTAATAAATGATGAAATGAAATTAGCTGCTGCAAGAGGAATTGCTAACTTAATTGATGATGAAGAATTGAGAGAAGACTACATTATTCCAGGTGTTTTTGATAAAAGAGTCTGTGCTTCTGTAACTGAAGAAGTAAAAAGAATAGCTAGAGAAATGGGAGTAGCGAGAGTTTAAGCAGAAAATAGAGGGTTTTTTAGGAGCAGTCTTATAAAAATCCTCTATTTTCAATTTTTTACTATTTGATAAGCTCTCTTCTCAGCCAATCTAGTGCAGTTATGGTAGTTCTTCTTCTAATCATATCTCTGCTTCCAGAAAACTCAAGTTTCTTAGCTTGAACATTTCCGTTGATATAAAGGCCTATATAGACTAGCCCTACTGGTTTTTCATCAGTGCCGCCGCCTGGACCTGCTACACCAGTAGTAGATAACCCTATAGTCGTTCCAGAGGTTTTAGCGATACCCTCTGCCATCTCTTTAGCAGTTTCTTCACTGACAGCTCCAAACTTTTCTAAGGTTTCTTCTTTTACATTTAGACGGTTCATTTTAGCATAATTGCTATATGTAACAGCACCTTCCATAAAGACTGAAGAAACTCCAGGGTAGTTTACAAGCTTTGATGCTATTAGGCCACCAGTACAGGATTCGGCAGTAGATATAGTAAGTTTCTTAGAAATAAGAAGTTTAGCTATAACCTCTTCAAGAGAGGTTTCTCCTTCACCGTAGATATTGTCACCTAGTCTTCTGCGAATTTCTTCTTCTGTTGGGGCGATAAGTTTAGATGCACTTTCTTCTGTATCTGCTTTAGCAGTAATTCTTAACGTAACTTCCCATTCCTTAGCATAGGGGGCAACTGTAGGATTGGTACTGTGATTTATAATATCAGAAATTTGCTCAGCCATAATACCCTCTCCTATGCCGCAGATTCTTAAGATTTTAGAGCTTAAAACCCCATTACTATATTTTTTTAGAAAGGGAATTACATAATTCTCAAACATAGGTTTCATTTCTTTAGGAGGTCCTGGCAAGACAATAAGAACCTTACCATTTTCCTCTATAGCACAGCCAGGAGCTGTACCATAGTCATTTGGGAAAATAATTGCTCCTTCAGGAAAGTAAGCCTGCTTCATATTACCGCCTTTTATTTCTCCTTTACCATTCTTTAAAAAGTAGGAGTTAAGCTTATCTAGGGAATTCTTATCTATTATCATTTTCTTGTTAAAATATTCGGCTCCAGTTTCTTTAGTAAGGTCATCAGGAGTAGGACCAAGACCTCCAGTGGTAATTATTAGATCTGCTCTGTTAAAGGATTCTTCTAATTCTTTCTTTAGTCTTTCTGTGTTATCACCAACTACAGATTGATGGTAAATAGAAAAACCTAAGTCAGCCAACCTTCTTGATAAAAATTGAGCATTAGTATTTACTATATCTCCTAGTAAAAGTTCTGTTCCAACACAAATAATCTCAGATTTCATGATTTATACCTCCAACTGTCCAGAATTAAAAATTGAAAATAAGAGATAAAGATGTCTTTTATTCCAATTTCTAATTCTAATTATATACTACTTTAAACAAATATTTACTAATGATTTAACTTAATTATTATATTTAATAAATGACACAAATATAATAATTAAGTAAGCTATCATATAAAAATTAACAGCTGTATAGTATAATAGCATTGTAGGAAAAAAGGGGGATTTGAGATGGAAGTAGAAAAGGTTGTAAATACCTCTAAAAAGAACTTTATTATAGGGATGTTGGTATGCATAGTTCTTCTATTAAGTATTGCCAGTGGTTATATAACATATCAATATCACGATGTAAAGTATTGGAATAATTACATATATCCTAAGGTTACAGTAGAGGGGATAGACCTATCAGGAAAAACAAAAGAAGAGGCAGTAGCAGCATTAAAATATATCTTTGAAGAACAATTAAAAAATAGAAAGATAAATATTACTGCTAGTGATAAGAATTATGATATTGAGTATTCAAAATTGAGTCCTAAATACAATATTGAAGAGACTGTAAAGGAAGCTTATTCATATGGAAAGAAGGTCAACTTATTTAGTAAGTACTTTTTGTTAAAAGACCCCAAGCCAGTTAATTATAAGCTTAAGGTTATTTATAATGAGGGTTTTGTAAAAGAATTTATAAAAACTGTGGAAAATGATATAAATAGAGATCCTGTGAATGCAACTTTAAACACCGATGGTGTTAACTTTACGGTAATACCAGAACAAAGTGGAATAAAGCTTGAGAGCGATAAACTCCAAAAGGAGATTGCTGAAAAAGTTCAGCAGAATGGATCAGGAGATATTGATCTAAAAGCATCTATAAAAAGTACTGAGGCTAAAATTAAAGGGGACATGCTAAAAGATATAAATGCAACAATAGGAAGTTTCACTACTAATTATGGGGCCATATCATCTCCTCAAAGAGCTAATAATATAGTTATAGCTACTAAAAGCATAAATGGAAAAGTTCTAATGCCGGGAGATGTATTTAGTTTTAATGATGTTGTAGGAGAAAGAACTGAAAAAAAAGGATATGAGGCAGCTCCGGTAATTGTTGATAACAAACTAGAATCAGGTTTAGGAGGAGGAGTATGTCAGGTCTCTTCTACCTTATATAATGCAGTATATAGCTCAGGAATGTCTTCACTAGAAAGGACTCATCATACTCTGCCAGTTCATTATGTTCCAGAGGGCATGGATGCTACAGTAGATTATGGGAATATAGACTATAAGTTCAAGAATAACTTCAAGTATCCTATATACATTCAAGCATATACTTCAGGTGGAAATGTGACATTTGTTCTGTACTCCAATGTGTCAGCAAGAAAACAATTCAAATAGTTTGTTCTATATAGTATAATAATTAAGTATGAAGCTGAATTATGTCATATTGCAGTATGCCTAATTTTATCATACTAAAGCGTATATCTAATTAATGCTTTAGCGGAAGGATAATTAGTGCTTATATCCTAGTGATGTATAGAAGACACTAATGTTGGCTAGCGTTATTTTAGGTGAAGAGGTGGTACCGATGGTAAGGAAAAAAAGAAGTAAAAAGAAGAAGTTGCGGATGGGAGTTTGGACAACAGGCGGAATCTTATTACTTAGTATTATATCAGGAATGTTATATATGCATAATAAAGTAAAGGCTTGGGACAATATAATATATCCTGGCATTAAGATTGAAGGCGAAGATTTATCTGGAAGGAATAAAGAAGAAGCAAAAAAGATTGTAGAACAGAGACATGGAGCGGCGGTCTTGAAAAAGAAATTAAATATAGTTACTCCAGACAGGACTTATACATTAGATTATTCTAAAATAAACCCTAAGCATAATGTGGATGAGGTTGTTAAGGAAGCTTATGAATATGGTAAGAATTTAAACTTATTTAAACAATATAGACTTATAAAAAGCAAAGAAGGAAAGCAGTATAAATTAGGTTTTACTTATGATTCAAAGCCTATAACAGAGCTTTTAAATAACATAGAAAAAGATATTAATAAAGAACCGGTAAATGCAAGGTTAAAGGGATATGGCGGTAGCTTTACAGCGGTTCCTGAAGAAAGTGGAAGAAAGCTGCAGAAAGATAAGCTTCAAAAAGAGATAAGTTCTAAATTAAATGGCGATAAGGGACCAGATATTAGCATAGAAGCCCCTATAGAAGTTATTACTGCTAGGATTACTTCAGATAAGTTAACTACTATAAACTCGAGGATTGCTACATTTACAACAAATTATGGCTCGATATCCTCGGCTGAAAGAGCAAATAATATAGTTTTATCTACAAGAAGTATAAATGGCCTAGTGATGCTTCCAGGAGATACCTTTAGCTTCAATGAAGTTGTTGGAGAAAGAACTGCTGGAAAAGGATATAAGGCGGCACCTGTAATTATTGGAAATCAAGTGGACTCAGGGCTAGGAGGCGGAATATGTCAAGTTTCTACTACTTTATATAATGCGATTTTAAGAGCAAATATAAAATCAGTAGAAAGAGCCCATCATACACTTCCATCCCACTATGTACCTTTGGGACTGGATGCTACTGTTGACTATGGTAATTTAGATTACAAGTTTAAAAATACTTTAGATTATCCTATATATATCGAAGGAGATACCTCAGGAGGAAATGTTACCTTTAATATCTATTCAAATAGTTCCCTTACTGGAATAGTTACAGAGGTAATTTCAGAGGTTTATGAAACAATACAGCCTGGAGTAAAATACATTGATGATCCTACTTTACCTGTTGGACAAACTCAGCAGACTCAGGCACCTTCTACTGGTTTTAAGGTTAAGGTCACAAAACGAACTAAGCAAAATGGAAAAGTAATAAGTGAAGAAGTGATAGCAAATGATTTCTACAAGCCTGTAGATGCAGTCATAAAGCGAGGCACTAAAAAGTAATTAGGAACAAAGGCTTCTTTGTTCCTAATTTTTTTCTGATTATATTCACATATATGGTAAAATATGATATAATTGTAAATGTAATTTGCGGGTATGGCGGAATTGGCAGACGCGCTAGATTCAGGTTCTAGTGAAGGCGACTTTATGCAGGTTCAAGTCCTGTTACCCGCACCATAAAAAACAAAAACTTTATAAGGGGATTGTAATATGAGAATTGCTAACAGGAAAAGATTTACGCTTTCTTGTATTTTTTTTACCTTGTTGATGTTAATAATTGGAAAAAACCAAATTGTATTTAGCGAAGGGAAGGTTTTTAAAGTAACTTCATCACCAGAAGCAAAAGAATTAGGTAAAAATGATAACGCAGTATTAAAAAATAAGAAGAGATATATTGTAATACTTGATGCAGGCCATGGAGGCATTGACAAGGGGACAAGTTATCAAAATATAAACGAAAAGGATATAGCTTTTAAAATTACTAAATACACAGAAACTGTTTTAAAGTCTAAAGGATATACAGTAATATTAACACGAAACGAGGACAAGCTACTTCCACTAAAGGAAATAGGTAATATAGTTAACGCTGCAAAAGGAAATGTTTTTGTTTCTATACATATAAACTCAATTAAGGACCCTAGCTATAAAGGAATGACTACTTATTATTATGCTCCAGAGGGATACCAGAAAGATGAAAGGGTAAAGCTTTCAAAAACAATACAAAAAGAAGTTGTAAAAAGTGATGGATGGGAAGATAAAGGAATAAAAACACAAAATCTAGCGGTGCTTAGATATAGTGAGATCCCTTGTGCTTTAGTAGAGTGTGGTTTTATAACTAACAAAGAAGATAGAGAAAAATTACTAAAAGAGGAGGTGTTAAGGAATATATCTGAAAACATCTCAAGGGGAATTATTAAATATCTCAATGAAAGTGAAGGAAACTAGAGAATATTTTTGGTTAAAAGTGGAATAATATAACTTAAGGAAGTTAGTGTTCTACAAAGCAAAAATTTTCAGGAAAAAATATATTTACAATCTGAAATCCGAAACATAAGTTATAAAATATAGGAATAAGGTCTATATGTACTTTACTATTAGAATATTATAGAGTAATATATTTAATGAAGTTTTTCAAATAGTTAGAAATCCTCCTTGCTATAGGAGGAATTTATTTCTTAATTGCAAAGTACAAAGGAGGAAAAAACATTGAGTTTAAATATAGTATTATTCCAACCGGAAATACCACAAAATACAGGGAATATAGCAAGGACTTGTGTTCTTACCAACTCTAAATTACATTTAATAAAGCCTTTAGGATTCAGCTTGGATGAAAAGCAGGTAAGAAGAGCAGGACTTGATTACTGGCAGTACTTAGACCTTACAATATATGAGTCCTATGAGGAACTTAGGGAAAAATATAAGAATTCTACTTTTTATTTTTCAACTACTCACGCTAAAAATTTCTATCATCAAGTAGAATATAAGGAGGGGGACTTTGTAGTATTTGGGAGAGAATCCTCAGGTTTGCCAGAGGTAATAAGGGAAAGTGATCCTGAGAGGTGTATAAAAGTACCAATGATAAATACTACTACTCGTTCTTTAAATTTATCTAACACCGTATCTATAGTTGCATATGAGGCACTGAGGCAGATGGATTTCCCTAATATGAAATAAGTAGGAAGGTTGTGAAGTGATGGAAAAGGTAAAGATAATAACAGATAGCACCGCAGACCTGCCAGACTATATTATAAAAAAGCATGATATAGAGGTACTCCCGCTTTTAGTTAGTATTAATGAGGAAAGCTATAAGGATGGAATAGATATAAACACCCATACCCTTTTAGCTAAAATGGCAAGCTCAGATACATTTCCAAAAACAGCTCAGGTAATACCTCAAAGATTTATAGAATGCTATAAAAAATATATAGATATGGGATATAAGGTAGTTTCCATTCACCTCTCCTCAAAAATGAGCGGAACATATCAATCAGCTTGTATTGCGAAAGAAACGCTGGAAACAGAAAATATAGTTGTCATAGATAGTTTAAATGTCACATCAGGATTAGGGCTCTTAGTGCTAAAGGCTGCTAAGTTGAAAGATATGGGACTTAATATAGAAGAAATAGAAAAAGAACTGTTAAAGATAATACCTCATATAAAAAGTGCGTTGGTTTTTAATAGTTTGGACAACCTCGTTAAAGGTGGGAGGTTGTCCAAAACAGCAGGAATTATAGGAAATATATTAAGTATAAAACCTATATTAGCGGTAGAAAATGGAGAAATGGTTGTTATTGATAAGGTTCGTGGAAGTAAGAAAGCTATAAGGGCTATTTTAGATTATGGAGATAAAAAGGGAATAAAAGAAGGAGAAGATGTTATACTGTTAGAAATAGCTAGTAAGGATGTTAGTTCATTAAGAGAAGAGTTGAAGCTTAGGGGAAATGCTTTTATTGAATGCGAAGTTGGGTGTGTAGTTGGGGTTCATGCTGGACCAGATGCCTGTGGCATATTCTTTGTAGAAGATTTTTAAATCACTTTTATTCGGTAACTAGAGTCAATAGAGGAAAAAACTCATCTGACTTAAGTTTCACTTCATCGACAGTCTAGGAAGCTCTTGTATATTAATTTATTAACAACATACTAAATTAGAATGAAGCTTACCTTATTGCTTTTGTTTAAAATTTGTTTAAAATAAGTTGACTGTAATAGGTGCGGCTTATTTTTTTTTATCAATGATTGTTAAAAAATAGTTCATAATTCCACAACTGTATTGTTAATAAATTATCAATGGTTGAATTGGGTGAAAATATAAAAACTTAAAAGAAAATGACGAAAATTGTATGAATTTAGATTATTAAGTTACAAATTAGCGTATTTTGTTAGAGCTTATTGAAAAAATATACATAAATTCATTTTTTAGTAACCATATTGGTAAATGGTGGGTGATATTATCAGTAATTCGAATATGATTTATTAGAAAATGTAATAATTAATATTTCAGAAAAGTATAGAATTTTTGCACTTGATAATATATAATAATAAATGTAAACAATAACATAACAAAAACATAACAAAATTCAATAATGTTGGATGAAATTTTCGGGAGATTAAGTAGAAATGTTAACAATCAGTTAATGCGAATTTACTTAGTTATATATCTAAAAAAGTAACTTTAGGTATATGACATCCTTAAGTGGATAGCCGAAGGAGGAAGTACTATAAGCGAAATAGTATGAAGCTCTCAGGCAAAAGGACCGAAAATGGACAAGTCTCTGGAAAGCATATGCACCGAAGGAGTAAAACTCTCAGGTTAATAGACAGAGGTAAAGGCTGAAGGCTTTTATCTCTGTTTTTTTGTGTGTCTAGTTGGAAATATATGTATGGCGCTTAAAGCCTATAAAGGAGAGTTAGTATGATAGAACCTATAATAGTTGTAACAAATAATCCTATGAGCAAAGAGAATTTAAGCAGTAAATATGTAACTGAATTTATAGATGGGTCTACCATAGATGTATTTAAGAAGGTAAGAAGCTATATTCACAATGGTCATAAACTTCTTACTCATCCTTTAATGAGTAGTATAAAACCAAATGAGACGCCTTATAGAACAGTTATTATATCAAAAAATAGAGAAAAAGCTGTAGAGGTGGACTCCTTAAAGTACATAGAGGAAGGAATAAGTTCAACTGAAAAGTTCACTAATAAGTTTGGAATTCCTAATTGGAGTGAACAGGTTTTGGAAGACTTTCAGTTGATAGATTATGATTTAATCTATCATGCCTTATATTAATGTAGCTTAATAAAGATTACAGTTCACCCTTTTAAGTAGAATGTACAGGAATTGAAAAACTTATTGTTATCCTGTAAAATTAAGGTTTAGTCATAAGGGCGAATAGCTCTAAGCAAATTTTATCAGTAATAGTTTAATTAGAGATAGTAGGAGGTAATGAAAATGTCACACATTTACGACACTATAATAATCGGTGGTGGACCAGCAGGATTATCAGCAGGACTTTATGCTGCAAGATCAAGAATGGATACATTACTTATTGAAAGAGCTAAATTTGGAGGACAAACTTCAACTACAGATGAATTAGAAAACTATCCAGGATCAATAGAGGATTGTACAGGCCCAAGTCTTATCGAAAGAATGAGAAAGCAAGCAGAGGAATTTGGAGTTAACTTCGGAAAAGATGATATCGCAGAGGTAGAATTAGAGGGCGATGTTAAGGTTGTAAAGGGAAAAAATGAAACTTACAGAGCAAAGACTATAATAGTAGCAACAGGAGCTACTCCAAGACTTGCAGGATTTAAACAAGAGCAAGAACTAAGAGCAAAGGGAGTATCATATTGTGCTACTTGTGATGCAGACTTCTTTACAGAACTAGATATTGCAGTTATCGGTGGAGGAGATTCAGCTATAACTGAAGCAATATATCTTACAAAGTTTGCTGAGAGTGTAACTATAATTCACAGAAGAGATTCTTTAAGAGCAGCTAAGTCATTGCAAGAAAAGGCTTTTGCAAATCCTAAGATAAAATTCATTTGGGATTCAACTGTTGATGCAGCTTTAGGAGATGAAATATTAGAAGGTCTTGTAGTAAGAAACTTAAAGACTGGTGAAACTAGTGAATTAAAAGTAGATGGATGTTTCGTATTTGTTGGATATGATCCAATTTCCCAATTGTTCGATGGACAATTAGAAATGGAAGGCGGATATATCGTAACAGATGAAGACATGAGAACAAACATGTCTGGAGTATTTGCTGCAGGGGATGTAAGAAAGAAAACTTTAAGACAGGTTATAACTGCAGCAGCAGATGGAGCTATAGCTGCAACAGCTGCTGAGCATTATATAGCAGAACATAGTAAATAAAAATTGGTAGTAGGAGGATTTTGAAATGATAGAATTAAACAAAGAGAATTTTGAAGCTGAAGTTTTAACTTATACTGAAAAGCCAGTTTTCGTAGATTTCTGGGGAGATAAATGTGAAATATGTAAACAGCTTATGCCAGGAGTACATGACCTTGAAGGAAAATATGGTGACAAGATAAAGTTTGCTAGCTTAAACACAAGCACTGCAAGAAGACTAGCTATATCACAAAAGGTTCTTGGATTACCAACAATGATAATCTACAAGGATGGAGAAAAGGCAACTTCAATAACTGCAGATAAAATTGCTTCATTAGATGATATAGAAGGATTTATAAAAGCTTACTACGAAACACTTTAATAGTTACTAATTAATAGTAGAGAGTTGGCAGTTTCTAAAATAAGTTAACTAAACAGCAGATTCTATGCTATTAAATAATAAATAATTACTCATAAACCTAGAAAATTGTATTAAATATTGATTGAGAGTTAAATACTTAACTCTCAATCCAAATAAATTTGGAGGTGAACACTTTGCGTTTAGAGTTAGGAAAAATCAACATAAAAGATATTCAATTTGGAGCTGAAACAAAGGTTGAAAATGGAGTTCTTTATGTAAACAAAGAAGAGTTACTAGCAACAGTTAGTGGAGATGAGAGACTTGCGAGCATAGACTTTGATATCGCAAAACCAGGTGAAGAAACAAGAATAATACCTGTAAAGGATGTTATCGAGCCAAGAGTTAAGGTTGAAGGAAAAGGCGGAATATTCCCAGGATTCATAAGCAAGGTTGACATGGTTGGAGAAGGAAGAACTCATGTATTAAAGGGAGCAGCTGTAGTTACTACAGGTAAAATAGTTGGTTTCCAAGAAGGTATTATAGACATGAGCGGAGAGGGAGCTAAGTATACTCCATTCTCAAAGACAAATAACTTAGTTATTATTTGTGAGCCAAAGGCAGGAGTTAAACAGCACGAGCATGAAGAAGCTGTAAGAATGGTTGGATTTAAGGCTGCTACTTACCTTGGAGAAGCAGGAAGAAATGTTGAGCCAGATGAAGTAAAAGTTTATGAAACTTTACCACTATTAAAACAGGTTGAACAGTACCCAAATCTTCCTAAAGTAGTATACGTATACATGCTTCAAACTCAAGGACTTTTACATGATACTTATGTATATGGAGTAGATGCTAAGAAGATTATACCAACATTCTTATATCCAACAGAAGTATTTGATGGAGCTGTTGTAAGCGGAAACTGTGTTTCAGCTTGTGATAAAAACCCAAGCTATGTTCATATGAATCACCCAGTTATTGAAGATTTATATGAAAGACATGGAAAAGACTATAACTTCTTAGGCTGTGTAATTACAAACGAAAACGTTTATCTTGCAGATAAAGAAAGATCATCAAACATGACTGCTAAGTTAGTTGAGTATGTAGGAGCAGATGCAGTAATAATATCAGAAGAAGGATTCGGTAATCCAGATGCTGACTTAGTTATGAACTGCAACAAAATCACTGATAAGGGAATAAAAACTGTATTAATTACAGATGAATATGCAGGACAAGATGGAGCTTCTCAGTCACTTGCAGACTCAACACCAAAGGGTGATGCAGTAGTTACAGGTGGAAATGCTAATGAAGTTGTTATACTTCCTGTAATGAAGAAGGTAATAGGACACGTTGAAGCTGCTGATATAATAGCAGGAGGACACGTAGGAAGTTTAAGAGAAGATGGTACTATAGAAGCTGAGATTCAGGTTATAACTGGAGCTACAAGTGAAGTAGGATTCAACTATCTATCAGCAAAAGGATTCTAATTAGTAAAAAATTAGGGTGAATTGTTAGAATATTTAATATAAAAATACAAATGTTTTAAAATAGCTTAGATTTTATAATAAGTGATATTACAAAGAAGTAATTGTGCATTATACTATGTGGATTGAAAGAGAGGATGATATAGATGTTACAAGGAAAAAAAGTTATAGCAGTAGGAGATAGAGACGGAATACCAGGACCAGCTATTGAAGCTTGCGTTAAATCAGCAGGAGCAGAAGTTGTTTTTGCATCAACAGAGTGCTTTGTCTGAACAGCCGCTGGTGCTATGGATCTGGAGATCCAACAAAGAGTAAAAGACTTAACTGATAAGCATGGTGCAGAAAACGTTGTTGTAGTAATCGGAGGAGCAGAAGCTGAAGCTTCAGGACTTTCAGCTGAAACTGTAGCTGCTGGAGACCCAACTTTTGCAGGTCCACTTGCTGGAATAGCATTAGGATTAGCTGTTTATCATGTAGTTGAGCCAGAAATAAAGGATGAATGTGATGCAGCTGTTTACGATGAGCAGTGCGGAATGATGGAAATGGTTCTTGATGTAGATGCTATCATCGAAGAAGTTAAGAACGTGAGAACTCAATACTCAAAATATTAATATTTGATATGTTTAAATTCCTAAAAGGGGGGAAATGCTGAAATGATTAAAGTTGTTCATTATATAAATCAATTCTACGCTGGTATCGGCGGAGAAGAAAAAGCAGATATAAAACCAGAGGTTAGAGAAGGTTTTGTAGGTCCTGGTATGGGACTTAACGGATTATTAAGCAAGGAAGGTGTTGAAATAGTTGCTACAGTTATCTGTGGAGACTCTTATTTCAATGAGAACACTGAAGAAGCAAAAGCAGAAATTATAGATATGGTTAAAAAATATAGCCCAGATCTATTTATAGCAGGTCCTGCTTTCAACGCTGGAAGATATGGTGTAGCTTGCGGAACTATCGCTAAAGAAGTTGAAGAGAAATTAGGAATACCTGTACTTACAGCTATGTATATTGAAAACCCAGGTGCAGACTTATTCAAAAAATATCTTTACATCGTTGAAACTAAGAATAGTGCAGCAGGTATGAGAGATGCACTTCCTAAGGTTGCTGCTTTAGCATTAAAGCTTGCTAAGGGACAAGAAATCGGATTACCTTCAGAAGATAACTATATCGAAAGAGGAATAAGAAAGAACTTCTTTGCTACTGAAAGAGGATCAAAAAGAGCTGTTGATATGCTTGTTAAAAAGTTAAAAGGTGAAGAGTTTGTTACAGAATTCAAAATGCCTGTATTCGACAGAGTTGCTCCAAATGCAGCTGTAAAAGATATATCAAAAGCTAAGATAGCATTAGTTACTTCTGGTGGTATAGTACCAAAGACAAATCCAGATCACATAGAATCATCAAATGCTTCTAAGTTCGGTAAATATGATATAGAAGGTGTAATGGACTTAACTGCAGAAACATATGAAACTGCACACGGCGGATATGACCCAACTTATGCTAATACTGATTCAGACAGAGTACTTCCAGTTGACGTATTAAGACAAATGGAGAAGGAAGGAAAAATCGGATCACTTCACAGATATTTCTATACTACAGTTGGTAACGGAACAGCTGTTGCTTCATCAAAGAAATTTGGTGAGACTATAGTTAAAGAGTTAATTGCTGATGGAGTTGACGCAGTTATACTTACTTCCACCTGAGGAACTTGTACACGTTGCGGTGCAACACTTGTAAAAGAAATTGAACGTGGAGGACTTCCAGTAGTTCATATGTGTACAGTAGTTCCAATATCCTTAACAGTAGGAGCTAACAGAATAGTTCCAACAATAGCAATACCTCACCCACTTGGAAACCCATCATTGGAATCTAAGGATGAGTATGAATTAAGATATCACTTAGTAGAAAAGGCATTAAATGCACTTTCAACTGAAGTTGAAGATCAAACAGTTTTTGATAAGTAATTAAAACTGTCACTAGGTAAAGTGAATATATAGGGAATTGAAAATTGAAAAAATCTATTTTCAATTCCCTGTTTTTATACATAGTTAAAAAGTTTAAAGATAGGTTGAGAATTGAGAATTGAAAATTACTTTTAAATTTCAATTTTCAACTCTCAATTCTCAACAAAATTTAAGGAGGGTTTTATAATGAGTTTTCCAGTTATTAAAAAAGCATCATATGTATTAGTTAATGCACCAGATATGATAATTCATAATGGTACTACTCAAATGTTAGAAAGGGAGACAAACCCAGATTCAGAATACTTAAAAAGCATTAAGGACCATTTAAGATCCTTTGATGAAGTTGTAGGCTATGCTCCAAATCAAACATATATAGGTAATGTAACTCCAGAAGAATTAGGAGAATTACCAAGACCTTGGTACAATAGCAAGCTTGAGAATGCTAATAGATTCGGTAAGTTTGGTGAGATAATGCCTCAAGATGAGTTTTATGGATTAATAAAGGCTTCAGACGTTTTTGACCTAGTAATCCTTGAGAAATCTTTTACAGAGAAAGTTAAAGAAAAGTTTAATGCCCACCCTATTTTAAATACAAAAGTAGAAGCATTAAAAGAAGGAGAAGAACTATCTGTTATAGAAGGTCTTGTAGAAAAGGGAGTAGCTGAAGGTTTATACGAAGGCGGTAAGTTAGTAGGATGTGTTAAGAGAGCACACGAGTTTGACGCTAACCTATCTTCTCACATCATAGTAGAGAACTTAGTTGTAAAAGCATCAGGAGTATTATCCTTAATGCACCTTATAAAAAGCTCAGGAATAGATGTAAATGAAGTTGACTACTTAATAGAGTGTTCAGAAGAAGCAATAGGTGATATGAACCAAAGAGGCGGCGGAAACGTTGCTAAAGCTTGTGGAGAGATTGCAGGAATTAAGGGAGCTACTGGTACAGATATGAGAGGCTTCTGTGCAGGACCATCTCATGCTTTAATAACAGCTTCAGCTCTTGTTAAGTCAGGAATATATAGAAATGTAATAGTATTTGCTGGTGGAAGTACTGCTAAACTTGGTATGAATGGAAAAGACCATATAAAGAAAGGTCTTTCAGTACTTGAGGACTGTGTTGGTGGATTTGCTGTACTTGTATCACAAAATGATGGAGTAAGTCCAATATTAAGAACAGATGTAGTTGGAAGACATACTATAGGACATGGAGCTGCACCACAGGCTGTTATCGAAGCTTTAGTATCAGAGCCACTTGCTAAGGTTGGTATGAAAATTACAGATGTAGACAAATATGCTCCAGAAATGCAGACTCCAGATATTACAGAGCCAGCAGGAGCAGGAGATGTTCCAACTCAAAACTACAAGATGATAGGAGCATTAGCAGTTAAGAGTGGACAATTGGATAGAAAAGAATTACCAAACTTCGTAAAAGCTCATGGATACCCAGGATATGCTCCAACTCAAGGACATATTCCATCAGGAGTGCCAATAGTTGGACATGGTATAGAACATATAATGAATGGAAAATTAAACAACTTTATGATAATAGGTAAAGGAAGTCTTTTCTTAGGAAGAATGACAAACCTATTTGATGGAGTATCTATACTTGTAGAAAAGAACACAGGAGCTAAAGAAGAAGCAGCAGGAATTTCAAAGGATGAAATCAAAAACATGATAGCTGAGGGTATGAAGAAATTTGCAGAAGAACTGCTAAAGTAAGTGGGGTGATTTTAATGGATGCAACAAAAAAGTTAATATCAGAAGTTTTCAACGAAATAGCTGATGGTATAAAGAGCGGAAGTTTTGGAAAAAAAGTAAGAATTGGACTCACTACTTTTGGTTCAGAGCATGGTGTAGAAGAAATGGTAAAGGCTGCACAAATGGCTAAAAGTAAATACGGTGACTTTGATATAGTTTTAATAGGACCTAAGGTTGAAGGCGACTTTGAAGTTGTAGAAGTAAAGGATGCAGAAGAAGGCCACAAGAAAATGGTAGAACTTCTTGAAAATAAGGAGTTAGATGGCTGTGTAACTCAACACTTTGACTTCCCGATTGGAGTTTCAACAGTAGGAAGAGTAGTAACACCAGGAATGGGAAAAGAACTTATTATTGCTACAACTACAGGAACTACTTCTACACATAGAGTAGAAGGTATGATTAGAAATGCTATATCAGGAATTGCAGTTGCTAAATCAGTGGGTATTGAGAATCCTGAGGTGGGTATATTAAATATAGATGGAGCAAGAGGAGTTGAAAGAGCTCTTAAAGATCTTCAAGCTGGAGGATACAACTTTAAGTTTTCTGAATCACTAAGAGCTGACGGTGGCTCTGTTATGAGAGGCAATGATTTACTTGCAGGAACTCCAGATGTTATGGTTTGTGATTCTCTAACAGGAAATCTTTTAATTAAAATATTTGCTTCCTTTACAACTGGTGGAAACTATGAAACTTTAGGTTATGGATATGGACCAGGAATAGGAGAAAACTATGACAAGTTAGTGAACATAGTATCAAGAGCATCCGGTGCACCACTTATCTGTGAAGCTTTAAGATACTGCGCAACTTGTGCTAAGAATGATGTTTTAGCTAAAGCTAAAGAAGAATTTAAGAAAGCTAAGGAATCAGGCTTAGATACAATAGTAGGAAAAATATTAGCAAAGGATAAACCAGCTGCAGCAGAAGAGGAAGAAGTAAAAATGCCTCCAAAGCAGGTAGTTACTTATGCAATACCTGGAATAGATATACTAGAACTTGAAAATGCTTGCAAAGCATTATGGAAGGAAGGTATCTATTCAGAAAGTGGTATGGGATGTACAGGACCAATTATTCTTGTACCAGAGGAAGTAGGAGAAAAAGCAGCAGAGATATTGACAAATAAGGGTTTTAAGTAGAAAACGTTACACCCTCGGCAAATCAGTTATTGCCGGGGGTTGTACTCTCTAAAAATATTATTTAAAATCTAGAAGGAAAATAGGACCTTTTGTAGAATATTTTATTTGGTACAGACACATCATATAAAAAGAAAAACTATATCTTTATAGGAGGGAAATTTTAATGAATAAAAAAAGAGTAGTATCACTACTTGCAGCAGCAATAATGACAGTATCAGTATTTGCAGGCTGTGGTAGCCAAAAACAACAAGGTGGATCAGGAACAACTGAGGCAAAACAAGTAAAAATAGGTCTTGCTACAGACGAAGGTGGATTAAATGACAAGTCCTTCAACCAAGCAGCAGATGAAGGTATTAAAAAAGCTCAAAGTGAGTTTAAGAACATAGACTATAAACCAATTGAATCAAAGAAAAAGGATGAGTTCCAACCAAATCTTCAAGCTTTAGTTGATAACGGTTCCGAAATTATATTCGGCGTAGGATATCAGATGGCAGATGCTATGACTGATATGGCAAAGAAATATCCTGATAAAAAGTTTGCTATAATAGATTCAGAAGTTAAAGAAAAGAACGTTGTATCACTTAACTTCAAAGAGCAAGAAGGTTCTTTCTTAGCAGGTGTTATTGCTGGAAAAATGACTAAGAGCAATAAATTAGGTTTCGTAGGTGGAAAAGACTTTGAATTAATAAATAGATTTGCAGCAGGATACATGGCTGGAGCTAAAGCTGTTAATCCAAGTGTACAATTTGACGTAAGATATGCTGCTGACTATGCAAACCCAACAAAAGGTGAAGAATTAGCAACATCAATGATCAATGGTGGTTGTGACGTAATATACCATGCTTCAGGTGGTACTGGATTAGGTGTATTTAAAGCTGCAAAAGCTATGACTAAAGCAGATAAGAAGATATGGGCTATAGGCGTTGACATGGATCAATCTCTTACTGTTCCAGAATATGCAGATGTTATTCTAACAAGTATGATAAAGAGAGTTGATACAGCAACTTATGATACAGCTAAATCAGTTGTTCAAGGAAAATTTGAAGGTGGAAAAAACATAGTATTTGGATTAAAAGAGCAAGGTGTTGATATAGCAGCAACTTCAAATAAGAATACTCCAAAAGATGTTTTAGATTTAGTTGAAAAGTATAGAAAAGCTATAATAGATGGAAAAATAACTGTTCCAGCTACAAAGGAAGATGCAGCTAAATTTACAGCACCAGCAATCTAAATTTAGTATAGGTATTTTAAGCTAGGTATGTAACTTTACATCTAGTAAATTAGCTAAAAAAAATCTTTACTAAAATATTAATAAAGTAATATAATAAGCTAGGTATACTATGCATAAGCTAGGCATAGACCTAGCTTTTTCTTTACAGAAAGCCAGGAAGCTTACACTAAGGAGGTTAAAAATGGAAAAGGTAATCGAAATGCTGGAAATAACCAAAGTTTTTCCAGGGACTATAGCTAATGACAACGTTAACTTCGAATTGCTTAAAGGTGAAACTCATGTTTTACTAGGTGAGAATGGTGCGGGAAAAACTACACTTATGAATATACTCTATGGCCTTTATCAGCCGGAAAAGGGTGAGATTCGTGTAAATGGGAAAGAAGTAAAAATAACTAACCCTAACGATGCTATTAAGCTTGGTATAGGAATGGTACATCAGCACTTTATGTTAGTTCACAATTTCACAGTAGCAGAAAATATAGTTTTGGGAATAGAGCCAAAAAAAGGGCTTAGAATTGATATAAAGAAGGCCGAGGAAGATGTTAAAGGTATAGCAGATAAATATGGATTTAATATAGATCCAAAGGCTGTTATTGAAGACATATCTGTTGGTCAGCAGCAAAAGGTTGAAATTTTAAAGGCTTTATACAGAGGTGCGGATATACTTATACTAGATGAGCCTACAGCAGTTTTAACTCCTCAGGAAATAGAAGAGCTTGGAGTTATTATAGACAATCTAAAGGAAGAGGGAAAATCAGTTATTCTAATAACTCATAAATTAAAAGAAGTTATGAAAATGAGTGATAGAGTAACTATAATAAGAAGAGGTAAGGTAACTGGAACTGTAAAAACTAAGGAGACTAATATAGATGAGCTTGCAGAGCTTATGGTTGGAAGAAAGGTAAACTTAGTGGTAGAAAAAGCTGAAGCTAAGGCGGCAGGTGAGGTACTTAATGTAGAAAATCTTGTAGTTAAGGATCACAGAGGTGTAGAAGCAGTAAAAGGGGTAAGTCTAGCTGTTAAAGCTGGAGAGATTGTGGGTATAGCTGGTGTTGACGGAAATGGTCAAACAGAATTAATAGAAGCTATAACAGGACTAAGAAAGTCAGAGTCTGGAAAGATAACCTTAGAAGGTAAAGACATTTTTGGTAAAAGCCCAAGACAGATTACAGATAGTGGATTATCCCACATTCCTGAAGATAGACATAAGAGGGGATTGATTCTAGGTTATTCTCTTTTTGAGAATTCGGTACTAGGAACATATCATCAAAAGCCTTTTAGCAATGGTATAGTGATGAATTACGGAGAAATACGTAGGCATTGCCAGAAATTAATAGAAGAGTTTGATGTTAGAACACCAAATGACGAGGTAAAAGCATCTGCATTATCTGGAGGTAATCAGCAAAAGTTAATAGCAGCAAGAGAAATTGCAAAGGATCCTGATCTTATAATTGCCTCACAGCCTACAAGAGGAATAGACGTAGGAGCTATAGAGTATATTCACAAAAGATTAGTTGCAGAAAGAGATAAAGGAAAGGCTGTTTTACTAGTATCCCTTGAACTAGATGAGATAATGGCTCTTTCAGATAGAATAGCAGTTATGTACGATGGAAGAATAGTGGATATACTAGATAGAAAGGATGCAGATGAAAAGAAACTAGGGGTACTTATGGCAGGAGGATCCTTGGAGAATAAAGAAGAGGTGAATGATGGTGAGCAAAGGGGACAATAAGAATAACGGAAGGAATATAGTAACAGATGCTTTGAAAAGCCTTGCATTTCCGTTTTTTTCAATAATAGTGTCATTATTTGTTGCTGTATTTTTCGTAATGTGGGCAAAGGAATATTCAATTACTGAATATTTTACAGCCTTAAGCGATTTAATAACTGTAATCGTAAATGGAAGCTTCGGTGATCCTGCAAAGACTTTGGAAACTATGGTTTTTGTAACACCTTTAATATTTACAGGGGTTGCCCATGCTATAGCTTTTAAGTGTGGACTATTTAACATTGGAGTTGAGGGACAGTTTACATTGGGATTAATTTGTGCAGCTATAGTTGGTTTAATTCCAGGATTAAGTCCATGGATACATGTACCTTTAATAATTTTATCAGGTATAGTAGGTGGAGGAATATGGGCAGGAATACCAGGATATTTAAAAGCTAAATTTGGTACCAATGAAGTTATTAATACAATTATGATGAACTATATTAGTATAAATGTAGTTAACATAATTGTACTTAGAACACCTATTGGTGTTGCATCAAAAGCATCTACACCAACAATACAAGAAAGTGCCCAATTTCTTAAATTTAGTACAATCAGCAGAGCTAATATAGGACTTATATTTGCTGTTATTTGCGCACTACTTATATACTGGCTACTTTGGAAAACTACTGTGGGATATGAAATAAGAGCAGTAGGTATAAATGCCTTTGGAGCAGAGTATGGTGGAATAAATATTGCAAGAAATACTATACTAACAATGGTTTTATCCGGTGCCATTGCAGGTATTGGGGGAGCATCTCACTTAGCAGGGGTAATGTACAGCAGTACAGATTTAATGGGTTTTATAGGATACGGATTTGATGGTATAGCTGTTGCTCTTTTGGCCAAGAGTAATCCTATAGGATGTATACCGGCAGCAATATTGTTTGGAGCTTTAAACAGCAGTTCAAGAATGCTTCAGTTAAATTCAATACCTAAAGAAATAGTTTATTTAATACAATCAATTGTTATAATCTTTGTTGCTACAGACTACATAGTAAAATACTTTGAAAACAAAAGAAGAAAGAAAGGGGCGATAGTAAATGGATAATGCAGGACTTATTATTATAATAATAGCATCTACCTTGAGAATGGCAACACCACTTATATTTGCAGGTCTTGGCGGTGTGTTTTCAGAAAGAGCTGGTGTTGTAAACGTTGGTCTTGATGGAATGATGACAATAGGTGCGTTTTTTGCAGTTTTCGGTTCCTACATTACAGGAAGCCCCCTAGTTGGAATTTTATTTGCTGCAATAGCAGGTGGACTTTTAGCTTTACTTCATGCTTTTTTAAGTATTCACTTAAGAGCTGACCAGGTTATATCTGGTACCGCTATTAATCTTTTTTCAACAGCTTTTGCTAGCTTTCTTATATTTAAAATATTTAAAAAGGGCGGTCAGACAGATATAGTAACAGGACTTTCATATAACATACCAGCAGCTATAAAAGAAATCCCTTTTATAGGCCCATTAATAGGAGGGTTAAACTGGTTTGTAATATTGGCTTTAATACTTGTATTTGTATCAAGTTTTGTATTGTTTAAAACTCCACTAGGACTAAGAATAAGAGCTGTAGGAGAACACCCAAGTGCAGCAGATACTTTAGGAATAAGTGTTTATAAAACAAGATATTTATGTGTAATACTTTCCGGAGTGCTTGCAGGTATTGGTGGAGCAGCTTTGTCTATAGGAATGACTCCTGTTTACAAAGAAGGAATGGTTTCAGGACGTGGTTTTATAGCTTTAGCGGCTATGATATTTGGTAATTGGAATCCAAAGGGAACTATGTGGGCTTGCTTGTTATTTGCCTTTGGTAACGCATTGGAGATAAATGCACAGAGCCTTGCTCTAAATATACCTACTGAAATTTATACTATGATACCATATATATTAACTATGCTTGCTTTGGCAGGATTTGTCGGAAAGACTACTGCACCAGCAGCAGATGGAGTTCCATACGAAAAGGGACAGAGATAAAAGAGAGTTTGCTTCAGCAAACTCTCTTTTGTATATCCAGATAATTTAGGTTATATACACTTAAAAGAAAAATCTACAGTTATTTCCCATGCCCAATTTTTCATTCCTAATTTTATAAGTTCTTTGTTAATGATATAATAAAATGAGCAAAATAATAGGGCGTAGAAATGGGGTGTTAACATGAATATGGATTTTAGTTTAAGTTTAACTCAAGAACAGAAACTTATAATGACTCAAGAAATGCAGTTATCTGTAAAACTTCTTCAGATGTCAGGCTTTGAACTGCAAGAATATGTAGAAAAAGAGCTTCAAGAGAATCCTGTACTTGATTCTAAAGCACCATCTTCCGCTAAAGAAGACAAGGATAAGGTTGATTACAAAGAATTGGTCAAGTACTTTGAATTTGACAACTACAGTCATCACAGTTATGAAAAAAGTGATGAAGAAGAAATATCACCCTTTAACTTTATATCTGAGAAAAAATCATTGAAGGAATACTTAAGAGAACAGGTTAGGGATCTAAATGAAAAGGATTATATTAAGTCTATATGTTTATACTTGGTAGAAAATATTGATGAAAAAGGGTATCTATCAATAAAGGAAAATGAAATAAGTAGAGAACTGAAAATTAAGGAAGAGATTATAAAGTATTGTATAAGAGTAATTCAATCTCTTGAACCAGATGGAATTGGTGCTAAAGACTTACGGGAGTGTCTAAAGATACAGATTGATAAAAAAGGTATAAAGGATGAAAATATATTTAAAATAATAGACGAGCATCTAGAACTGCTGGCAGAAAACAAATATAATTCTATAGCAAAGTCTCTCGGTATAGATGTAAAAAAAGCACAGGAATATGGAGATATAATCAAGTCGCTTCAACCGAAACCTTCCAGAGGATTTTTTACAGGTGAGGAAGTTAAGTACATAACTCCTGATGCTTATATAAAAAAAGTCGACAATGAGTACTACATAATAATGAATGATGATATTATACCAAAGCTTACAATAAATGAAATATACAAAGAAATAATTACTAATGAAAACGATAAAAATGCAGTAGATTATGTAAAAGAAAAATTAAACAGTGCTATATTCTTAATTAAGAGCATTCAACATAGAAAAAGTACAATATATAGAGTTTTAGAAAAGATACTGGAAAAACAAAGGGATTATTTTGATTTTGGTGATGAATATTTAAGGCCTATGACACTGAAAGAAATAGCGGAAGAGCTAGAGATGCATGAATCTACAATTAGTAGAGCAATTAGGGATAAATATATATATACACATAAAGGCACTATAAAGATAAAGGATTTATTTACTACAGCAATATCTTCTAACTCAACAGGAGAAGATGTATCAGTAAAAATTATTAAGAAGACCATAAAAGAACTTGTGGACAAAGAGGACAAAGAAAAGCCGCTTTCTGATCAGGTTATATGTGATTTAATAAATAAAGAAGGAATGAATATTTCCAGACGTACTGTAGCAAAATATAGAGAGGAAATGGGAATAAAGTCATCTAAGGGGAGAAAGAGATTCTAATTCTCCCCATTGTTCACAATTTGTTCATACTTTTTTTGAAAATACTATTTAAAAAAATTTTTATTTAATTTATAATATAAGTGGGACAAGAAAAAGTGCACTGGGACATTAAATGACCAAGGGGGTGTTGTAAGTGGAAGATGTGCTAAAATTACAACAGAAGATAGTACCAGAGCTTGTGGAATTACTTGAGAAAAGGTATAACATTCTGAGAACAATATATTACAATCAGCCCATTGGTAGAAGGGTACTTGCTAATAACCTAGAAATTGGAGAAAGAATTGTAAGAACTGAAATTAACTTTTTAAAAGGTCAGAATTTTATAGAAATAAATACACCAGGCATGACAATAACTAAAGAGGGCGAAGAAATAATTGATAAGCTGAAAGATTTTATACATGCGATGAAAGGATTGTCTGAAATAGAAAAGTTTATTAAGGACAGCCTAATGTTAAAAAAGGTAATAGTTGTTCCTGGAAATCTTGATGAAGATAAAACAGTAGTAAATGAAATTGGAAGAGCGGCAGCAGGTTATTTGAAGAGCATAATAGCAGATAAGAGCATAATTGCAATTACCGGTGGCTCTACAATAAAAGAACTGATTGATAACATGCCTAAAATGTCTAGTTTTAAAGATATTTTAGTGGTGCCTGCTAGAGGCGGAATGGGAAGAAATATAGAGACTCAGGCGAACACCCTTGCTGAAAAACTTGCTAGCAAACTAGAGGGGAATTATAGATTACTTCATGTGCCTGATAACCTAAGTGATAAAGCTATGAGCACTATAATTCAAGAAAAAGATGTTAAAGACATTTTAGACACTGTATATAATGCTAACATTTTAATATACGGTATTGGTAGAGCAGATGAAATGTCCAGAAGAAGGGGATTAATTTCAGAAGAAATACAGAAGATAGAGAACTCTGGAGCAGTTGGAGAAGCCTTTGGGTATTACCATGATGAAGAAGGAAAAATTGTGTACTCTACACCAAGTATAGGAATAAGAAATGAAGAGATAGGGAAAATAGATACATTGATAGCTGTAGCTGGTGGAAAAGAAAAAGCAGAAGCAATTATTTCTATACAAAAAAACTACCATAATAGTGTATTAGTAACAGATGAAGGTGCTGCCAGAGAGATAATGGAACTTTTAAAATAGCCAATAAATTTTATCATATATATAAATTATTTAATTGTTTAGGAGGAGTTTTACATGATTAAAGTTGGTATCAATGGTTTTGGAAGAATAGGAAGAAATGTATTTAAAGCATTAGTAAAAAACTATGCTAATGAATTAGAAATAGTAGGTATAAATGATTTAACAGATGCTAAGACATTAGCTCATTTATTAAAATACGATTCATTATACGGAAAATTTGACGGAACTGTAGAAGCTAAAGAGGGTTCAATTGCAGTTAACGGAAAAGAAATAAAGATATTTGCTGAAAAAGATCCAAAGAATATAGATTGGAATTCAGTAGGAGCAGAAATAGTTATAGAATCAACAGGATTCTTCACTGATGCTACAAAGGCTAACGCTCATCTTGGAGGAACTGTTAAAAAGGTTCTTATATCAGCGCCAGCTTCAAACGAAGATATAACAATAGTTATGGGAGTTAACGAAGAGAAGTACGATGCAGCTAACCACCACATAATATCAAATGCTTCATGTACAACAAACTGTTTAGCACCATTTGCTAAAGTTCTTGATAGAGAGTTTGGAATAGTTAAAGGATTAATGACAACTGTTCACTCATACACTGGAGACCAAAGATTACTTGATGCTCCACACAAAGATATGAGAAGAGCTAGAGCTGCTGCTGAGTCAATGGTTCCAACAACTACAGGAGCTGCTAAGGCTGTTGCACTAGTATTACCACAATTAAAAGGAAAATTAAACGGATTCTCATTAAGAGTTCCAACTCCTACAGTATCATGTACTGATTTAGTTGTTGAATTAGGAAAAGACGTTACTGTAGATGAAGTAAACGCTGCATTAAAGAAAGCATCAGAAACTGATATGAAGGGTATCCTTGGATACAGTGAAGAGCCATTAGTATCTATCGACTACAGAGGAGATGAAAGATCATCAATCATCGATGCTATGTCAACAATGGCTATCGAAGGAAACATGGTTAAGGTTGTTTCATGGTATGACAACGAAGCTGGATATTCAAACAGACTAGCTGACTTAACTAAATACGTTGCTGATAGACTATAACCAGAGAGCCTAAATCTCTGATTTAGTGCGAATCGGTTACTCCTCAGAGGTAACGATGAGGAGTTTCATATATTAATAAAATAGGTCTGGTTTTGTAGTTTTGGCTATAAGGCCAGACCCTTTTTAATAAGTTAAGCTATTTGATAGGATTAATGTTTGGAAGTAATTGGTTAGGCAAATGATAGAAACTGATATATAATTGGGAATGGGGGATTGGGAGTGAAAATGACCCACCATTCCCAATTCCAAATTCTCAATTGAAGAAAAGGAGTGTTATAAATGGCTTTTAACAAAAAGACAATTGAAGATGTAGAAGTAAAAGGAAAAAAGGTTTTGGTGAGATGTGATTTTAATGTTCCGCTAATAGATGGAAAAATTACTGATGAAAATAGATTAGTAGGTGCAATGCCTACTATAAAGTACTTAGTTGAAAATGGTGCAAAAGTAATACTTTGTTCACATCTTGGAAAACCAAAGGGAGAGCCAAAGAAAGAGTTATCATTAGCACCAGTTGCTAATAGACTATCAGAAATGCTTGGAAAAGAAGTAGTGTTCGCTGCTGATGACAATGTTGTTGGAGAAAATGCTAAGAAAGCAGTAGCTGAAATGAAAGATGGCGATGTTGTACTACTAGAAAACACAAGATACAGAAAAGAAGAAACTAAGAATGAGGAGAACTTTTCAAAGGAATTAGCATCACTTGCAGAAGTTTTTGTTAATGATGCTTTTGGAACAGCTCACAGAGCACACTGTTCAACAGTTGGAGTTACTGAATTCTTACCGGTTTCAGTATGCGGATATTTAATTCAAAAAGAATTAAAGTTCTTAGGAAATGCAGTTGAAAATCCAGTAAGACCATTTGTAGCAATACTTGGTGGAGCAAAGGTTTCAGATAAGCTTGGAGTTATAAACAATCTATTAGAAAAAGTAGATACTTTAATAATAGGTGGAGGAATGGCATATACATTCTTAAAGGCTCTAGGCCATGAAGTTGGAAATTCACTTTTAGAAGCAGACAAAATTGATTATGCAAAAGAAATGATGAAAAAAGCGGAAGAAAAAGGAGTTAAATTACTGCTTCCAGTAGATGTAACTTACGCTGAAAAGTTTGGAAAAGATGAAACTCCTATAGTTTCAGAAGGAAGAGATATACCTTCTGATCACGAAGGTTTAGACATAGGACCAAAGAGCGCAGAATTATTTGCTCAAGCAGTAAAGGAAGCTAAAACAGTTGTTTGGAACGGACCGATGGGAGTATTTGAATTCCCAAGCTTTGCAAAAGGAACTTATGCTGTTGCAGAGGCTATGGCTAGCTCAGATGCTACCACAATAATCGGAGGAGGAGACAGTGCATCAGCTGTTAACAACCTAGGATTTGGAGATAAGATGACTCATATATCAACAGGTGGTGGAGCTTCTCTTGAGTTCCTAGAAGGTAAGGAATTACCAGGGATTACTGCACTTAACGATAAATAGGATTATAACTTAAGATGTAGATAGGTATATATAGTAAATTTTAATACTTGATTAACTATATATACCTTAATCATATTTTAAGCTAGCTTTCAATTAGAATTGTTTAGATTGAATCCATATATCTTAGTCAATTTAATTTATAAAAGAAAATGTTAACTAAAAATTTTAGAATATATTTAAATTAAAAAGATGAAAATATTTACATATAAAATAAAAAGAAATAGGGAAGTTATTATTAATAAATAATCAAGACTAAAAATTTTAAAATATGACACATATGTGATATAATTTATTTATAAATAATAATTATCCCTGACTCTAAAATAAATAAAGGGATCGAGGTAGATAATAATGAGAAAATCTATAATAGCTGGAAACTGGAAAATGAACAATACTATAGAAGAAGGATTAAAGTTAGTTGAGGGATTAATACCTGCAGTAAAGGATGCAAAAGGTGATGTAGTAGTTTGTCCACCATTTATTGCATTAGATGCAGTTTTAAAAGCGGTAAAGGGAACTAACATAAAAGTTGGAGCACAAAATATGCATTTTGAAGAAAGTGGAGCATATACTGGAGAGGTAGCACCAGCAATGCTTGCACAAATGGGAGTGGAATATGTAATAATTGGACATAGTGAGAGAAGACAATATTTCAATGAGACAGATGAAACTGTAAACAAAAAGACTAAGAAGGCATTAGAGCATAACTTAGTACCTATAGTTTGCTGCGGTGAGTCCTTAGAAGAAAGAGAAGCAAATGTAACTGAAGAAGTTTTAGGAAGACAAATAAAACTAGATTTAGCAGGACTTAAAACTGAGCAAGTTGAAAAAGTAGTTATAGCTTATGAGCCAATTTGGGCTATAGGAACAGGAAAAACAGCTACAGATGAACAAGCAAACGAAACTATAGCATATATAAGAAGTGTAATAACTTCAATGTACGGAAAAGACGCAGCTGACAAAGTAAGAATTCAATACGGCGGTTCTGTAAAGCCATCTACAATAAAAGCTCAAATGGCTCAATCAGACATAGATGGAGCATTAGTGGGCGGAGCTAGTTTAAAGGCAGAAGATTTCGCAGCAATAGTTAACTATTAATTCAGTGAACAGTTGAAAGTTAAGAATTGATAGGTGCCTAAACTATTAGCTTTTAACTTTCAACTTACAAATTTGGAGGTAGAAATGAGTAAGAAACCAGTAGCATTAATCATACTTGACGGATTCGGAATTTCAGACAAAGTAGAAGGAAACGCAGTTAAGGCAGCATATAAGCCAAATTATGATAGATATTTGGCCAACTACCCTAATACAGAAATAGGGGCTAGCGGCATGAGTGTTGGACTACCTGAAGGACAAATGGGTAACTCAGAAGTTGGACACTTAAATATAGGTGCAGGAAGAGTAGTATATCAAATGTTGACTAGGATAACTAAGTCAATAAAGGATGGAGACTTTTTTGAAAATGAAGCTCTAAATAAGGCTATAAAAAACGCTAAAGAAAACAATTCAACACTTCATATAATGGGACTTTTATCCCCAGGAGGAGTCCATTCACACACAGATCATCTTAAAGGCATTCTAAAATTAGCAAAAGGAAAAGGTGTTCAAAAGGTATATCTTCACGGATTTCTTGATGGAAGAGATGTTCCTCCAGCTTCAGCTAAAGAGTATATATCAGATATAGAAAGTTTTATGAAAGAGCTTGGAACTGGAGAAATAGCAACAGTATCAGGAAGATACTATGCTATGGATAGAGACAAGAGATGGGAAAGAGTTCAGCTTGCATACAATGCAATGGTTCTTGGTAAAGGTGAGGAAGCAGCAAGTGCTATAGAAGCTGTTGATAAATCATATAATGATAACAAAACAGACGAATTTGTACTTCCATCAATAATAGTGGAAGGCGGAAAGCCAAAGGCCACTATAAAGAATAAGGACTCTGTAATATTCTTTAACTTTAGACCAGACAGAGCTAGGGAAATAACAAGAGCTATAAATGATAAGGTATTTGATGGTTTTGAGAGAGAAACTCTAGATCTTACCTTTATATCCTTAACTGAGTATGATGTAACTTTAGAAGGTGTAGATGTAGCCTTTGGAAATGAAAGTTACGCAAATACTTTAGGAGAGTATGTAAGTAAACTAGGAAAAAATCAATTGAGAATAGCTGAAACAGAGAAATATGCTCATGTAACTTTCTTCTTTAATGGAGGAGTTGAAGAGCCAAATACAAATGAAGATAGAGCTCTTATACCATCCCCAAAGGTTGCTACTTACGATATGAAGCCTGAAATGAGTGCCTATGAGCTTACAGAGGAATTATTAAGTAGACTTGATGAAGATAAATACGACATGATTATATGTAACTATGCAAATCCAGATATGGTAGGACATACAGGGGTAATTGAAGCAGCTAAAAAAGCTGTAGAAGCTGTAGATGTATGTTTAGGAAAAGTAGTGGATAAAATATTAGAGAAGGGCGGAACTGCATTTATAACTGCAGATCATGGTAATGCAGAGCAAATGATAGATTACTCTACAGGTAAGCCAATGACAGCTCATACAACAGATCCAGTTCCATTCCTATATGTAGCAGCAGAAGCTAAACCATTAAGAGATGGCGGTATACTAGCAGATATAGCCCCAACAATGCTTCAAGTTATGGGATTAGATAAGCCTACAGAAATGACTGGGAAAAGCCTTATAAAATAATCTTAAATTGGGAATAGGAACTTTCCTGCTCCCAATTTAAAAATTTTTACCTCAAATTGACGAAAAATTTATAATATTAGCGTAAATTTTCATTTATGCTGATAAAAAACAGGAGGAATGTATAACATGAAAAATTATGTAGAAATTGTTGACGTATTAGCTAGACAAATTCTTGACTCAAGAGCATTTCCAACAGTAGAGGTTGAAGTTGTTTTAGAAGATGGGACTATAGGAATGGCAGCAGTACCATCAGGAGCATCTACTGGAATGTTTGAAGCAGTAGAGTTAAGAGATGATGATAAGACTAAATACAACGGAAAAGGTGTACTAAAAGCTGTAGATAACGTAAATAACTACATAGCTGAAGAACTTATAGGAATGAATGTATTTGATCAAGTTGCAATAGACAAAACTATGATAGAACTTGATGGAACAGATAACAAAGGGAAGTTTGGAGCTAATGCTATGCTTGGAGTGTCCTTAGCTTGTGCTCGTGCAGCTGCTAATTATTTAGGACTTCCTTTATACCAATATATTGGAGGAGTAAATGCAAAGGTTCTTCCAGTACCGATGATGAATATAATTAATGGTGGAAAGCATGCTGATAATAATGTAGATCTACAAGAATTTATGATAATGCCTGCAGGTGCACCAAGCTTTAGTGAAGCTTTGAGAATGTGTGCAGAAGTTTATCATGCATTAAAATCCCTATTAAAGTCAAAGGGATATGACACTGGTGTTGGTGATGAAGGAGGATTTGCTCCAAACTTAAAGTCAAATGAAGAAGCAATTCAAGTTATAGTTGAAGCAATAGAAAAAGCTGGCTATACTCCAGGAAAAGAAATATTCATAGCTCTAGACCCAGCTTCATCAGAAATATTTGAAGGTGGAAAATATAATTTAGCTGGTGAAGGTAAAGTTTTAACTCCTGAAGAAATGGCCAATTACTATGTAGATTTAGTAAATAAGTATCCAATAATCTCAATAGAAGATGGTATGGCAGAAGAGGACTGGGAAGGCTGGAAGATAATAACCGAAAAATTAGGTGATAAGGTTCAGTTAGTAGGAGATGACCTATTTGTAACTAACACAAGTAGATTAAAAACCGGTATAGAAAAGGGAGTTGCAAATTCTATACTTATAAAATTAAACCAAATAGGAACACTTACAGAAACATTAAATGCTATAGAAATGGCAGAAAGAGCAGGCTATACTGCTGTTGTTTCTCACAGATCTGGTGAAACTGAAGACACAACTATAGCTGATCTAGTTGTTGCAGTAAACGCAGGACAAATAAAGACTGGTGCTCCAGCAAGATCAGAAAGAGTTGCTAAGTACAACCAACTTCTTAGAATAGAAGAAGAATTAGATGAGATGGGTGAATACAGAGGTTTAAAAGCCTTCTATAATATTAAAAGATAGTTAGTGTAAATTAAGCACTGCAGCTTTACATACAGTAAGGCTGCAGTATTTTAGTATGTTAATTATGTCATTGTAATGACCCGGTTAATATGTTAAAATGAAATTTGTGAAAGTGCCAGGAGGTGAATGCATGCGTACTGTTTTAATGGTTATTCAGACTATAGTAGCTATTATATTAATAGCGGTTGTATTAGCACAACCAAGCAAGACTAATGGATTAAGTGGATTAGTCTCCGGAGGAACAAGTGAATCCTTCTATTCAAAAAATAAGTCAAGAACTTCAGAGGCAATGCTATCAAGGGTTACAGTTATATGTGGAATAATATTCGCTATTTTATGCATGGTGCAGAATATAATACAATAGGTTGATTTACATAAATAGAGCGGTCTTGTACCGCTCTATTTATTTTATAAAATTAATAATTGAGTTTAAATACATCTGTTTCAAATAATATATACCGATTTGACTGATGGATAATTTTGCTATATTATTAAGATTACAATATAAAAACAATTACCTTTCAAAAATACCATATAAGGCTATAAAAATATTCTAATATGAATATTTTTAAGGTAATAGTACAAAGATAATAATAAATAATTCTACAGGTAAAAGCGTAAGAATTTACATATATTTAAATAGACGTATTTGGAATGTGTAGGAAGGATGAATTATAACATTAAAATACTACGAGGTGAGAAATATGAATATTAGAGAAACCCTTATAAGCTTTATGAGAGAACAAGCATATAAACCAATGGATTTAAGAGAATTAGAAAGAGTTTTTAGTATAAGAAAAGCAGACAGAAAAGATTTTGAGAAGATATTGAATGACATGGAAAAGGACGGAGAAATAGTAAAAACCCGTACTGAACATTACGGAGTTCCAGAAAGAATGGGTCTTGCTGTTGGAAAGCTTCAAGGTCATCAAAAGGGTTTTGGCTTTGTAATACCGCATGACCAGACACCAGATGTGTTTGTACCATCCTCATACATGAATGGAGCAATGAATGGTGACAAAGTAGTGGTTAAAGTAACAAGAGAAGAAAATAGAGGAAAGAAAAGAGAAGGAGAAATAATAAGAATACTGGAGAGGTCCAATAAAACTGTTATAGGTACCTATGAAGACAGTAAAAACTTTGGCTTTGTAGTACCGGAAGAAAAAAGAATATATCAAGACATATTTATACCTAAGGAATCTAGAAAAGGAGCTAAAACTGGAGAAATTGTTATAGCAGAAATAACTTCTTGGCCGGACAAAAGAAGAAATCCTGAGGGAAAAGTGGTAGAGATATTAGGTAAGAAAGGCGAAAAAGGAATAGATATACTTACTATAATTAAGAAATACGGTCTGCCTGAAGAGTTTCCGCCAAAGGTAGACTCCTTTGCAGACGGAATACCAGAAGAAATACCAGAAGAAGAGTACTCAAGAAGAAAAGATTTAAGAGACTTAACCATAGTTACAATAGATGGAGAGGATGCAAAGGATTTAGACGATGCTATATCCATAGAAAAATTAGAAAATGGAAACTACTATCTAGGGGTACATATAGCAGATGTATCTCACTATGTAAGAGAAAAAAATCCATTAGACAAAGAGGCGTTAAACAGAGGAACATCTGTATATTTAATAGACAGAGTTATACCAATGCTTCCTAAGAAACTTTCAAATGGTATATGCAGCTTAAATCCACAGATTGATAGGCTTACACTAAGCTGTTTTATGGAAATTGATAAGTCTGGTAAAGTAGTTGATCATGAAATAATGGAAAGTATCATAAAAACTAATGAGAGAATGACTTATACTAATGTTACAAAGATACTTAGAGACAAAGATCCAGAGGTCATGGAAAGATATGATTATCTAGTTGATACCTTTAAGCTTATGGAAGAACTTTGTGGTGTATTAAACAAAAGAAGGCTTAACCGTGGTGCTATAGATTTTGACTTTGAAGAATGCAAAATAATTCTTGATGAATTAGGAAAACCTATAGAAATAAAGCCTTATGAGAGAGCAATAGCCAATAGAATAATTGAGGAATTTATGCTGGTATGTAATGAAACTATAGCTGAGCATATGTTCTGGGCTAATATGCCATTTGTATATAGAATACACGAAGATCCAGATGAAGAAAAACTTCAACACTTTGGAGAATTTATTCATAATTTGGGATATGTAATAAAGTGGGGACAGGAACTACATCCTAAAGCACTGCAGGACGTAATTGAAAAGATCAAGGGTAAGAAGGAAGAAACAGTTGTTAGTACACTTTTACTTCGCTCCATGAAGCAAGCTAGATATTCACCAGAGTGCGTAGGACACTTTGGATTAGCGGCAAAATACTACTGCCACTTTACATCACCTATCAGAAGATACCCAGACCTTATTATTCACAGAATAATAAAGGAATTTATAAATGGTAAAATAGATGATAAGAGAACAAAAAAATTAACAGCAGAAGTAGAAGCTGCATCAAAGCAATCTTCAGATATGGAAAGATTGGCTCAAGATGCGGAAAGAGAAGTAGATGATTTAAAGAAAGCTGAATATATGAGTGAAAAAATTGGAGAAGAGTATGATGGTATAATATCTTCCGTTACTAACTTTGGAATGTTTGTAGAACTCCCAAATACTATAGAAGGTCTTGTGCATATGAGTACTATGGATGATGACTATTATGTTTATGATGAAAGGCATCTAAGTCTCATAGGAGAAAGAACTAAGAATATATACAGACTAGGCGATGATGTAAGAATTAGAGTTTTAAAGGTTGATATGTTCTCTCATGAGATTTACTTTGAATTAGTAAAAGGAGATGAGGAAGATATGGCTGAAAGTGGAGAAAAAAGAGATTTTACAACAGATGGAATAGGTAATGGTGACTTAAACAGTGAAAATGCCAGAATAGAAGAAGCTTATGGAGAGCTGCCACAACCAACAATGGCTTCAGAGGAAGTAAGCATACCTAGAAATCTTGAGGAAAACTCTAGCGAATTATCTATAGCACCAGTTGAAGATTACACTACCGATGGGATTGGAAATAGGGATTTAAACAGAAATGATTTAAAGATGAAAAGTGACTCTAAAACTTCAGAGATAGTTCTTGCAGAGAATTTTCAAAGAAAGCTTAGATAGGGTTAGAGGAATAGAAATCAATTAATGATAAACAAAAAAGATGAGGATGCAAGCTTTGCAATCTCGTCTTTTTAATTTTTTAAGATGTTCTTGAAATACTTACAGCTTAGTTAATAAAAATTCAGCTGCTTTAGAAGATATAAATGAGTATTTGTGGTAGCTATGGTATATAGTGTATAATTAAATAGAGTATTATGCAAAGGAGGAGTTACCATGGAAGGTAAGTTTGTAGTAGGAATCGACCTAGGTGGAACTAAGATAAGTGGAGCTGTTGCAAGCTTTAATGGAGATATATTTTCTAAGTACACTCTTGCTACGAAAGCAGAAGAGGGGGAAATGGCAGTACTACAAAGAATAATATCTGTAATAGAAAAAGTAATACTAGATTCTAAAGTAGATATAGATAAAATAGCAGCTATAGGTATAGGTTCTCCAGGACCTCTAGACGCAAAGGAGGGAAAAATCATAACTACTCCTAATCTTCCTTTTAAGAATTTCAATGTGGTTAACCCTTTAAGGGATAAGTTTAACATTCCTGTCTACCTAGATAATGATGCCAATGCGGCGGCAATAGGTGAATATGTATTTGGAGCAGGTAAAGGAACAAATAACATGGTATTTATAACAGTTTCTACTGGAATAGGTGGAGGAGCTGTATTAAACGGAAAAATCTATAGAGGGAATACTTCAAACGCTTTAGAAATAGGACATACAACCTTAGAAAAGGAGGGGCCTCTTTGTAACTGCGGCAACTATGGCTGTGCAGAAGCATTAGCATCAGGTACTGCAATAGGAAGAGCAGCAAGAGAAGAGGTTGCAAAGGGAGTAGATACGTCTTTAGTAGCATATGAAGATATAACAGCCTATGAGGTATTTAAAGAAGCAGAAAAAGGTGACAAAATAGCTAAAAAAGTTCTTGATAAAGCATTAAACTATCTTGGGATATGTGTAGCTAATGTAATTGCTTCCTTTGATCCAGAGATGGTGATAATCGGAGGGGGAGTTTCAAAGGGTGGAAACATAGTATTTGAAAGAGTAAAAGAAGTAGTTAACGAGAGATGTTTTAAAGCTATGGCGGAAAGTACTAAGATAGTACCAGCAGCCTTAGGAATAGATGCAGGTGTTATAGGTGCTGTTGCCCTTGCTATAATGGAAAGTAACTATTTCTCCCAGAGCAGCTCTTAGAAATATTGACTTTTGGATATATCTGTAATATAATAAAATATCTTATATAAAGAAAAAGTAGGTGTTGATATGAAGAAACAGACTGGAAATAAAACACTAGCTGAAAATAGAAAAGCAAGACATGATTATTTTATAGAAGAAAGTATGGAGGCAGGCATAGAGCTTGTAGGAACAGAGGTAAAGTCTATTAGAGCTGGTAAGGCAAATTTAAGAGACAGCTATGCAGATATTTTAAATGGAGAGATATTTATTCGTAATATGCACGTTAGTCCTTATGAGCAAGGTAATATATTTAATAGAGATCCTTTGAGAGACAGAAAGCTGCTGCTTCACAAGAGCGAAATATCTAGATTATTAGGATATACAACTCAAAAGGGATATACACTTATACCGCTATCACTTTATCTTAAAAATGGTAGAGTAAAAGTAAATTTAGCGGTGGCTAGAGGTAAAAAGGATTACGATAAGAGAGACGCAATGCTTGAAAAAGCAGCAAAAAGAGATATTGATAGACAAATGAAAGAAAGATTAAGATAAGGCTGTAACTTTGCAGCCTTTTTTGTTTTTTAGTGACTTTCAATCATGCTGTGAAGATAGATGCAGAATGAAATTATATTTAATTTGATAAGGTGAAAGCAATTTTTCTAATAAAACATGCTTTTATGGAATAACTATTATTAAACAACCAATAAACTATCACCATAGCCACCTATGCTGCATAATCTATTATCATAATAATTTTATAGGGAGGCAAAAAATGAGCATTACATTAACTTCTCTACATTACATTTATTTAATTTTTATATTAATAATTATTGCAGCTATGGTTAGAAAAAAAGATATAACCCTCATATGTATAGTAGGTATATTCTTGCTTGGTCTCATAGGGACAGGCTCCATATATAAGTCTACCATGGGAGTATTTAACAGCTTTGTTTATGCAACAAAAGAACTAATGCCTACCATATTTATCATTTCTATCATAACTGCTATGAGTAACGTTTTAATAGCAGCAGGAATCAATGAAGAACTAATATCTCCTTTTAAACCGATTATTAAGAACTATTGGATTGCATACTGGGTTATAGGTATAGTAATGATGATACTATCCTGGTTTTTCTGGCCATCGCCAGCGGTAGCACTTATAGGTGCGTTATTTCTACCTATAGCTAAAAAGGCAGGACTTCCAGCTATAGGGGTGGCTATATCTATGAACTTGTTCGGACATGGTATAGCATTGTCCAGTGATTATATAATACAAGCAGCACCTAAGCTTACAGCAGATGCAGCAGGAATAGAAGTAGCCAGTGTTATTTCTGCCAGTGTACCTCTAACAATAACTATGGGTTTAGTAACTACAGCAGCAGCATTTTACTTACTTAGGAAAGATATTAAGAATGGAAAGCTTACCGTAGACTATAATGGAGAAGAGGAAATTGCGGCGGAAAAGGCTCCTGTTTTAATCCCATCAAGTAAAGCTAGAAAGTTTTTGGGCGTACTTACTCTAGGATTATTTGCAGTAGATATATTTATAATGTATATTGCCAAGCTACAGGGGGGAGATGCAACAGCTTTAATAGGAGGAACTGCAGTGTTTATACTAAGCTTAATATCTGTAATTTCCTATAAAAAAGAGTCATTAGAAAAGATAACTAGTGATCTTATTAAGGGATTACAATTTGGATTTAAGATATTTGGAGTAGTTATTCCTATAGCAGCTTTCTTTTACCTTGGAGATTCAGCATTCACAGAGATATTCGGAAAGATACTTCCATCTGGTTCCCATGGTATAGTTAACGACCTTGGAGTAGCTCTCGCTAATTCAGTACCGCTAAATTCAGTTGTAGCATCTGGAACACTTACTGCAGTAGGAGCCATTACCGGTTTAGATGGTTCTGGTTTCTCGGGAATATCTCTAGTAGGTTCTATAGCAAACCTATTTTCAACAGCCTTAGGTGGCGGCGTAGAAACATTGACTGCACTAGGACAGATAGCTGGAATATGGGTTGGTGGAGGAACTATAATTCCTTGGGCAGTAATACCTGTAGCAGCTATATGCGGAGTTGATGCCTTTGAATTAGCTAAGAGGAACATTAAACCAGTTGTCATTGGCTTAGTTGTTACTACTATAGTAGCAATGTTTCTAATCTAAAATAAAGACCTTGTTCTATATTTAAGAGCAAGGTCATGACTTTTAGGAAATAAGTTACTCAGTTGGAGTTAATAATACTATTGATAACTCGCAACTTATGGTGTATTATAATAACTGTCAGGTGGTTAAAAGTCCTTGACGATGAGAGTTTTAAATGGTACAATTTAATAACAAAATTTAATATAAAAATGCGTTTATATATTTTAGGAGATACACTTACTAACCGAAGTGTTATATTCAATAACATGGGGGTGTACTTGGTTTCGACGGGGGTTTGTTGTATCTAGGAAGCGAGTCGAGGGAACCTGTGGGCCCGCGTTAAAAAACTATGGGATTAAAGATAAACGCAAACGATAATTTTGCATTAGCAGCTTAGTCTGCTACGTTCTACCTTTGAGTACCGCGGCTTAGGATAGGGCGTCGACAGCGGTGAAACGAGTCTAGGAAAGCTTTGACCTAGAAACGGGATTTATGAAGCTACTGAAACCAGAAGCCTGTCCTTGGGCGGCTGGCAGAGGGAATGTTAAAATAAGGACTGCACTCGGAGATGCCTAGGTATTACTGCTTTCGGACAGGGGTTCGATTCATAAGAGTCGCCTTATGAAGTAATTCATAAGTGAAAATCTGGCTTTATCGGTGAAACCGTAACGTGTGACGACGACGGCAATACCGAGTGGTATGTGAGGAAACTCAACAGCCATGTATCGACTCATAGGCTTCTAAATCCTTATGGGTATGAAGTACTAGGATAGAGGTTGATTAAAAATTTATGACCTCTATAATACGCCAGGGGCCTTGGGAATAAGGTCAAGATATAGTCAGTGCCATTGGAGACAATGGAAAGGCATGTCCCCTCACCTCCACCATACATATAAAATAAGCTCGGCATAGGCCGGGCTTATTTTATTGCTATAAATTCTTCATAAAACTTTTCCTTTAAGGCTAGCAATTCCGATGAATACCGTCCATTACGAGGTGTAACATCCTTGTATTCATTGATGATCATTTGAGCTCTTTTCTTTTTTGTCTTAATTACAAGGTAAGATTCAATTTCTTTAAGCAATTCAATAGCATCATTATATTTTAAGTAATAGGTATAGGAGTTTTTATGTCTTTCGGTATTATAGTTTTTCTTGTTTATAATGGTACCTTTTCCTACAGTTGATTTTATCCATTCTAATAATTCCATAGTTGTTGAACTTATGCTTATCATAGGGGAAGGGTATTGATTTTTGTGAAGGCTAATAAGCATAATGCTTCCCTCTCCATCTATTATTCCTGCAATGTATGCTTTTTCTTCTGCGGTCATGATATCACCACCCTTAGTAAATATGGTTATATTTTATGGATAATGGTAAAATAATAATCAGGGAATAAGTAAAACCTAGAAAACATAGTCAATTAATTAGTAGTTATGTAACATATAGCTAATAGCATTAATACTTCTCATTAATAAATCCATTCGCTTTATTTATAGCAATTCTGACGTTAACTTGAGGTGGAATATGAATTTAAATAACTATAACAAAAAAGTAATAGAATTAGACCAACTAGAAAAAATGTATAAAACAGAAACCTATAATGACTTATGTAAATTAATAACTAACCTAATAAAAGATGAAAAACTTTCTCCAGTAAAAAGCAGTGGGGGAAATGGCAAAAGACCGACACTATACAAAAAGTACAGAATATTGCAAAAAGGTGAAGATAATAGTGAGTTTCTCGAAGAAATAAATTACAAGCTCTCACCTAAGTTAAGTATCGGGTATTACAAGAGTCATATAGACAAGTATAAAGAACATAGAGAGTATATTCTTAAACTAAGTGATTTTATTACAAATAAGCAGCAGTTATTAAAAGAGCCTGTTTCCATGAATGAAAGGTCTTTTCAGATATGGGGAAGAGAAAAGTTCTTACAAAAAGAAGGCGGAAAAACCATCGTAAAAAACTTAGGATTGGAACTAGAAGAATTAAATTATTATGACACCTCTGAACCTCTAGCCTATTATTCAAAATCCACGAAAGCGCCACAGAAAGTTTTAATAATAGAAAATAAGGATACTTACTACACGATGAGAAGACACTTGATAAGTGGAGGAGAAAGTATATTAGAGGAAGATATAAGCACTTTAATATATGGAGGTGGAAAAAATGTCAGCAAGGCCTTTAAGGATTATAAAATATCCGTGGAAGACTACGTTTCTGATAGCGGAAATACCATATTATATTTTGGTGACTTGGATTATGAAGGAATAGTTATATACGAAGGGCTGTACGAATTATTTAGTAAGGAATATAACATAGCACCATTTATAAAGGGATATAAGAAAATGATTGATAAGGCAAAAGCTGACAAGATCTGTTTGCCAAAAACTAAAGAAGGACAGAATAGAAATATTAGCCAAGTATTTTTAAGAGAATTTGATAGGGAATATAGAGATGAAATAGAAAAGATATTAAAAGATGATTTATATATACCGCAGGAAATAGTTAATATTACAGATTTGTAGTTGGAGGATAAAATGGATTTAATCTTTTTAGATGTACAGCATATTAGAATGAAAAAAATCGGTGCCTATGCCTTGCTTTTTAGGAATAGTATAGCTAAAGGCACCTGGAAAAGGTATGGTTTTGAAGAAGGCTATGAACAAGATAACCTAATATTTTCGGTATTACTTTACATAATGGAGCAATCTCTAAAGGAAGAGCTATGTACTATTGATCATATAGCTGTTTTTATTGATGAGGTTAATAATCTTCACTTTAAAAAGGGAATTTCCTATGAGGAGTGCAGGGAGCTAAGTGAGTTTATAGTTAACACAATCTTGTGTGATGAAGGAAATGCTATGTACTTCAAAGCTTATAATTTTAAAGAGGGACAATATAAGGATATAAATATAAGTTTTATCAGAAACAAAATGGAATATATTGAAGGGGTGAGAAGGGTTTCCTATTCATTGACTGATGATGGCTATTCTCTTCTTTTATCTACTTTGGAAATAGAGGAGAATTTAAAAATTACCATCCATGAAATTGTATTTAAAATGCATCTAGAAAAAGCCTCCTATGATAAGGCAGTAGATGATATTAAAAATATATTCAACATGCTCAGAATAAGGGTGCAAAGTATGGAAGATGCCATAAGAAAGATAAGGGAAAATCCCCTTGCCTATTCAACAGAAGAATATAAGGCTATGATGTCAGGAAACTTAGAACTTTTAAGTAGTACTAAAAAGCAGTTCATTATACATAGAGAGACGGTAAATGAGAAAATTAATGAGTTTATTGAACATGATATACATATTAAAGAGCTAACTAAAGAGGAAGAAGAAAATCTTAATAATTTAAAAATAATTGAAAAATACCTAAGTAGAACCATTGACGAAGATCAAAGAGTTTTAAAAAAGCACTTTGATTTGAAGGAGGTTTATGGTAAAGAACTGGAGAACATTTCAAAAATGTCATTAATCGAAAGATTTAATTTTAGAACAGAGGTCTATGATAAAATACTAGACAACCCAAATAAATTAGAGGATATTGATATATTTTTAAGGCCATTATTTAGAATGCAGCAGAGAAAGTTCTATAACATTAACAAAGCTTTAGAATATCAAAAGGTAATTAGAAAAGTTGAAATAGAAGAAGATGAGGAACTCTCCTTTGATGAAAAGGCACTTACTGAAGCTGAAAATAAGAAAAAGTTAGAAAGGCTAGAAAAGTATAAAGGGGTAATAGAGGTAGTTTTGGAACTGGCAATTACCCGAGGGAAAATTACTTTAGGTGAAATTAACTCTTTAATAAAGGAAAGCCAAGTATTAATGAATACTTTGATACCAACAGTAGAAATATTTAGAGAAGTAATTATTGAACTGCTTAAAAACAGAACTATAGATATAGCTGAAATAAGAGAAGAAAGAAAAAATTCTGTTGAATCTGGAGAAATAGAATTTCAACTTAACAAAAGTATATTAGAAATCATTGATGCAAACAGCAGTTTTAAAAAAATAGCAAAGATAACCGTTGAAAAAGCATTGGACAACGAAGATGTCAAGTTAGAAGGTTTGCTAAATGAAAATGGAGATATAAAGAATTTCATATGCTCGGATATCTCTATTGAGATTAAAAAGTCAGGAGGATTAACTTTGTAATGGCATATACTACTGAAGAAATCAGGATTAGCAATAAGATATTTTATTATTTACTAAAGAATGGTGAACTAAAAGAAGGTGAGGAAGAGCTCTATAAAGGCTATTCGGAAAATCAAAATATAACTGAGCTTGTAAAGGAACTTGGAGAAGCTTCAGAATGTTATGTTAAAAAATACGGTGGAATTGTGTATTTAATACCAAAGGAAGATAACGATTTCATAGGGTATTCAAAAGGTGAACTTAAAAGAGCATTGTGTAAATCTGGGGCAAATGATAAGGATTATTATCTATCTCAATTTGTAATATTGACCCTCTTGGTAGAGTTTTATGGATCTCAAAGTATTACCAGCAAGTCCAGAGAGTATATTAAGGTTGGAGAGTTTCTGAATATTATTACTGATAGATTAAAGGCTGGCATTGACAGGTCATTAGATAATGGAGATAGGGGAATTGCCTTTGAAAATATACTTGAGCGGTTTGAAGCCTTAAAGAGCAGTGATAATAAAAGCACCTCCAAGACCACTAAAGAAGGTTTTATAAATACGATTTTAGATTTTTTAGATACCCAAGGTTTAATTTATTATATTAAAGGTGATGATATGATTAAAACCACTAAAAAGCTGGATAATTTTATGGATTGGAACCTTTTAAATAAAAATAATTACAATAGGGTTCTAAAAGCCTTAGGAGAAGAGATAAATGAGTAAGATAAACAAAATCAGATTTGTAAACTTAAGCTATAATTATAATACTATGAAAATAGATGATGAGACCTTTTATTTAGATGGCGAAAATACTATGCTTAATTTAAGAAACGGAGGAGGAAAATCTGTACTTGTACAGATGGTTACGGCACCTTTTGTTAATAGAAGATACAGAAATACAACAAATAGAGCCTTTGAAGGTTATTTTACCTCTCCTACGCCTACATACATATTGGTAGAATGGAAACTTGATGATGGAGCAGGTTATTTACTCACAGGTATGATGGTGAGAAAAAAAGAAGCTGCTTCTGATGAAAATTCTAAGGAGAAACTTGACATTATAAACTTTATCCATGAGTACAAGGTAAAAAATCACTATGATATTGACAGCATACCTATAATTGAAGAGAAAAGTGATAGAAGAGTAGTAAAGAGCTTTACCAACTGTAAAAGTTTGTTTGAGAATTTAAAAAAGGATAAAAACCTAAAGTTTAATTATTATGATATGAATAATTCTATAACCACAAAAAATTACTTTAGCAAATTAGAAGAATATAAGATAAATCATAGGGAATGGGAAACTATAATTAAACAAATAAATATTAAAGAATCTGGCCTGTCAGAACTTTTTACTAAGGCAAAGGACAGCAGCGGATTAGTTAAAGAATGGTTTTTGCCAGCTATTGAAAATAAACTAAGAACTGATGAAGATAGAATTGGTAACTATAGACAGCTGCTAGATAGATACATTAAGCAGTATAAACAAAATAAAGCAAATATAGATAAGAAAGCAAAGTTAGAACTCTTTAGTGAATTATCTAAGGATATATTTTCATGTTGTGATGAATTCATAGGAACCACTCTAAAGAGAGAAGAGATTAAAAATTATATAGCAAATGTAATGGAATATTTAAGAGAAAGTTTTAAAGATAAAGAAAAGGAAGATGAAGCATTAGAAGTACTAGCTAAAGAGCTTAATGATAAAATTCAAGAGCTTCAGTATGAAGAGGAATCTATAAAAATTTATAAAAAACAAGATGAAATACATAATCTAGAAGCTTCTATCAAAAATCAAGAAGAGTTAGTCAATGAAAGTGAACATAGAAAGAATTGTTTAGTAAAAAAACAAAATATTTTAGAATGTGCAAAGATACATAGGAGTTACCAAAACACTTCAAAAGAACTTCAGGAACAAGAAACTAAATTATATGTTTTAAATAAGAAAAATAAGGACAATGCCCCTCGTATTAATAATTTAGGTTTTACAATAAAAGAAATTATAGAAAAAGAGTTAGAAGCTGCAAAAACAGAAAAATTACATAAAATTAAACTGAAAGAAAGCTTAGCAAGGGAAAAGGATACTATTATTGATAAACTGAAGGTTAATCGAAGGGAACTAAACAATCTTAATGACAGAAAAGGAAGTCTATCATCTGAAATAGGATTCTTTGATAAGTTAGAAGAAAGCTTTAATAGCAGTTATGATTTAAATTTATTTAGAAATATTGAAGGATATTTCGATGAGGACAAATTACTGGTTATTGGTAAGCAAATTAATGACGAAGAGTTTGTTCTAAATAAAGAAAAAAAGATCATTACTGAAAAAATATTGGATAACGAAGGAAAACTAAAAAGTAATGAGAGTAAAAGAATTAAAAATGTAAAGGAAATATCTAATGTTGAAAATAAATTAGGTAATAAAAAGTTAGAGCTTGAAAAAGTCGAGGAAGAATTAGAGAGAAGAAAAGAAATAATTAAGTTTATTGATTTTGAAGCAGGCAAGGCTTTTGACAATGACAGCATAATTAATGCTTTCGATAGAAAGATAGATCTATTAAAAGAGGATGAATTAAAGTTTAAAAAACTATTTGATAGCATAAGCAGCGAACTAATAAAGCTTAAAACTGGAAAGGTTTTAGAGCTATCTAAGGACATCGAGGAAAAACTTAGGGAGAAGGATATCAGTATAACTTATGGAATGGAATGGCTAAAGAAAAATGGATATCCATTGGAGAAGAACGAAGAGCTTATAGAGAATAATCCCTTTATTCCCTATTCCTTGATAATGGATGATAAGGAAATTGAGCTTTTAGAAAAAGAATGTTTAGATATATTTACCTCTTTGCCAATATCAATAATTAATAGAAAAGATATTGAAAAGAGTTTTGGAAGCATAAGCGAAGGTATTGTTAACCTAGATGGAGTAAACTTCTTTATATCCTTTAATGATAAGCTGCTAAATGAAAGAGAGCTTTTAAAACTAATAAATAGTAGAGAAGCAGAAATAAAAGCTTTGGAAACAAAGATAAACGACAAGCGACAAAATATTGGCTTTTATGAAGAAAAAAGAAATCTGATTAAGTATTCACCTTTAACACTTGAACTATACGAGGGATTAAAAAAAGAAATTAAATTGTTAGGAGATCAACTTCTAAGTTTAAGGCGAGTAGAACTTGATTTAGAGAAAAATATATTAAATATTAAAGGTGAGATAAAAAGTTATGAACAAAGAGGAAAGCTTTTAGAGAGGGGTATTGAAAAAAATAGTAATAAAGCAAAAGCTTTTAAAGAACTCATAGAAGCCTATGAAAAATATAAGAAAAATAAGAATTCCCTTAAAAGAGTTATGGAAGAATTGAGCGTATTGCAAAATCAAATTGATACAGCAGAAGGTCGAAGGGACGACATAGAAAAAGAAATAACTGAGTGCAATAGTGCAATTAATAGTTATGAGAATATGGAAGGGAAACATTCAAGAGAACTTTCAAATTTTAGCATTTATAAATCGGGAACTATAGTTGAAAAGGATAAAGAAGACTTAATATCTGAATATAATGCTCTGACAAAGGATATTACAAGTACAGAACAGGAATTAAAAGATAAAATAAAGGAGCTTTCTGATAAGTTTAGAGAGGTTGAAAAAGAGCTTAACTTAAAAGTTAATAAATATGAGATAAAAGAAGCTGAGTATATTAATGAAATTTACGATATACAGAAGGAGCTGCAATTAAAAGACGAACTTCACAAAGAGAATATAAGCTATGATAATTTAAAGGATAAATACAACAGGTTTATTAATGCTGCTGCTGTTGCAAAAAGCAAGTTAGATGACTTGTATATTAGCTTGAAAGATAAATTTAGTATAGAAGAACCAAAAGCTAAGAGTTTATTAATAGATAAGGATTTTAGACTGGAAATAGAAAAATTAAAATTGGAAATTAATGAAGCTAATAAGAAAAGGTCAGGGGTTAATAAATTAAAGTTAAAGATTGAAAATAATTTAAGTAGTTTAAATGAGTTTAACGATCTAAATATTTTAGCTAAGGTGGAGGTAGATATAGATTTAAAAGACTTAGATACTGCAGTTGGAAAGCTTAAAAGAGATTTAAATATTATAAGAGAGCAGGAGCTTCAGAAGGAAAAAAAGCTTACTGATTTAGTGGTTGATCTTGAAATAAAGGATGAATTTAAATATGAAAGCCTATTTAAAGAGCCAATCCAAACACTGAAAGACCTAAAAGGAAGGCCAAAAGAGTTTAAGGAGCAGTTAAGTCTTATTGTAAATTCCTATGAAAGTCTTATAGAAAAATTAATGGCAGATATTGAACTTATAGAAAAAGAAGAAGGAAAAATATTAGAGAGCTTGCTAGAATATATAAAAGATGTCCATGAAAATATTGAAAAAATAGATGATAACTCATCAATAACCATTGGAAGTAAGAGACTTAAGATGCTGAATATAAGTGTATCTGATTGGGAAGAAAACAAGGAAGTTTATAAGGTTAGACTAAAAGATTATATTGAACAAGTGAGAAATCAAAGTATAAATGCCTTAGAGCAAAATGAGGATATAGAAGATATTATTAGTAATAATATCAATATAAATAAGTTATATGATGAAGTGGTTGGAATAGGAACAGTAAATATTAAATTATACAAAATAGAAGAGGATAAGCAAAAACAAATCAGCTGGGATGAGGTTTCAAAAAACTCAGGTGGAGAGGGTTTCCTTTCAGCTTTTATAATATTATCAAGTCTATTATCTTATATGAGAAAAGATGAAAGTGATGTATTTAGCAGAAAAGAAAGTGGAAAGGTACTTATAATGGATAATCCTTTTGCTCAAACAAGTTCAGCTCACCTTTTAAAACCACTAATAGATATTGCCAAAAAGAGCAATACTCAGCTTATATGTTTAACAGGACTTGGTGGAGATTCTATATATAATAGATTTGACAATATTTATGTTTTAAATCTTATATCATCTAAGCTTAAAAGTGGAGTTAAGTATTTGAGAAGTGAACATATAAAAGGAGAAGAAGAAAGAGAAGTAATTGTTGCATCAAGATTTAAAATAGAGGAACAAATTAAGTTGTTTTAGGAGGCTTTCTTATTGATTGGATTTTCATAATACTTATCATATAATTACCTTACTATAAGTGCATAAAATTGTATTATGGTAATAAATAATAGTAACTTATAAGAGGAGGAGAAATTAAAATGGTAACATGTAAAAATCTCTATGAAAATAAAAACATAGAAATAGTAGAGACTAGAGGAAATGTAAAGGTTCTCGAGTATAAGAAAGATTTAAGTGTAAGTGCTACAAATGCTGTGGCTGCATATTTTGCTTCAGAAATGAATGTTAGAAAGAGACAGGTTTTGATTGAATTAAAAGATAGTGCTTATACAATTAGTGCAGGAGCAATGCAGTGGACTTCAGGGGCTGTTAGTATGGCTGCAGATGTTAAGGGGATTGGTGACTTATTTGGTAAAGCTTTATCTTCTAAGGTAACAAAAGAATCTGCAATCAAGCCTAAATATCAAGGAAATGGTTTATTAATGTTAGAGCCTACATATAAACACATTTTACTTGAAGAGGTTTCAGAATGGGGTGGAATAGTACTAGATGATGGACTTTTTCTTGCCTGTGAATCCAAGGTTCAACAAAAGGTAGTAGCTAGAACTAATCTTTCTTCGGCAATGATGGGAAAGGAAGGATTATTCAATTTATCTCTTAGAGGTGAAGGAATCGCTGTATTAGAGAGTCCTGTACCTAGAGATGAACTTATAGAATTCGTACTTGAAAATGATGAAGTTAGAATTGATGGAAATTATGCCATTGCATGGTCTGATTCGCTAGATTTTAGAGTTGAAAAGTCCAGTAAAAGTTTGATTGGTTCTGCGGTTTCAGGTGAAGGTTTAGTTAATGTGTACCGTGGAACTGGAAGAATACTTATGGCACCTATAGAGTAAGATATGTTGCAGGGGAAGGCATGTAAAATTTAATTGGTCTAAAAAAATATAAATACTACTAAATAAGGTAGCTCAGCTGAGCTACCTTATTTAGTTTGGTAAATTAACAATTCAGTAGACGCCCTTATATTTACTATCATCACGAAAAATATATTTCTCTACTAAAAATTAATAATAATTGTCTTAAGTATAAATATCACAACATAAAATAAAATGTATGTGTTATTAACACAAAATTCATTAATCTTAAAAACAAATATCCATTTAAATCTTTATTTTAATTATAAAGGGGATGAGTATCACGGAAACGGAAAAAGGAAATAGAATAATCATGGGTATCATGATTATTCTTTGGGTTTTACTTATCACGTATATGGGGACGGTGGCATATTTTACAAATCGCTTTTACTTTGGCTCTGAAATTAATGGAATCAATGTTTCTGGTAAAACTGTAGAGGAGACAAAGGAACAAATGGCTTCTAAACTACAGTCATATAGATTAAATCTAAAGGAGAGAGGTGGTAAAGAGGAAGAAATTAGAGGACCTGATATTAATTTAAAGTATAATCCGAGTAGGAGTTATAAAGAGTTCAAAGATAAACAAAATCCTTACAGGTGGGTTTTAGCACCTTTTGATAAAGAAGAATCCAAAATGGCAGAGGAACTTTCTTATGATAACAGACTATTAAAAGAAAAAATAGACAAGCTTCCTTGCTTTAACAGCAGCAATGTAGTTGAGCCTAAAAACCCTAGCTTCAAGTATGAAGATAAGGGTTATGTCATTATAAGTGAAGTGAATGGAAATAAGGTGGATAAGGATATTTTATACAGACAAATAGTAAAAGCGATATCTAAGGAGGAAACTTCGATAGATTTGGAAACAACAGATTGTTATGTTCGCCCTAAGTATACTTCTAAATCCCCTGAAATTATAAAAGTGAAAGATATTCTTAATAAGTACGTATCTTCAAAAATTACCTATGTTTTTGGAGAATCTAAAGAAACTATAGCTGGTTCAGAAATAAACAAGTGGCTTAAGATTAATGAAAACCTTGAAATTACTGTTGATGAGGAAAAAGTGAGAACCAGCTTAGAAGAGATTTTTAGTGCTTACAACACAGTTGGTAAGTTGAGGAACTTTGTTACATCTTCAGGAAAAACAATAGATATTGATGGTGGCGATTATGGTTGGTCGATTAATATTGCCAAGGAAATACAGGATTTAAATACAATCATCAAAGAAGGACAAACTATAACAAAAGAACCAACATATAGCCAAACTGCTTTATCTCATAATAAAAATGGTATTGGTAATACCTATGTAGAAATAGATATGACAAACCAACATTTATGGTTTTATAAAAATGGCTCCCTAGTGGTACAAGGAGATATTGTTACAGGCAATATAAGCAGTAACCACGGAACACCTAAGGGCATTTATAGACTAAAATATAAACAAGCAGATACTGTATTAAGGGGTCAGGACTATAGTTCACCTGTTAGTTTTTGGATGCCCTTTAATGGAGGTATAGGAATTCATGACGCAAACTGGAGAGGTGCTTTTGGAGGAAATATTTACAGAACAAATGGCTCTCACGGTTGTGTAAACTGCCCTTATTATCTAGCAAGGGAAATATTCTACAATATACAGGCAGGTAGTCCAGTTATTTGTTATTATTAGCTTAGAAAAAATTTATAATTAAAAATGATGTAGTTGTAAAGTTAGGAATTATTAGTTATAATAATTTTATAAAGGAATATCCTTTTATTGACATAATAATATAGGTAGAAAAAGGTGCCTGTAAGGGAGAATAGGGAATGAGGTTGAAGCCTCAGCGGTCCCACCACTGTAAGCGGTAGAACTTTTATAATCCACTGGTTAACACTGGGAAGGAAAAAGTATCGTTAAGCCGTGAGCCAGGAGACCTGCCTTTTTCATTATTGTATCTTAGGGAAGAGGTACTGTAGTAAGAATGATGGTAAAATTCTTGAATACGAATATTCGTGTTCAAGAATTTTTTGCTTTTTGTAATAAAAATTTTTGATGGGGTGATAGTTATGGAAATAGTTAAAAAGTTAGTAAGCAAGGATAACTCTGTAAAATACTTATTGAAGATGGAGGATGGTAATACTATTGAAACTTTATACATGTACGACAGCCAGTTAAAACTTACCTACCACAGCACAGTGTGTGTATCCTCTCAGGTAGGATGCAGCCAGGGATGTTTTTTCTGCGCAACAGGAAAACAAGGATTTGTGAGAAACCTTACCTCTCTTGAAATAATTGAACAGGTAGACACTTGTGTTAGCTACTGTAGAGAAATGAATTTAATCCCAATAGATGCAGTTGTTTTTGCAGGAATGGGAGAACCTCTTATGAATTATGAAAATGTTAAAGGGGCAATAGTAAATATATATGAAAAGTATAAAATAGGTAATTTTGAAATTGCTACAGTAGGCTTGACACCAACAATAGATAAACTAATAAGTGATTTTAAAGGCAGTCCAATTAACATAAGACTTAATCTGTCTCTTCACGCATCATCAAATGAAAGCCGTAAGCCTATAATGCCAGTTACATCAAAATATTCAATAGAGTCAATAATTGATGCAGCTGTTAAATATGCAGAAACCTTTAAAAGGAAGACAAGATTAAGATATATGATTTTTAAGGGGATAAACGACACAGAGCTTGATTTACAAAGATTAGAGGCTTTGTTAAAGGGGAAACCACTGAAGCTAATTATTTCAGCCTATAATGACAATAATATAAAGGGGTTAACTGCCCCTAAACAAAGTGAAGTAATAGATTTTTACAATAAACTTAAAGATAAGATAGATTGTGGTATATTCCATAATTTCGGTGCGGACATTAAAGGTGGATGTGGACAGCTTAGACAGGAAAATATAGAAGACTAAGTCAACTTATATCATACTATGATATAATGTAAGTTCCAATGTAGTATACATCACAATATTATTGTGCAAATTATTCATTAAAATCTATATGTTAACTAGAGGGTGGTTGAAGAATGAAGGTTGACTTAAGTAAAATTGTTAATAATAAAAAGATAACAGCTTTAGAAGAGCAGGTACTAGAATACATAATTAATAATATTGATTCTGTTATGGATATTGGTGTAAGAGGTGTTGCAGCTGAAAACTACACCTCTACATCTACAATCATGAGGCTTTCAAAAAAATTAGGTTTTACCGGATTTATCGATATGATTTATAATATAGCCCCTCTAGTAGACAGCAGCAATACAGGAGTTACAGAAAAATCAGAGGCATTAATAGGTACAGACATTAATTTTTTATCTAAGTATATAGAAGAAAATCACATAACAAGATTCGTAGAATTGCTATCAAAAGGAACAGGGAAGTATATTTTTATTTATGCAAGAGGATCTTCTAAAATAGCTGGAGAATATTTTAATAAAAAGCTGCTAGGCATAGGAATAAAAAGTATACTAATAGATTCTATAGGAAGCTTTGAAAGCAATCTAGAAGATATGGAAATGCTAATAGTAATATCAAAATCTGGGGAAACTAAAGAGGTATTAGATAAGGTTCAAGTAGCAAAAAAGAAAAATAAATTAGTTGTTTCTTTTACAAAGGAAGTTGAAAATAGCATTTCAGTTCTTTCTGACATTTCCTTTAAGATATTTGATATGCACAAGCTAGATGACGGTAATTTATTGCCTAACTCATTTTTTGCAAATATGATTATGTTCATGGAGTACTTAATTTATAGATACTATGAAGAAACAAAAAAGGAAGATAGAAGTAAATAAATAGTCTGATTTGAGGAACCTGTTATCTTTTATGCTAACAGGTTTCTTCATGTTCAAAATCCATTTCGAAAATATGAAAACGTATATATAATAAAGCTGTAAAAAGAATTAAGTAATCAAAGCTGTAAAAAATAAAGTAATTAAGAGGTGAAAATTATGAAGGATAAGATTATGAATGCCATGCAAAGATTCTCAAAAGCTATGTTTATTCCAGTATTAATACTTCCTATAGTAGGTATACTGATAGCATTTGGAAATATATTAACAAATGCTAAGCTAGCTCAATATGCACCATTTCTAAAAAATAACTTAATATTTGGATTTGGTAAGATACTTTCTGGATCATTAGTGCCTATACTGGCTAACCTTGGAATAATATTCTGCGTAGGTTTAGCAGTAGGACTTGCAAAAGAGAAAAAGGCAGAAGCTGGTTTTACATCGGTTTTAGTTTATTTTATATTCAATAATGCTATGAATATCTTCCTTAGTTTATCAGGTAAATTAGTTCCAGTTGATAAATTAAGAGGATCTGGTCAGGCAATGGTACTTGGAACACAAGTTCTAGACATGGGAGTTTTCTTAGGAATAATTTTAGGTATAGTTGTAGCTTATTTTCATAACAAGTACTGTAAAAAAGAATTTAACGGGGCTTTCCAGATATATGGAGGTTCAAGACTAGTATTTTTAATACTAATTCCGGTAGTTGTTATATTAGCGGTTATACTTTCTTATGTTTGGCCAACAGTACAGCTCGGAATATCAAGCTTAGGATATTATATACAAAAGTCTGGTAACTTCGGAATATTCATGTATGGAATGTTAGAAAGACTTTTAATTCCAACAGGATTACATCACTTAGTTTATACCCCGTTTCTATATACTCAGCTTGGAGGAATAGAAACTATAGGAGGAAAGGTTATAGAAGGAGCAAGAAACATTTACTTTGCACAAATTGCAGATCCTTCAATCAAGGTGTTATCTAGCACAGTTATATGGGATGCTAGAGGATTATCAAAAATGTTTGGTCTAGTAGGAGCGTGTTTAGCACTTTATCATACGGCAGATGCTGACAAGAAAAAGAAAGCTAAAGCGATACTTATTCCAGCAGCAGTAACATCAATAATAGCAGGAGTAACAGAACCTATTGAGTTCTCATTCCTGTTTACAGCACCAATATTGTTTGGAGTACACGCAGTATTAAGCGGACTTGGAATGGTTGCCTTAAATATATTAAATGTAAGAGCAATAGGGCCTAACGGACTTATAGACTTCCTATTATATAACCTGCCATTAGGTATAGCAAAAACAGGTTGGCCTATGTTTATTCTAGTAGGTATTGCACAGTTTGCAGTTTACTACCTAATATTTAGATTCTTAATAGTTAAACTTAATTTAAAGACTACTGGAAGAGAAGACAGTACTGAAGAAGTTAAACTTTACAGCAAAAATGATTATAAAAATAAAGCAGTAGCGGAAAAAGAAACAGAAACAAAAGCTTCAGGAAATGAAGCACTTGTAATAATAGAAGCATTAGGTGGAAAAGAAAATATCAAAAAGGTAGATAACTGTTATACAAGATTAAGATTGATTCTTGAAGATACATCAAAGGTTGACGAAAGTACATTAAAAGGAACAGGTGCAGCAGGAGTAATTAAAAAAGGTGAAAATGTTCAAGTAATTTACGGATTACAGGTAACTAGAATTAGATCTATGGTAGATGAAGCTTTAGGAATTGTAGGAGAATAGTTTTAATTTAGATAAAGTATTAGGGTAGTTGGGGAATAAAATAAATTAGAGGAAAGAGGTAATATATATGAAAAAACATTCTATTGTTATTGCAGGAGGAGGAAGTACTTTCACTCCAGGAATAGTTATGATGCTATTAGATAATGTACACCGTTTTCCCATTAGAAAATTAAAATTATATGATAATGATGGTGAGCGTCAAAGTGTTATTGGCGAAGCCTTAGAGATAGTATTAAAAGAAAATGCGCCGGACATTGAATTTTCTTATACTACAGATCCAGAAGAGGCATTTACCGATGTGGATTTCTGTATGGCTCATATTCGTGTAGGAAAATATGAAATGCGTGAAAAGGATGAAAAGATTCCTCTAAAGTATGGATTAGTTGGTCAGGAAACTTGCGGACCAGGAGGAATTGCTTACGGAATGAGAAGTATAGGGGGTATGTTAGAGTTAATAGACTTAATGGAAAAGTATTCACCAAACTGTTGGATGCTTAACTACTCTAACCCAGCTTCTATTGTTGCAGAAGCTTGCCGTAGACTAAAGCCAAATTCAAAGGTTTTAAATATCTGTGACATGCCAGTAGGAACACTTCGTCGTATGGCTGGTATTGTAGATATGGAACCAAGTGATTTAGAAGTTAGATACTTTGGATTAAATCACTTTGGTTGGTGGACTAGCGTTAAGGACAAACAAGGAAATGATTTAACAGATAAAATCAAAGAATATGTTGCAGAAAATGGATACCTAACAGTAAAGGAAGTAGAAACTCAACACACTGATCCGAGCTGGCAGGAAACGCATAAAAAGGCAAAGGATTTATTAGCAGTAGATCCAAGATTCTTACCTAACACTTATTTAAAATACTACCTATATCCAGATTATGTTGTAGAGCATTCTAATGGAGAATATTCTAGAGCAAACGAAGTAATGGATGGACGAGAGAAAAATGTATTTGAAGCAGCAAGGGCTATTGTAAAGAATAAAACAGCAAAAGGCGGAGAATTTCACATTGATGCTCATGCAACCTTTATCGTAGATTTAGCTAGAGCAATTGCTTACAATACTCACGAAAGAATGTTATGTATAGTAGAAAATAAGGGAGCAATTGCTAACTTTGATCCAACTGCTATGGTTGAAGTACCATGTATTGTTGGAAGCGATGGGCCAGAACCTTTAGCACAAGGAGAGATTCCACAATTCCAAAAGGGGTTAATGGAACAGCAAGTGTCCGTAGAAAAGTTAGTTGTTGAGGCGTGGATAGAAAAGAGCTATCAAAAACTATGGCAGGCACTTACTTTATCTAAAACTGTACCAAGTGCTAGGGTTGCTAAATTAGTATTAGATGATCTTATAGAAGCTAATAAAGGCTATTGGCCAGAATTAAAGTAGAGGTTTAATATGTTTAAGAATTTATTTAAGAAAAATAAGAATAAGATATTTTATGCCTTTGCAGATGGTATAAGTGTTGATTTAACAAAGGTTAATGACGAGGTGTTCTCACAAAAGATGATGGGAGAGGGAATTGCTATTAAACCTAGTAGTGGTGAGATATATTCTCCTTGTGATGGAACTATTGCTGCAGTTATGAAAGAAAGTAAACATGCAGTTGGCATAAGAACGGAAGATGGGGTAGAGCTTCTTATACATGTAGGAATTGATACCGTAACTTTAAAGGGTAAAGGCTTTGAACTACATTGTGAAGAGGGAAAAACCGTGAAAAAAGGTGATCTTCTTTTAAGTTTCGATAGAGAACTTATTAAAGAAAATGGATTAGAGGATACTACTATGCTAGTAATATCAGAACTTAATAACCACAAAATTGTAACTTTTAACACTGATGTGATTATGAAGGCTAAAGAAGGTATCTTGCTAGAGTATAAATAGATTATTAATAAAGCAAGCTTCACTATTAAGTGGAGCTTGCTTTTATAGGAGGATATTATGACTATATTAGATAAGATAATTAAAAATAAAATAGTAGCTGTTATAAGAGGGAACAACAAAGAAGAAGCAGAGGGGATAATTAAGGCTGCCATCCATGGTGGCATAAAGATTGTAGAAGTTACTTACACAAATAAGGATGCATCAGAGATTATTAAAGGCTTAGTGAATAAATATGCTGATGTAGTCATAGGTGCAGGAAGTGTTTTAAATGTAGATACTGCAAGGGAAGCAATAGAAGCAGGAGCACAGTTTATAGTAGGACCTAACTTCCACAGTTCTATTAATAAATATTGTCAGGATAAAAGAATAGACTACGTACCAGGGTGTTTCACACCAACGGAAGTAGTAAATGCCTTAAGTGAAGGCGTAGAACTTATAAAACTATTCCCAGGAGAAGTATTAGGTCCTAAATATATTAAGGCTATAAAAGCACCTATTAAGAATGTAAGAGTAATGGTAACTGGCGGAGTTAACCTAGAAAATATTGAAGAGTGGTTAAACAGTGGAGCCGATGCATTAGGAATAGGAAGTATACTTACTTCCGGCACAAATAATGAACATGAAAAAATCGCAGGTAAGGCAAGAAGTTTCATGGGGAAAGTTGCAGGTGACAGGTAATGGGAAGGTTTCTTTCAATAGGTGAAATACTTGTAAGGTTTACTCCAAAGGCTTTTGATGTTTATGGTAACAATAATGAGTTTGAATATTTTTTTGGGGGGTCAGAGGCTAATATAGCTTCTACACTTTCTTATTGGGACATTGAAAGTTCAATATTATCTGCTCTTCCAGATAACACACTATCAAAAAATATAAAAAGATATTTTAGAGGGATGGGAGTAGATGTAAGCAATATAGTAACAAAGGGAGAAAAGATAGGTTTATATTTTCTAGAAAGAAGTTCAGGAGTCAGAAACAGCAGCGTTATATATGATAGAAAACACAGCAGCTTTTCAGAACTTAAAATTGAAGACATTGATATTTCTAAGGTTTTAGAAGAAGTAACTTGGCTTCATTTTAGTGGAATTACCCTAGCAGTAGGAGAAAACTCTAGAAATTTAGTTAGAGAAATAGTTAAAGAGGCTAAAAGGAGAAATATATTTATAAGTATAGATTTAAACTTCAGAAGTAAGATGTGCAGTGCCATAGATGCTAAAAAATATATGACAGAGTTTGCACTTTATGCTGATGTGTGCTTTGGTATAGAGCCTATAATGGTTAATGAAAAGGACACAGAGATGTTTAATAGAGAGAATTCTACTAAAGAAGATATATTTGCAAGAATGAAGGAATTAAAAAGTGAATTTCAATTTAAATATATATTTCATACAGAGCGTAGAAATGATGAGGAAGATAACAATAGCTATTATGCCTATGGTTTAGGAGAAAACCTTCAAGAGTCAATAAAAGCAACTACTAGAATGATTGAGAGAGTGGGAAGTGGAGATGCCTTTGTAGCTGGAGTAATCTATTCATTAATGAAAGAGAAAACTTTAAAGGAAGCCTTAGATTTTGGGGTAGCATCGGCTACTTTAAAGTGCACAATAAAAGGGGACAGTATGGCAGTGGAACCTAGTGATGTAGAAAAAATAATATGCTCTAAAAATATTATAGATAGGTAGGAGAGAAAAATGTTATATTCTCAAAAGGTAAGAAAAATAGCTCCTGAAATGGATTCATTAAAAAGAGGTATGGGTTGGAATACTAAGGATCTACAAAAAATGCAAGTAATAGTTGAGAGTACTTATGGTAAAAGTCATCCAGGAAGTGCACATTTAGATGTAATAGTTAATGAAGCCATGGATGAATTAGACAGCCTAGGGGCAAAACCAGCAGATTATTATGCAACAGATATCTGTGATGGTCAAGCTCAAGGTCATGATGGAATGAATTATTCCCTTGTATCTAGAGAGATAATTGCTAATATGATAGAAATACATGCAAATGCCACAGGCTTTGATGGAGGGGTATTTATAGCAAGTTGTGATAAAGGCATGCCGGGAAACTTAGTTGCTATGTGCAGAGTTAACATACCTTCTGTAGTTGTTCCTGGCGGAATTATGAATGCTGGGCCTAATCTTTTAACATTAAATCAAATAGGAACCTACAGTGCAATGCATAAAAGAGGAGAAATAACTAAGGAGCAATATGAGTCTTATAAAGAAAATGCGTGTCCAAGCTGTGGAGCGTGTTCGTTTATGGGAACAGCGGCTACCATGCAAGTAGTTAGCGAAGCCTTAGGCTTAGCACTTCCCGGTTCAGCGCTACTTCCAGCTACTTCAGATATATTAAAGGTTTATGCTAGAAAGTCTTCAAAGGCCCTTATAAATCTAATAGAAAAGGGAATTAAGGTATCAGATATAGTAAATAAAAAATCTATTGAAAATGCAATAATGGTCCATGCAGCTATCGGAGGATCAACTAATGCATTACTTCACATACCAGCGATTGCAAAGGAATTAGGGATAGAAATTAATCCAGAAGACTTTGATAGAATTCATAGAGAAATTCCTTTTATATTAAATGTAAGACCTAGCGGACAGTGGCCAGCTAACTATGTATTTTATGCAGGTGGAGTGCCAGCTATAATGAATAAAATAAAGAAATATCTTCATTTAGATGTACTTACAGTAACAGGAAAGACCTTAGGAGAAGATCTAGAAGCATTTGATGCCAAAGAAACTTATGGAGAATACTTAAAATCAGCACCTAAGATGGACTACAGTGAAGTTATATACGATGCAGAAAACCCAATCAATAAAAGTGGAGCTGTATCAGTATTAAAAGGTAATATAGCTCCAGAAGGCTGTGTAGTAAAACACTCAAGTCTTCCTGCTGGAATGAAAGATATAAAACTTAAAGTTAGAGCCTTTGATTCAGAGGAAGAAGCTTTTGAAGCGGTGATAAATGGAAGTATTAAACCAGGAGATGCTATAATCATAAGATATGAAGGACCTAGGGGCTCAGGTATGCCTGAAATGTTCTATACAACAGAGGCAATAGCATCAGATGAAAAGTTAAATTCTACAGTAGCCTTAATAACTGACGGAAGATTCTCAGGAGCAACTAGAGGACCAGCAATAGGACATGTATCACCAGAAGCAAGCAGTGGTGGTCCAATAGCCTTTGTGAAGGATGGAGATATAATTCATATAAATATAGAAGATAGAGGTATAAATATTGTAGGAATAAATGGAGAAGAAAAAGATCTAGAAGAAGTTGCCTTTATATTAAATGAAAGAAAAAAAGATTGGAAACCAAAGGCGCCTAAATATACAAAGGGAGTACTTGGACTGTATACAAGTATGGCAACCTCAGGTATGGAAGGTGGAGTTATAAAAATATAGCTAGAAAAAAGCTCAGCAGATGCCGGGCTTTTTTCATTTAGGAGATTTTTTCTAGAACCTTAACTATTTATAATAAAAATCTTAATTAAGATCGATAATAATAAGAAGATATAAGGAATATTCATTATGTTATAATATTATTATAAGACAAAATACTACAAAAAAGGGGAGGGAGAACTTAAATGCACTTATTAATGACAGTATTATTGCTGCTGCTTTGTTTACTAATTTCCAATGTAATTAGTCACTACACCCCATTTATTCCCACAGCCTTAACTCAAATAGCTCTTGGGGTAATAATTGCCCTTGTATTCAAGAATATTTCATTTCCAATAGAAACAGAATGGTTCTTGTTACTATTTGTAGCACCTCTTCTATACAATGATGGGAGACATTTTCCTCGTGAAGAGTTGTGGAAGATGAGGTTTCCCATATTTGGAAACGCCCTTGTCCTTGTTCTTTTAACAACCCTTGGAGGAGGGTATTTTATTCATTGGATGGTACCAGATATTCCTCTTGCTGCAGCCTTTGCTTTAGCAGCTATTTTATCACCAACGGACCCTGTAGCTGTTAATGGAATTGCAAAAAGAATTCATATTCCTGAAAGAGTATTAAACCTCGTTAGGGGAGAATCTTTAATAAATGATGCATCCGGTTTAGTTGCCTTTAATTATGCAGTAGCGGCAGTAGTAACAGGTTACTTTTCTCTACAAAAAGCAATATTTGACTTTTCTTATATGTTTCTCCTTGGAGCAGTTTTAGGATTAATACTTGGTTTGGTTGTAACATTCGTACGGTTTGCCTTGCGTAAAGAAGGAATAAATGATGTAGTATTTCATTCGTTGTTACAAGTGTTAACTCCATTTATCATCTTTATTATTACAGAGGAACTTTTACATGCCTCTGGAGTTATTGCAGTGGTAGTAGCTGGTATTGTTCACTCATTGATAAGAGAACAAACAGAAACTATTATAGCAGAAGAGCAAGTACTTACGGAAAATATATGGTCAATTGTTTTATTTGTTTTAAATGGTATTGTATTTCTACTACTAGGACTAAACATTCCTTCATCAATGAGTGAAACGGTAGCTAATCCTAATATGGACAATTGGTTAGTTATTGGCTATGTTATTGCAATAGGATTTGTTATTTTAGGCATTCGCTTCATTTGGTCCTATGCTTTTTTCTATTATGAATATGCTCTGAAAAAAACAAAGGATGCTGAAAAGCCAAACCTGAAAACAGCATTGGTAATTAGTTTAACAGGAGTTCGTGGTACAGTTACCATGGCAGGTGTGCTGTCAATTCCTCTATTTTTGGCCAGTGGAGAGCCATTTCCAGAACACTCATTGATACTCTTTTTAGCAGCTGGTGTAATTTTATTTACATTAATAGTTGCCACAATATTTCTGCCTATCTTAAGTAAAGGTGAAACAATAGAGGGAGAAGTATTAAGTCAAATTGATTTAGGGGAGGCAAAGAGAAAGCTTTTACTAGTAGCCATTAAAAAAATTAAGTTAGAAATAAAGGAAGAAAATGAATCTGTAGCTTATGAATTAATTGATGAATATAAGATTGCATTTCAAAAGCTCCAATCAGAACAGAGTATCACAGAAGAAGGAGCACAGCTTTACCAGCAAAGAATGAGAGAAATAAGATTAATGGCATTAAGAGCTGAAAGAAAATATATACATGAAGTAATGGACAAAAAAGGAATGGATGAAACAGTTTTTGAAACCTTTGAAAAATCTCTTGATTATAGGGAAGAAGCTTTATCAAACAACGTCCGTTCTGAAATAATGTATCTTATAAGAAAGATGATAAGAACTTGGAAGCGTTTTAATAGTCGTTACTATAAAGATGAAGAAACTAGATTAGCTAAGTTACGTTTAGGGAAGGATATTCAATTAAAGGCTTTTGAAGCAGCTCTTAAATACTTGGAAGAGTATAAAAGAGAGCAGGAAAAATCAGATATTGTTTATGCAGTGATTTTGGATTATAGGAGAATGATTAATCGATTGAAGCGCCGAAATACAGCATATAACGAAAAAAGCGAGGAACAAAAGGAAGAATTACGAATTAAAATTATGGACATGGAGCGTTCAGAAATTCATCGAATGTATGAAGCAGGAGAAATTAACAGGGAAGATGCAAAGGAATTAAGAAGATATGTTAACTATATTGAAAGTGTTATTTTACATAAACCTGTTGAATAAATTAATATGGTTATTATAAAATATAGAGACGCACTAATATAATTTAAGGAGAAGGTTAAATGGAGGAATATATTATAGCAGTTGATGAAAATGATAAAGAGTTAGGTCCTATAGAAAAGATGGAAGCTCATGAAAAAGGGGTACTACATAGAGCCTTTTCCATATTCATCTTTAATTCCAAGGATCAATTACTATTACAAAAAAGATATAGTGGAAAATATCATTCGGGGGGACTTTGGACCAATACTTGCTGCAGTCACCCCCGATACAAGGAAAAGCTAGAAGAAGCAATATACAGAAGGCTTAAGGAGGAAATGGGATTTACCTGTGAACTTACCAAGCTATTTAGCTTTTGTTACAAGGTAAATTTTGAAAATAGCCTTACTGAAAACGAATATGATCATGTTTTTATTGGAACCTATGACGGTGAAATAGTTCCAAATGAAAATGAGGTTGAAGATTATAAATGGATTGATATTGATGAAGTTAAGCGTGATATCAAAAACAATGGTCATTTATATACCTTCTGGTTTAAATCTGTGCTTGATAAGGTTATCGAATCATATTACTTAAGTAAAGAATAAATAATATCCTCATAAATATCAGGAACAACATTAAAAGAATAGGATATATTTAACCTTTCTGTGTACTTATGAAAGTCTTTTCCGAAGCCACCTATAACCGCTCCTGGAATGTCTAGTTTTTTTAGATTTTCCAGTGGGAGGCTATAATTGATTTTAGAAGAAAGCATATTTGAAGACAACACATTTATTTCAGAGGAATTGGCATCAGAAAGTCCTGTATAGCTTAAATCACTTATGCCCATAAAGTAGTTATCTTTTTTAATTACCACATTGTGCTTATTTGATGCCTCGTTTATGGCCTTATCTACTGCATCTAGGAATTCAACATGGGCAGCAGCTTCTCCATTAATATGCCTATCTGGATAATAAGGTGGTGCAAAGCCAATGACTATCATAGGAACTTTATTAGGATACTTATCATAGGTTTCCTTTATTATTTTAATTGCAATAGTCTGATTGTCTAATTTTTCATCCATCCAATTACTTATTAAGTTATCTAGGTGTGTATTAAATTCATCACCATAGGATGACTTTACTTCATTAAGCAGCTCCTCATAGGTCATAACGCAAGGCTTAATATTAAGAGAGGAACCTTTTATATTAGCCATCTTTTCATACAACTCTTTACTTTTGTTAATACTATTAAGTGCACTTTCAAAGGCATAATTACAAATTCTTTTTAACTTCTCCATAAGCTGTTCCGGAGACATATTAAGAGTTAAAAGATTGTAGTAAGAAGCAGCATATAGAGGTATTTGAACAGAGTATAATTCCTTTAAATCAGTTTGCTTTAAGCAAAGAGGCGGTGGCGCAGTCTCACCGAAGGATGAATCGCAAAACTCTGTGTTATACTCAAAGAGCCTGTTTACTTCAGAAGCAAGAAGATTGGCACTTACAGAGTTAAAAGGCTCACAGACATGAGACTCCTTACCTGCAAAGAAAAATAGAGGCATTACCTTTCCTACAGAACCAAGATAAACATATCTGTCTTTATCATGAGGAACCTTAGGCAGGCAGCACTCAGACACAAGAGCACCTACATAGTTAAATCCAAGCTCATCTTTAAGTTTAGTAAGGTAAGGAACGGCTCCAAGCATCCCTTCTGAATTGCTTTCTTCTCCTGGAACTGCTAAGAAAATTATATTTCCCTTGAAATCCGACCTTTCTGAAAAAGTTCTTAGAAGCTCAATATTAAGGGCAATTCCAAACTTCATGTCAGCAGTTCCTCTTCCAAATATATAGTCACCGGAGTTAAGATCTTCAAGAGCTTCGTCATAAAGACCAAGCTCAGATATCCTGTCCACTAATTTGGTAGGATTGAAAGCAAGTTCTTTTAGATGACCAAAATCATCAACAGCTACAACATCTAGGTGTCCATTTAGTATTAGCGTTTTATCAGAGCTATTCTGTGAACGTACAATGGCAGAGACAAAATATCTATTTAGTGGGTCATTCTCTATTTTATTAAGGTTTAGGTCTTGTGGGTTTTTTATAAAGTAAGGAATTTCACTTAAAATACCATATATCTTTTGAGCTGTGAAATTTTCACTAGAAGTTCCGGAGATTCCGGGAACTTCTACAAGTTCAAGTAATGTTTTCATTAGTCTATCTTTCATTTTCATTAAAATCACCTTCCATGTAAATAATATTTTATTCTTCTTTAACTCTTGGAGAGCCAGAGATTTTAACCTTAGCCTTTTCCTTCTTCAATGTCTCTTCAATATGTTTTATCTCTTTTACCTGTTCTTTATATATGGATACATCCTCTAGAGCAACCTTATGTTTTGTAAACTGAACCTGTTCTTCGCTAATAGGTATACGTATAATTTCTTTAGGAATATCTTTGTCTTTTGGCGTAGATGAATCAAGGAACCTCCTTTCAATTACTAGTTCTTCCCGTATAACAGGTATAGTAAAAGTTTTTTCCTCAGTAAAGGTTTCTCTATAGACCTTTACTTCTCCTGTTTGAATCCACTTTTTTGCTATATCAAGTTCTTCTTCTTTTATTTGAAGAGTAACCTTCTTATCATAATTATCGGTTTCTTTCATATTCTCAACCTTTTTGGTATCCATTTCACAGTCCATATCTTTGCCTCCATTCTTAGAAAAAACACCTCAAGAATCATTTAAGGGATTCAGAGGTGTTTCTTATTTTAGTTATTGCATATCTGTTTTATTATCTGTGCCGTTGTCAACTACGTTAGCATCACCTGTGGTATTTACACGAGCTTCTTCACGCTTAAGAGTTTCGTCTATATGTTCTGTATCCTCTATAACATGTTTATGAGCAGAAACTTCTCCTGTTACTACTGTACGTTTATTTACATCCACTTTCTCTTCACTGACAGGAATACGGATAGTTTCTTCATTGGTGATAGGTGAATCACTTACTTCGTTATTCAAGTTTGTTCTCTCTATAACTACTTCTTCACGAGTTACAGGAACATCAACACTCTTTTGCTCCTCTACAATTTCCTTACTAAGCTCTACTTCACCTTTTTGCACTCTGTTCTTAGTAATATCAAGCTCTTCTTTGCGGAGGCGAAGCTTTGCATTATCCTCATTACTTTCTTTTTTAGTATCATCGTTATTTCCAAACATTCCATCAAATATTCCCATATGTTAATACCTCCATTACTCAGTAATTTCTATTCATTCATAGAATACCCTTTAAATAAATATATTATCCTATTGAAAAAATTCAAAATGAAGGCAATTTTAAAGAAAATATAGTTAAGTTCTTATAGCCTAAAACCTAATTCCTCTTAAATTTTCAAACTAAGTGAGTTAGCAGGAGCTGATGATATAACGTAATCTCTAAACTTTTTTGCTATAGGAGACATATAGGAGTTTTTAAGCCAGCCTATATAAATAACCTTGCGTCCAATGTTTTCCTTTATTTTTATAATAGATAGTGCACTTGTATTAATGAGAGGAGTATTAGGAACTATGGTAATGCCAGCACCAGCAGCCACTAGTCCTCCCAGCATACTAGCTTCGTTAGGTTGTATAGATATCTTAGGCGCGCGATCTATAAATTCGGAGCAGGAAAGCATCTTGTCTTTATCTCCTTCATGAAATACAATAAAGGATTCATTTTTTAAATCTTTTAAAGAAACCTCCACTTCTTTTGAGAGGTGATGATTCTTGGGCACAATAAGCACATATTCCTCTTCCTTTACTGGTATAGATTCAATTTCACTATGTGTATGAATGTCATCCAGGTTGTCATAAAAGCCTAAGTCTATTTTACCGTCTCTTAAATCATTTAATATTTCTGGGACAGATTCATGACTAAATTGAAATTTGGTATGAGGACAGCAGCTTAAAAAGTCACTAATTATAAAGGGCATAAAGTAAGTACCAATACAATAGGTAGAGGCAATAGAAATAATTCCTTTATCAGGATCTACCATATCCTGTAATTCTCGAATACCTTTTTCGATTTCCAATAAGGCTAGATTGCTATGCTTTAAGAAGGCTTCACCAAAGGAAGTAAGTTTAACATTACGTCCAGTTCTTTCAAATAAAGGTACATTTAGTTCAGCCTCTAGTTTAGAAATTGCTTTGCTTAAAGCTGGTTGAGTTACTGATAATAAAGTTGCAGCAGTGGTGAAGTTTTCAGTCTCAGCTATTTTTTTGAAATACTCTAATTGTTGTAAATTCATTTTAGAACTCCTTATTATTTATATAAGAAAAATATTGCTAATCTATAACTTTTGGTTATGGATATGTGAATATTATTAATTGGACAATAGCGATTATTTGATGATATAATCCTTAATGTGCTAAAGGATTTATATAAACTTATTATAAATTTTATTTATGCATAAGTCAAAGTTATAGAAGCTCAATTGTATATTAAAATTTTAAAAAACAATGTAATATAAATAAATTAATTTTTAATATTAAAAAATGTGGGAGTGGATTGTTATGATGAAGGTAAATACTGAAAAATGTATAGGCTGTGGACTATGTGTTAAGGACTGTTTTCCAAAGGATATAGAAATAATTGATGGAAAAGCTAAGATTAATAATGAAACCTGTATTAAATGTGGACACTGTATTGCTGTATGTCCTAAGGATGCAGTATCAACAGATGAGTACAACATGGAAGAAGTAAAGAACTATAATAAAGAAGAGTTTTCAGTGGAGGCAGATAATTTATTAAACTTTATTAAGTTTAGAAGAACTGTAAGACAATTTAAGGATAAAAAAGTAGAAGATGAAAAGCTTGCTAAAATTATAGAAGCAGGTAGATTTACTCAGACTGGAAGTAATATGCAAGACGTATCTTATGTAGTAGTAAGAGAAGGCATGGAAGAACTTAAAGCTTTAACTTTCGAAAGTCTTAAGGGCTTAGGAGAATATATGCTGGCTAATTTAACTCCAGAAACTATGAGATTCAAAAGATATGCTGAGATGTGGGTAAACATGGGTGAGGAGTACAAGAAAAACCCTGAAAGTGATAGATTATTCTTCAATGCTCCAGCAGTAATAGTAGTTACAGCTGACTCAGAGGTAAATGGAGCACTAGCTTCTTCGAATATGGAACTTATGACTGACGCTTTAGGTCTTGGAACTTTCTTCAGTGGCTTCTTTGTAAGAGCAGCACAGGATAACAAAAAAATTATGGACTTCCTTGGAGTTAAGGAAGGTAAGAAAATCGTAACTTGTATGGTAATAGGATATCCTGATGTGAAGTATTCAAGAACTGTACCTAGAAAGGAAGCAGAGGTATCTTGGAAATAAAGATAGTATACCTTTTAATTATTAAGATATAAATATGTGTAGCAGCCTAATCTGCCCATTAGGACGGCTACGGCTCTTTACAATACAATACTTATTGAGACCCAGTACTTTTAGAGGTACTGGGTTTTGTGTTATATATTTTTCATTAAATTTGTGCAAAGCAGCATAAAATAAATATATAATTTCTACATCATTGCTAAAAACATAGTATAATTAAAAAACAGGTAATATTTTGGAATTATTAGTAAACAGGAGAGTAGGTAACATGAACTATAAAGTATATATTATAGAAGATGATTTATCCATAAGTGCTTTGCTGCAGGAATATATAGTGAAATACGGTTTTCAGGCTAAGGCAGCAGAAGACTTTCAGGAAATCCTTAATGACTTTAATGAATATAATCCAGATTTAGTATTGCTAGATGTTAACTTGCCTAAGTATGATGGTTTCTACTGGTGCAGAAAGATTAGACAGCAGTCAAAGATTCCTATAATATTTATCTCTGCAAGAGATAGTGGCATGGATCAGATAATGGCTCTAGAAAGTGGAGCAGACGATTATATTACAAAGCCTTTCTACTATGACGTGGTTATAGCAAAAATAAAAAGCCACATAAGAAGAACTTATGGTGAATATGCGCCTAAGGTAGAGGAAAAAATGGTAGAAGTTGATGGTCTTAAGCTCTATCCAGAAAGATCAGAACTAGAATTTAAAGGGGAAAGAGTAATTATAACTAAAAGAGAGGGTGTACTTTTAGAATATCTAATGAAAAAGTATCCTAAGGTAGTCAGCAGAAACTTTCTTTTAGAAAAGATATGGGATGATTTAGATTTTGTAGAGGAGAATACCTTAAGCGTAAACATCAGTAGGATAAGAAAAAGACTTCAGGAGTTAGGCATAGATAAGGCAATAGAAACTATAAGAGGAGCAGGTTATAGATTAAATAAAACCTGGTGATTGATTATGAAATTATTTTTAAAGGATAACAAAGGTTATATTTTTACATACCTATTAGGATTAGCTCTCACCATTATATACTCTAGCCTTAAGGGATTTATAGAAGCAGGTGAGATTATATACATATTTATTTTTAATACCGTTATTCTGTTTAGCTTTTTAGCTTTTAGGTATTATAAAAATAGACAATTGTATAGACTTTTAGGCCATGGAGTGAGCTCTTTAAATGATGCTTTTACAGAACTTGGAGGCTCAGAATTAAGTGAAAATGTATCTGAGATATTAAAGAAGCTACACAATTTATACAAAGCTGAAATAGAAAAGGGAAATAAGCTTCATAGAGATCATCTTAGATTTATTAATCAATGGATACATCAAATGAAGACACCTCTGTCTGTAATCCAGCTTCAGCTTCAACAGTATGAAGGTGAAGAGGAATTTGAGGAAATGCAGGAGGAGGTCATCAGGTTAAATGCAGAGTTAAATATGGCGATGTATTTTGCAAGATTAAGTTCCTTTCAAAAGGATCTATTAGTAGAAAGAGTTAACTTGAAAAGGCAGGTTTTGGATACCGTCAATGAGGAAAAGAAAAGCTTTATAAAAAATGGAATAATTCCTAGAGTTGAGATAGATGAAGATATGCAAGTTTATACTGATGGAAAGTGGTTAAAGTTTGTATTGAAGCAGCTCATAGTTAATGGAATAAAATATTCAAAGGGTAAAGGAAAAGAATTAATTATAAAAGCTGAGGGAAGCAGGTTAACTGTTATTGACTATGGAATTGGAATCCCTAAGAAGGATATCAAAAGAGTATTTGATCCATTCTTCACTGGAGAAAACGGACGAAAGTATGGAGAGTCTACGGGGATGGGTCTATACATAACGAAAAAGGTATGCAAGAGTTTAGGACATGAGGTAGAGATAGAGTCTTTAGTTGATGAAGGAACAACAGTTACAATAAAGTTCAAGAACTAAGAGCTGCTGAAAAGATTAAAAAACATCTATTTTTCAATCTTACACAACTGTCACATAACTGTAAGATTAACCGATACTACATTCTTTATTATTAGTATAAACTATAGTCAGTGATAAAGTTTGTAAGGAGAAGTGATAGGATATGGATTTAATTTTTATATTAAAAGCAGTTTTAATTGCTGTAGTAGAGGGAATAACGGAATTTATTCCTGTATCTTCTACAGGACATATGATATTAGTTGGATGGGCTATTGGCTTTAAAGGGGAATTTGCAAAGATGTTTGAAGTTGTAATTCAACTTGGAGCAATAATGGCAGTTGTTGTTTTGTACTGGGGGAAAATAGAAGAAAGCATAAGAGACTTTTTAAAGTTTATAATTACTAGAGGAAGAGAAGGAAAGACTGGCTTTAGGTTTGGAATAAACGTTATTACAGCTTCAATTCCAATGGCAGTTGTAGGAGTGTTATTCTACGATAAGATAAAATCAAAGTTTGTACCAGAAGCAGTTATATTAGGATTTATTGTTGGAGGATTTTTATTAATAATAATTGAAAAAGTATATAGAAATAAGGCTCACAGAGTAGAAAGCTTAGATAACATAACAGTTATGCAGGCCTTTAAGGTTGGAGTATTACAGCTTTTAGCTGTATGGCCGGGAATGTCAAGAAGCGCTTCTACAATTATGGGGGGATGGGTTGCTGGTTTATCAACAGCAGCAGCAGCGGAATTTTCCTTCTTTATAGCTATCCCAGCTATGGTAGGGTCTTCAGCAAAGGATCTTTTCGAATTTGATTTTTCTATAATGACAGGGACTTTATGGGTTTCACTAGTAGTAGGTTTTATTGTGGCTTTTATAGTAGCCTTAATAGTTATTAAGAAGTTTATTAATTATCTAAAAAAGAAACCAATGAAGGTCTTTGCAGTGTATAGAATTGCAGCAGGTACTTTGCTAGGGATATTAGTACTAACAAATATTATTACTTTAACATAGCAGGGGGAAAAGTATGGAGATTTTGCAAGTTACAAACCTAAGTAAGGTATATGGAAGTAAGGTAGTATTTAGTGCCTTAGACAACATAAGTTTTACCATAGAAGAAGGAGAATTTGTAGGAATAATGGGACCTTCCGGAAGTGGCAAGACAACGCTGTTAAATATGATTTCGACAATAGATAAACCTACTTCAGGAGAACTAAAAATAAAAGATAGAAATCCTTTAAAGCTTAAAGGAGATGAGCTTGCTTTATTTAGAAGGAGAGAATTAGGCTTTGTTTTTCAGGACTTTAATTTGTTGGATACTTTAACAGTTGGTGAAAATATTGTGCTTCCACTTACTCTAGATGGAGTGTCTGTTAAGGAGCAGGATAAAGCTTTAGATAGAATAGCAAGGATACTTGGTATAGAAGAGCTTTTAAACAAAAGAACCTTTGAGATATCAGGAGGACAGGCGCAGAGAACAGCAATTGCAAGAGCATTAATTCACAGGCCTGCCTTACTTCTGGCTGATGAACCAACAGGCAATCTAGACTCAAAGTCAGCGAAGACTGTAATGGAATTGCTAAAAGAGATAAATGAAAGGGAAAAGGTAACTACAATGATGGTAACCCATGACCCTTTATCTGCAAGCTATTGCAGCAGAATCTTATTTATCAAGGATGGAGCCATATATAACGAGATTTATAGAGGTGACAGCAGACAGCAGTTTTATCAGGAAATTATTGATTTACTTGCACTACTGGGAGGAAGTAACTAATGAATTTAAGAGAATTTGCTGCTAAAAATGTGCTTAGAAATATAAGCGGATATTTTGCTTACTTTTTAAGCAGCACCATATCAGCAGCCTTACTATTTTCCTTCACCATGATTATATTTCATCCAGGTTTTCAAGCAGATCTGCTGCCACTGTATTTACAAAAGGCTCTTAATATGACCACAATTATTGCCTATCTATTTTTATCCTTCTTTGTATTTTATTCAGTAAGTGTATTTTTAAAAAGTAGGCATAAAGAATTCGGAATACTTTATATTACAGGTTCGTCTAAAAAGCAGATACAAAGGATGATAACTACTGAAAACATACTAATTAGTTCAGTAGCTGGAGTGTTAGGCATAATGCTAGGCTTAGTTTTCTCAAAAATACTTTTAGCAGTTAGTGGAAAGCTGTTAGGATATAATGCATTAGGCTTTTACTTTCCAACCAAAGCTGCAGTTATTACTTTCACTGCTTTTCTAATAATAGGTATAGTAATTTCGCTGCTTTGTTCCTTCATTATAAAGGAAGATAGGGTTTTAACCTTACTTAAAGGATCTAAAAAGCCAAAACCAGAGCCAAAGACATCTATTTTTCTTGTAGTTATATGCATAGTATTGTTAGCTACAGGTTATTACTTGTCCATTACAGCCAATATAAAGACAATAGCTAATAGAATAATACCAGTAACAACAATGGTTATTGCAGCCACATATTTATTATTTTCTCAATTAAGTATATTTATAATTAAGTTAATTAAAAAAAATAAGAAGGTATACAGGAATAAAACTAAAATGCTCTGGGTATCAAATTTATTGTACAGAGTAAAAGACAATACGAGAATATTTTTCCTCATTACTATAACCTCAGCAGTGGCTCTTTCAGCTGTAGGATCAGTATATGCTTATTGGAGAGATAAGGAAGAGCAGATAAACAGAAGTTTTCCTCAGGCTTTTTTCTTAGCTAATAGGGATAACAATAAAAGTAGAGCAGACTTTATAGAGAATGCCTTGAAAAGAGAGAGAATAGATTACACTAAGACTAAGGGCGAAATGAAATTTATTATTCCAGATGGATATAAAGAAGAAGTTGCCATAATTAAAGAAACTGCCTACAAAGAATTAGCAGCCATGATATCTCTAGGCACAATTCCCTTTAATGAGGATGAGAGTATAATAGTTTCTACCTTAGCTCAGAAGGAGAAAAAGTCTATTATATTAAATAACATAGAATTAAAGCTTACTGGAAAGAATGACAGAAGAATACTACCTGCCTTTTATGGAGAGGTATATGTGGTTAAAGATAATGTATATGAAAATATAAAAGGAGCTAAAAACTATTTTTGGGTCTTTAACGTTGAGAATTATAAGAGCACATTAAAGATATGCAAGGATTATCATAATAATTTTGGAGAAGACAAAATAGGCAGCTACTATAATAATTTTCTTAAGGCTAATATATTAGAAGGAACTAAGATAGCCTATGGGATAATTTTATTCAGTTCAATATTTATAGGACTTATATTTCTAATAACAACGGCAAGCTTCTTGTATAACAAGTGTTATATGGATATTCTAGAGGATAAAAAGAAGTATAAGCAGCTCTATAAAATAGGGCTAACCTATAAGGAGATAAAGAGGATATTAACTATCGAAATAGGGGTATTGTTTTTATTTCCTTATATAATTGCTGTGATACACTCCTTTTTTGCACTCTCTTCCCTAAAATATGCCTTTGAACTAGAGATAACTACAGCGGCTTTTCTAGTTATGGGAGGCATGATGGTAGTTCAGGTTATCTATTTTCTAGTTATAAGAAAAAGCTACTTAGTAGAGATTAAAAGGGCATTGTCATCGTAAAGATTTAATATTAACCATGAACATAGTAGAAAGCTCTGCATATAATAAATTGATGTAATGTTTAATTGGAGGAAAATCATGTACCGAGACTATGAAATGGAAGATTATATGCCTTTTCAGTATCCTATGATGTGCCCAATGATGATGTATAGAATGGAAGAGGAAGAAACGGAAAGAAAAATGAAGCAGCCACAACAACAGCCGCAAAATTATGCTCAGCCTATTAAAGCACAGCCTCAAAAATATGCTCAGCCAAAACCACAACCTCAGCCACAAAAAACGCCACAATATATACCATCGCCAGTACAGCCAGTAAAAGTACAGCCACAGATACAGCCGCAAAACATGGAATTAAATATACAGGCTCATATGGAGCCACAAAACATGGGGTTAAATATACAGCCGCAGATGCAACCACAAAGTATGGGATTAAATATACAGCCACAGATGGAACCACAAAATCTAGGATTAAATATACAACCGCAGATGCAGCCACAAAGTATGGGATTAAATATACAACCACAAATGGAGCCACAAAACTTAGGATTAAACATACAGCCACAGATGCAGCCACAAAACATGGAATTGAATATACAACCAAAGATGGAGCCGAAAAGCATGGAATTAAATATACAGCCAAAGATGGACGCGCAAAGCATGGAGTTAAATATACAGCCAAAGATGGAATCACAAAGTATGCCATTAAATATACAGCCAAAAATGGAATCACAAGATATGGAGCTTAATATACAACCTAAGGTTGGCTCAGTGGTAATGGATCCAATAAAGGTGCAGTTTAAAATAGAGCCAGTAGTAGAAAATACAAATATACAGTTAAAAATTCATCCGATAGTACAGCCTGTAGAGCAGCCTATAATGATAAAACCTCAAGTTATGCAGCCTATGATGCCATGTCCACCAATGCCAAAACAGCCGTACCCTATGATGAAACCTATGTGTCATATGGTAAAAAGACCATGCCCTATGATGATGAAAGCCCCATGTCACATGATGGGTCACCCAGCTATGAAGCCTGCCATGTCATATCCAATGATGAAGAAGTCATGCCACTGCATGAAGGAGTCTTGGGATGATATCACTGATGATACCACAACGGATTAGCAGTCTGCTTACCAAGCAGTTATATAATAGAGAAGCTTTTATAACCATATAAAAATAAGCTCGGCAAAGGTCGGGCTTATTTTTTATTAACTTTCAAGACTTCCGATAAGTACTTTAGTAAAAAATAAAAAATAAAAACCATAAAAACATAGTATAATTATATTATTAGAGTTAACTATAGTACTTAAAATAAAACAACAAGGTAAGGGGGAGAAAATGAATATAAAAAAGTTAGAAGAAATAATTTTCAAACCAGCCTCCAATTTAATGAAAAAAACTGGAGAAGAGGTCTTTAAGAGAGGACTAGTTTCCGGTATAAGAGGAAGAAAGATAGAAAACTTCTACCATATTTATGGAGATGTACTAAACGCGGTAACCCATAATGAATTTAAGACTTATATAAAAATAAATTTATCAGATAAAAAAGTAGAGGCTGTAAGCTGTGGTTGCAGTGACTTTAAAGAGTTATCTAAAACCAGGAAATTATTTATGTGTCAGCATTTAACCGGCACTGGATATAAGTTTTTAAGCCAGCTTTACAAGAAAAAAGAAAATCAGAAGGAATTGCCTAGAAAGGAAATTGAGAAGGATAAGGTAGCTGTTGGAATAAAGGTAACTCATAAGTTGTGGAAGGGTGTAACCACCTATGAGCTGGAGTTTCGTCTAGGCTTCGAACATAAGTATTTAATTGATGACTTAAGAAGCTTTATTTCAGCATTAGACAAAGGGAAAAAAATATATTTCAATAATCAGTTTGCCTACAATCCCATAAATCATGAAATTCGCCTCAGTGATATGAAAATTATAGATTTCATAAGGGAAAAAGTCCATACAAACAAGAATATTTCAAGCACAGGTAGGAATTTAATAATAGACCCTAAGGAATTAAGAAAGTTTCTAAGCTGTATTCTTGAAGATAAAATTATATTTAAATATAAGGGTATAGAATATAAAACCTTTGTTTTTAAAGAAGATTTACCACTTAGCTTCACTCTTAAAGAAAAAGAGGACCATCTTATATTAACAACTCATAAAAAACTTCCTATTATTTTAAATGAAAATAGGGACGTATATCTTTTTAATGAAGAACTCTATCTTCCTTCAAAAAATCAAATTAGAAAATATAATCTCTTATATGAAGGGTTTCAAAAAAATGGTAGAGTACAGTTTGTTAAAACTATACAAAATTATAATAAGCTTATTTCCTTACTAAACAGTATTTCGAAAAATGTTACTATTTCAGAAGAGGTAAAGAGGTTTTCCTCTAATTCCTTAAGCTTTGAATTCCATATCTATAAGGAAGAAGAATACATATACTGTGACGTATATGCAACTTATTATAATGAAAAAATTAATATATTAGATGAAAATAGCAGCAAGATGCAGCTTATAAGAGACTTTAGCAGAGAAGAGAAGGTTCTTATGAAGCTAGAATATTACAGGTTTATCAGAAGGGAGAACAAGCTGCTATTTGTTGGCGGAGATGAAGAACTTTTTAATCTTCTAAATAATAGAGAAAATATTATACACTCCCTAGGTTCAGTTACCTTTGGAAAGGGACTAGAGAATATTAAAATATATGACTCCAGGTCTATTGAGATAGACTTATACGAGGAAAATGGCTATTTTAACTTTAATTACAATATTGGAGATATAGATGCTGGGGAATTAAATAATATAATTGAAAGTTATAAAGCAGATAACAGGTTTTACAAAATCAAGGATAACGGGTTCCTGGATTTTCAAGATGAAGGTGTAATAACTTTTCTTAATTTAATTCAGGTATTAAATGAGGATGCTAGGATAGAAGACAAATGGATACAAATAGAGAAGAATAAAGCCTTGTATATAACAAAAGCTTTAAAAAACAGGGATTATAAGTTAGGAGAAGGTGTAAATTTATTAAAAGATATAGAAAATAAACTAACTGAATTGAATAGTAAAGAACTACTTCTGCCAAGAGACTTAAAGGCGAAGCTTAGAGAATATCAAGTAGGCGGATTTAAGTGGTTTAAAAGCTTGAGTGAGGTTGGTTTTGGTGGCATATTGGCAGATGAAATGGGACTTGGTAAAACCGTTCAAACAATAGCCTTTCTTCTATCTGAAGAGGATAAAAAATCCTTAATAATTACACCTACCTCCTTAATATATAACTGGAAGGATGAATTCAAAAAGTTTTCTCCAACTTTAAGAATAGGAGTTGCTCATGGTAGTTCCAGCGAACATGAAAAGATAATAAGTAACCTGGAGGATTATGATGTTATTTTAACTACCTATGGGACGTTAAGAAATAATATTAAAAAATATAATGAAATTTTATTTGACTACTGCATCATAGACGAGGCTCAAAATATAAAAAATTCTGAGGCTCAGACCTCAAAGATTGTTAAGGAAATTAAGGCTAAGACAAGATTTGCACTTACAGGAACACCTATGGAAAATAATTTAATGGAGCTTTGGTCAATATTTGATTTTGTAATGCCAGGATATTTGTACTCTAAGGAAAACTTTTATAAAAAATTTATTTACGACACAGAATTTGATTTAGAAAATCTCAAATTATTAATAAAACCCTTTATTTTAAGAAGAACTAAAAAAGAAGTTATAGAAGAGCTTCCAGATAAAATTGAAAAGAAGATGACTGTACAAATGACTACAGCTCAAAGGGCGGTATACAGCTCTTATATAAAAGATGTGAGAGCAAAGATGAAAAATAATTTTCAGGGGAAAATTGAAGTCTTTTCCTATTTAACAAAGCTGAGACAGATTTGTCTAGATCCCTCTATAATATTAGAGGAATATAAGGGTGGCAGCGGAAAAGTTAGGGCAGCAATGACACTGCTGGAAGAAAACATACACTCTGGAGGTAAAACCTTGTTGTTTTCTCAATTTACCTCCGCATTAAAGAAAATAGGCGAATCCTTAGAGGATAGGAAAATTGAATATTTCTATCTAGATGGATCTACTCCTTCTAAAGAAAGAGTTAGACTGGTAAATGAATTTAATAATGGTGAAGAGGTAAAGGTGTTTTTAATTTCCCTAAAAGCAGGAGGAACGGGACTTAACCTTACTTCGGCAAACTTGGTTATTCACTTTGACCCTTGGTGGAATCCAGCAGTAGAAAATCAGGCAACAGATAGAGCTCATAGAATTGGTCAGAGGAATGTAGTAGAAGTAGTTAAGCTAGTTGCCAAAGGTACCATAGAGGAAAAAATACTTACGCTTCAGGAACATAAAAAGGAACTAATTGATAACATTATTACAGGTGAGCTTAAGGATAGCAGCATGATAAATAAGCTGTCAAGAGAAGAACTTGTTCAGCTATTCAATAGAGATTAGTTACTCTATTTTCAGAGCAAATCTTTCTCAAGAGATAATGGTGTCCGTACCTGGGGTACATTTGCACCCCAGGAGTGGGCGCCTTTTCTATTCTTCTCCCTTGCTAACAGGGCTGTCATCGTAGCTAACCCAATCACTCCAGCTGCCTACATAAAGCTTTGGCTTAAAACCTAACTCATCCAATATTATAAAGTTACCACAAGCATCAATTCCTGAACCACATTGAAGAACTATATCCTTATAATTGTTCAAAGGCTTAAAGTATTCTTTAAGTTCATCCTCTGATTTAAACTTTCCCTTTTCATCAAGTACGTTTTTCCAATCGAAGTTTTTTGCCCCAGGTATATGTCCTGCTTTTTTATCAAGGGGCTCAACCTCTCCACGATATCTTTCCGGAGCTCTGGAATCTACTATAATAAAGTCTTTATTGGCCATTTTGCCTTTAATTTCAAATATGTCTGTTTTAATATCTTCCCTTAAGTTTATGTTGAAATTGCCTTTCTCAGCCATAGGAACTTCTTTATAAAGAGGATAGCCTTCCTCTATCCAGCTATTTATGCCTCCATTCAACACATAAACTTTATCATGGCCAAGATACTTCATCATCCACCAAAATCTCTCTGCTCCTGCAAGCTTTGCCTCATCATAAATTGCAACAGTCTTATCATTACTTATGCCTATGCTTTCAAGCTTATCTTTTAGCATTTTAAGGTCCGGAAGAGGACTTCTTCCTCCATGTTCCCTTTCTTCGTCAGCTAAATCCTTTTTAACATCCAGGAAAAAAGCATTTTTAATGTGCCCTTCTTCATAAAGCTTTTTGCCATAGTCTTTATCAAATAAATCAGCTCTGCAATCTACTATAACTAAATCTTTATCCTCAGCATGTTCATAAAGCCACTTTGATGTAATAAAATTACTCATATACAACACCCCTTTTTTACTTCTTAATATTAATTATATTATAAAATTTCCTAGTTAAAATAAAAGTTTTTAAAAGATTTGTTTTTTTATAGGGGAGTGTGATATAATACTCCATATCATACAAAAAGCTCGTATATCATCGGTAATATGGACCGAAAGTTTCTACCTGCTAGCCGTAAATTAGCAGACTACGAGGTATTGTTTTAGGATAAGCATCGCTCCTAGGGTATATCTAAGATTTAGGCATACCTTAGGGGGGAGACGGATTTTAATCTGATTATCTGGAACTCAACACCTCAATTTTTATTGGGGTGTTTTTTTATTTGGCATTTCTAATATGCCTTAGTATCTCTTACGACGCTCTATGTATGATAGACAAATACTTTAGATCATAGAGGGAGATGGAAAGATGAAGAAGAAGGAAAATCACATTGAATTAATCTATGGAGTTGAAGACAAGCCTAAGATGTTAACACAAATTTTATTAGGCTTTCAACATATCTTTGCAGCCTTTGGTGGAATTATTGTTGTACCAATAGTTATTTCAGCGGCATTAGGTCTGGATGCAAAAACTTCAACAGCATTAATAAGTAGCAGTATTTTAATGGCAGGGGTTGCTACCTTTATTCAATCTAGAGGTATTGGACCAGTAGGTGCTAGAGTTGCCTGTGTTATGGGAACAGACTTTACCTTCGTAGCACCAGCAATTGTAGTTGGATCAAAATTTGGACTGGCAGGAATCTTTGGAGCAACAATTTTAGGCTCTTTTATAGTTATTATTTTAAGTTTTTTTGTTAAGCCTCTTATGAAATTATTCCCGCCAATTGTAACAGGAACGGTAGTATCTTTAATTGGTTTAACATTACTGCCGGTATCAATAGATTGGGCTGCTGGCGGTGTAGGAAGTAGCGATTATGGTAGTTTAAAAAATATTTCTATAGCTTTATTAATAATGATAATTACATTGTTACTAAATCACTATGGAAAAGGATTGATAAGCAGTGCCTCGATTTTAATAGGAATGGCTCTAGGATATGTTATCTGTATACCACTAGGTATGATAAACTTTTCATCTGTTAGTGAGGCAAGCTGGTTATCCTTACCTAAGATTTTTGGACATGGAATAAACTTTAACTTAAATGTTGTGTTACCTTTTATTCCAGCTTATTTTGTTACAATAATAGGAACAGTAGGATGTTTAAAAGCTATTAATGAGGTTTCAGAAATAAAATCAGAGGAAAAGGGTATAGGTGCAGGGGTTTTATCAGATGGAGTAGGAAGTATGCTAGCAGGATTCTTTGGAGCATTACCTAATACATCCTTTAGTCAAAACATCGGATTAATTCCGCTAACAAAGGTAGCAAGCCGTTATGTAACAATGATGGCTGGAATATTATTAGTTCTTCTAGGATTATTCCCTAAGTTTGCAGCATTAATAAATATAATGCCTCAACCTGTACTTGGTGGAGTTGGAATTGTTATGTTTGGAACAGTGGCAGCAGCAGGGATTGAAACTCTAAGTCGTGTAAAGATAAATAATCGTAACCTATTAATTATAGCTACATCTATTGGATTAGGGCTGGGAGTTACCTTTCGTCCAGATTTTATCTCACAACTTCCAGAAGGCTTAAAGATGATTTTCTCATCGGGGATTTCAACAGGAACAATAGCAGCACTAGTATTAAATTTAATATTAAAAGAAGAAAGCACAAAATCTTGTGAAATAGGTGATATAAATGAAAGCATTGCATAAAAGAATAAAAGAAGAAGGACAAGCATTATCCGAAAATGTATTGAAGGTGGACTCTTTTCTAAACCATCAAGTAGACCCAGAGCTTATGTATCAAATGGGAACTTATTTTAAAGATTATTTCAAGAACCATGGAATCACAAAGGTATTTACTATCGAAAGCTCAGGAATTGCTCCAGCAGTTATGACTGCTATGCAAATGAATTTACCGATGGTAACCTTAAAGAAAAAGACATCAAAAATCTTAAATGAAGATGTGTATCAGACTACCGTTCATTCCTTTACAAAGTCAGTAGATTATGAACTGACACTATCAAAAAAGTATATTAAAGCAGATGACTCAATACTAATTATTGATGACTTTCTAGCCAATGGAGAAGCTGCATTAGGAGCTGCCCGTTTAGTGGAGGCGGCAGGAGCTAAGGTTGCTGGAATTGGTATAGTAATTGAAAAATCCTTTCAACCTGGCCGTAAAGCTTTAGACAATAAAGGATATGATGTGTATTCATTAGCTAGAATTGCTAAGCTTGAAGAAGGAATAGTTGAATTTGTAGAATAATAGAAAAGATAGTGCCGTCTCTGGAGCAGAGTATGCTTCCGAGGCGGTTTTTATTTATAGATTAATCACCTATTAATGGTACCAATAATATAATGAAATATAGTAGAAAATTTTTTAGAGTAGATATGTAAAAAATAAAAGGAGTAGAGAGGAGTTATGAAAAGAAAGCATGGCATGTCAATTAGGTTAAGAATTATCACCATGTCCATAGCTATAATGGTTATAATAGCATCCATGTTTGTTTTTTTTCTATATATTTCAGCAGATGATATATTAAGACTAATTCCTAATAATGAAGTTTTATCTAAGCTATTAATTTCAGTTGCGTTATCCGTTGTCCTTTGTATAGTGGTATCGATCATAATAATAATTATAGGTTCAAATTATTTTGCAAGACCTATTTCAAGGCTAGCAAAGGAAGTAATAAAAAATAAGGACAAAGCAGGCAGGTTATATTTAGAGAAGAGTGGAATATCCGAAATAGATGAACTAACCACTGCACTAGAAGATATAAGTGGGGAGGTTTACGATTTGGCAGCTAGGTTGACAGAAATATTTAATCTAGTCGATGAAAGGATAGGCTGCTTTGAATATAATTTAAACACAGGAAAGACCTATCTAACAGATAACATTTTTAATATGCTTAATATTGAACATATTAACGGAGATAACTATATATCTAATGATGAATGGTTTGATATCTTAGGAGAAAAAATCTTTAAATCCATATTGCAGGAAAACAACCTTACCGTTGAGTATAAATTTAGTAATTCAGAGAACAGCATATGGATAAAAGTTAAATCAATAAAAAATAGAGAAAATCTTCTAGGCATTATTACCAATATAACCGATGAAGTAGAAGAGAGGAAAAAGCTTGAGTACGATAGAGATTACGACATTCTTACAGGTTTATATAATAGACGTGCTTTTAGAAGAATTGTAAGTGATATCATTGAGAAAGACCCTAAAAGCTTTGGGGCAATGATTTTTATGGATTTAGATAATCTTAAATATATAAATGATACCTATGGTCATGAAATAGGCGATAACTATATACAGTGCACAGCAAAGAATATATCAGTCTTTAAAGAAATTGGAGCAGTGATTTCAAGAATATCAGGAGATGAATTTGCAATATATATTCATGGCTTTACAGGTAAAGAAAGTGCCTTTGCACAAATAAAAGAAATTTTTTATAGAGAAAGTGAAAGATTTCAGCTTCCAGGAGGACTAGAGAAAGAAATAAAATGCTCTAGCGGCATAGCCTATTATCCTATAGATGGAGGCAATTACGATGAACTTATAAAACATGCAGATTTTGCAATGTATCAAGTAAAACATTCTGTAAAGGGAGGAATAAAGGAATTTGATAGAGATTCCTACCAAAGGGTTAAAATATGATTTTAGAGTGCAAAAACATTGTATTTGCACTCTAAAGTAATTGTAAGTTTGTTATTTAAACTTTTTTTTCTTTACGTCAGAATTTTTGTTAACATCTTTTTTAACAGCAGGCTTAGCTTTTCTAGGATCAACGAAAGTCCCTTTATAGATATCCTTATGCTGAATTTCTATATCAAGCTCCCTTTCATATTTCTTTATTAAAGAAAGTTCTTTCTCTGTGACAACAGAAACAGCACAGCCATACTTTCCGGCTCTTCCTGTTCTTCCAACTCTGTGTAAGTATTCCTTTGGGTCCTCTGGTAAATCTAAATTAAATATGTAGTTTACGTCTTTTATATCTAAACCTCTAGCAGCTATATCAGAAGCAACTAGAATTTGGATTTTTCCGCTTATGAACCCTTCCATAGCCTTCTTACGGTCTTCCTTTGATGCATTACCGAATATTCCATGAGCTGCAATATTGTGATGCTGAAGCTTCAGGGTAGTAAGCTGAGTCTCTTCACTTTTATTAATAAATACAATAGCTCTTTCTGGGCTTATAGCAGCTACTAGCTTTCTTAAAACTTCAATTTTATCCCTCTGTTCTGCAGCCAAGTATATGTGTGAGATGTTTGGATTTACAGAAGTTTTATCTGCAACCTTTATAACTTCAGCATCCTTCATCAAAGCCTTTGCTTCCTTAAGAGTTTCTTCCTTTATAGTAGCAGAGAATACCATAAGCTGTCTGTCTCTCATAGTAGTTTTAATTACATCTTTAACCTTAGATAGATTGTTTCTATCTAACAATCTGTCTCCTTCATCTATCACTATGGTTTTAACAGTGTGAGCACTTATCTTCTTCATTTTTATAAGTTCAAATATTCTTCCTGTTGAACCTACAATTATATGAGGCTTTTCCTTTAATTTTTCCACTTGTCTCTTAACATTAACCTCTCCTATTATAGCAGTTGAAGTCACTGGTATGCCGGAGTTATCAGCTAAAAGCTTTATTTGTCTATCTATTTGCATAACTAATTCATGGGTAGGTGCCAGTACTATTGCCTGCATTTCTCTTTTGCTGCTGTCTACCTTTTGAAATATAGGCAGCAGATAGGCTAGGGTTTTTCCGCTTCCTGTTTGAGATTCACCTATTATATCCTTGTTTTCTAGTGCTAAAGGTATTACCTTAGCTTGAATATCTGTAGGTTCCGTTATTTCTTCTTTTTTTAGTCCTTCTATTAAATTGGCATTAAGTCCTAATATGTCAAAGGATGTTGTCATATAGTTGTCTCCCCTTTAAGTTTAATTTTGGTAAAAACTTATCTCATTTTATACTTAGTATTTGTGTTTGTCAATGTTGTTATAAGCTTTCATAGGGAATTTGAAGAAAAGATTAAAAATATATATAATAGAGTATAGATATATAAATTAAAATTGGAGGACTGCTATGTATCCTATAAAATTTGAAAACTTATACTTTGGGAAAATATGGGGAGGAAGAGATTTATCATTATTCAGAGATAATCTTCCAGAAGGAAATATAGGAGAGAGCTGGGACGTTGCCTGTCACAAAAATGGAACAAGTGTTGTTGCAAATGGGGAACTTAAAGGAAAAAGATTAGACATTTTAATAAAAGAAAAGGGCAGTGAACTAATTGGAACAAAAATCTCTAAGGACTGGTTTCCTCTTTTAATAAAGCTTATAAATGCAAAGGAGAGTCTATCTGTCCAAGTACATCCTGACGATAAATATGGACGAGAAGTAGAAGGAGATATGGGAAAGACTGAAGTATGGTATGTAGTAGAAGCCTTTCAAGGGGCAAATATCGTAGTTGGAACAAAGGAAGGATGTACAAGGGATCAGTTTAAAGATGCTATAGAAACTGGAAACTTGGAGCCTTACATGAACAAAGTTTATGTAAAAAAGGGAGAGGTATACTTTGTTAAAAGTGGACTAATACATGCCATAGGTGAAGGAGTTATTATTGCGGAAATTCAACAAAATAGCGACATTACCTATAGAGTCTATGACTATGGAAGGGATAGAGAACTTCACATAGAAAAAGCTTTAGACGTAGTTGATTTAAGGCTAAGAGGAGAAAAAAGTACGGGAATCAAAATAGAAAATGAAGGCTTTGACAAAACCTACCTATGTTTATGTAAGGATTTTTGTATAGAACTGTATGACCTAAGAACTGAAGTAGAAGAAGCAAGTAATGAAGAAAGATTTTTTGTTTTCACTGTGGTAGATGGGAGTGGAGAAATAGCCTATGAGGGTGGACTTGAAAAACTTAAAAAAGGAGATAGTATTTTAATTCCTGCAGCTCTTGGCAAGTATACTTTAAGAGGAACTATGAAAGTATTAAAAAGCTATGTTCCAGATGTAGAAAAAGTGGAGAAAGAAATAATAAGTTTCATAAAAAAATAATAATACTATAAAAGTCATAAAGTTAACTTGAGCATAGTTATTATAGCAAAGGCTGATTGATATAAAAATTGAAGGCTGCACCAAAGCATGGTACAGTCTTCAATTTTGTTCTATACTAACTTTTTATCAAAAATATCAGACAGGCCTAGTCTATGGATTTTATCCTTAATCTCCCCATTATCCGTTGAGTATAAGCCAATCTTCTTCATTCTGTTAAAATACTCTGCTCCAGAAAAAGTATGTCTTATCCTATTGCCATTTTCAGTAGTCAGCCTGTAATTAGAATAAGAAATAATATCACCAATGACAGTTTCATTAGGTAAAACCAGCAAAGGCATCTTTGCAGCAAATCTTACTGCATTGTGACCTGCCAAGGAGCCTGTGCAAATAGCTTCGGTATGACCTATGAAGAAGCCAGACTTTTCACCGGCACAGAATAGGTTATCCACTCCAATTACCTTTAAGTCATTGGTTCTAGGAGCAGCAGCTAAATACCTTATGGAGTTACCCTTTCCGCCAGCATAAGGGTCCATAAATCGGACTTTTTCTAGACCAGGGATTTTTCTAAGCTTATCAATAGGATAGAAAGGACTCATAAGCTTAATGTGGCCAGTATCAAGTAATACTAAGTTTTCTGCAAATTGTTGTAGCGCATACTGCTGACATACCTTAATATTTAGTTTATCTGAGTTAACATCTTCAGGTGGAATTTTTAGCACCACAGAACCTTTTTCATCTAACTCTTTAATTAACTCATCAGATAAACTGTCCTTTGGTACTTCACAGGAACCACTAAAGGCACCAGGAGTTCCATCAACCCTCTCTGAATACAAGTCTGCTGCACCAGCCTTAGCACTTATGCTAACTCTTGAGCCAAAGGTAGGACATCTTAAAACACACATTACACAGCCATTTCCGTATTTAGAGCAGTTATCCATAGCACCAGTAGAACCGGTAGTGTCTATAAATACATCTCCCTCTATAAGGCTGCCATCTTGAAGCTTTATGGCTTTAATCCTCCTATTGTCCATTTCCACTGTAGCTGCTCTGGCAATTAAGTTAACTTCGATACCTAAATCTGATAAGTACTTTCGCACATCTGGCTCAACCTTACTTACATCATAAAGAGATGCATGGTTATGCTCAGGAAAGTCTATGTTTTTATGCCGAGCATTGGCATCCATAATCCGAATCAAGTCTCCTGCACCTAGGTTTATTAATTCCTCTGCAGCAGTATATCTTCCATTGTTTCTAAATATCCCTCCTACATTTCCAAGCCCTAATAATAAATCGGTTTTTTCATATAAGGCTACCTCAGCTCCTGCTTTTTTAGCTGTAATTGCAGCGGCACAGCCAGACCAACCCCCACCTACAATTATCACTTTCATAAATAACACCAGCCTTTCATTTTGAATGCTACTATCAGCATATTTAGAAATTGTAATTTTGTGACTGGTTTTAAAAATAATTATTGAAACTTTAGTGTTAATTAATTAGCTTCGCCTTTAATTTTGTACTATTTATATTATCTTTTGGGAAATATAATAATTAGATATATTAATGAAAAGAATGCTTTTATTAGAGAAAATTGTTATAATTTAAGTTCATAAGAAAATATAAGAAGGAGAAACAAGTATGACAAATTTAGAATTTAAAAGTTTCAATATAGATGAAGAAATCCTAAAGGCTATAGACCTTCTAGGTTATAAAAAACCTTCAGAAGTTCAGGAGCAGGTTATACCTTTAGCTCTTGAGGACAGAGATATCATAGTAAAATCCCAAACTGGAAGCGGAAAAACTGCAGCCTTTGCCATTCCTCTATGCACAAAAATAGACATAGAAGAAAGAGACTCCCAGGTATTAGTGCTTACACCTACTAGAGAATTAGCAATTCAGGTAAAAGAAGATATAACTAATATAGGAAGATTTAAAAAAGTAAGAGCTGCAGCTATCTTTGGTAAACAGCCCTTCGAATCACAGGTAAGAGAGCTAAAACAGAGAGTTCATATGGTAGTAGGCACTCCAGGAAGAACAATGGATCATATTGACAGAGGAACCTTAAGCTTAGATAAGATTAAATATTTAATCCTAGATGAAGCTGACGAGATGTTGAATATGGGCTTTATTGACCAAGTGGAGGCTATAATAAATAAGCTGCCTAAAGACAGAATAACTATGTTGTTTTCTGCAACTATGCCAGAGCAAATAGAAGAACTAGCCCGTAAATACATGATTAATCCTACTAATATTGAGATTGAATCTAAAACACTAAATAGGGAAAAAATTAAACAGGTGTACTACGAAATTGAAGAGGATAAGAAATTTAATCTTTTAAATAAAGTTATATACACAGAAAGACCAGATAGCTGTATACTGTTCTGCAGAACAAAAGATAACGTAGGAACCTTAGCTCAGAAAATGAAAAATAGAGGTTATTCTGTAAGTGCACTTCATGGAGGAATGCTTCAGAAGGAAAGAATTGATACTATTAGAAGCTTTAAGCGAGGGGAATTCAGCTTTTTAGTAGCTACTGATGTAGCAGCCAGAGGAATTGATGTAGAGGATATAACTCATGTTATAAATTACGATATTCCGCTAGAAAATGAAAGTTACGTTCATAGAATTGGAAGAACTGGTCGTGCAGGCAGCGAAGGAATGGCAATAACTTTTGTAACTCCTTATGAACATAGATTTTTAAGTGACATAGAAGAATATGTGGGATATAAAATAGAAAGAGCTGAGATGCCTTCTAATGAAGATGTAGAGCAGGGAAGAAAAATATTTGAGGAAAAGTCTAAGGTTAAGCCTAAGTTGAAAACCGACAAAAGTGCTAAGCTTAACAAGGAAATCATGAAAATATATATAGGTGCTGGGAAAAAGAAAAAAATAAGACCAGGAGATATAGTGGGGACTATTACCAGCATTGAAGGTATAACTGCAGATCATATCGGAATCATAGATGTTCAAGATAATGTTTCCTATGTGGATATATTAGATGGAAAAGGAAAGCAGGTGCTAGAGGCACTTCAGCATAAGACTATAAAAGGGAAAAGTGTTAAGGTTCAAAGAGCAGCAAAGTAAACTGAAAATTATTCAATAGATTAAAACAGAAATTTGCATCACCAAATAGATGGAATAGTAAATATTTCATAAATATGGTTAACGATTTTTAAAATATTATTTTATTATCTATTGCATAATAAATAGTGGTATGGTATTATGAATAAGTACTAGCGGTTAAAATAATCGCTAAGGAGATTTAATAATGGTGAACAACATGTCCTCGTTTTGAGAATTAGTTGTCAGTTTTAAATCTTAATTTTCAAAAAGGAGGAAATTAACATGGCAGATAAGAATTTAGTATGTAAAGACTGTGGTAAAGATTTCGTATTCACTGAGGGAGAGCAAGCTTTCTACAAAGAGAAAGGATTCGAAAACGAGCCACAAAGATGTGCTGATTGCAGAAGAGCAAAGAAGCAACAAAACAACAACAACAGAGGATTCAGAAGATAATAACATTTTGAATACTTTACCCTATAAGATTTAATCTTATAGGGTTTTTAGTTTTATATAACATTATACATCTTAATATAAATAAGCTGTTATCTAAGAAATAATTCTTTTTGGTAATTGTATCTACAAGTTACGATAATTTTCAAAGACAAAAAATTAAAAAAATGATATAATGATGTGGTCAAAAAGCGAGGTGTTAAAGATGAGTGATATTGCAGGAAGTGGTTGCGACGTATTAGTTCCCTTTAATGAAAGAAAGCCACTAGAGGAAATAGAACGTAGTATTACCAAGAGATATAAAAAACATATATGGTCAAAATTTATAAGAGCTATAAAGGACTACAAATTAGTAGAAGAGGGAGACAAGATAGCAGTAGCTGTATCTGGAGGAAAGGACAGCTTACTTATGTCAAAGCTATTCCAAGAATTACAGCGTCATGGCCAGATGAAGTTTGAATTAGAATTTATCGCCATGGACCCAGGATATCATCCAGATATAAAAAAACTTTTAATTGATAACTGTGAATACCTAAATATTCCTATTAACATATTTGAATCTGGTATTTTTGAAGTAGTAGACCGTATTGCAAAGGACTACCCTTGCTATATGTGTGCAAAAATGCGTCGTGGTTCGCTATATTCAAAAGCACAGGAATTAGGCTGTAATAAACTAGCTCTTGGACATCACTTTAATGATGTTATTGAAACTACATTATTAAATGTACTTTACTCAGGGAACTTTAAAACAATGCTTCCCAAATTAAGATCAACAAACTTCTCAGGATTAGAATTAATTCGTCCTCTTTACTATATTGAAGAGCAGAACATTCAGCGTTTTACACAAAATGCTGGTATATGGCCATTAAACTGTGCCTGCATGGTAGCTGCGGAGAAAATAGGAAACAAGCGCTATGAAATTAAGGACTTACTAGTTGAATTAAAGAAAAACTTTAAGGATGTAGAAAAGTCTGTATTCCAAGCAGCACAAAATGTCAACATGGATTCAATTTTAGGTTGGCAGAAGGACGGAGAAAAACACTCCTATTTAGATTTTTACGATGAAGAATAAAAAGGTGCCACCCAAGCTTAATTGGGTGGCGCTTTTATTTATACATTATGAACAGTACTAAATTCTCTAAGAAGTCTCAAATAATGATTTGCTTCTCTAGTTACATGGTCTGCCAAAAGTGGCAGCATAACAGATCTTATCTTACAATCTAGAATTCCTTCAGTACCCTGTTTCTTAAAGTTCCTCAATTCTGTAACTTCATTTAAGCTTTTCTTTGTAACTGCTGGGAATCTATTAGGTTCCTTCTTAAGGGAATTAACCTGCTTTTGAAGGGCGTCAAAGGTATTTGCAAAATCGTTAGCCTTTTGGAAAAGCTGTACCTCAGTTGGGTCTAGATATCCTCTTATAAATTTAGAATGATCTCCCATAATATCATTCCAAAGAATTTCCTGCTCAATCATTTCTCTAATACTGTCAATACCATCTTTATTCTCAAGTTTAGTAAGAAGCATAACGTAGAATTTAGATTCTTCTATTATATGATGAAGCATAGAAGGATAAGTATAGCTAAAGGCTTTACAGGTAGATATATTCTTTAACAGATTTGATTTAAATATTATAGCAGTATTTGTCCCTGATATTGCAGCCTTATTTAACATGGAAACCTGCTTTAACAGTTGTTTAGTTTGCTTTCCTTGGGTAGCAGCTGTTAAGTTAAGTTCCCTTTGAGTAATTCTAGTATCTATTGGTATACCAGTTAATGCTTGAGTCTGCTTTTCAGCAGGAAGTGTAAGCTTAGTCACAAATTCTCCAGAGGAGAGGGCTTCTTTTCCTATTATTCCATTTGCCAGTATTACTGTTCTAGCTAAGAGTTTTTCGAAGGTGTTTTTTAAGGCAACTAACTGACGGGATACTGTTATGTCTCTTGGAGGTAGAGAAGCTGCTGCGAAGATGGCATGCTCCTTTACAATTCTTAAGAAGAATAGATTTGTTTCTAGTGAGTGTCTTATATAATCCTTATCAGATAACATTATAATCTCCTTTATATTAATGATACTATCCACTTACTATAGTATGCTTTTCTGCATAAAGTTGTGACATTTATTTTTATAAAAATGCAGATTAATCCATAAAATGGAACATAATCTCCGATTTTATAGAGATTGTTACTAAAAATTATATTTAATTTAAAATATTAAATGTAAACGTTTTGTAAACAAGGTTAAATAATTAACAGACATATAATTCTGAATATTAAAACTAATGCATAGTGCTTTTTGGAAATGTTTTTATAAATTAAATAAATTACAGCAGTCCAATTGGAGTAGAATAAAGTCCATGTGAAAATTCTATAATTCAGTACCAAAAAATTCATAGTGAGGTTTAAGTTCTATTTGTAACACATAAACTACAGTGAATCTTTGATAAATTATTAATTAAGAAATTAAAAAAGATTAAAAAAAAAGAGAAGGATTAATTCAATAGTTATCGAATATAAATAGTGTAAAGAAACTTAGACATCAATTGTACAAATTTAATGATAAAATAAATTCATATATGGGGGTAAATAAAATGACAAATGTAAAAGTAAACTCAGCAGACTACATTAAAGAGGTCATTGAAAACGTTAAGAAAAGAAATGGCAATGAGCCAGAATTCTTACAAACTGTTGAAGAGGTTTTAGGATCACTTGCTCCAGTACTTGACAAACATCCAGAATACATCGAAGAAAATCTTTTAGAGAGATTCTGTGAGCCAGAAAGACAAATCATGTTCAGAGTTCCATGGGTTGATGATGCTGGAAAGTTACAAGTTAACAGAGGTTTCAGAGTTCAATTCAACGGAGCTATAGGACCTTACAAGGGAGGATTAAGATTCCATCCTACAGTTTACATAGGAATAATCAAATTCCTAGGATTTGAGCAAATATTAAAGAATTCCTTAACTGGTCTTCCAATAGGAGGAGGTAAAGGTGGTTCAGACTTCGATCCAAGAGGAAAATCAGATGCTGAAATCATGAGATTCTGCCAAAGCTTCATGACTGAACTTTACAGACACATTGGACCAGACGTTGACGTTCCTGCTGGAGACGTTGGTGTTGGTGGAAGAGAAATTGGTTACCTTTATGGACAATACAGAAGAATCAGAGGAGCTTTTGAAAATGGAGTTCTTACTGGAAAAGGCTTAACTTATGGCGGAAGCTTAGTAAGACCAGAAGCTACAGGTTTCGGAGTAACTTACTACTGTAACGAAATGTTAAAGCATGAAGGAGAAACTTTCGAAGGAAAAACTGTTGTAGTTTCAGGCTTTGGTAACGTTGCTTGGGGAGTTTGCCAAAAGGTTAGCGAGTTAGGTGGAAAAGTTGTAACGCTTTCCGGTCCAGACGGATACATCTATGATCCAGAAGGAGTAACTGGTGAGAAGATAGATTACATGGTTGAAATGTTAAGAATAAACAAAGGTGCAAGAATTAAAGACTATGCTGACAAATATGGCGTAGAATTCTTCCCAGGACAAAAACCATTCGGCGTTAAAGCTGACATAATAATACCATGCGCAATCCAAAATGATATTAAAATAGATGAAGCTAAGCAAATAGTTGCAAACAAAGTTAAATTTGTTTGTGAAGCTGCTAACATGCCATGTACAAATGAAGCAGTTGAGTACTTCCAACACAACGGCGTAATAGTAGGACCTTCAAAGGCTGCTAACGCTGGTGGAGTTGCTACATCTGCATTAGAAATGGCTCAAAACAGTGGAAGAATAGCTTGGACTGCAGAAGAAGTAGATACTAAGTTACACCAAATAATGGTTAACATCTACAACAACTGTAAGAAAGCTTCAGAAGACTATGGCTTTGGATACAACTTAGTTGCTGGTGCTAACATCGCTGGTTTCGTAAAAGTTGCTGAAGCTATGCATCAACAAGGAAACTACTAAAATTAAAATAGCGTAGAACCTTCTAAATTAAAGGGGCTGTTCATAGTGATTAAAAAAATCGCTAATGTAACAGCTCCTTTAGTTTATTTATAAAGGAATAGCTTTTAACTATATTAATGAATATAATTGAGCCCAGTTGTACAAAATAACAACTGGGTTAACTTTTGGAAAAGGAGTGCCGACATGAGAAGTACTGAATCAAATAGCCTGGATAAATTGCTGAGTTTTATTGAGAAATACTATTATGTATTTCTAATGCTTGTACTCTCCTTAACATTATTCAATCTTTTTTATTATCTAGGAGAAACCCCTATCTACAGCTGGGATGAGGCAAGACATGGGGTAAGTGCCTATGAAATGGTTAAAAATAATGACTTTATAGTAAACACTTACGGATATAAAAATGATTACTGGAACCTAAAGCCTCCTGTAAGCTTTTGGGCAATAGCCCTTGGTTATAAAATAGCAGGCTTCAATCCTTTAGGTTTAAGATTATTTTCTGCAGTTGCAGCTCTTTTAACTATATTTATAGCAGCAATGCTGGTGAAATATAAACATGGAGCAGCAGCTTCTTTAATCTGTGTATTAATTCTTACTACATCACCAAAGTATATTGTAATTCACAGTGCTAGAACAGGAGATGCAGATGCATTATTTGTGTTGTTTTTCACTGTAGCTATGATATCTATGATTTTAATAGAAAAAAATAGAAGATTTTTATATTTAGTAGGATTAGCATTTTCATTAGCTTTTTTAACTAAAAGCTGGCATGCCTTAAGCATAGCGTTAACAGGCTTTATTTATCTGCTTTTTACTAAGACTTTATTTAAGCTAAAGATTAAAGAATGGATTTTATTTATTTTAAGTTCCTTTTCTCCTATATTAATATGGGGGATTTTAAGATACAGCAGAGATGGTTTTGAATTTTTCAACATGATGATAAATTATGACCTTTTAGCAAGAACAAGCAGAACCTTAGAAGGACATATAGGAAATAAGTGGTTTTATGTTAATACATTAAGGTCCTACTATTCCATGTGGTTTGCAATTCTTATATTAGGTTTATTTATTTACTATATCTCAAATTCTGATTTAATAAAAAAGGATAAAATTAATACTGAAAAGAGAAATTATTATCTGGCGTTAGTTTTATGGATACTAGTTCCCCTACTAGCCTATTCAAAGGCCAGTACAAAGATATACTGGTACATATATCCAGTGTATATTCCTATAGCTATAGCAGTCAGCGGAATATGTGGTGCTTTAATAAGGGGAGTAAGACGAAATGCAGCAGTTCAACTAGCAGTGATTATATCCCTTTTAGTAGGGGCAGGCACCTATGAGACTGTAATTTTAAAGCACATTGTACAATTTAAAAATGACAGTAAAAGGGTAAATATTCAAAACATCCACTTGAGTGAGGATATAAGAGGTGCTGACGTTTATGTCTATTATGGTGCAGATGCAAAAATAAATGTGGGGCCTATTAGTGAAATGAAGGATTGGGAGCAAAGCGATTTGCTGTCTGCAGAGTTTTATTGGGATTTGATACCTAAGGATGGTGGTTTTAAAGCCTTTCTTAAGGATGGAGAAAACTCTGTTATATTAGTCCCTAAAAGAAAAGAGTTTACTAAGGTTATAGAAGATAATAAGCTTAGGGTTATATCTGACAGTGGCTCCATGTACATTTTGACCAAGAATAAAAGTTCTTTTACCAAAGAATAATGATAGTTAGGATAAAAACTTAGAGCTGTAAATTAATAATGAATGGAGGCACTGATTAAGTTTTTCTAAGTTTTCTTAACCAGCATATACTAATGGATGATAAGGCTTTAATTTCAGTAGTTGTACCTATGTATTATGAAGAAGAAGTAGCAGAGGAATGCTATAGGAGATTAAAGGAGGTTATGAATACTGCTGAGCTGGATTATGAACTCATATTTATTAACGATGGCAGCAAGGACAGAACTCTGGAAATACTGAAGTCTATAGCAAAGGAGGACAGAAAGGTAAAAATAATCGACTTTGCTAGAAACTTTGGTCACCAGACAGCAGTTACTGCAGGAGTTTTTAATTCTAAAGGAGATGCAGTTGTTATAATAGATGCAGATCTTCAGGACCCTCCGGAGCTGATTATAGACATGATTGATAAATGGAAAAGCGGCTTCGATGTAGTATATGCAAAGAGAAAGAAGAGAAATGGAGAAACTTTTTTTAAGTTATTCACTGCTAAGTGTTTTTATAAATTTCTATCCTGTATGTCAGAAATTGCAATACCTAGAGACACCGGTGACTTTAGACTTATGGATAAAAAGGTGGTAGAAGTATTTAAATCTATGCCTGAAAAAAATAGATTTGTAAGAGGAATGGTAAGCTGGGTTGGCTTTAATCAAAGTTATATTGAGTACGAAAGAGATGAACGTTTTGCAGGAGAGACAAAGTATCCTTTAAAGAAGATGTTGAAGTTAGCCTGTGACGGTATAATTTCCTTCTCCACTAAACCTTTAAGGGCAGTAACAAAGCTAGGAACTGTAACCATAGCTTTATCCTTAGCAATGCTGCTTTACTCAATAATTATGAAACTTGCAGGTGGAAGTCCCATTAACAGTTGGACTTTTATAATGGAAGGAATCATATTCTTTAGTGGAATACAGCTTCTATCTATAGGAATTCTAGGAGAATATGTAGCGAGAATATACGATGAGAGCAAGAACAGACCTCTGTTTATAGTAAGAGATATGATAAACTTTGGGGAAGAGGAAAAGCAGATATTAAAGGAAGTAAAACAAATATCTTAATAAAAGACCAGCAGTGCTGGTCTTTTACTTATGAAAGGATGCTTACAAATTTAATAGAATAAATATCACATAGTGTACGTCTATTTGTTTCTGGTTCTCCTATGATAATATAACTAATTCCAACCTTTTCCAAAACTCCTGTACGGTCTTGAAGAGTACCGGTTCCTAGAAGGAAGGTTACTAATACTCTTTTACCTACCTGAGTTCTTAAGTAGCCTTGAGTATATTCAGTGTCTAGAATAGTAGGTGAGCCTGGTGCAGTTTCGAAAGGTGAACCAGCAAAAGGTGCCTGAGGAGATTGAACACCAGTAGTTCCAGTACCAGGAGTCATGCCAGTACCAGGAGTCACACCAGTTCCCATACCAGTACCAGGAGTCATTCCAGCACCGCCGCTAGCAGGACCCATTTCAGTTCCTTGCATCATTTCATCAGCCATCATATCCTCTCCTTCATACATATTAATAGGTGTTCCAGTAGCTGCTGGAAACGAACCAGGAAATGAGCCAGGCATTATTGGAACAGCTCTTTGACAAGGCATCATGCAATTAAAGCAGTAATTTGGATACATAAAAATACCTCCGTGATAAATTTATAAAATTAAAGGCTCCGTAACTTTCTGTTTTTAAATTTAGTGATACAAATAGTAGTTAACTAGCTTTGAAAATAACTTGCTGTAGGATTATAGAAACAATGATTTTCCACCTTTACTTGAAAGGTTCCGTTTCCGTTATATGGGAAAAGATAAGGGCAAGGAGCATATGGGTTGAAGTACCATAAAGAGGACCCTACAGTAAATAATCTGTTACCAGCTAATGCCCAATCGGCAATATCATAATGTATTTGCTCTGGAGGATTAGCCCAAAGAGTCTGAGGATTAGCTACTCCACCAAGTACTGGACGGGTACAGTCAAACTGGCCTTTTTGATAGATTACATTTCTTACATTACCTTGACCTATTCTTTGATATTCACCGCCGGGCGTTCTTACTCTGTTCATTACAACAGAAGCAACGGCTTTCATGCCATTGTCACCTTCTCCACCGGCTTCACATTTTATAAGTCTTGCCAGCAGTTCCCTGTTATCCATTAAGTTATACACCTCATTAATTTTGCTTACACTATTATTTTATTTTACAGCACCGAAATGGTTACAAATATTACAAAAAATTATTAGTAAATTTTTAATAAATGCTTTTATGTACAAGGTAGCAAGAAGGTAAAACCTTGCATAGTATAAAATCACAAAGGGTAAGTGGTTACTAAGGAGGGAAAGGGGATAGCGCTCTATTGAGAAATGAGGGGATAAGAAAATGACAATGATAAATAAGACTGCTCATACCATTATTATAAGTACGTTGATTTTTATGCTAGTGTTATCTGGTATTTCTAATGAACTAGTATTTAAAAAATTTTCCCTATTGGAAAATAAAATTGTAGAGGAAAATATAAACAGGGCAAAATATGCATTAGATAGAGAAGTAAACAGCTTGAATACTAGTGCCAGCGACTGGGCAGCCTGGGACGAAACCTACGAATTTATCCAAAATAAGAATAAAAGCTATATTGACAATAATCTAGTAGATGATGTTTTTACTAATTATAAAATAAACTTTATGATTTTTATAAATGAAGATGGAAAAATTATTTACAGCAGATACTTTGATTTGAAAGAAGGTAAAAAAACAGAAGCACCAGCAGGTTTTGAAAATTACATTATTAGATTTTCAAATCTTACAGCGGTAGGAAACCAATCAGATAGGGAGTCAGGAACAATGGTCTTTGAAAAAACTCCTATAATGGTCTCCTCAGCACCTATTATAACCAGTAGTTTTTCAGGACCTGTCAAAGGAAGGCTAATTATAGGAAGATATCTTAATGAAAAAATAGTGGAAAGTATCTCTGAGGCAACAACCTTAAAGGTAACTTACAGCCTCTACAACAGCATGGAAATAGCCAATGATTTTAAAGAGGCCAAGCTATTCTTTGAAAAAGGAAATGAAAGCTTTACTCAGACATTAAATAAAGAAGCTATGGGCGGATATGCTCTGATAAAGGATATACAGGGAAAGCCTATTTTAATATTAAAGGTAGAGATTCCAAGAGAAGTCTATAAAGAAAGTATCAACACTAAAATATACTTCTTTGCACTGCTTATACTAGTTTTTGTAATAGGTGGTGCTGCAATACTGTGGATATTAAAATATAAAGTGCTGCTGCCAGGTATTAAACAAAAGCAAACGGAAGAAAAGCTATATCATGTAGTATATTTTGATCAGCTTACTGGGCTGCCAAATAGACTCTTATTTTTGAAGTGTATAGAGGATTTCGTTGCTACTGCAAAAGAGAATTCTGTAAGCATAGCTATTTTATATCTTGATATTAACAGGTTTAAAATAATAAATGATATTGAAGGCTATGATGCAGGCGATAAATTTTTAAGAGATTTAGCAGAAGAACTTCCTTCCTGTCTAGGAGAGGATATGATACTTGGAAGACTTGGTGAAGATGAGTTTGGTATATTGATGCCTAAGGTTAAAAGTGAGGAAGAAGTTCTGCAGCTGTGCGACAAGATAATAGCATCTATAAATAGAGATTGGAAGATTAGCAATAGAAACTTCAATATAGCAGTTTGTATAGGGATAGCAGTATATCCGCAGCATGGTGAGACTGCTCTCGAACTTCTAAAAAATGCTGATGCAGCTATGTACTACGCTAAGGAAAGGGGAAAGAACTATTATGAGTTTTATAAACCAGCCTTAAGCAGTAGAACTTTAAATCAGGTATCTATGGAGAACTCTATTATTAAAGCTATAAATAGAGAGGAATTTATTCTTTACTACCAGTCTCAAATTCGTATAGTAGATAACAAGGTAGTAGGGGTAGAGGCTCTTATAAGATGGCATAGCCCTGAACATGGAATTGTTCCACCGGACAAGTTTATACCTTTTGCAGAGGAAAACGGACTGATTGATTTTATTGACAGATGGGTTATGAAAACTGCCTGTCTTCAGAGCAGAAGATGGCAGGAATTAAATAAAAAGCCTATAAGAATTTCAGTAAATGTATCTAGTAAACAGTTTGAAGATCCGAAGTTTATAGAATATGTGAGAAATACAATAGATGAAACTAAAGCAGATCCTGCTTGGTTAGAAGTTGAAATTACAGAAAGTGCTCTTATGAAATATCCAGAAGAAACTATTAAAATTCTCAATGAATTAAAGAGCATGGGTATAAAAATAGCTTTAGATGATTTTGGTACCGGGTATTCATCCTTAGCCTACTTGAAAAAGTTCCCTATAGACAAACTAAAAATAGACAAGTCTTTTATAAGGGATATAACTCAAAATAAGGAAAACGAGGCTATAGTCAAGACTATAATTGACTTATCTAAGAGTATGGGAATTAAAGTAGTAGCAGAAGGGGTAGAAACAAAGGAACAATTAGAAATACTAAGGAAGCTTAACTGCGATGAGGTTCAAGGATATTTATTTAGTAAGCCAGTAGAAGGTATAGTTATTGAGGAAGCACTTATTGGAAGGGTTGAAAATTGAGTATAGGGACTGTAGGCTGGTATTTAATATTACTTTTATACCAGCCTGTTAAAATTAAAGACTAATTATATTTATCCGTTTACAATTTCTCCGCCGTTTACATGGATAGTTTGCCCAGATACATAGGTAGAATCACTGGAAGCCAAAAATACATAGGCACCAGCTAGCTCCACTGGCTGACCTGGTCTTCCGTAGGTTACATCTGAACCAAAGGTACCAACATCTTCTTCGCTGAAGGAGGCAGGAATAAGAGGAGTCCAAATTGGTCCTGGAGCAACGGCGTTAACTCTTATGTTGCGATTTGCCAAAGATGCAGCCATAGAACGGGTAAAGGTAACTACTGCACCTTTAGTAGAAGAGTAATCTATTAAAGTTTTACTGCCTTGGTATGCAGTAATAGAGGCAGTGTTAATTATAATACTGCCATCCTTAAAATGAGGCATAACAGCCTTTGTCATATAAAAAAGACTGAAAATATTTGTTTTAAAGGTTTTTTCAAGCTGCTGAGAGGTTATGTCCTCTATACTATTTTGAGGATACTGCACCGCAGCGTTATTCACAAGAATATCTATTTTGTTAAAGGCAGTTATAGTTTTTTCAACTGCTTCCCTGCAGAAGTCTTCGTTGCTTACATCGCCAGGTATTAATATACAACTTCGTCCTAATTTTTCTATAAGACTTTTTGTTTCTTCTGCATCTTGATGCTCATCAAAATAAACTATAGCTATATCTGCGCCTTCTTTAGCATAAGCTATAGCTACAGCCTTTCCGATACCGCTGTCTCCACCGGTAATTAAAGCTGCCTTATCCTTTAACTTATCAGAACCTTTATACTGAGGGTCGTCAAAAATAGGTCTTGGATTCATCAATGCCTCTACACCAGGCTGCTTATCCTGTTTTTGAGGAGGTATTGATTTTGGAAAGTTAGTATACATTATTGCAATTCACCCATCATTTTATTAGCATCATTTTTAGCTTTAGTAACATCAGCATCTGGAGCATCCTTTGTAGCGTACCAGCCCTTTTGCTTCATAGCATCAAATATTTTGTATTGAACATCTTCAACATTTTTAAAGTTGTTAACTAAAGTATCTCTAAGATTTTGACAGGAAGCTTCAGTTATTCCTGTGCTGTAAGCTGATATAACCTGTTTTTCACTAGTAAGTAAATCCTGCATTAAGTCTTTTTCTTGCATTATGTTTCCCTCCAATTAATTAAATTTTACGTTATTGATGAGAGTCTAAATAAGATTTAAGTGAAGTAAAGTTTTGTTTGTGAACATTTGCAGCTTGGTTGCATAGATTTTTTAAATTAGAGTCCTGGCACATTCCAGCAACTTCGTGGAACTTTTTGTTCATAAGTGCTTCATGATTTAATTGATCCTCTAAGACCTTTAAGTTATTGCTTTCTATTTGCATGTTGTTTGGCATAAATTTGACCTGATTTCTAAAACTATGACAAATTGACTTTTTCATAGTTTTTCATCCTACTCACTAAATAGGACGGTAGTATCACAGGATTCAACTACTAGGATTAAGACAATCATCTTAAAATCTCGCTTTACATCTAAGTAATGCCTTTGTTATTTTATACCTTAACAAAATCCTGCAAGATTACGGGTGTTACCCGTTCCTCAAGTATATTATTCCACCAAAGCCTTTCCTTCTAGGTGTACTTTGGCAGTTCTTAATATTTTAAAGGAAACTCCTTTTCGATTCCTCAAAGGAGTAAGCGACTCACACAAAATCAAAGATTTTGGTTCCCTGCTTAAGATTTATGCTATTCCTAATATTTGTTTCCTATTTACTATCCAAGAATCAGGGTTTTCACCTACCTTCCTTTTTATAATTTTATTTATATAACTCCATTTACTCCATTCATTCTTTTGATTGAATAGTTCAATGTTATCTATAAGCTTATCTTTTAATATCCTAGGTACTCTTTCTTTAAATTTATAACTTCTCCTGGCTATTACCATAGCAGCACCATTGTGGACTTCAATTCCATATTGATGGCAATATTTATATAATCCTATTTTACTTGTATACTGTGGTTTTATTTTAAGTAATTCTATGCCCTCTTTATAACAAGATGTTTCAATCATTGTCAGCAGTTTTGAGTATATAAATCCATGCTTTACTCTTGCGAATTTACGTTGAACATCTTTATCATTTTTGAATTTTAAGTTCTCAATAACTAATCCACAATTATAAGTTTTAGCTATTAAAACAACTTGCTTAACTAATTTACCGCATAAGTTTAATCTTCTATTACTTCTGGCATATAATAGTTCATGTTGTTTCAGGTAAGTATGCCATTTATAGTTACCTTTGTTGTCTATCATAGTTAAAGCTACACCATTTGGATTGGTATCTATACCTATAATCCCATTATGTCCTGTATATATTTCATCTGGCTTTGCTAACTCAAAGGTTATATGGCAATAATATTTACCTTTTTTCTTAATCATTTCTACTTGATAAGCTTCTCCAGTAGCTAAGTGATTTAAAAATAGGCTTCTATAATCAGTTCCATTTACTTTACCAGTCTTCTTTGATAATTTTTGTGGCAAATATATAGGAATTTCGATTTTTACTGCTCTATTATTCTCAGTTTTTTCAAGAGTAGATATTTGGAGATAACTCATCCCATTATTTATTATTACCCTTAAATTTGGATTACCCTTTTTAGTTTTATCTCCCCTTGAGTATATACGATTATTTCTACAAGACTTCCATCCCTCATTAGATATTAATCCTCTGCACCTTTTTAAAAACATTTGTTTAGTTCCGAAAACTACAGATGGAATGGAGTTAGTATTAATGAATTCCTTAAAATAGTTAGCTTTTCTTTGTCTTTTATCTAGCTTTTTAAGTAAAGCGATTCGTTTCTTTTCTGATAAGTTTTTCTTCTTATCCTTTAAAACATTTTGTATATTTGCAATCTTTTTAACGTAATTTTCATAGTTCATTTTTAATAATTCTTTTTGTGAAGCAATAGTTTGCCTTGCACTTTCTACTGCATCTTTTGCCTGTCTTATGTTAACATTGAACTTAGAAGCTACATCTTTTTCTAAAGCTCCAATTTTTTTACCCTCTAAGATTCTCTTAAAAGAGTATCTTGTTGCAGTAGAAAATACTAACATCATATTATCTATAACCTGAGTTTGTTCACTTGTTTCATTTATCAAAAGTGCTTTTATTGTTATTTTCAAAGCTTCTTACCTTACCTTCTTTTATAATTCTAATCATCATGCCATATTTGTTTACAGTATTTTCTGGATTTTTATTAATGCTAATATAGTTACTATTTTATCCACTTTAACATAATAATTATAAAGAAACCTATCGGTATTAAGATTTTTGTAATAGCATTTTTTATAAATAAATTTCTATAAGATGTATTTTGGGTACAATTATCAACACAGTATTAATGCTCAGGTAATTGACTGCTCCGCAGTATTATTAAAGCCATTGGTTTAAACTATATTATACAAGTATCAGCTTATTAAAAAAGTTATCATACTAAATCACGTTTTGTCATATTTATCAGCAACTGTTGCTACCTCCTTAGAATTTTTTACAAAGTTATTATTAGCTATTAGGGGAGAAATATGTGTGGAATAAATAGGGATAAGGCGTAGAAATTGATTCCTTAGTTATCTGTTATTGTAAAACCTAAGGAGCTTATTTTTATGCTATTCGCATAAATAAATTTAGTATATAATAAAACCCTATGCTGGGCATAGGGTTTTTCAACACTTTTAAATACTACTATAGCAACTTCTTCCTTATTGCAATTTAACAGCAGCGTTGTTTATTTTAGACACAAGATAGTTGCTCACTATTCCGTTTCCACCAAGAATATCAAGAGTAAATCTATTGCTTCCTGTAAGCTTGTTTATAGACCTTGCTCCGTTAACATAGGATCTATCTGACACAAGAACTAAAGGAGCACCATTATTAAAGGCTGCGGCAGCACTTCCACTTAAAGAATCAGGGAAGTTTTCACCATTTGCTAAAAATACTCGATTTAAGTTACCAGAATAAAAATAATCATTTATCTTTTCATTGGTATCATATCTATCTAGTCCGCCTAATCTTACAATTTTGCTGCTAGTAATATTACTGATTTTATTTTTCACATTTTCAGAAACAACACCAGTTCCACCTACAATATAAACAGTTGAAGGCTGCTGATCTTTAATATAATTTTCTACTGCTCTATTTAAGTTATCCTTAGAAGTTAAAAGTATAGGCATCTGACTGGCACCTGCCTTTGAGGAAATACTTAAGGCATCTGCAAACATAGAGTCATTTGTAACTATTACAGGCATTCCCTTTGTTAAGTTTAAAGTTTGAGCTATTTTAACACTAGTTTCATTTCTATCTAGTCCGCCTACTCTTGTTATATTGTTTCCTGAATAGCCTTGCTGAGTAAAGTATTCAACATAGGAGCTGTCAACAGCGCCTTGTCCTCCTAAAATGTATATCTTGCCGTTTTTATCAAGATTTTTAGTAATATACTGCAGTACAACCTGACTATCTTGAGGATTTTTATCTACAAGAAGCAGTGGAGAATTAAGCCTTCTTGCTAAAGTAACTCCTGATAGACCATCTGGAAAATCATTACCGCTGGCAATAACTACATTTTTTAAGTCTACATTCTTAAAATTCTCATCTGCTATAATCTTTGAAGTCTCATATCTGTCCTGGCCGCCAAATCTTTCAGTTTTGTTTATTTTAGAAGGTACAGTAGAGGTTCCGTTAACAAAGTTTAAAGGACTTAAAACAGGATTGCTCCAATAGCCTCTATTGTTTTTTGTTTCTAGAATAAAATAATAATTACCTTCTGCCATGTTATCAAGATATACTGTTGTCTCTGTTACCTGAGTAGTTCCAGATACCTCTTTAACTAAAAGACCACTTTGATCAGAACTGTTATTTAAATCACCTTTATAAATTCTAATTCTGTACTCGCTTTGGTATCCATTGCTTCTAGTGTCGTTAAAGTTCCAGTCGAAGAATACCCTGCCGCTCTTTTTATCAACAGCTTGTCTGTACAAAGGACTTTCTAAAGTAGGCTGCGCAGAATTGCTTTCAATATAATCACTGTTTATATACTTATATCTGTAGGCCTTGTAATTATTCATTAAATAGTCCTTAGATCTATAAAACTCTTTTACCTTTTGTCCAGTACCGTCAGTATTATCTATAGTTGCCTCTAAAGTAGCAGCTCCTATTACATTACCATAATCATCATAAACCCAACCTTGGAAGAAGGCAGCACTATCGCCTTTATTTAAAAGCACGTCCATATTTCTTAAGTCATCAAAGGATATAGGATCTAGATAATCCTTTAAAGTATAAGAAGTAAGCTTTCCACCGGCAATTTTTAAACTACTTTGAATAAAACTAGCAGAATCTATACCAGCAGTTTCGCCTTTATACCCACCTTCAAAACGTACATTTCCAGCGGTAGCCCCTTTAGTGAGAGCTTCAGAAAAGTTGCTCCATAATCTATTAGAAGTAGTATCAATTCCATCAGAACCACCGTAATTGTAAGGTATACCTGTTTCTGTAGAATCGGTTTTATCTCTTAAATGTTCAGGTAATTGGATATAACCATAGGTTTTTCCATTTGAGTCTTTATTATAATGCCATTGAGTATAAGCCATCTTATAAGCTCTGTCCTGAGCTTCCTGTCTAGAAATAGCTGAAGCGGCCTTAGGGCTGTATATTGAAGAGCTTGTAGCTAAAGAAAATGTCAGTATAAACATAATAAATTTATTTCTTCTTTTCATTCAAAAACCTCCTGATAGGATTGATTTTCCTTTATAAGGTCACAATTTAAAATACTTTTGCTCCTGTAATTATATTTTAACTTTCTCTCTACTTCAATGAAGAAATAATGGAAGCGGTGGAAAAGGAGGAGAGTTCACAAAAAGGTATACAAGTGGTATAATGTTAATTAATATTTTCAAAAGAAGACCAGTATAATTTAGTACTAGAACTTTAAGAGCTAGAAAAGCTCTTTTTTGTTTTGTTAGACTAATTAAGTTTAAAATGGACAAAACTACAATAATGCAATAGTGCATTAAATAATAATGTCTAGTATTAGCAAGTCAAGCTGAAGCAGATATGACGTGAATATAAGAGAAAGGAAGTGCTGACATGAAAACAATATTAATAACTGATTCTTGCAGCGATTTACCATTAGAGTATATAGAAAATAACAACATAATATATATGTCATTAACCTATGAAATTAAAGGACAAGAATTTAAAGATGACTTTTGGAAAACAACAAAATCTAAAGAGTTCTATGACAAACTAAGAGAAGGTGAACTTTCAAAAACCTCACAGGTTAACTCACACAGATACTATGAAGAATTTAAGAAACATATAACTGAGAATAACTCTATTATATATGTAGGCTTTTCCTCTGCTTTAAGCGGAAGTACTAATAGTGCTGCCATAGCAAGGGAACAGCTTCTAGAAGAGTTTAAAGATGCTGACATCACAGTAGTTGATACTAAAGGCGCCTCTATGGGTCAGGGGCTTTTAGTTTATTATGCTAACGAGATGTTAAAAAAAGAAGCTCCTAAAGAAGAAGTTGTTAACTGGTTAGAAGAAAATAAACTAAAACTAAGTCACTGGTTCACAGTAGAGGATTTAAACCACCTAAAAAGAGGAGGTAGAATATCCAGTACTGCAGCAGTAGTAGGTACACTACTTAACATTAAGCCAGTGCTTCATGTAGATAACGAAGGTAAATTAGTTCCTGTTGAAAAAGTAAAGGGCAGAAAAAAATCTTTAAAAACCCTTGTAGATAAACTAAGTGAGAAAATAGTAAATGCCGAAGAGCAGATAATAGGTATAAGTCATGGCGACTGCATTGAAGATGCAGAGCATGTAAGAGATTTAATTCTAGAGCAATATAAGGTGAAGGATTTTATTATAACTAATGTAGGGCCTGTTATAGGCTCACATTCAGGTCCTGGAACAGTGGCGTTATTTTTTCTAGGCAGCAGCAGATAGCTTTTAGGTAGAAAAAACTTATGAAGATATCTTAAAAGTTTTCGATTATAATACTGGGACATACTTTTTAGGAAATATTTTCAATGGTAAAATATTTATCCTAAAGCTGTAAAAAAGTTATGTTATAATATATAATAAAAATAGTTGAATATTTTACTAATTAGAATTTAGGAGGACTTTAAGATGAAGGGAAGAAGATTTCTAAGCTCTGTTTTAACGGCTCTAGTTGTATCAGTAACTTTAGGAACTGCAAGTGTACAAGCAGCTTCCGTAGAAAGAACTAGCGGAAGTGATAGAATAGGAACTGCAAATCAACTGGCTGTTAAATCCTTTGGAACTGCACAAAATGTAATTCTTGTAAACGGATATGGCTATGCAGATGCAGTAAGTGCAACTCCTCTTGCAAAGCAATTAGGTGCACCAATACTTTTAACAGAAAACAAAGGTGCTCTTGAAGCATCAGTGTTAACTACAATGCAAAGCCTTGGAGCTTCTAAGGTTTATATAGTTGGTGGAACAGGAGTTGTATCTCCAGCTATAGAAGCTTCTTTAAAATCAAAGTACACAGTAGAGCGTATAGCAGGAGTAACAGATACTTCAAGAATGGGAACTAACGCAGAAGTTGCAAAGAAGGTTTTAAGCTTAAGTGGACAAAAGGGAGCAATCCTTGTAAATGGACAAGATGGATATGCTGATGCCTTATCAGTAGCATCTATAGCTGCTAAAAAAGGATACCCAGTACTATTTGGAACTCGTACAGAGGTAGCTCCAGTAGTTAAGGAAGTTGCTAAAGACCTAACTATTCTAGGTGTAGGTGGATCATGGGCACTTCCAGATGCTGTTGTAAAATCTGTAAACGGAACAAAGATAACAGACACAGCGGAAAAATCTAAGGACAGATTTGCTACAAACTTAGCAGTTTTAGATTACTTTAAAAATGATTTAGATTTTACTAATATATATGTAGCAGCAGGTGGAGCAACTAATACTCAGTTTGCTGATGCTCTTGTAGCTTCTGCAGCAGCAGCTACAAAAGGCTCACCACTAGTTTTAAGTGGAATAGGAGCAAATGCAGATCAAGTAGCAAAAGCTACTGAATACGTACTAGCAAAAGCAGGAGACAGCGGTAAGGTAATTATAGTTGGTGGAACAGGCTCTGTTTCAACGGATATTGAAGCTAAGTTTGTGAACCAAGATTCTCTTGAAGTAATAAGTATTGAATAATAGCTGGCAAAGTCATAGATAATTTGAATAAAATTATCTATGACTTTTTTTTGTAAATAAAAAAGGAATTCTTAAAAATATGTAGAATAGTATAAGTCATATGAAAATATAATACTAGGAGTAGACCATATTTTTCATAAGCTAGAAATAAGGTGGTCATCGTACCTAAAATTACATAGTATAAAAGTATGGAAAAACCAAAACTAGTGTTGTATAATGATATCAGAGGTTAGGAGTTCTAAAAAAACTAAATTAAAATAAAAAAGCTTATTAAATCATATAAAGTATGGAAAATACAATACGAATATGATATAATAAGGAGTGAGTTTTATATAACTAACTTCTAAGTGGTTTAGTATAATACACAGAAACTCCAAATAATTACATCAGAATTACATAAATTTTAGTAGAATATGCTGTACAAGTGTGTTATAATTAAATCTGTTTCGAAATATAGACCAAGCCATAAGATGCTTGGATATATTGGTAAAGTATATATTTAATAATATATATCTAAAATTGTAAAACAATTTATTCACTTAAATCGAGGAGGGTATTACGATATGAGTAAAAAAGGTACAAGAGCACTTGCTAGTGCTACACTTATGTCCTTAGTTTTAACTACAGCTTTATCAGCTGGTCCAGTTCAAGCTGCAGCAGGACAAGCAACAAGACTTGGAGAAGCTGACAGATACGCTACAGCTGCTAAAGTTGCAACAAGCAACTGGGATAAAGCAGAAACTGTTGTATTAGTAAATGGTGAAGGATATGCAGACGCAGTAAGCGGATCAGCATTAGCTAAAAAATTAGGAGCACCAATACTTTTAACTGCAGGAAATGCATTAACTACAGAAACTAAAGACGCTTTAACAAAATTAGGCGCTAAGAATGTATATGTAGTTGGTGGAAACGCTTCAGTATCAGCAGCTTTAAGAACAGAATTAAAAGCTAGCTATACAGTAACAGAATTAGGTGGAGCTAACAGATATGAAACTAACGCAGCAGTAGCTGAAGAATTAGTTAAATTAGGAGTAGATCCAGCTAACGTAATGATGGTTGGAGGAGAAGGATTCTCAGATGCTCTTTCAGTAGCTCCAATAGCAGCTGCTAAAGGACAAATCCTTTTACTAGGAATGAATGATGCTAACTACATGAAGCCTGTAGTTGACTTCGTTAAGAAGCACAACTCAAAAGTTACAGTAGTTGGAACAAAAGGTGTAATAAACGACACAATCTACAGTGCAGTTGGAGCAACTAGCAGAGTAGAAGGTGGAGCTGATAGATGGGATACAAACCAAAAAGTTTTAGCTGCATTCAAAGAAACAGTTAAATTTGACAAGTTATATGTTGCTTCAGCATCATACAACGCAAAAGATAATGGATTCGCAGACGCTCTAGTAGCTTCAGCTTTAGCTGGAAAATATGCTGCACCATTAGTATTAGTTGATAAAGATGGATCAACTGGAACTAACAATGCTTTAGATTACATTAAGAAGAACGCAAGCAAGACAACTGACTTAAATGTTGTTGGTGGAACTGGTGTTGTTTCAGAATCAGTTCTTAATGCTATAACTAATGCAGTTAACCCAACTACTCCAGTAGGAGATACTACTGTTAAGTCAATAGAAGCAACAAGCTTAAATCAAATTAAAGTTGTATTTGGTACTGATGTTGATTCAGATTCAGCTGAAAGTGTATCAAACTACAAAATAGATGGTGCTACATTATCTGACTCTAATGCAGTAGCAACACTTGGAGATGACAATAGAACTCTTTTAATAACATTAAAAGAAGCTAAGGAACAACACAAAGAATATACTGTTTCAGTTAAAAAAGGTGTTTTAACTGCAGATAAAATAAACAGTGTATCAGAATTTGAGCAAAAAATTGAATTCGTAGATATAACTGCTCCAACATTAGCTTCAGTAGCTGTAAAAGGAAACAGCAAAATAACAGTTAAGTTCTCAGAGCCAGTTAGAATGGAAGCTAATGCTGCTACAACTGGTGCAGGAATAACTGTAAGACCAGCAAATAGCTTAGCAACATATTTCAAAATAAATGGACAAAATATATCAAGCTTTGGTCTTGACTTAGCTAACAGTGAAATCAAACACGCTATAACAACTGGAACAGGAAGTTATGTATGGTCAGATGAAGTAGACTTCTACTTTACAACAAAACTTCCAACTGGAAACAGCACATTAAAAGTTTCAGATGGAAAAGCTAGTGATATGCTAAGCGATGCAACAAACTTTATAATCAAAGAAGTTACTCAAGATTTCAATGTTGATGCTGTAACAACTAAGCCTACAGTTAAAGAAGTTCAAGCTGATGCAGACGGAACACTTTGGGTAAGATTTGATAGACCAATGGATTCAGTTACAGCTACAAGAGTTGGTAACTATGAATTAAATGGTGCTGCATTAGCAGCAACAAAGCTTGAGTTAAAAGAAGGCGACAATACAGTTAAAATTAAAGGTGTAACAGGCATTCAAATCAATTCAAATACTTTATATATAAAAGATAATGTAAAAGATGCTTATGGCAACAAAGTAGATGATGATACAAGAGTAAGCTTTACAAAAGTTAAAGATGAGACTAAGCCAACAGTAACAAATGTTAACATGATAGATAGTGAAACTATCCGTGTAAGATTTAGCAAGGATGTACTTGCAACTGATGCAACAAAGATAAGTAACTTTACGCTAAAAGATTCAAGTGGTGTAGACATATCAGATCATATCAGATTAGTTAAGCCATCAACTACAAGTGTTTCAGACACTACTACTGCAGGCGCTATATCACAAGTTGGCGGCGACAATGTTTGGGACATAAAGATATGGAAGAATGAAGGAGATTATGTAAGATACGGAAGAAGTGGATCTCCAACAGCTCAACAAACTGCTAACGATTGGAGATTAACAGGTTCTAAGTATACTTTAACTATTAAAGGTTTAAGAGATACAACTGGAACTGGCAATACAAGCGCTAACTTCATGGATGAATACACAACTACTATAAATGGATCAGACGATATAGCTCCTAAGATGAACGTTACTTCTTATAGAAAAGATAATCAAAAAATCGTTCTATTCTTCACAGAAGCTATGGACACTGATACTTTAAATGATTTAGATAACTACAAGTACAAGAACGCTTCAGGAGATAGTAAGCAATTACCATCTGCTGCTAAGATTACAGTTGGTAACGACAACAAGAGCGTAACAATAGAGTTCCCATCAAACTACTATGTTCTTGGAAGTTCACCAAGTGGCACTATAGACAATGATAACTGGGTATATGGTATTGTTGCTTCAAACTTAAAAGATGAAGCAGGAAACTTAATAGATTCATTCAATAACTATGCTAATGTAGGTAGCGATGCATATATGGTTTCATATAAAGACAAGACTTACAGAATGGAAAGTGACGGAGATGACCTACTAGTTAAGTTCCAGTATGATAAGACAATAGATCCTGATACAGTAGCTGTAGATAAGTTTACAGTTGCAGGTGAACAACCAGATAGCGTAAGCATTATTGGTTCTGACATTGTATTAAGATTTGTTAAAGACAGTCCAAGTACTACAACAGTAATGGCTGGATATAGCAATGTTATTTCTGGAGTGGACAATGCAGTAGAGAATGCTAAGGCTTCAGATAAGAGAGACGTTCTTGATAAGATTGAAGTTATTAAACTTCAAGCATCACAGGCAAGAGTTGTGGTAACTGATAGAACTGCAGCTACAGGAGTTAAAGATATAGCAGGAACTACTGTTCAAGCTATAGGTACTGTAGATGTATATGACTACTTAGTAGCTCCAAAAACTACTTCTGACTACTGGTATGCTACAGATGTACAAACACTTGCTGATAATGTTACAACAGAAGCAGCTGTAGTTATATCCTTCGATAGTATGCTATATTCAAACAGTGGAGTTAGACCAGATGACTTTACATTCAGAGCTAACGGAGAAGAAATAAAAGCAGATAGAGTAAATGTAAAAGGAAACAGCTTAGTATTCCATTTTGTTAAGGGAGCTGCCCTTACAGATGCTGCTAGAAACTCATTAATAGATACAGCATTTGCTACTGGAAACACTAATGGTATAAGTGTTGCATTGAAAAATACAAGCATAGATGTATCCTCTATAAAAGATGGAAACGGAAATTACGCTAAGTATGTTCCATCAAATGATGATAAGAATAAAACAAGAACAGTTAAAGTATTTAATACTGTAGACATTGACAACTTGAAGTAATAGAAAAGTTAGTTTGAAAGTCTAGTATAATACTTCTAGAATGTAAACAGAAACAGCAATGTTTTTGTTACTAAGGCTAGTAACTAGGAGAGGGGAGGGGAACCTTCCTTCTCTGATTTATAATATGAGCGGAAACTTCATATCAAATATTCATAAAAACACTGAAGTCATATCATTCAGTGAAAAATTAAATAATCCTATCATAATATATGCAAAAGACTAATAATATTTTTATTAGTCTTTTTTGCATGTGCGCCCAGCATGGGCGCTTACTTGTCGGTGAAAGTCCGATACGGGGGTTGATAGTGCCAACCGTTAGCTTAAGACAAGGGTGTCCACCGTGAGGTGGAATCTGAAGGAAGTCGGCGGCAAAGCTCTGGTCTGACGAACAGAAACTACATATGAGGCATATGCTTGTGGGTGAGTTTGCATGACAAAACGAAACCCTAAACTATCCGAAACAGGCAGTGTAAATGTAGCAGATATATGGAGTGAAAGTAAGCGTTCTTACCTGGGGAGGTCTTACAAATAAATTACCCAAAGATATATTTCTAGGTAATAACCCATATAGTGATATATGGCTGAATTGTAAGAAGTCAGCAGAGGTCATAGTACCACGTGAAAATGCGTTAGCGTGGGAAGGACTGAACGTTAGGAGGTTTTCAACTTTGATAAACTCAAAGAATCAAAATAAAAAGCAGACAACTCAATATAGAGGTCACCTTGTGAAAGTAGAAGTGGAACTTCAAGGTAAGCAAGGGGCGCTTAATGAAAATTTGGCGTTTACAAAGAGAGAAAGGGAAAACGATGAGTTAGATTATACCAGTAACTTACTCGATAGAGTATTAGAGCGTGAAAATATGCTTATTGCTATGAAACGAGTGATTTCAAACAAAGGAAGTCATGGTGTTGATGGTATGAGAGTCGATGAACTTCGGACGTTTATCATTGACAACTGGCTGAAAATTAAAGAAAAGTTACTGGAAGGTAGATATAAACCATCTCCAGTCAGGAGGGTGGAAATACCAAAGCCTGATGGCGGAATAAGATTGCTTGGGATACCTACTGTACTTGATAGGTTAATACAGCAAGCGATAGCTCAAGAACTTAATAAAATTTATGATCATACATTCTCAGAAAGTAGTTATGGATTTAGACCAAATAAAAGTGCTAAGCAAGCTATACTCAGGGCAAAAGAATATATTAATGAAGGGTATAGATGGGTAGTGGACATGGATTTGGAAAAGTTCTTTGATAAAGTTAATCATGATATATTAATGGATAGGTTATCAAAGAAGATTAGGGACAAAAGAGTTCTAAAGTTGATAAGGGCATATCTTCAATCAGGAATCATGATAAATGGAATCAAAGTAAATTCTGATGAAGGTACTCCACAAGGGGGACCGTTAAGTCCACTACTAGCTAATATAATGCTTGATGAGGTAGATAAGGAACTTGAGAAGAGAGGACATAGATTTTGCAGATTTGCTGACGATGCAAATGTGTATGTAAGAAGTAGAAAAGCAGGCTTGAGGGTAATGGAAAGTATGAGAAATATACTTGAAGGATGCCTAAAACTCAAGGTTAATGGGAATAAAAGTGCAGTAGACCTTGTATCCAAAAGAAAATATCTAGGTTTCTCGTTCTACTTTGTTAAAGGTGGAGCAAATATAAGAATTCATGAGAAATCGTACAAAAGATTCAAGTTAAGGGTTAGAGAGATAACTAATCGAAATATAGGTATAAGTATGGAGTTAAGGATAAAGAAACTCAACGAATATACCGTAGGTTGGATTAACTATTATGGAGTAGCGAAGGCTACCGCCAGAATAAAGGAACTGGAGGAATGGCTAAGAAGAAGGTTGCGAGCATGTATCTGGAAGCAATGGAAGAAGGTTAAGACCAGAGGTCGTAATCTCATGAAACTTGGAGTACCCGAGTACAAAGCTTGGGAATACGCTAACACAAGGAAAGGCTACTGGAGAATATCCAACAGCCCAATTCTTAATACAACTCTAAATAATAGATATCTTGAAAGTCTTAAATATAAAAGTATTTCCAAGAGATATCAACTAATTCATAATTCTTAATGAACCGCTGTGTACCGAACGGTATGCACAGTGGTGTGAGAGGTCGCTGAATAAAATAATTATTCAGCTCCTACTCGATTGCTAAACAACAAATAGAAATGCCTTATCATTCAATATGCCGAACCCCATCTTCAAAAATAGAATTTTATTTTCTAAAATAGAGTTAAATGAAGTTTAGTGTAATTTTACTCTATTACCTCCAATTTCTCTTACGGTATTTGGTTAAAAAAGTTGAAAATAGGCTGCAAATAAATTAATATTATAATGAATGATTAATTTAATAAGGGGGAAAAAAGATGTATGATGATTTATATGGAGAATCACCAAATGAAAGTTGGTACTCGATAATACCCATTGCTTTTTTAGTTTCGGTGATTCCGCTTATTGTATATGGAAAGATGGTCAAGCTTACAGGGGATTATTTTAAATATTGGAATGGTATGAATACTAGCCTAGACTTCTTTTCATACTATAAGTCTATGTGGATATTGATATCAGTAATAATGTGTATAGTAATCTTCTTGGTAAAGTTATTTAGTAAGAGTATTAAAATACAGAAGAATAAAATGTATATACCAATGGCTGTTTATTCAGCAATGGTTATTCTCTCTACTATTTTTTCCGATTTTAAGGAAATTGCTCTTTGGGGATTTGTAGAAAGATATGAAGGAATGTTAGTAATCTTGGCCTATATGGCAATAATGTTTATTACCATAAATTTAGCATCAAATGAAGCTAGCATAAAGGCAATACTTGCGGCACTAATTTGTTCTGCTGTGGTTATTGGAACTATTGGTATTCTACAGTACTTAGGTCATGATTTTTATAAATCGATGTCGGGAAAAAGGCTTATTCTCCCTTCTCAAATGCAGAATCTAGCATCACAATTAAAGTTTCAGTTTGAGGACAAGATAATATATTCTTCGTTATATCATTATAACTACGTTGGAAGTTACATGGCAATGTTATTCCCTTTAACTTTTACTTTATTTATTCTGATTAAGAATAAGTTTTATAAGATGGTTATGGGTCTTATTGCAGCGCTTATGTTCTTAAATATGATGTTAAGTCATTCACGTGCAGGTATTATTGGTGGGGGAGTAGCTATACTTATTCTTGCAATAGTATTGAGAAGATACTTTGTTAAAAAATGGAAAATATCTATATCTGTTATAGTTGTAGTATTTGTAGCAGCAGTAGGATTTAATATATATTCTAAAGGAATGTTAGCTAGCAGAGTGGGATCCCTGTTTAAGGATGCTGAAAGCTTGACTAAGACTTCTTCTAAATCTGAATCTTTAATTAAGGATGTTTTTACTAAAGATAATTTAGCACAAATTACTACTTCGACTGAAACATTAAAGATAGTTAGTGAATCAGGTATTCTTTCTTTTAAAGATGAAAAAAATCATATAATAAAAAGTAATGTTAACAAGGATACAGGATATGTGACGTTGGAAGATAGCAAATATAAAGACTATGGTATTATAGTAAAAGATTATTCCACAACTACAGATAAGAAATATATGGTAGAAATTAGCAAAGACAAGTTAAGAATGCCGTTTTTAGCTACAAATAATAGGTTTATGTTTGAGACTAATAAAGGAAATTTAGTAGATTTAAAACCTATAGAAAAGTGGGGATTTGAAGGAAAAGAGCAACTTGGTTCAGCGAGAGCGTATATATGGTCTAGGAGCATACCTCTTATAAAACACTCTATGATAGTGGGTTATGGACCAGATACCTTCGCCGCAAAGTTTCCACAACAAGACTATGTTGGAAAAGCAATAGCTTATCAAACTACAGATATACTTGTTGATAAGGCACATAATTTATATATTCAAAATGCGTTGAATACAGGGGTGATTTCTTTAATATCACTCTTAGCCATGTTTGTAATATATTTTAAGAGTTGTTTTAGACTGTATATGAATAATAATTTCAATAATTTTTATTCTATAGTTGGCTTAGCTGTGCTTGTATCTATAATTGGATACTTAGGAGCTGGATTCTTTAATGATTCTGCAGTATCTGTAGCACCTGTTTTTTGGGTATTGTTCGGAGTAGGTGTGGCCGCTAACTGTAAACTTAAAGCGGAAAGTATGAAAGAATAATGTTGGAATGGGGCTGTCGCACTAAAATTGAACTGCCCCCTGTCAAGTAGACAGGTAAAAAATAGGGAACGTACTTAGATTTTGTACAATATAAGCATAGATAGATATCACATTAGTGGTAGACATCTATGCTTACTTTTTTTATGATAGGTTTGATTGGTCAACGTACATAGATTTGAGCTGAAATACCCAGTACACAAAGTGTTGACCAGCACCCCTATTCAATATTCGATTAAGCAAATTGGGAGAAACACCCGTGTAAATAACAAATTTGAGCGAATAGGATTGTGTTGGAACCAATCGTAAAAAATATGGAGTTGATGAAAAGTAATAGGTATTGAAATTGATGTCTCCAAAGGTAAAAATACAGTAGCTGCTATGGAGCATACTGGAAAAGTAATTGTGAAGCCATATGAAATTAAGCATAACCACGTTGAGGTTGATATGCTCATTAAGTGGATTAGGAATCAGAAGGACATGGTACTTGTGGTTATGGAGTCTACTGGTCACTACCATTATCCTGTACTAAAGGAGTTGTATGGAACTGGAGTATATGTTAGTGTAGTTAACGCTTATCTTCTGAAAAAGTATGATGATACAGAGATCAGAAAGGTAAAAACTGATAAAAAGGATGCTATCAGAATAGCTAAATATTCGATAGAAAAAAGACACAGTCTTACAAGATATGAAGGTAACGATGAAAAATATAGGGATTTAAGATTTTTATCTAGACAGTATAATCAAACAGTTTCTATACGTGTAAACGCTAAGGTTCAACTTAACAACCTTCTTGATGAGATTATGCCAGGAATTCAAACTATTCTTCGTACAACTACTGGAAAGCCAAATAAAATACTATATGACTTTGTTGAAGAATATGAGCACTTTGATAACATTAGAGCAAAAAGCGAGAAAGGATTTATTGAAGAATACTCTAACTGGGCCAAAAAGAAAGGATACCGTAATGGGGCAATTAAAGCGCTAAAGATATATGAATTGGCCCAAAACAGTATCACAACCAGAACGGCTGACAGTTACACTTGTATTGCCGTTAAAAGCTGCCTTCAAGTGCCAAGAGAAGCAGAAGAAGCTAGCAATGCTATTTTAACACAGATGCAGACCTTGCATACACTTTAACTGAATATAAGATTGTTAGGGCGCTAAAAGGCGTTGGAGACAAACTTGCCCCACGATTAATTGCTGAGATTGGGGATGTAAGAAGATTCAAAGCGCTAAAGCTTTGAATGCCTATGCTGGAAATGATGCTCCCTCGCATCAATATGGCCAATATCAAGGAACAAAAAGGCATATATCAAAGCGTGGATCTGCTAGCCTGAGAAAGGTTGGATACGAAGTAATAATGGCTTTAAAGGTTACAAAGCCAACTGAGGATAGTGCCGTATATGAGTTCATGATTAAAAAAGAACTTGAAGGAAAACCAAAAAACATAGCTAAAATGGCTGATGCTAATAAGTTTTTAAGAGTTTATTATGCTCGTATTATGAATGTGTATAAGACTACATAATGATTGAAAAGCATCAAGAAAGCTACTTGACAGTAGCTTTTCAGAGTACTGACAAACGTATTTTGTCAGCAGTCTGAGTGGTAGTTACTCTTAAATAACTACCACTTTAAATTTATGCATATATTAGATTTTAAACTCAAGTTTCTAAATTGGAACAGAACCCGCCACCACTGAATAGCGGTTTCGTTCTATATTACTATTTTAACTTAACCAATGGTAATTACGTCATATTTACACGGCTTTTCATGGTTAACCTTGTAATAAATATAAAATAGTTACTCTTCCAACACTGTATTATTCAATTTTCAAAGATCATCATTCGTATTTTCTTTTTCAATGATTCTATCGCATTTTTTTCATGATCCCTAACTATCCTAGACTTACGATAGTTAGGCAAAATTTTAACTATTGAACTTATTTGGGTTTAAAACATTATGAATTTTTGTATAGAATACTTAAAAAACGCTGCCGCGTTAGCATATTTTTTTATGTTAATGCGACAACACCATTTTTTCAGTTTAATATAGTCAATTACTGTGATATAATAAAAAGTGGTAAATTGTACGGTGGAAATCTAATAATTTGTCAAATCACAGGGGGATATTTTATGGAAGAAGTTACTTTAGACTTAGGAGAGCTATTCAAAGTAATTAAAAGGAAGAAACACATAGTTTTAGGTATAACCTTACTTTTTTTAATTGCGGGTAGCCTAATATCTTTAGAAGGCAATAAAAACCTACAAATTAAAGAACAGGAGTATGTGTACAAATCAATGTCTAGTATTCTTGTTGGGGATTTACCAGATGCATATAGTGAAAATGTTAAGGATGTAACAGCACTTAATCAGCACATGGTGAAGACTTATGGAGCTATAGCAGCTTCAAGAACCGTAGCTAAAAAAGTTATAAATGAAGTAGGCTTAAATGTTAGAGTAGATGAATTTCTTAAAAATGTAAAAATCAAAGCAAATCCTGATGCACAGATGATTATCATAATATATGGAGATAAAAATGAGAAAGATATAAAGAGAATTACTGATACATATATAAATCAGTTTACGACAGAGGCTCAAAAAATGTACCCTAATAGTAAATTGAAGATATTGGATGAAGCTTCTAGTCCCGAGAAGATTACAAAGGATGAATTTAATAAGATTGATTCTCCAAAGAATAATGAAGTTCAGCAAATGACTACTCAAGACAACAAAGGTAAGAGCAAAAAATTTGTATTAATAGTATCACTTGTTATTGGAATAATGGTTGGCCTAGGTGTAGTCTTCTTTATGGAGTTTATGAACAATTCAATTAAAAAAAAGGAAGAAGCTGAGAGTATCTTTAATACTAATGCATTAGACTTTGTTAAAAGAAGTAGTAAAAATAATTTTAAATTAAACTTAGATGAAGACTGTAGAATTGCTAGAACTATTTTGCAATATAACAATAATAATTTAATAAAATCTAAAATTAATGAAACTTTACAAGAGTCAAAAAATGTTTTTATGGTTACCTCGCCAGGTGAGGGAGATGGAAAAACTGACATATCAATCAATCTCGCAAGGTCTTTTGCAGAAGTAGGGTTTAAAACACTTGTAATAGATGCTAACGGCAGAAACTTTATGTTAAGCAAGATGTTTAATATTGAAAATAATATAGGATTAAGTGATTTACTAGCCAAGAAAGTAGGTAATTTAACAACTAAGAACAATGCTATTGACAGCAAAATAAATGATAACACTTTTCCTACAAAGATTATAAGTTTTAATAAATATATAAATAGTATATTAAATGATAACTTGTTTTTATTAGGTTGGGGTATTTCAAACATAAATCCAGCAGATTCTTTTATCATGGGACAAGTGGAAATAATTATTGAACAACTTAGACAGAATTTTGACTATATTATTATAGATACACCTTCTATGACGCAATATGCAGATTCTCGAGTTTTACTAAATTGTACAGATGAAGTTTTAGTTGTTGTATCACAATATAAAACAAACATTAATGCTGTTATGGAATCAAAAAAAGTATTTGATATTATGAATATAAAAAATATAAACTTATTTTGGATTGCTGAACCATCATAATATTATATAAGGTGAATTTAGTATACTTGATAACAAACATTATTAGTTATAGTATTAATTATTTTTAATTAGGAAGAAGGGAAAAAATGAAAATATTAGTTACTGGTGGTCTAGGTTTTATTGGTTCAAATGTGGTAGACGAATTAATAGCTAACAAACATGAAGTTTGCATAATAGATAACTTATCGACTGGTAGGATAAGCAACTTAAATGAAAACGCTAGGTTTTATAAATGTAATATTACAAACATAGACGCTTTAAAATTGGTATTTCAAATAGAGAGACCAGAAATAGTGTTTCATTTTGCTGCACAAATAGATGTGCAAACCTCATTAGATAAACCGAGCTTTGATGCTAATAATAATATAATAGGAACAATAAATATACTAGAATGTTGTAAATTTTTTTCTGTTAAAAAAATAATATATCCATCCTCAGCAGCAGTATATGGTGACCCGAGGAAGTTACCGATAGATGAAAATCATATCATAGATCCTATATCATTTTATGGTATTTCTAAACATACACCAGAACATTATATAAAGATATATTGTAGTCTTTATAATATAAAATATACTATCTTTAGATATTCAAATGTTTATGGAATAAGGCAAGATCCTAAAGGGGAGGGAGGAGTTGTTTCTATATTTATAGATAAGTTTCTAAAAAATAAGTCCCCTTTGATATTTGGAAATGGGGAACAAACTAGGGACTTTATATATGTTAAAGACGTATCACGAGCTAACTTGCTTGCATTATATGATGGTGATAACTGTATCTTTAATATTAGTACAGGTTTGTCTATAACAATAAATAACTTATTTCTAACTATGAAGAAAATATTAAATAGTGATATAAATGCAATTTATCAGGAGCAGAGACAAGGAGATATTTATAATAGTTATCTATGTAATAATCTAGCTAGGGATGTGCTAAAATGGGATATTAGATATACATTAGAAGATGGCATTAGAGAAACAATAAGTTATTATAAGCATTTATATGAGTATAACAAGGAAGTGGCTAGTGATAGTGATTTATAGCTGTCATTAGTTTATACTTTGTTGATGAGAACTAAGTTGAGTTAACAAAGTATAAACATTACAAATCTATATATTAAGATTTAGATATAATAAATAAGAGAGGAGACAGTTCTGTGTTAGATAAGGTAAGTAAGCTAAATAAGTATAAGCAAATGGATATATCTGAAAAGAATAAAAGGGTTTGTATCTTTGGACAAGGATATGTTGGATTACCATTAGCATTAAGTTTTGCATTTAGGGGTTGTGAGACCATAGGTGTGGATGTAGATAAAAGTTTAGTTGAAAATATTGATAACGGGGTGACGCATCATACAGAAGAATTTGATGGAATTACCATACAGGATATTTTGCACAATGAATTAAGTGAAAAAAGATATAATATAACAGTAGACGGTGCAAGTGCCGTTAAAGAGTGTAATAATATTATAGTAACAGTTGGGATACCAATAAAAAATGGAAAGTGTATAATGGATTATTTAGAAAGTGCATGTATAGTAATTGGGGAAAATCTAAAAAAAGATGATTTAATAATAATAAGAAGTACAGTAATCCCAGGCACTACTGAGAATTTTATATTACCTATACTTGAGAGGGAGTCAGGACTGAAAGCAGGTGAGGATTTCTATATTGCTTACTCATCAGAAAGAATTGCTGAAGGTAAGGCTTTTGATGAGTTTGCTAACATGCCAACACTCGTTGCAGGTATTAACAGTAAGAGTTGTGAAAGAGCTGTAGACCTTTTAAGTATAGTATGCAAGGCAGAAATAGTGAAAGCATCATGTATAAAAGCAGTAGAAACTTCAAAGGTGTTTGAAAATGTCCAAAGAGATGTAAATATAGCTATGTCTCAGGAATTTGCCAGATTTACAGAAGCTTTAGGAATAGATGTTTTTGAAGTTATTAAGCTTGCGAATACTCATAAAAGAGTAAATCTGCTAATGCCTGGACCAGGAGTAGGGGGATTTTGTATACCAAATGCCTACCATTATATTGCACCTAAAGCTGAAGAACTCGATGTTAACATGGAATTATTAAGAATTTCAAGGGAAAAAAATTCACAATTACCACAATTTATAGTTAATAAAACAGTGCAACTTTTAAGTGAGATAGGAAAGGATATAGAAAATTCAAAAATAGCAGTTTTAGGACTTGCAATGAAGGATTATTCGAGTGATGATAGGATAAGTCCCTCAGTTGATATTTGTAAGATGCTACTAGAAATAGGAGCAAATGTTGTAGCTTTTGATCCAACTGTATCTACAAAATATGAATTTAAAATGAATTCACAAGAGGAAGCACTGAAAAATGCAGATGTAGTCTTAGTTCTGGCAAAACAAAATTTAATTAAACTAGACGATGTAAAGTATATATCTAGATTTATGAATGATAGACCTATACTTATTGATGCAAAAGGAATAATAGATAGAGTTGAAGCGGAGAAGTTTGGAATTAGATATTGGAGAATATAAAATATGAAAAAAATTGTATATGTTGTTGAGTCTTTTGCTGGTGGTGTTTATTCATTTTTAGCAGATTTATGTAACTCTCTTGTAGATGAATATGAAATAGTAATTATTCATTCTTTAAGACCTGATACACCAAAGAACTTTGAAAAAGATTTTAATCCTAAGATTAGATTTATTTATATACAAATGAATAGAGGGTTAGATATATTTAAAGATATTAAAGCATTATTAATGTTAAAAAGAATCTTAAATATTGAAAACCCACAATTAATACATTTACATTCATCTAAAGCAGGTTTTTTGGGAAGGTTAGCCAGCTTTACGAATGGATTCAATATGGAAAAAGTTTTGTATAATCCTCATGGATTCTCATTTCTCCAATTAAATGAGTCCAAAATTAAAAGAAGACTATTTTTTTTGTTAGAAAAATTTGCATCAAGGCTCGGTGGAATAATTATAGGATGCTCAAAAGGAGAGTATAGTGAATCAATAAAGTTATGTGATAAATCTATTAATATTGATAATGGAATAGATATAAATAAAGTGGATGAAATTGTTGAAAAAATTAAAATAGAAAAGACTAATGAGAATATTACTATTGCGACAGTAGGAAGAATTTGTTTTGCTAAAAATCCTAATATGTTTAATGATATAGCACAACATTTTCCACACTTAAAGTTTCTTTGGATAGGAGATGGAGAGTTAAAGCATCTGCTGACATCTTCTAATATAACTATTACAGGATGGCTAAATAAAGAGGTACTATATAGAAAACTTATATCTACAGATATATATCTTATGACTTCTTTATGGGAGGGGCTGCCTATTTCACTTTTAGAGGCAATGTATCTCAACAAGGCATCAATTGTATCTAATGTTATTGGAAATAGGGATGTTATAGAAAATTATAAGACTGGTCTAATAGCTAATAATAAAGTGGAATTTATTGAAGCTATAAATATTTTACTAAATGATTTAAGTTTGAAGAAAAAGATAAGCAAAAATGCTAAAATACAAGTAACTACAAGATTCACGATACAAAGAATGATAGATGATTATAAAAAGTTATATTTGAAGTGCTTAGTATAGCATAAAAGTGGGTGTCTAAAATTGAAAAATAAAATATATAGTATAAATAAAAATAAATATTTTTATGTTTCCTATATTATGTTTAGTTTTGCAATAGGATTTGTAACGAAGATTTCTTTAGATAAGTTTTTGGATAGTAAGTATTTTTATGATACTATTAAGATTATGTCTCTAATCACTAAAAATACAGTAATTGATGATAAAGGATTTGATTTTAGTAAAAAGTTTTTTTCTATTCTAAATTTACCATTAGAATATTGGAATATTACTATATTTCTTATAACTTTTTTAATTTTTTTAGTATCATTATTAAAACTACCTCCGAATTTTAACAATAGAGTTTTTTATGTTATTTTACCTATGTGGATATTTATTTTTAATATTTATAATAATACAGTATCTAAAGAAACTATACAATTTTTCGTTACTTGGGTAATAGCTTTTATACTATGTATTGAAAAGAGACTATTATTCATTAATTTTTATTTAGGTACCATACTAGTATATTTTTCAATAAATTTTAGAGTATACTTGGTATTGCATCTTATTGTATTTTATGCCTTGCAATTTATTTTTTTAAAAAAAAGTAATATAAAGAGCAAGTTGTTAATAATTTTTATAATGGTTGTTATTGCTAGTGTGTTTTTAGAAATAAGGAAGCCAGATTTGATTAGTAGTGTTCTAAATGCAAGGATAGGTGTTAATCAGTATAGAGCAAATGACCCGGATGCAAATACCATAATAAATGATATATTTAATAACAAAAATAATAGTATTATAATTTATAGTATGAATTCATTTATAAATGTTTTTAGGTTTCTTATACCATTAGAGCTTCTAAGAATGCATAGTATAAAGTATTTGGTTTTTATACTATATCAACTTATAATAACATTTTTAGTTATAAGAAACGTTATTGAATATAAAAATTTAGATAAAAGAACCAACTTAATATTATTTATGACTATAGCTATATTTTTAGTACAGGTAATTTTCGAACCGGATTTTGGGTCATATCTAAAACATCAGACAGCATATATACCTTTCTTGTATTTGTCGATATTTAGAAAGGGGTATGTTGCTAATAAAATTTAAATTATATAAAGTTAGGTGTTAACATGAAAGTATTACATGTCTTATCTACTGATAAGCTAAGTGGAGCAGAAAAAGTTGCTTTGGACATTTGCAAAAATTTGAATCAACGTAAATTTGAACCGTTATGCGTTTGCACTGGGGAGTTACGTGAGTATTTTACGGAAGGTAATATAAAGGTTTTTAATATAGACGTTTCAAGATTAAAGATTAGTGAATTATTAAAATTAAGAACAATAATATTAAGTGAAAATATAGAAATAGTCCATGCACATGATAACAAAGCATCAATAATCTCAAAGTTAGTAACAATAGGGACCAATGTAAGGATAATTTCTCATATACATGCTAAATATGAGTGGGTTAAAAGTATTAACCTTATGAGAACTATAGATTCAACTTTTCGAAATAAGTATGATTTAAGTATAGCTTGCTCTAAAAGCACTTATTACTATTATTTAAAATATAATAGTAATGTTAAAAATATTACATATTTAAATAATAGTATCAATTTAGAGGAATTAAGTAGATTTTGCTTTGTAGATAAAAATTATTTAGCTGATTCATATAGTATACCTAAAAATAAATATATTTTTGGGTATATTGGAAGGTTAATAAGTTTAAAAGGTGTTGATTTATTAATAGAAGCATTTTATGAATTCTGTAAAGAGAACAATGAAGGTATACTTATAATCACTGGTGATGGTGATGAAATTGACAATCTGCGTAGTTTAAGTGATTCCTTAGGAATAGCAGATAAAGTTATTTTTACGGGGTTTAAAAAGAATGTATATGATTATTTAAATTTATTTGACTGTTTTATCATTTCTTCTGTTAGTGAAGGTCTTCCTATTAGCTTGCTTGAGGCAATGGCTTTAGAAAAAATTATAATATCTACACCTATTGAGGGTGCTATGGAAGTAATTGAAAATAATTATAATGGTATAATATTAAAAGAAAGAACAAAATACGAACTGTTAAAAATGATGAAATATGTATATGAAAATAATAGTGTGTTGAACAATTTAGGTATAAATGCAAGAAAAACTATAGAAAATGGTTATAGTATGAATAATTATATTAAAAACATTGAAGAAATTTATACTAAAATTATAGGTATAAAGGGTGAATAATCTATGTATGGATACTATTTAAATTATGATGGCGTTGAGTGTAGCGTATATGAATCCCAAGTTCTAACTTTATATAAATTGCTTAAGAAAAGTATGGATATAAAGTTGATTAACTTTAATAGAAGTGAAGGATTTAATAAAAATTTTAAAGACAAGTGCACAGATAGTGATATTTACTCAATTATTAAAAATAAAAAGTATGATTTTATAATTGACAAGAACCATATAGAAAGTGTAAAAAGCATTATCCAGAATGAAAGAAAAAAAGATGATAAAATAATTTTACATTGTAGAGGGATTTATGGAAGTTATATTGGAATAAAGATAAAACAACAGCTTGAACAATATAATATAAAAGTAATAGCTGATTTTAGAGGCGCAACAATAGAAGAGTATAAATTGAGATTTGAAGATACTGGGATTATAAAAAAGCTAATGATTTACAATTTAATTATTTTTATAAGACATATTGAAAAGTTTGTTTATCGAAATTCGGATTTTGTTTTATGTGTATCTAATAAGCTGAAACAGTATTTATTTGACAATTATGGTGCGAAAAAAGATATTTTTGTAATTCCAACTTGTTTAGATATTAATAGAGGGAATTTTTGCTTACAAGATAGGGCAAGGATAAGAGAACAATATAAACTTGAAGACAAGTTTGTTTTTGTTTACTGTGGTGGAGGACAAAAGTGGCAATGTCCAGATAAAGTAGTTCATGAATTTAGTATTTTAAAAAGGTATATTAGCAATGCATATTTACTGATACTAACAAAAGATAACGAGGTATTTCAGAAATACTTATCAGATATTAATAGTGAAGATTATCTAATTTTAAGTGTATCTCATAGTGATGTAAGTAAATATTTAAGTGGGTGTGATTGCGCCTTTCTAATAAGAGAAAATAACATGACAAATACTGTTGCTAGCCCAACAAAGTTTGCAGAATACCTAAATTGTAGTTTGCCAGTTATTGTTTCTAGAGGTATTGGGGATATTGATTATATTATTGATAAATATAAAGTAGGAATATATCTAACCGATTTTGATAGTAATGTTAAGAGTAAAATAATTAATGTAGTAAAAGAAAACTTTAAAACTGCAATATCTAAGTATTATAGTTGGGATAAAAATATAAAGAAAATATTAATTATTTATAATAATATTTTTAATATATGATTTATAAAAAAGTATTATTTACAGGAGTTTTTATATGTCTGATTTATATAATAAAATTTTAAAAGTTAAGACGATGCCGATAGATTTAATTTTAAATAAAATTTTTGATAAGTTATGGAAAAGTGTTTATTATAGATATAGAAAACTTAAAATAACAATAAAGCCAATTAGTATCAACAGTATTTATTTTTCTAATTTTAGAACAAGTTGTGCTTTCTTTTACGAAGTTAAAGATAAAGAGTTTTTAAAATCAAAAATAGAAACATTGAGTTTAAAATCGGAAACAATAGAAGATGCAGATAGGATTTGTAAGCACATTTTTAATGTGTTAGGCTCTGGAGAAATAAAATTAGGTGACAAGATTCCATGGAATGAAGATTTCAAAACAGGCTTTAAGTGGAAAAATAAATTCTATAAGGATATTAAAATTGTGAATTTAGATAACTACGCTGATGTTAAGGTGCCATGGGAAATTTCAAGATTTCAACATCTTTTTACGTTAGGAAAAGCATATTGGCTAACGGATAATGAAAAATATGCCATTGAATTTAAAGACGAAATAGAAGATTGGATTCATAACAATCCAGTAGAAATGTCAGTTAATTGGACTTGTGCAATGGATGTAGCTATAAGAGCTGTAAATTGGATTACAGGATATCACTTTTTTAAGGATTCAAAAAGTATCCATAATAGTTTTTGGATCAAATTTAATCGTAGCTTATACTTACATGGTAGGCACATAATGACTAATTTGGAAAAGGGTAAATTTGATAAGCTTGCTAATAATCATTACTTGTCTGATTTGATTGGGGTTGTTTGGATTGGGTTGTATTTTAAGAACTTAACTATAGAAGATACTAAACTCAAAAATAATCCAAAGACATGGTTGGAATTTGGATTAAAAGAATTAGAAAACGAAATGTTTATCCAAGTTAACGAAGATGGTACAGATTTTGAAGCGTCTACGTCTTATCATAGACTTGTAACAGAATTATTTTTGATAACTACAATATTATGCAACAAAAATAATATTAAATTTTCTGAAAGCTATAATAAAAGATTAGAGAAAATGTGTGAATTTTTAATGGATATTACTAAACCTAATGGATTATCTCCCTTAATTGGAGATGCAGATGATGGCAGACTACTTATATTGTCTAGTTATTTTTTCTGGATAAAGAGAGAGTTTACACATATATTAGCGATTGCAGGTGAATATTTTAAGAGAGATGACTTTAGATGCTTGGGGAGTAAGTATAAGCAAGATGCATTGTGGATTTGTGGAAACTATGTGAATTTAAGCAGTATAGGGGTAACATTTAAATCTAAGTCCTATGAACAAGGTGGATTTTACATATTGAGGAACAATAGAATATTTTGTATTATAAGGTGTGGAGAACTTTCATGTAGAGGACAAGGCGGCCATAGCCATAATGATCAGCTTAGCTTTGAACTCAATGTAGATGGATATGATTTTATTATTGATCCTGGTACATATGTGTATACTGCAGATTATAAAATGAGAAACTTATATAGAAGTACTAAATATCATAATACATTATGGATTCAAGGTTATGAGCAAAATAATTTTTATGAGAAAATTTTATTTGAAATGCCAGAGCAAAGTTTTGGAAAGTGTATTGAATTCAACAATGAAACTTTTAAAGGGAAACATTTTGGATACAAAAATAAGTGTGATATAGTACATGAAAGACACATGCACTTAAATGAGAATAAAATAGAAATAGAAGACATATTATATGGAAAAAGATTGGAAGATAACTATAAGTTAAGTTTTGTTTTAGATAGTGATGTGAAGGTAGAGCAAAAACAAGGTGGATTAGAACTTATTAAGAATGGCAAGAAAGTATATATTATCCTGGATAATGAATATATAATTGAGGATTCATATATATCTTATGGATATGGACAAATTTTAAAAACTAAAAAAATTTTAGTTGATATAGATGATATGAAAAGCAAAGTATATATTGCTTTTTCCTAAGAATAACTTATTTTTAAATTTTTCTATTTGTTATGATTACATATATTTATATTAACTTACAAAGCAATATTGATAAATATCGGTAAGATTAATTATATATGATAAGTGGATTTAATATAAAATACATAGCAAAAATTATCTAAGTAGGAGTTGATAATTTGAAACAAGTACTTGTAAAAAAGGGTGAAGTAATAGTAGATGATATTCCAGCACCAGTTGTTTCTGATAACGGTGTATTAGTTAAGGTAGTTTACTCATGCATAAGTGCGGGAACAGAAATGGCTGGAATAGGTAATTCCGGAAAATCTTTAATAAAGAAGGCTATGGAACAGCCAGAAAAAGTAAAAAAAGCGTTAAATATTATGAAAAGGCAAGGAATAGATGCAGTATTAGGTAAAGTTAAGGAAATGGAATTTGCAAGTCCTACAGGATATAGTGCAGCTGGGGTAGTACTAGGTTTAGGAAAGAATGTTACAGATTTAAAAATTGGAGATAGAGTTGCTTGTGCTGGAGCTGGATTTGCAAATCATGCAGAGTATATTGATGTTCCTAGAAATTTAGTCATGAGAGTTCCAACTAACTTATCACTAGATTTTGCTTCGACAGTAACTCTGGGAGGAATAGCTCTTCAAGGAATCAGACGATCTGATGTAAGATTGGGAGAGATTGTTGCTGTAATAGGAATGGGTATATTAGGACAGTTATCAGTTCAAATGCTTAAAGCTTCGGGATGCAGAGTTATTGGTATTGATATAGACGAAAGAAGACTAGCTATAGCAAGAGAGACAGGGTGTGATTATACCTTAAACTCTACAAAAGATAATATAATTAAAGAAGTAGAGAAAATATCTGAAGGATATGGTGTAGATGTATGTATAATAACTGCGGCAGCAAATAGTAATGAAATACTTTCGCAAGCTTTTAATATTTGTAAGAGAAAAGGAAAGGTTGTACTAGTCGGAGTAGTTGGCAATCAATACAATAGAGACGACATGTATAAAAAGGAACTAGACTTTTTAATAGCAACCTCTTATGGGCCGGGTAGATATGACTTGAATTATGAGGAGAAGGGTATAGATTACCCTTATGCTTATGTTAGATGGACAGAAAATAGAAATATGGAGGAATACTTACGACTTATAGATGAAGAAAAAATAAACATCAAGCCTATTATAGAAAAGATTTATGATATCGACGATGCTGCAATAGCATATGAGGAATTTAAAAATCCTGAAAACAAGCCTCTTATTATTCTTTTAAAATATAATGAAGAAAAAAAAGAAATAAATAGATCTGTATATATAAAAAGTCAACCAATAAAGAAAGATGATAAAATAAATGTAGCTATAATAGGAGTAGGAGGATTTGCAAAAACAATGCATCTTCCTAATTTTAAAAGGTTAAGCAGTTTTTACAACATATATGCTATTATGAGTAGAACAGGAACAAATGCTAAGGCGATCGCACAACAATATGGAGCACAGTATGCGACAACAGATTATGATGAAGTACTGAATGATCCTAATGTAGATATGGTGGTTATATGTACTAGACATAACTTGCACTCAAATATGTCAATTAAGGCAATGAGAAAAGGAAAAGCGGTATTTGTAGAAAAACCGATGGCTCTAAAAGCTAGTGAAATGGAAGAAGTATTAAAAACCATAGAAGAGACTGGGGTTCCATATACGGTAGGTTTCAACAGAAGATTTTCTAAATATGCGGCAGAAGCCAAGAGACTTATAAGAGATAGAGTTAATCCCATGATTATAAATTACCAAATGAATGCAGGGTATATTCCGCTTGATCACTGGGTTCACACAGAAGAAGGTGGAGGAAGAATAATAGGAGAAGGTTGTCATATATTTGACCTTTTTAACTACTTTACCGATTCTGAAGTTATAAGTATTTCAGTAGACAGTATAAGTCCAAGAACAAAAAATATTTCTGCGAGGGATAACGTAGTTACAACAGTAAAGTATAAGGATGGTAGCATTTGTACACTAACCTACACATCTCTTGGAAATGAGGGGGTTTCAAAAGAATTTTGCCAGATTTATTATGATGGAAAAATAATAACAATGGATGATTATAAAAAACTGAACGGATTTGGTGTAAGAGTATCTAATCTAGAAAGTAATACTCCTGAAAAAGGACAGTATGAAGAGCTGATAGAATTTGCTAAGGCTATAAAGAGCGGCAAAAATTACAGTATACCTGTTTGGCAGTTAGAGCAGACAAGTAAAATAAGTTATTTAGCTGATGCGGAGTTGAAGAAGTAAATGAGGAAACATAATATTGCTATAATAGGTAATTATCCGCCTCCTATTGGAGGAGTATCTGTTCATATTGAAAGGTTAGCTAAAAATTTAAAAGAGAAAAATGTTGACTATATAGTTTATGATATTTCAAAGAAAAAAAAGTACACAGACTTAAATGTTATATATATAAAAAGTTTGAAAATGTGGATTATTAAATATTTATTTAGCTTTAATAACAGCATAGTTCACTGCCATGAAAAAAATTGGTATCTATTATTTATACTTTGCATTATTACCAAACTGCATAAAGCTAAATTAATTTTAACTTTACATAGCTTTCGAGAAAATGTAAAGGAATTTAACTTTATAAAAAGAAAAATTTTTAATTTTTGTATAAGAAATATTGACTGCTTTATTGCGGTTGGTGAAAATGAAAAAAATAAGATAATAAAATATGGCGGTAGTAGTAGTAAAATAGAGGTTATTCCTCCATATATAAATCCTAGGTATTCTAACGAGGATGATAAGAAAATACCACAATATGTCTGGGAATTTATAAATAATAAAGATATCTGTATTTTGGCTAACGCATTTAAAATATCCTTTTATAAAAATGAGGATTTATATGGTTTGGATATGTGTGTAGAATTATGTAAAAAATTAAAAGATAATTATAAGAGCAAAAGTGTTGGGATTATTTTTTGTCTTCCAGATATAGGACATTATCAATACTATAATAAGATCAAAAATGAGATAGTTAGATTAGATTTAAATGATGACTTTTTGATAGTCAATGAAAATATACCAATGTATCCTATAACAAGGCGGTGTCATATATTTATAAGACCGACTAATACAGATAGTTACGGACTTTCTATTGCAGAGGCTATACATTACAATATTCCCTCAATTGCAAGCGATGTATGTAAAAGACCAAGAGGAACTATATTATTTCAAAATAGAAATATAGAAGATCTTTACTTAAAAGTCTTAAATGTATTAGAAGATTATAATAAGGCTAAAGAAATTGTAAGTAATATAAAAATATACGATAACCTTGAAGAGCTATTAAATTTATATAATAGTTTAAATAAAGATTTAATACAAAACTAGAGATTTGATGAAATGTATTTGGAATATAATATTAAAAAATGTAATTTATATAAAATATAAATATGTATACTGTATTGTAAAGATTTATTGCAGAATTAATGGAGTGGTTATATGAAAGTTAAAATATGTAAGTGGTATAATAATGCACATTCTCCAGTATTGTTTTTTATTGATGATTTAGCCAATGTATGGGTGGATGTGAATGGAAATGGAAAAGTTGACTTAGGAGAAGATTGGGGATATGACAAAGATGGAGAAAATTCTTCATTTAGGTTTTTAAATGAGACGATATTAAAGAATTTCCCGATGATTAAAACAACCTTTTTTGTACCAGTTGGCGTAAGAGTGGGAATGATTAAAAATCCTAAAATTATGTCTGTTTCTAAAATGATTAATTGTGATGAAAAGACTAAACAGTTTTTTAAGAAAATAAATGATGAGGAAAAATGTGAGATAGCATATCATGGAACAACTCATGGAAAAGTGGGAGAAACAGCAAGTGAGTTTAGGCAAGAATGGGAACTATTTGATTCTATTGATAAAGCAGTTAGAACTATTAATAAAGGAAAGGATATATATAAGGAAGTATTTGGAGGATATCCTAGGGGTGGTAAGTACTGTGGATATGCAACTAATACTTTATCTGATGAAAGCATAGATTCAACTGGATTTTTGTGGTGGTGCAGAAAATGGAATAGGGGTGTTTACGGTAGTAACAATAAGTTAGACCCTCAAAAATTATTTGATATAAGTACATTTGGAAGAAATAATATAATTGATATTCCTTCTACAATTGATGGTGGATTACTAACTGGAGTTTTTAAAGCTAATATCAAAACAATTAAAGGTTTAATTAAAAGGTTACTAAGGGGGTATTTGATAAGTAAGAAAATGGAGCAAATACAATTTCTGATAGATAACAAGCTAGTAATTAGTATCCAAGAACATATGGCTCCATCACGTGACGATGGGATGAGGCAGAGTCCTAATATTTTTGATGACAAAGAAAGCTTAATTTATATCTTTCAATACTTACAACGCCAAAATGTGTGGTATTGTACAGGTACTGAATTAGCCGAGTATTACTGGACTAGAGAAAATATAAATGTTGAAACCATAGATAAAACACATTTTAAACTTTCAAACTATATTAAAGAAAATATAAAATTTAATCAATTGTCGATAATAATTGATAATTGTAAAAAGGTTGTATGCCCTGATGGAAGCAATATTTTTGCTAGTAACAATGGTTGTTTTAACATAGAAATATTAAATGGAATTTATACAGTATACTAATATTAATAGGAGACTATATGAAAAGAAGAGAATATGTAAAACAGGGCTTAACATACCAAGCATTTTCTATTTGTATACAGATAATAAATATATTTTTGATACCAATATATACTAAAAACTTATCAATAGAGGATTTTGGCCAATATAATATAATTACATCCGTATTATCGCTATTATCTATGATTGTTAACTTGGGTATTTTTTCGGGTCTTACAAGATTTTATAATGAGTATGAGGATAAGAATAGTTTAAAGAATACTGCTTTAACATTTTCAACTATGTGGGGGATAACTTGTTGTACGATAGGAATTCTGTTATCTGATAAATTATCACATTTTATTTTTAGGAATAACATTAATTTTAGTATATATTTAAAATTTATTTTTATCAATTCATTTATGATGTGCCTTATTACAATTTATTCCAGTTATTTTTCAATGCAATTTAAGGCATTAAAGGTAAGCTTAATAAACCTAGGACAAATGTTATTGACTTTTATTTTTGGTATTTTTTTTGTAGTAATTATAAAAAAAGGAGTTTTGGGTACTTTGTACGCCCAAACAATCTCATCTATTATTATTATTATTATATTAATTAGTTTAGATTTTAGGAATATAAATCTAAGTATTAATAATAATCAATTATCAAAAATGCTAAGATTTGGAGTTGGACTTTTACCGGGTAATGCATCAGCCTGGATATTAACATTAATTGATAGATACTTTTTGCAATATATTAGCGGTTTATCAGCAGTAGCAATTTACTCAATGGGGTATAAGATTGGAATGTTGATACAACCATTATTGCTAAATTCTTTTAGCAACATTTTCAATGTGTATAGACTCAAGGTATATAAAGATGAGGATGCAGTATATAAGTTACTAAAACCTTACAGATACTATAATTTTATTAGTTGGCTTTTTATTTTAGGTATATCTTTATTTGCAGATACGGCAATACATATACTATCAACAGATAGTTATAGTGAAGGCTATAAGATAGTACCAGCTATAGCAATTTCATATTATTTATATGGTTTAGGAGATTGTTTTTATGGCATGGGACTTTTTATATCAAATAAGACAATAGTATTTTCAATAATACTTTTTATAGCTGCATGTATAAATATTATTTTTAATTTTTTACTAATACCAAGATGGAGTATGATGGGAGCTTCAATTGCTACTATTATCTCGTATATTTTTATAAATCTTACTTACTATTTTTCAGGTAAGAAATATTATAATATAAGCTTTTCGTTTGTCGAACCATTAAAATATTTTTTTGTGTTCTTAATTTCCTATGCTCCATATATTTATTTAAAAGGGGTTATTTATAGCAAGTTAATAGAAGTTTGTTTATGGTTATTCGGGTTAGTGATTTTTATTTCATTTGCAATTATTTTTAAATTAATTGCGTTAGATGAATTTAAGTATTTAATATCTATTGGTGTTGATAAAATAAAAAATTCACATAAATATGAGGGAAATAGAAAATGATAATATCTAAATTAATTTATAAATATAGAAAGAGAATATTGTTAAACAGTATGTTACTAAAAACTCTAAATGTTTATTCAAATATTTTCGGATATCTAAAGAAATATAGTATATATAAAAATATGCATAAAGGAGATCTTTTATGTATTAACTTGGGGGCAGGGCTACAAGTAAATAGAAATTACATAAATATTGACTTTAATTTACCTAGCTTATTCTCAAATAAGAGCGAAAGGTTTATAAGAAAGCTATATGATATATTACACAGTACAGGATATTCAGAATTATACATTCCCATAAGAGGTATAAAAGTAAATAAAGATAAATTTGTTAATCTACTAAAAAATAATACTTTTATATTTCACAATTTACTTTATGGTATACCTTTAGAAAATAGTATTGTAGATTTATACTATTCTTCACACATGCTTGGGTTTTCTTTCAATAAAGTGAAATCTATTAATCTTTTGGAGGAAGTATTTAGGACTTTAAAGGTAAATGGTGTTATCAGGCTTTCACTAGTTGATGGTGAATATTATTGGAAAGATAAGCTTAAGCCTAAGGCTACGAAAGCTTTCTCAAACGATAATTGCTTTACATATAGTGAGATAGAATATATTTTAATAAAAATAGGATTTAGATATGTGAAAAAGTACGAATATAAAAGAGGTTCTCATAAATTATTGATAGAATTGGATGATTATAGTCCGGAAGTTGATTCGCAATTTGGACAGAGGACTATGTATATTGAAGCTATAAAATAAGTTACTTATATGGATATCGGATTGACCCCTTTTCTTTGGACAAAACCTAACAAGTTCTCTATTTTTCTTAAATTTACACTCTTATTTCAATGTTAGTTAGGTTTTCTCCAAAATGAAGGTTATAAAATCCATTTGGTGACATAAACCTTAAGCATGAGTGAAGTCTTTTATTGTTGTAAAACTTCATGAACTCGTTTACTATTTCATATGCTTCTGCATAAGTTTGAAATTCATTGATTTTTAAACATTCATCCTCAAGAATTCTGTGAAATGATTCTACATGTGCATTTTTATTTGGTGTTTTTACTGGAATTCTCTCATGCGCTATCTTAATTTCCTCACAGCATTGGCTAAATTTATGGCTTACAAATTGTGGACCGTTATCTGTTCTTATTACAGGTTTTTTAGATCCTTCCTCAAATAAATTTCTTCTTATTAAACACTTCCTAAGTAATGCGGCAACATCCTTAGCTTCATATGGTAGTCAATAATACTTCTATCGAAGATATCAATTAAGTTTAGTATGTAGAAGAACTTGTCCTCACCTTGAATATAGCCATATTTTATATCCATTTCCCATAGCTGATTTGACCCTGTTATTGTCCTATTAACTGCAATAGTTCTCTTTATTGTAGGCTTGATTACCCTTTGGTCTTTAAGTATGCCAAGCTTTTTGCAGAGCCTATAAACCTTCTTATGATTGATTATAAGATTATAACATTTTCTTAAATGATATGTTATTTTTCTATATCCATAGTTAATAGCATCACCTTCAATAGATTCTATAATAAACTCTTTAATTTGCTCATCGCATATCTTGTTGTTATCTCTGTCTATGCTGTATCCTTTAGGTTTACCGCCTGGCGGCTTCTTCTTTTCCTTGCCTTCTACACTTAAGCTGTAATAGTATGTTGATCTACCTAGTCCAACAACCTTT
>NZ_JAODOO010000030.1 GCF_025398335.1 Clostridium sp. CX1
AGTCTTTCCGCCTCCCTTGAAGCTATCATACGGGATGCTAGTTCAACAAGAAATGGAGACAATGTGAGATTTATGTTATACAAAGCATTTGATAAATCACTTTTATATTTTTCAGGCGTCACTACATAAGCAAGGCGAAGTCCTGGAGCTACTGTTTTCGAAAAACTGGCAATATATATGGTCTGTTCCGGTGCATAATTTGCAACTGCCTTTTGTGGATGCTCATTCAACAAACTGTGAATTCCATCCTCTATTACAATAAGATTTAATTTCCTTGAAATATCTGCAATCATTTTTCTACAAGCCTTTGACATTATATGTGTTGTTGGATTTTGATAATCCGGCATAATGTATATGCCTTTAATTTTTTCATTTTTCCAGGCGTAAATCAATGCTTCTTTACTCATTTCATTGTTTTCCTGACGAATAGGAACTAATTGGATGCCTAACATTTTAGCAGCGGTTATGAATCCCGGATAAGTTAGCGGGTCTGTTCCAATTCGGTCTCCTGTCTTGAAAAGTCCCGCTAAAATTGCTGCAATAGCATTTTGACCTCCACTTGCTGGCAGAAGGTGTTCTGCCGTTGTTTCATATCCTGCATTACTGATTAGTTTGAGCGCCGCTTCTTTTTGCCATAAAACTCCTTCCGGTCTGCCATATTGGAATAGGTTACCTAAATTTGGTTCAGTAAGAATTTTCTTAATCAAATTGTTTGTTTCTTCATGGGATGTAGTCTCAGGAAAGACTGAACCCATTTCAATCAACTGTGGTGCATCATAATTAGGTGCAAGATAAGTATTCGCCAATGCACCATATGCTACAAATGTGCCACTACCAACTCTTCCGCTAAGCAGTCCTTTATCCTCACAAACCTTAAAGGCTCTTTTAATAGTGCTTACATTAATATCTAGGTAGTCAGCCAACTCTCTTTGTGGAGGTAATTTTGTTCCTGGAAGTAGTGCGCCACTTTGAATATCCACCTCTAACAGCTCTGCAATGGCTAAGTATAACGGTTGACTGCTCTCAGTCAATTTTGGTTTCCAACTCATGGGGTAATTTTCAAAAGAATTCACAGGCATAGACATCATCCATTCTTATCTTAATATTTTAAGCTCAATTATATAATTGAGTGCTTAAATTTGCAATATCAAAATTTCAATTTCACAAATTTAAACTATATTGAAAAAAGAGAGAATTTATTGTAAAATTAAATCACTATAAATAGAAAATACTCGAAAACAATAAAAACAAGGGGGATAAATATGTTAAAAATCGTACTATTATTTATGGTAGCAAGCAGTATCTGGTATTCTTTCATACTCATCAAAGACTATATTAAAAAGAAAAAGGAAGGTACTTTAGAGGAAGGAAGCTTTATAAAACTTGGACTTATTGGTATGTTAGCTAACTTTTTTGATACTCTAGGAATAGGAAGTTTTGCCATAGAAACTTCATTATTCAAAAATTTCAAGTTAATAGAGGATAAAAAACTTCCAGGAACCTTGAATGTGGCTAATACTATACCTACTATATTAGAGGCACTTATATTTATGACAGTTATAAAGATAGAACCTGTAACACTTTTTAGTATGTTAGCAGCTGCAGTTCTAGGTGCTGTAGTAGGTGCTAAAGTAGTTTCCAAATTTGATGAAAAAACTATTCAGATTTCCATGGGTTTAGCCCTTTTAGCAGTAGCTGCACTTATGGTTGCAGGACAATTAAAGCTTTTCCCTGTAGGCGGAAATGAAACTGCTCTTACAGGAGTCAAGCTAATAATTGGACTTGCTGGTAACTTCCTATTCGGTGCACTTATGACCATAGGTATAGGACTTTATGCTCCTTGTATGGCTTTAGTCTTTGCACTAGGCATGGGGCCTCAAGTAGCTTTCCCTATAATGATGGGATCCTGTGCATTATTAATGCCTTTTTCATCTTATCAATTCATAAAAAATGGAGCCTATTCAACAAAGGCCTCAGTGGCTATAGCTATTTTAGGTTCTATAGGCGTATTAATAGCTGCATATGTTGTAAAATCACTGCCTTTAGATATTTTAAAATGGGTAGTTGCCTGCGTAATAGTATATACCTCCTTTATTATGTTTAAATCCTCAAAGGCTAATACTAAAAAACAATCTGATGTTTATACAGCTTAAAACCATATATCAGAATTAAAAAAGGAATGTGTCACAGCATTCCTTTTTTAATTCCTGTCTTAATAAGTATACTTGAAAATTACTTGGTTTTGATATATTTAACATTCTCCATTGAAGGTTTTTCAATATTCAGCTTTTTTAGACTATCTTCATTTATATATACATCAGTTTCATTTGATATTTTAATTGGCATTTTAGAAATATCTTCTCCCTCTAATACTGAAACTGCCATTTTTCCTGTTTCGTAACCTAATTTATAGTAATTAATTCCTACGGTAGCAAGGGCTCCTGCTTCTACACTTCCCTTTTCCGCTGCAATTATAGGAATCTTTGCCTCTAATGTATGCTTAGCTATTATAGGCATTGATGATACAACTAATTGGTCTGTAGGTACATATAGTACATCTATCTTTTTTACTAAACTAGCTATATTACTGTTTACATCATTCGTACTGGTTACTCCTGCTGGAATAATTTCGTAACCCTTGGCAACCTTTTTTAGTTCATTTAATTGAACTTCTGAATTTACTTCACTTGTATTATATATAAATCCTATTTTCTTCGCCTTTGGTACAAGTTTCTTTATTAAATCCAACTGTTTTTCCACCGGTAAGTAGTCTGAGGTTCCCGATACGTTAGTTTCAGGCTTTTCTACAGATTTAACTAATTCAGCTTTTGCTGGATCAGTAACAGAGCTAATCATTATTGGTATTTTCTTTGTTGTATTAAATGCTCCCTGTGCTGCTGGAGTACCTATAGCAAAAATTAAGTCTTTCTTATCTGAGGAAAATTTCTTTGCTATAGTTTGAGCTACTGCTATATCTCCCTGAGCATTTTGATAGTCTATTTTTATATTTTCTCCTTCTTTATATCCCCCTTTCTCAAGAGCTTTTATAAATCCTTTTCTGTTCTCATCTAAGGCAACATACTCTACAATTTGACTTATACCTATATTTATTACTTTCTTTTTACTCTCTGTTTTTGCACAGCCTGTCATCACACTAGCAGCTATTAATATTCCAACAACTATCTTTTTCATAATCCCATCTCCTCTTTATACTGCATATTCAAATTTTTTTAATATGTCCTCTACAGTTATTTCCTTCTTTTTCTTCTCATCTAAATCCAAGATAACTTCACCTTTATGTAACATAATAAGTCTGTTACCATACTCTATTGCATCTTTTAAATTGTGAGTTACCATCAACGTAATAATATTTTTTTCTTTCACAATTTTTTCCGTAAGTTTCATCACCTCTTTAGAGGTTTTAGGATCTAAGGCAGCGGTATGTTCATCTAAAAGCAATAGTTTTGGTTCACATATGCTTGCCATTATTAGTGATAAAGCTTGTCTTTGTCCTCCTGAAAGATATTTCACCTCTACGTCTAGCATGCCTTTTAAATCTAGGGATATGCCTTCTAGTAATTTTCTTAGGTAGTCTGTTTTGTATCTTAGACAATATTTAAGGTTAGTCAATTTTCCCTTATTTAGTGCTAAAGATAAATTTTCTCTTACTGTCATAGAAGGGCATGTACCTAATGCTGGATTTTGAAAAACCCTGCTTATAATCCTAGTTCTTTTATGCTCAGGCATTTTAGTTATATCCTTATCTTGAAGTAAAATGCTGCCTGAAGTTTCTTCAATTACCCCTGAAATTATATTTAATAGCGTTGATTTACCAGTACCATTGCTGCCAATTATGCTTACAAAGTCACCTTTATTAATCTTTAGATTAAGGTTTGAGAACAGCTTGTTTTCACCTATGTAGTTATTATGAAAGCTTTTTGATAAGTTTTGAATTTTTAACATTTATAATCCACCTCCCCATTTTTTTCTCTTCATTGTTTTTAACTCCTCTGACAGCTAAGAATATAATAATTACTAAGGATGTTATCATCTTTAGGTCAACTGGAGTTAGTCCTACATTCATGGCAAAATATATAGTAACTTGGTAAATCAATGTGCCTAATATTACAAGAGTTGTGTCCTTAATAAGCGTTTTCTTTTTTATTATTGATGTTCCAATAATTATTGATGCTATTCCTAAAACTAGTGTGCCAATTCCCATAGAAATATCAGAAAAGCCTTGGTATTGAGCCATCATGCTTCCTGAAAGTGCTATAAGTCCATTAGATAGCATAAGTCCTAATATTTTAATGCTTCCTACCTCTATTCCTAAGGATTTAATCATCTGAGGATTATCTCCAACAGCCTTCAGGGTATACCCTAGTCCTGTTTTCAAAAATACATCAATGAAAACTTTAACTATGACTACAAGAATAAAGGCAATTATTAAAGGATTAAAATCAGAGAATATATTTGCTTGGCTAAATATAGGAATATTAGCCTTTCCCATAATTCTTAAATTTAATGAATACAAAATTCCCATTACTAAAATTCCAGAAAGTAAATTTGATATCTTAAGCTTTACATGTAGTATTCCTGTTAAAAACCCTGCTGCTAATCCAGCTAATAGAGCAATCAACATAGCTGAGGCAGGAGATACTCCTTTCTTTAACATTGTAACTATTATTGCTGCTCCTAAAGTAAAACTTCCATCTGCAGATAAATCAGGAAAGTCTAAAATTTTATAACTTATATAAACCCCCAATACCATAATTGATAAGATTAAGCTTTGAACTAATACACCTGATGCTGCTTCCATAAAAATTCTCCCTTCCATATTTTTTTGTATGCAAAAAGCCACATGGTACTCCATGTGGCCTGTAAATGCATACAAAAAGTCGAAAAAGCCACATAGACTATCTATGTGGCTTCTATAAAATAATTACTGAAAAACTTATACTTTATAGCCAACATAGATACAAACCTTTTAATTCCATGAATTAGGTGGTTTGTACCTATGTAAAATTATTAGGTACAAACCTATCTAAATTGGCTATTAAATACAACTTGCATTGTTATACTTGATAAGTTTTTCATAATTAATTCCTCCTAAAAATTTATTGTTACCAGTGTATCACTTTCATTTATTAAAGTCAAGTAACTTTTTATTAAAAGATAATATTACAGTATTATTGTTGCAGCATCTATTTTCTCTCATACTCAATTTTTCCATCAATCATAGTCATATCAACTTTGATATCAAGTATCTTATCCTGTGGGTATGCTAGAATATCCTCAGATAAAACAACTATATCAGCCAGCTTGCCAACCTCGATACTTCCCTTAATTTTTTCTTCATAACTTGAATAAGCTCCGTTATAGGTGTAAAGTCTTATTGCTTCTAGCATAGTGATTTTCTGAGTTTGATCTACTGGTTCATTTGTTACTCTGTCAGTTCTATTTACACAGGCATCTAATATAGACATTGATTCTACAGGGCCTGAAGGAGCATCACTTCCGATTGAAACCATAATTCCTGCATCAATCATACTTCTAAGAGCAGCAAAATATTTCATTCTTTCACCATAGAACTTGAAATAATTTCTTCCATTCCATGCGATAAATCCAGGGTTTACACTTGGGCAAATATTTAGTTTAGCCATCCTGTCAATGAGATCCTGATCTACAATGGCACAGTGTTCTATTCTGTGTCTTGCACCTGGTCTTGGATTGGTTTCAAAGGCCTTTTCATAACCTTCCACCATAAACTCTACAGCTAAGTCACCAACAGCATGAGCTGATGCCTGACAGTCAGCATCGTTTATCATCTTAATATAATCTGCTACCTCTTCCCTTTCCCAGCCAAGAATACCAGGCATGTTAGGATCGTGACAGTAAGGCTCTCTTGTTGCACAGGAAGGTCCGCTGGTGCCGCCATCTATCATAAATTTACAAGTACCAATTTTAAAATGTTCATCTCCTATTCCAGACTGAAGTCCTAGTTTAAGGAAATGATCGTTATCTTCAATGGAAACCGGTTTTCCAAAGATACTATGAAGCATCATGTATTCTCTAATCTTAAATTCTCTAGATCTACAAAGACTCTGCATAATGTGATAGGATGGTCTATCACACTCCCCTGCATCATGTACAGAGGTTACTCCATTTCTAAGAAGTAAATCATTTGATTTCATAGCAGCAGCCTTCTGCTGTTCATCAGTATAAACTACCTTGCTCCAAAGATAAAAATGTGTGTGATCTTTGACCATACCAGTTAACTTGCCATTTTCAACTACTACCTCATCATGAGCAAACTTTTTAGCATCTTCTGCAGTGTATATTCCTACTGCATTTAGAGCAGCTGTATTATACATGCAAATATGTCCACAGGTTCTCATGCACTGTACAGGGTTATTTGGCGCAGCTTCGTCCATTTCTTCTATTGTTATATGCCTTTTTTCTTCTACTCTGTTTTGATCATAGCCCATCATTGAAATCCACTCACCAGGTTTTCTCTTTGCAGCAGCTTTTTTTATTAATTCGACAATATCCTTAATTGATTTACAATTAGCATATCCAGTATTTATAATTGCAGCATCTTCTGTGTTTTCGAAGAATCCATTTAAGATAGGATGATAGTGAGTATCAATAAAGCCAGGCGTTAAAGCACGGCCTTTAAGATCAATAACCTTAGTATTAGAATCAATAATCTTTTCTAATCCTTCATTATCCCCTACGTAAACTATCTTGTTATCCTTTACAGCTACTGCCTCAGCAATTTCATCCTTCTGGTTTACTGTAATTACCTTTCCATTTTTAAAAGCATAGTCTGCATATGAATAATCAAAAACCATTTTATTTCCTCCCAATTCTAAGAACTATTTTAATCAAAACAAATAAATACTACTTATATTTATTTATTGCATCGACTCCATCTCTATTTCTTTCTTTCCTTCTTTAAAGGCTTTAGCTGGGAATGCATACATCATTATAGCCATTATAATAAGTGATACAATCATTCCAGTAGTTTGAGCATTTAGAATCCCAAATAGTTTCACTTTGATACCAAAGGTCAGAATAATTGTAACTGCAACACCTAAAATTGCTGAAACTGAAGCTGCTGCTGCAGTAGGACGATTTGAAAATATACCAAAAAGTAATGGTGCTGTTAAGGATACAGACATTAGCGTATAGAAAATTGAAAGAGCAGTTATTATATTAGGAAGTAATAGGGACATTCCAACACCAAGAACTCCGCAAATAAAAGTAACATATCTACTTAGTTTAAGCAGTTCAATATCTGTAGTTTTAGGCTTAAAGAAGGTTTTATATATATCATTGGTGAAGGATGTGGTTAACATATATAGAACAGTATCTGCGGTACTTATTTCTGCTGCAAAAACTGCTGCTAAAGCTATTGCTGACACCCAGGTAGGTAGTAACTCTTTCATTGCTGTAGGCAATGCTAAATCCTGTTGTGTTAAATGTGGAAACATTGCGAAGGTACACATTCCAAGTATTGCTGGAATAAATGCAAAGACAAACTGCACAATTGCATTATAGGTAGTGCCTTTTCTTATGGTAGATTTGTCCTTAGAACCAAATACTATTCCAACTAGACCAGGAGATACGAAGAAGGAAGGAGTAAGCATAAAGAAGTATCCTATTATTACGGTAGCCCCTAAACCAAAGAAACTAAAATAACTATTTGTTTTAGCTACATCTGCCAAATTTGCTGATACCATTGTGTGTAGTCCGCTAAAACCTCCAACGTGTCCTAGTGCAAAAGGCACTGCTATTATAAATCCTGCTAAGACTACTACTAATTTTAATATTCCTACATATGCAGCAGATACTATTCCTCCAAAGGCAAAGTATATTGTAACAACTAATGCACCAATAATTACTCCTGTAGTTTTAGGCACATCTGCAATAACATTTAATATCCAAGCAACACCCATAAGCTGTCCTGCAAATAGTGCTAAGGTTCCAATTGCCATCATTGTAGAAAAAACACCTTTAAACTTTTTGGAATATCTCTTATCTAAAAAGTCACCGGCTGTAAGTAAGTTATATTTAACAGATAATTCCCAAACCTTTGGTCCTACGAAAAATGCAAGAACTAAACTTCCAATACCTGACATGATCATCCACCAAACTGCTGATATACCAGAGGTATATGCAAGCCCTGTAATACCAACAGTAGAGCCAGCCCCTATATTTCCTCCTATTAATGTAGCAAAGAGTAGTCCAGAATTAAATCTTCTTCCTGCAACTATAAAGTCACTTCCACTCTTTACAAATTTAGATACCACTACGCTTATAATTATTAGAGCTATACAATATAAGGCAATTCCCAATATATAAATATTCATATTTTTATGCCCCCTAATAATATTTTAATATAGTTTTTTTAGTACTTCTTCCTTCAGTTCTCCTGCACAAGCACCTTCTTCATATCCTGGCACCTTTGCATTAAAACTGAATTCAGGTGAAGGGAAAGTTCCCTCAAGAGTTTCTTTGTGGAATTGATTAAGGCCTTCTACCATGGCAGTTCTAATTTGTGCAAATTGTTTAACAAATTTCGGTTTAAAATCTCCATACATTCCTAATAAGTCCTGTGTAACCAATACTTGACAATCCACATCAGGTCCCGCTCCAATACCTAATACAGGGACTTTAACAGCCTTCGCCATTGCTCTAGCCACACAACTAGGAACACATTCAAGAACAATAGAAAATACACCTGCTTTTTCAATTGTCTTAGCATCTTCAATGAGCTTTGCAGCACTTTCAGGAGTAGAGCCCTGTACTCTGAAACCTCCAAGCTGGCTGGTAGTTTGTGGTGTAAGTCCTAAATGGCCCATTACCGGTATTCCTGCTTTAACAATGGCTTTAATTTTATCTGCCATTTCAATGCCGCCTTCTAACTTTATACAGTCACAGCCAGTTTCTTTAATAAGTCGATTTGCATTGGCAATAGCCTGCTCACAGCTAACATTATAAGATCCAAAAGGCATATCTCCAACAATAAATGTATTAGGAGCACCTTTAACTACTGGACGAATGTGGTGAATCATGTCTTCCATAGTAACAGCAGTTGTACTTGTGTAACCTAACATAATCATAGCAAGTGAATCACCTACTAGAATAACCTCACACTCACTGTCATTTACAATAGAAGCTGTTGTATAATCATAAGCTGTTACATAGGTAAACTTTTTACCTTCATCCTTATACTTTTGGAAATCTAAAACAGTCATTTTCTTTTTCACTTTTATTCCTCCCTTTAACAGTTCTACATTGTAGAACTGAATTCCATTATTGTTTTATATTTAATATATATTCTTTATAAATTGAAAAATTACCATTATTTTTCATATTTTATTATTAAATTAAAAATTAATAGGAATTCACTTATGAATTTAAACAATTTTATAAGATATTTTTAGCTACTTTTAATATAAAAGCTTTAGCACTGAAAATAAGATTATCTTCAGTGCTAAACTCTGTTTATATGAATTACTGCAGGCCTTACTATAAACTTCTTAATAAAACTTAATCTAATTTGGCAGGATTCTCTCCTACTATCAGTTGGATACAAATCCACTATGCATTGATATCCTTAAGGCAGTCTCCTGTAATAATCTAACATATATCTGTTTTTTTTCTTCTTCCATCCTAACTGCAGGGGTAGCAATACTTATTACAGCAATAGCATTGTTTAATTGATCCTTTATTGGTACTGCAATGCATATAAGCCCCTCTATATACTCTCCATCATCTAAGGCGTATCCATTTCTTCTTATCTCTTCCAGATTACTCATAAGTTTTTCTGCAGAATCTATAGTATTATTGTTTATTTTAGTTAACTTCAATTGAGAAATATCTAAATCTCTTTTAAAAGCTATAAATGCCTTTCCAAGGGCGCTGCAGTGAACAGGTACCCTTTTCCCTACCTCAAGCTCTATTCTTAAAGGCTCTGCAGTAATAATTTTATCTAGAAATACAACTTCATTTTTATCTACAATGGCAAAGTTAACAGTCTCATGACACTTTTCAAATAATTCCTCTAAGTATGGTCTTACGATTTTCTTTAATGGAATTCTATTTGCAACTTTATTACCTAGTTCAAATATTTTTAGTGTTGCATAATATTTGTTGTTTTCTTTGTTTTGATCAACATATCCCATTGTCTTAAAGGTTCCAAGTATTCTGTGTACTGTACTTTTTCCCATGCCAAAGGAGTTTGACATCTCTAATATACTTACCTCACCGTTGTCTACTAAATATTCTAGTATATTTAAAGACCTAATAAGTGAATTTATATTATAATCATTTTTTTGCTCCATTGCTTATCTCCCTTTCAATATATAGTGAAGCTCTACGGTAATCTATTTTATCTATTGCTTAAATACCTTTTTCTAATGATTTAATCATATTAGTAAGTACAAGATTTACAGGGGTACTAATTAAATACTTTTCACCTTCTTTTACAATAGCTCCATTAATTGTATCTATTTCTGTTTTTCTTTTATTTAAAATATCCTGAAGCATAGAGGATTTATTTTCAGAAGTATTATAGGTAACCTCCATAACTTTTTTTATCATAGCTTCTTCATCAAAAATAATCCCTGATGCCTTTGCTACTTTAACAGCTTCCTTAACTGCCATTGTCATAAGATCTTTTGTTTCCTCAAATTTTAGAAGTTTTCCATTCTCCACTTTAAATATAGCGGTAAGAGCATTGATTCCTACATTGATTATTAGCTTGGACCATATAAGTTCCATAACATTATCTGAAATAATAGTACTAAAGCCTGCCTCTCTCAAAAGCTTAGCTATATTATGAATTCTTTTATCTTCCTTCTTCACAACTAAGCCAATATGAGTTTCTCCTGTGCCTCCATGTTTAATATGAGCCGGTGCCAACATTGTTGCTCCATGGGCAGTAGTCCCTGCTATAACATTATCAATTTTTACATATTTGTATATCTGATCTATATTTCCGTAACCATTCTGCAGGCTAAGTACCATAGTGTCTGGTCCCAAAAGAGCTGAGTTTTTCTCTAGTGCCATACCTGTCATAATAGACTTAACAAAGATTATAGCTAAATCAACATGTCCAACAGTCTCAGCAGTGGTTACAGCCTTTGGATGAACCACTATATCTTTATCTGCCTCTTCTATCTTAAGACCACTTTTATTTATGGCCTCTATATGTTCCTGCCATATATCAACTAAATATACCTCCTTGGCAACCTTTGAAAGATAGCCACCATACAAGCTACCCATTGCCCCTGCACCTATTATAGCAATTTTCACAATAAATACCCCCTCATATATATTGTTTTATTTGATGAAAAACTTTCATGTATTATACATTGCTTTTATTCTATACAGTAGAACTCAGTTCCACCTTTACTATAAAGATATTCAGTAAAAACTTTTTAATTCCTACCAATATGGTATTTTACCTTGTCTTACTAAATTGTAAGATAGTTTGAGACTTTTGTAAGTCTATAGACATAGAGCTAAAAACAGTAATTGGATATAATTAATCCATAGTATAAAAAAGGAGCGATATTTATGAAGATATTAGAAGTTAAAAATTTAAATAAGACCTATGGTAGTGGAGAAAACAAGGTAGAAGCACTTAAAAACGTGAATTTATCCGTTAACAAAGGAGAATTTGTTGCCATTGTAGGTGCATCAGGTTCCGGTAAAAGTACATTGCTTCATTTATTAGGAGGGCTGGATAAACCTACAACAGGCAGCATTATTATTGATGGTGAAAATATTTATGATTATAAAGAAGAAAAGCTTGCCATATTCAGAAGACGTAAGATAGGATTTATCTTTCAATTTTTTAACCTCATTCCTGTTTTAGATGTAGAGGAAAACATATCACTTCCAGCTCTTTTAGATAATGAGAAGGTTGATAGCACTTACCTCAATGAGATTATAGACTTATTAGGACTTACAGATAGAAAAAATCACCTTCCTTCAGAGCTTTCCGGAGGACAACAGCAGAGAGTATCTATAGGCAGAGCGCTATTAAACAGACCCTCTATTGTGCTTGCAGATGAGCCTACTGGAAACTTAGACAGTAAAAATTCAAAGGAGGTTATTGAGTTGTTAAAGTTCACTGCTAAAAAGTATAACCAAACACTTATCTTAATTACTCACGACATAAACATAGCTTCTATGGCTGATAGAGTAATCACAATACAGGACGGCGAGATAGTCTCTGATAAGTATATGAAAAACAACTAAAATTTTATAAAAGGAGTTAATATAATGATAGATTCATATAGAAAGCTTACTGGAAAGTATTTAAGAGCAACTAAGAAGAGAACTGCCCTTACTATTTTAGGAATAGTTTTATCTGTTGCGCTAATATCAACTATAGGGCTTTTCTTTCACAGTATGCAGGTATCGCAAGTGCAAGAGGCCAAAAACAACTATGGGGCATTTCATTTAATATTTCAAAAGGCAGATGAAAGCTTGGTTTCAAAAATTGCTAATAATCCTAAGGTTTCAAGATATGGCTTTTTAAGTTTTAACGAGCCAGTTGATGTGACAAATAAATTAAAGGTTACAGAAACAGCTGCTACAGATAGCGCTTTAGAACTGCTTCCTTATAGAGTCAAAGAGGGAAAGCTTCCTGACAATAATAAGGAAGTAGCAATTGAAAACTGGGTTCTTAGTTATATTGATAAAACTGCCAAAGTAGGAAGCATAATTAAGTTTAATAACAAAGAATATAAACTTACAGGTATTCTAGAAAACAATATAAGCAATCAAGTAGATAATAAAGGAATACTGTTATCTAAAAGTAATAACATTGATAAGAGTAACTCAATGCTAGTTGTAGAAATTAGCAGCAAAACAAATTTAAATACTGCTCTACGTGAACTTAAGGCTTTGGCTCCAAAGGACACTGTTGCTGAAAACGCTGAACTTCTTATGATGCTGGGCGTAGGTGAAGGTAATAGTATGAATGGATTGTATTTAACCTTAGGTATAATAATTGGAATAGTGGTTATATGTACCATTGCTGTTATATACAACTCCTTCCAGATAAGTGTAGTAGAAAGAATTAAGCAATTTGGGTTGTTGAGAGCTATAGGTGCAACACCAAAGCAAATTAGAAAGCTTGTGTTAAGGGAAGCTACCCTCTTGGCATTAATCAGCATTCCTTTAGGATTATTATTTGGAATCCTAGCAGTGAATTGTATAATTATTTCTTTCAATATAATAGGTGGAGATTCAGTATTTCCAATGAGTATTGACATCTCATTTAAAGTACTTGCTATAAGCGGAGTAATTGGTCTCCTATCCATATACATTTCTGCATTGATACCAGCTTATTTTGCAGGCAGGATATCCCCTTTAGTTGCTATAAGCAGCAGAAACTCTATAACAAAGGAAAAAATAAAGAGAAGAAAAAACAGGCTTATGCAAGGAATATTAGGTTTTGAAGGAGCCCTTGCCAGTAAAAATATAAGAAGAAACAGAAAAAGGTATAGAATTACTGTTTTTTCTGTAGTAATAAGTGTTGTGCTCTTTATTACCTTTAAATCTTTTATGGATATGAGTCTGAATATTACAAGCACACCAAATGAATCAAAGGATATGCACTTTTCTGTAATAAGAGATTATCAAGCTACAGAAGAAAATAAGGTAATAGATGAAAAAATGGTGAAAGCTTTAAATAATCTAAGTACTGTTGACAAGGTTTATAGGGTATTTGATTCCTTCTCCTTTGATGCTGCAATTAGCAAAGATAAAGAGATTAGTGAAGTTAAAGAAATTAGTGGTATATATAATCAGGTTAATGAAAAAAGTATTTTATCTAGTTCTTTAGTAGTATATGACAGTGAGTCCTTAGAGGCAGCTAAAAAATACCTGTCATCAGGTAATATTGATATAGAGAAAATTAATAAAGAAAATGGAGTAATCTTAATAAACAAAAATAAAATATTTAATGGTGCAACAAAAAAATCCTATATGGGTCCAATAGCGGATGTAAAGGTTGGAGATGAAATAGAACTTCAATATTATGATGATAAGGTAGAACAGCCTGAAAAAAAAGAATTCGGAAAAGATGCAGTTAAAAGGGTGAAGGTTATGGCTATACTTGATACTGAACCTTTTAACTACCGTGGAAATCAATCCGGTCTTAAAATGATATCTACTTCTCAGGTGGCAGAGGCTTTATCTGGCAAAAAGGATATTAAGCCGGTAAATTTAAATATTAAAATTAAAGATATACAAAGTGAAGGGAAAGCCTTAAATGACATTGAAAATGTGATAAAATCAGACCCTTCTTTAAAAACAATAAACAATATAGACAATAATAGAAAAAGTAAAACCTCAATACTTATGATGCAGATTCTAGTATATGGTTTTGTTGTAGTAGTATCTTTAATTGGAAGCGTTAACATTATAAATACACTTACTACAAACATTATATTAAGAAAAAGAGAGTTTGCAGCTTTAAAATCTATAGGCTTAACTCAAAAAGGACTTAAGAAAATGATTACTCTGGAGGGGCTTCTATATGGTCTTGTAGGCTCTATATATGGTTCTGTTATAGGATGCGCAGCCTCCTATGGAATGTATATAGGCCTAGGCAGCGTAAGAGAGTTCCCATGGACTATTCCTTGGGATGCCATAGCTATTGCGGCAGCTTCTGCAATAGTTATTGGATATATTTCAGTGCTAGCACCACTTAGAAGAATAAAAAATGAAAATTTAATTGAAGCTATTAGAGAAGAGTAAAATTATTATAGGCTGTCTTACTAAACTGTAAGACAGCCTGTTATTTTGTAAGAGAAGAGATATAGATATAAAAAGCTCTACTATATATAATTAAGGCATAGTAAATAAAAAATTTATAGGAGGAAAGCAAAAAATGGTTAAAATTAAAAATATGTTAGAAACTATTTATATATGCGTCGTATTAATGTTTTTCTCAAAAGAATTGGTTAACAAGAATATTGACAGTAGAAATAAGTTTTTTGAAGAATGTGGTATTCTGGTATAATATAGTTTGAGGTGAAACAGATGAATAAACTATTATTAGTTGAAGATGATGAATCTTTAGCATTGGGCATAGAATTCTCACTTAGGGATGAAGGTTATGAGGTGTCAAGAGCTGCAACTATTGAAGCAAGCAAAAGTCTATTTAACTCCGAGCCCTTCGATCTTCTTATATTAGATATAAATTTACCAGATGGAAGCGGATACGACCTTTGCAAATATGTTAGAGAAAAAAGTAACGTACCAATAATATTCTTAACTGCCTTGGATGATGAAGTTAATGTAATCCTTGGATTAGAAATTGGAGGAGACGACTATATAACTAAACCCTTTAGAGTAAGAGAACTTTTATCACGAGTAAAGGCTCTGCTAAGACGAAGCTCTAATAGCACTATGTCCCCTTCCAATAGGCTTATAAGTGAAGAAATAGAAGTTGATTTGGGAACTGCAATAGTTAAGAAAAGGGATTTACCAGTTACTTTAACAGCTCAGGAGTATAAACTTTTACTGATATTTATGAATAACCCAAAGATTTTAATGAAGCGTGAGAAGATACTAAGAGAACTTACAGAAGACTCTGAGGTTTTCTTTGATGAAAATACACTATCTGTTTATATTAAAAGAGTAAGAGAAAAAATAGAAGATAACCCTAGAGAACCTAAGTATATAGTTACCTTAAGGGGATTAGGCTATAAGTGGGATAAAGAAGTTACTTAGGATATTCATATAAGGAGAAGTATAAAATATGAAGAGATATTTTACAAATCCTGAGCTTAAAATGAGCTCAGTTATTCTTTTTTTATCAATGATTTTATTTTTCATAGCAAATATATTTGTTCAAAGGCTCTATTATAATGATTTAAAGAATGATTACATTAGAAGTGTGGGAGCTGTTGCAGCAAGGATAGTGGAGCATAATCCTAGCTTAGAGAAAGAAATCATGCCCCTTGTTACAAAGGAAATATCACAAGAAGATCAATCAAAAGGAAAAGCTTTCTTAAGCCAATATAGTTTAACAACAAACTTAGATAACGGACTTTTTCCTTATATAAATGAAACCTCTAAAAAGAGCAACTATTTTACTCTTTTAATATTTATAGTGATGACTGCTCTATTCTTACTACTTAACTATTTGCAGTATGCTTTTTTCTATAAAAAGATAAGAAGGCTTACTATTGGTGCAAAAAAAGTTGTGGATGGAGATTACGACTTAACTATAAATGAAAACAAGGAAGGAGACCTGTCTAAGCTTGCAGTTTCCTTTAATTCTATGAGAGAAATAATAAAAAATAATATAGGTGAACTTAAGAAGGAAAAGCAGTTTTTAGTTGACCTTTTATCAGATATATCTCATCAGCTTAAAACCCCACTATCTTCAATGGTTGTATACAATGACATTATGCTAAGTAAGGAGCTTTCTAAAGAACAAAGTAAGACATTTTTGCTAAGTAATCAAAATCAACTTGATAGAATGCATCACCTTATACATAGTATTTTAAAGCTAGCCAAGATAGATGCTAAAGCTATAGAACTTGATAGAGAAAAACAAAGTCTAAATGAAACCATACAGGAAGCAATAGATTCCTTGGAAAGCAAAGCTTTAGAGCATAGAGTTAAGGTTAACTTCATAGAAAAAGAAGAAGTTAACTTTGAACATGACAGGTTGTGGCTTGAAGAGGCATTAATTAATATTATTAAGAATGGCATAGAGCACACATTGGAAGATGGAGAAGTAACTATAAACCTTTATGAAAATCCTGTTTATAGAAGAATTATAATAGAGGATACTGGAGAAGGTATAAGGGAAGATGATTTACCTAATATTTTCAAAAGGTTTTATAAAGCAAGGACCTCTAAAAAAAGTGATTCTGTTGGTATAGGCCTAGCCCTTGCTAAATCTATAGTGGAAGCACATGAGGGTATTATTGAAGCTGAGAGCAAGATAGGTATCGGCACTAGGTTTACTTTAACCTTTCTGAAGTTTTAGAAATAGCTCATTTAATTATAGTAAATTAAGCTGCTGAAATAAGGTTATCTTATATAGACGACCTTATTTTAGTAATTTCTCATAGTTTTATAAATAATAAAAAACACTGAGCAATTAATATCTGCTGTAAACTATAACCTATATGTATAATTCACCTTTTAATACAACTATTGCTTGGCCAATTAATTCTACTCTGTTTCCAGTTAATATCCTTAATGTAATCTCTCCACCTCTATCAGAAGCTTGATATGCCTTCATTTCATCTTTGTTTAATAACTTCCCCCAATATAATGCTAACAATGTATGAACTGAACCTGTAACTGGGTCTTCATTAACTCCTGCCCATGGATTAAAATATCTAGATATAAAGTCATATTTTTCATTTCCTATGCAAGTAACTCCAACACCTTTTACATCCATTTCAAATTCTAGGCATTTCATTTTTTCAAAGTTAGGAATTAAATTTAACACTTCATTTTCTGTTTTTAAATGAATAACTAGTTTCTTTGTACTTTTTCCAATTATAGCATTTTCATAACTTTCTATTCCCATAGCTTCTAAAATGTCATTAGACAAATTAACATTTAAAGGTTCATCTATTGGAAAATTAAGAGCAATGCCTTTGTTAGTCTTATTAGCAATAAGCCTGCCACTTTTGGTTTCAAATATAATTTTTTCATTTTTGATTCCCATTTTATTAAATAGTATTTCTGAAGTTGCAATTGTTGCATGACCACATAAGTCAACTTCATATTTTGGAGTAAACCATCTCAATGAAAATATATTTGTATTATTTATATCACTACCTTCAAGTGATTGAACAAAGGCAGTTTCTGATAAATTCATTTCTTTAGCAATTAACTGCATATATTTATCCTCAATTGGCTCTTTTAAAATACATACGCCTGCTGGATTTCCATTAAAACATTCATTTGTAAATGCATCAACTTGATATACTTGTATTACTTTCATTATTCTATCCCCCTAATAATTAAAGTTTGTTATATTTAGTAAAAATCAATTATAGATAACTATGATATTTTCTACAATTGCTTCACATATATTTATTCTAGTAGTATTTCGCCACATCTTACCAATATACAGCTATCGTAGTTTTATGATTAATAAGTAAAATCTTTGAATTGCGAACTAAAAGAATACCTCAAAATCCATCTCTGAATAATGCGGTGTCCTATGACGTGATATACTAAAGTTGTAAC
>NZ_JAODOO010000031.1 GCF_025398335.1 Clostridium sp. CX1
ACTCTCAAAAATTGATAGAGATATCTAGTGATTATGGCGAGAAGGTAACACCCGTTCCCATTCCGAACACGATGGTTAAGCTTCTCAGCGCCGATGGTACTGCTCGGGAGACTGAGTGGAAGAGTAGGACATCGCTAGGTTAAATATGGATCTTTAGCTCAGTTGGTTAGAGCAACCGGCTCATAACCGGTTGGTCCGGGGTTCGAGTCCCTGAAGGTCCACCATGAAAAAGACAATGCTACAAAAGCATTGTCTTCTTTTTTATGATAATATTTTTTCTATTTTTTCATTTGAAGTATCTAAAGTATCTAGGTAGTCCTTAGTTTCAGAGATAATAACTGCTCTTAGACCTATTATACCAATTAGATTAGGTATTGCCATTAAGCCATTAACTATATCTGCTAGTTTCCATATTAAGTCTAATTTTAAGAATGGAATTGCACCAGCAGCTATAATTATTATAAATATTACCTTATAATATTTGATAGCTTTTACACCAAATAAGTACTCAGTACACCTTTCACCGTAGTAATTCCATCCAAGAATTGTAGTAAAGGCAAAGAATATAAGTCCTATGGTTACTATAAACTGACCTGCTGCTGGAAAAAGGGGGAGTCCAGTTGTAAAAGCTAAGTTTGTCATATCTGCTCCTGCAGTATTGGAACTCCAAGCATCAGTAACAATAAGTACAAGTCCAGTCATTGTACAAATTATAATAGTATCGATAAAGGTTCCTGTCATAGATGCAAGGCCCTGTCTTACACAGGATTTTGTTTTAGCTGCTGCCGCTGCTATAGGGGCACTTCCAAGACCGGATTCATTTGAAAACACACCTCTTGATATACCACTTTTAATTGCCATCATAACAGTGGCACCTAAGAATCCACCGGTAGCTGCTGTTGAAGTGAAGGCACTTTTAATAACTAGTAAAATAGCAGCAGGTAGTACTTTAATATTAATAACTAGTACTAAAAGTGAACCTAAAACATAGAATATAGCCATAAAAGGCACAATGAATTCTGCAGTTTTAGATATGCTTTTTATTCCTCCTAAAGTAACCATTGCAACTAGCACAGTAATTACAGCAACTGTAATTATTATAGGTATATTAAAACTTATTTTAACAGCTTGAGATATGGCATTTACTTGAGTAAGGGTACCGATTCCAAAGAAGGCAACACCAATTCCAAATAAGGCAAAAAATTTAGCAAGTATCTTATTATTAAGACCTCTTTCTATATAATACATTGGTCCTCCAGACATTTGTCCATTAGCGTCTACAACTCTATATTTAACAGCAAGAAGTCCTTCTGCATATTTTGTTGCCATACCAAAAAAGGCTGCCAGCCACATCCAAAAGAGTGCTCCTGGTCCTCCAACCTTAATAGCTGTTGCTACACCTACAATGTTTCCAGTACCAACAGTAGCAGAAAGAGCTGTACATAATGCAGCAAAACTAGATACATCACCCTCTGCGCTGTTATCATCCTTAAATACATATTTAAAGGCTAATCTGAGTTTTGTAACTTGAATAAGTTTTAGACTGAAGGTAAGGTATATACCTGTACCTACTAGCAAGATAAGTAGTGGTGGGCCCCAAATAAAGGAGTTCACCTTGTCCAATAGTTCCATGAATTTTTCCATTTGAAAAACCTCCTAAAAATATTAATTTTTAGGACAGTAATAGGATAGGGTTTAGAGTAAAACTGCAGACTGTATATTTAACATATACAATAGAGATAATTGCAGCATCTAATTAAAATGCCCGTCCTCTGTCCTTTTACCTGAGAGTTTCATTGCAAAATGCAATTTGCTCCTTCGGTGCTCATAAGAGTCTCTCCAGAGGCTCGTCCAATAGCGGTCCACACTAATATATTAGTACCTGAAAGATTTACTTCTTCGGTGGATGATAATCTATCATCTCTCTCCCACTATCTTCATCCGAACTATGAAGTTTTGATGTTATTTATACTAACATATTAACTTGTTGCAATCAACCTTATTTACAAAATGTTTACAACGAAGGTTTTATTAGTAAGAGGAATGAGCTGTTATAATTAAGTATTTGTATTTACAAAGTTTAAGCCAGAGTTTTACTTGGTAAAAGTTAAAACTCTGGCTTTATTATACTCATTATTATAATAGGAGTATATTTTGTTTTTCACATTCTTCTATCATTTCCTGAGGCCATAGAGCAGCTTGAACTTCACCAATATGGGCCTTTTTTAAAAAGAACATACAAATTCTTGATTGACCTATACCACCACCAATTGTATAAGGCAGCATTCCGTTTATAAGCATTGAATGATATTCAAGTTCTCTTCTTTTTTCACAGCCACTGCTTTCTAACTGTCTTATAAGGGCATCTTCATCAACTCTTATACCCATTGAAGATAGCTCAACAGCCCTGTCTAAAACTGGGTACCAGAAAAGTATATCTCCGTTTAACTCCCAATCATCGTAGTCTGGTGATCTGCCATCATGTTTTTCACCGGATTTTAAGGTTTTACCTATTTGTGAAATGAATACTGCTCCATACTCTTTTGCTATGGCATCTTCTCTTTCCTTTGCAGTAAGTTCTGGATATCTATCTTCAAGTTCCTGGGAGGTTATGAAGGTAATTTTTTCTGGAAGTATGGGCTCTATTGTAGGATATAATTTGTGTATAAATTGCTCTGTATCCTTAAATACTCTATATATAGCTTCTACAGTACTTCTCAAAGTTTCAGTTGTTCTATCTTTTTTATCTATAACTTTTTCCCAATCCCATTGATCTACGTATATAGAGTGGAGGTTATCTAGCTCTTCATCTCTTCTTATGGCATTCATATCTGTATAAAGTCCTTCTTTAGATTGAAAGCCGTATCTTTTAAGTGCAATTCTCTTCCATTTTGCCAGGGACTGAACAATTTCTATATCTGAATCATCTATAGCTTTTGCATCAAAAGCTACTGGTCTTTCTACGCCGTTTAAGTTATCGTTAACACCGGTGGTGCTTTTCACAAATATTGGTGCTGAAACCCTTGTAAGGTTAAGTTCTTCAGCAAGTCTTCTTTCAAAGAAATCCTTAAGCTTTTTTATTCCTCTTTCTGTTTCTAAAACATTGTGTACAGGTTTGTATCCTTCTGGTTTAATTAATGAACAGTGTAGCGTTTCCATAATCAATTCCTCCTATAAATTAATACTAAATTACTATATTTTTAAAAATAAAAAAGCCTTTCCATCCCATAAAAGGGACGAAAGGCAAACTTCCGCGGTACCACCCAAATTAGCTAATTAGCTCACTTTAATCAGTACGGAATAAAATTCGATACTGTCCAGGATTTAACGGTCTGGCTCCGTCTAAGCCTACTTTCAAAGGATTTCGGTTAGAAACTCCGAGATGTTCTTCATATATAGGTATTATATCAGGCTTCCACCGTCCCCGACTCTCTATAAATATTCCTACAACTACTCTTCTCTTCATAGTATTTAAGTTGTTTGAATTTTTTTATTGTTGATCTGTTGAATAAATTATAATTCTATTTTAATAATATGTCAATATTAATTTATTACTTTTTTTATAAAAACATTAAAAATATTTTTAGCATTACATTCTTTTATTGACTGTTTACTATTGATTTTATATTATTATTAACAAAGTGTCATTTTATATACTATAATATTAGTTTTGAAAAAGTGTCATAAAAGGAAAGTTTTAGCTAGTTATGTTGTTTAGTTATGTTGTTTAAATGTATATATTTTTTATCCTTAGCAGAGGAAAAAATGAACAATTTATTGGCTATTTTACTTATAGAATTTTAATAGGCCATATGATAAAATGAATGTACTACTTTGACTTTGTCTTAGAAAGAAGTAATGGCTTGAAAGTTTATAGAGCTATACAAGGGAAAAACAAAAAATTATAACTAATGCGGGGAATAGTATGAAAAGAATTAAAGTAACAGCAGTAATAGTAATAACTATAACTATTCTACTAGGATTTTATATAAGAGAAATATCATTAGAAACTACTAATTCCAATAATGTTAAAAGTAAAGTTGAAGAAGACATTCTTGCTTTTTCTGTTTTGGGAGATATACATGGTAATGTAGGGAAGCTAAGAAGTTCCATAAATGATTTATATAGCATAAATAATAATATGGATGCTATGGTATTAAATGGTGACAATGTAGATGAAGGATTACAGAATCAGTATGATGCAGTGAAAAGTACCTTAAGCAAAAATAGTAAACTACTTCCTAAAACTATAATTAAAAATATTGGCAATCATGATTATTTTAACTATGCTAGAGGTAAAAATGCACCGTCAGATGTTGAAAGTTTTATAAGGATGTATTCGGATTTCTCTGGTGAAAAATCAGTTTATCATGATACATGGATAAAAGGATATCATTTTATATCACTAGGTTCAGAATCAGGAAACACAAAGGAATTGGGAGCTGTAAATGCATATTTATCTGAAAAGCAGCTGGATTGGTTGAAGGAAAGATTAGCTGAAAAACATGAAAAAGGAAAACCTATTTTTGTATTTTTACACCAACATTTAGCTACAAGTATAAAGGGATGGAATGGAGTAGTGCAGAGAAAAGAGCTTAAGGAAATTTTATCCTCCTATCCTGAGGTTATCTTATTTACATCTCATACCCACGTTTTGCTAGAGGTAGATAACGTAAAATTAAATCAGCCCTTTACTACAGTTCATACAGGAGCAGTAAGTTATGGGATAATGCCAGAAGGGTACACTATAAAGAGACTTTATGGTGAAAGTCAAGGGTTATATGTAGAGGTGAAGGGAAACAAAACAGTTATAAAAGGCAGAGACTTTTCAAAAAAATCCTGGGTGTTTACAAAAGAAATAGATTTAAGTCCAAAATAATTAAGCATTATTGGTTCCAGAGAAGGTTAACTAGCTTTTCTGGAACCTTTTTATTATATATCTAGCCATGCTTCGCTGAGGAGTTTTATGCCTTCAGTAATAGCGTCGCCCTTCAAGCCTCCAAAGCCAATAATTATTCTAGGATGCACGCAGCTGCTTTTATTATATAGGTAAGTTGAATAAGGATATACCTTAACCCCTAGATCAGCGGCAGAGTCAACTAGCTCCTGCTCCTTCATTCCATTCTTAACTTCAATAAGAAGATGCAGTCCAGCATCCCTTCCAACAACTGTTACTCTGTCATCCATATACTGATTTATTGCATTCATAAGTATGCCATGTTTTTTACTGTAGATATTTCTCATTTTTCTTATATGACTTTCCCAATGGCCTCTCTCTATAAACTGTTGAAGTATTTGCTGGTTAAGTCTCGGAACAGATTGCTCATAAAAATAGTAGTCTTGATTGTAAAGTTTTAAAAGCCTTTCTGGAAGAACCATATAGCTTATACATATAGATGGAAGAAGATATTTTGAAAAAGTGCTGAGGTAAATTACATTATCAGAGTTTGATAAACCTTGCAAAGCGGGAATAGGTTTTCCATGATACCTATATTCACCATCATAATCTCCCTCAATTATTAAGCCATTCTCCTCTTCAGCCCATTTAAGCAGCTTTAATCTTTTTCCTATAGGCATAATAATTCCCCAGGGAAATTGCTTTGACGGGGTAATATATACTATTTTAGCACCACTGGACTTTAGCATTTCTATATTTATACCGTCCTTTTCTATAGGAATTCCTACTACTTCGAATCCTAAATTTCTAAATATTGATTTCATTTCTATACAACCAGGGTCTTCTATGGCAATTTTAAATTTTCTTAGACCTGCTAACTGGCAGATTATGCTTACAAGATGCTGAGCGGTAGAACCAATAACTACTTGTTCTTCTTCGCAGTAAACAGCTCTGCTATGTCGAAGATAAGCAGAAATTTCTTTCCTAAGCTTTACTTCCCCTCTAGTATCGTCATACTTAAATAGATATCCCCTCTCAGGGGTTAAACATTCTGTAGTAAGTTTTTTCCACACAGAAAAGGGGAAATTATCTAAATCTACAGAATTAGGGTCAAAATCATAATCATACTTAAGCTGAAGCTGAAATTCTTTCTTTATTTGAGGAGAAGTTTTTTCGCAACTGAAGTCTTTTTCTAGTTCAGATACATACAAACCACTGCGAGGTCTGCTTTCAATATATCCTTCGTCTACCAATTGCTGATAAGCGCTTTCAATAGTATTTTTACTTATCATTAAGTTTTGTGATAACTGTCGGATAGAGGGAAGACGGGTACCTACAGATATTTTGCCGGATTTTATTTCTTCTCTTATATATCTATATAGTTGACAATACATAGGTAAGTCCGAATCTTTTTTCAATATTGGGTTTAATTCTAACATTACTACCTCCAAAAATATAATTTTAACTTGGTGAATCATAGATAAGGTACTTTTTACTACAAACTGACCCCTTAAATATTAATAGATTTGTCACTTTGAATAATAACAGTTTGTGAATATAATTAATTATATCAAAGGCTAAATAGAATATAAAGTAATTTAATAATTGAAAAGAGAGGTTTTAATATGAGTAGTAATTTTAAGGCAACAATTAAACTGCCACAGGCAGTAGCACTGTATATTGGAGCAGTATTAGGGTCAGGTATATTGATAATCCCTGGACTTGCGGCAGAAATTGCAGGACCTGCTTCTCTGATGGCCTGGGCAGGAATGATGATTTTAGTGCTTCCGTTGGCACTTTCCATGGGGTTCTTATCTCAAAAATATCCTAGTGCAGGAGGGGTATCTCACTTTGTAACTAAAGCCTTCGGAGACAGAATGGGGGCAGTTATAGGATGGTTTTTCCTTATGTCTGTTCCAATAGGAGCACCTGTAGCCTCTATAACTGGAGCGGGATATTTCAGTTCAGCTTTTGGATTAGGACAAAGGTGGACTATTATTATTGCTGTAGCAATGCTTATGCTGGCATTAATCATAAACTTTATTGGTATGGATATTGCAGGAAGTATACAGGTAGCTGTTGTAATAAGTATTATATTAGTACTAGTACTAGCAGTAATTGGATCAATACCAAATATAGAACTAAAAAACTTTTCTCCCTTTATGCCAAAGGGAATAGCCAGTGTAGGAAAAGCATCTTCAATTCTCTTCTGGTGTTTTATTGGATGGGAAGCGGTGTCCCATTTGTCCGAGGAGTTTGTCAATCCAGAAAAGGATGTTATAAGAGCTACAATAATTTCTGCGATTATTGTAGGTATTCTCTACTTTATGACTGCTTTAGCTACCGTTGGAACTAATAGCTATGGAGCAGGATCACAAGCAGCTTTAGTTACTATAATAGGTAGAATATTTGGGCCAGCTGGAAAAGTAGTAATAGGTACTATCAGTCTGCTTATATGTACTGCTACAGTTATTGCCTATGTTGGAGCAGCATCGAGATTAGCATTTTCTCTATCGAAAAATGGAGAAGCACCTAAGTTTTTTGGATATGTCTCAAAAAAATATAATACGCCACTAGGAGGACTTATTTTCCTGGGGCTATCCTTTATTTTAGTAGTTACACTATACTCTCTAAAAATAGTATCTCTTACAAGTTTAATTCAACTTCCTAATGCCACATTCATACTAACCTATCTAGGTGGTTGTGCAGCAGGAATAGTGCTGCTTAAGGATAACAAAATAAAGTTCACAATAAGCCTTATCTCACTAATAGCAACAGTTGTTATTTTTATTTTTGCAGGATGGGCAATATTATATCCATTGATAATAAGCGTTGCTGTTATAATTGGTAAGTTAATAAGCAGGAAAAAGGTTCTTGCACAAGAGAATACCATATAACCCATAGGCCGTAACCTAATAAAGCAGCGTTGTTTTATTAGGTTATCTGCTCTTAAGGAGAATTTATCCTAATTACTTTTACCACTGGCTTATACACAGAATATGAGTTATAATTAAAAATGATAAGTACAGATAAGTAATGTAAGTTAAACTACTGAAGGGATAAATTTAACGATAGGAGAAAAGTTTATGAAAGATATATCTTCAATATTAATAAACATTTTAGTTATGGGGTTTATAGTGTATGGATTCGTAACCTTAGGTAGCAAAATAAGCACTTTTGGAATAATAATAAATAGTGTTGCAGCAACGGCTGTAATTTTTAGCACATATACAAATATCAAAAATATAAGAAATAAAAAGTCCGGTAAATAAATGAATAACTTAAAAGAGGTATGGCAGTTTTGCCATACCTCTTTTAAGTTATTCATTTATCAGCACTACAAGCCTAGTTACAATAATATTAAAGCCATTGTCAGTAACTTGAAGTATAGATTCTATAGCCCCTAAGGTGTCTGAATTGTACAAACCTATTATTCTTTGATTTGTAAGAAGGTAAAATACATCAGCTCCATTTAAGCTTAAAGGGGATAGGGCACCAAGGCTTAATACTCCGCCAACTTCCGGTTTTTTCAAAGTTCCATTTGGATTATAAAGGTTAGATAAATAATCCTTATCTCTTATAGCAGTAAGATCTATTAAACCCTTTAACTTTCCGTCCTCTGAAGTGATTTTAACTTTATAGTAATCCTGATAAACAGCATTATAGGTGCTCATTTCATTGAATTTGTCAACATCGAAAAGAGACTTGGTGATATTGTCCTTAAAGGAGTAAAGATAATTAAAGTAGTATCCACCGCTGCCTCCTGATGCGATAGACAAAAGCACTTGAGGAACTTTGTCCTCTGTAAATTTTCCGATGAATAAGGTTGGAGAATAACCATCATTATTCTCTGGTTTTACTACTATATCCGCAGCCGCTTTTTCATTTTTTATAGTAAGAGTTATGTCTTCAATAAAACCGTTTTCTCCATAAGGTTTTTTACCGGTGAGGGTGAGTGTTTCAAGAACTCCGTCACCATTTACGTCTGCGTATTTAGTTTGTAGTACATATACTTTGTCCGTTTGAAGCTCTTTAGGTATTCTGGTAAACATGAAAATCTCCTATTATTATTGCTATATACTATAGTATTCAAAAATAGGAAAAAGGTAAACAAATTATAGTAAATATGAGGGAAATGGAAATAGGTTAAAATAAGTTATTGTTTATGTTAATATATAAACTGAGATTGTTTGACAATTTTAAAAAATATATGCTGAAGTTAAAGATGAAAGGATAGAGTTATGAAAATAGAAAGAATAAGTAAAAGTACTACTATGTTTACCTTCGATAGTATCGAAAACTACTTAACCAGTGTTTTTTTAATAGAAAAGAAATCAAAAAACTATCTTATAGATACCTTCTGCGGTCCAGGCAGTATGGAAGCAATTATAAATCAATTAAACAGTAAAAAAGAAACAGTAGTAATTAATACTCACTTCCATTGGGATCATATATGGGGAAATTGTAGCTTTAAAGGAAGTAATATAATTGGTCATAGGCTTTGTAGAAAGCTATCAGATGAGTTATGGGAAGAACAAATAAATAAAAATACTAAGTATATTGATGGAAAAGTAGAAAAGCTCTTGCCCAATATAACCTTTGAAGAAAAAATTATCTTTGAAGAAGATGGTATAGAATTATTCTACAGCCCTGGTCACACAGTAGATAGTATCTCCATATTTGACCGGGAAGAGAAAGTACTATATGTAGGAGATAACTTAGAAAGACCTATAGTATATGTAGAAAGTGAGGACGTTTCTACCTATGTTAAAACTTTAGAAAACTATTTAAAGTACAATGCTAAAAAAATTGTAGCCAGTCATACTTCAAATTTATCAGAAGAAGATATATTTAGTACCATTAGCTATTTAAAAGATCTAATGGAAGGGAAAAAAGTAGACTTTGAATCAGAATATACAAGGACTGTACATAAACAGAATATGGATATGATATATAAAAATTAATTATTTAGTATAAAAAATCTCAGCACATTCATTTTGGATTATTATATTATACATGGTGAAAATTTTAAAATGTAATAAAGGGTGTTAATATTCTAACTATTCTTGAAAATGAAAAAATTGGTAAGTATAATAAAGGTATAATAAAAAAACTTCGGATGACTATAGCGTGAGATAACATTTGTTAACCGAAGGAGCAATAGTATAGTTCCACGGCTATATTAGAAACTCTCAGGTAAAATTAGCGCTGTAGGACGAAACTCTGGAAAGGCTGTTTGAATACAGAACCGATGGTGCAAGACATAGTTTGTGTCGAGACTCTCAGGTAAAGTTACAGAGGATATGTGGGTTAAATTAAGCTTTAACCTTCATATCCTCTTTTTGTCATGGAAAAAAATATTAGGGGGGCATTAAAAATATGGAACAATTGAAAAAAACTCCATTAATTGATTCTTATGAAAAATATGGAGGAAAAATAATAGACTTTGCAGGCTGGGCACTGCCTGTACAATATGAGGGAATAATACAGGAACATGAAGCAGTACGTACAAAGGCAGGATTATTCGATGTTTCCCATATGGGTGAGGTAGAAGTAATTGGGGAAGATGCATTTAGTTTTGTGCAAAATTTAGTAACTAATGATGTAAAGGCTCTTGTAGATAACCAAGTTTTATATACACCTGTTTGTTATCCTGACGGAGGAATTGTAGATGATATATTAGTGTACAGGTTTAATGAAAAACATTTTTTCTTAGTAATAAATGCAGGAAATATTGAAAAGGACTTTCAGTGGATGGTTGAGAACAAAGGCAAATTTAATGTAGAACTTAATAATATATCTCCTTCAGTGGTTCAGCTTGCAATTCAGGGTCCAAAGGCTGAAGAAATACTTCAAAAGCTTGTAGATACAAGTTTACAGGAGATCAAATTCTTTTTCTGTAAGAGGAATGTTTCAATTGGAGGGATAAAATGTTTAGTTTCTAGAACAGGCTATACTGGGGAAGATGGTTTTGAAATTTATACCTCCTCAGAAAAGGCAGTATCCTTATGGGATAAAATATTGGAAACTGGAAAAGAAGATGGATTAAAGCCTGCAGGTTTAGGCTGCAGAGATACCTTAAGATTTGAGGTAAACTTACCGTTATACGGAAATGAGTTATTGGATACAATAACCCCTCTGGAAGCAGGATTAGATTTCTTCGTTAGGCTGGATAAGGAAAACTTTATAGGGAAAGATGCCCTTGTGAAACAAAAAGAAGAAGGTTTAAAGAGAAAAATAGTTGGCTTTGAAATGAAGGATAGAGGTATTCCTAGACATGGCTATGAAGTTTTCGTCGGTGATAAGAAAATAGGTCAAGTTACTACCGGTTATCTGTCACCATCGTTGAAAAAGAATATAGGACTTGCTTTAATCGATTATGATTATTCTAATTTAGGAACCACAATCTTTATAAAGGTCAGAAATAAGCTTAGTGAAGCTGTGGTAGTTAGTAAAAAATTTTATAAAAAGAATTACAATAAATAATTTAAGGGGGATTTAAATATGAAGGTTTTAAAGGAATTACTTTATAGTAAGGATCATGAATGGGTAAAGGTTGAAGGAGATAAGGCTTATATAGGAATCACTGACTATGCACAGGATTCCTTAGGAGATATAGTTTTCGTTGAACTTCCGCAGGTAGGTGCAGAATTATCTAAGGAAGATACTTTTGGAGTTGTTGAATCAGTAAAAGCAGCATCAGATTTGTATACACCAATAAGCGGAAAAGTGATTCAAATAAATGATAATTTAGTAGATAGTCCAGAAGCAGTAAATGAAGATGCTTTTGGAAATTGGATGATAGTTATTGAACTTAATGATAAGTTAGAGCTTGAGGGATTATTAAATTCAGAAGAATATAAAAAAGTATGTGGTTAGGAGGTGTAAATATGCATCCATATTTACCTTTGACAGTGGAGGATCAGGAATTAATGCTAAAATCCATAGGAATTAACTCAATAGATGATTTATTTGAGGATATTCCAAAGGAAGTTCGTCTAAGTAAAGGATTAAATATTAATCCTTCTATGTCAGAGATTGAAGTAGAAAATTACATGAATAAGTTAGCTAATTTAAATAAAAACTGTGAAGAGCTAGTTTGCTTTTTAGGTGCTGGGGCTTATGATCACTATATACCTTCAATAATTAAACACTTAGTAGGAAGATCTGAGTTTTATACTGCCTATACACCTTATCAAGCAGAGATAAGTCAGGGAACACTACAGACAATATTTGAATATCAGAGTATGATAGCTAACCTTACAGGAATGGACGCAGCTAATGCGTCCATGTATGATGGAGCAACAGCAGCTGTAGAAGCTGCACAAATGGCTGTGGATACAACAAAAAGAAAGAATATTATTGTGTCTACTGCTGTTCACCCAGAAATAAGGAAGGTATTAAAAACTTACTGTAAATTTAAAAATCAAAAGGTAATAGAAATAGAGGAATTAGAGGGAGCTACTAATATAGAAAAGCTTAAAGCTGAACTTAATAAAGATGCAGCAGCCTTTATAGTTCAAACACCAAATTTCTTTGGAATAATTGAAGAATTGTCAGAAATAGAAAGGGTTGTACATGAAAATAAATCACTGCTAATTGTGTCTTGTGATCCTATTTCTCTAGGAATATTGAAAAATCCAGGAGAATACGGGGCGGATATAGCAGTAGGCGACGGTCAAGCTCTCGGCAATAATTTAAACTATGGAGGACCTTATTTGGGGTTCCTTGCTACAACTAAAAAACACCTTAGAAAAATTCCAGGAAGAATTGTAGGGGAAACTACAGACAAGGATGGTAAAAGAGGGTTTGTTTTGACTATGCAGGCAAGGGAGCAGCATATAAGAAGGGAGAAAGCTTCTTCAAATATTTGCTCCAATCAAGCTCTCAATGCTTTAACTGCATTAATATATTTAACAACCCTAGGTAAGCAGGGGTTAAGAGAAGTGGCAGAGCAATGTATACAGAAATCCCACTATGCTTTTAATGAGATAACAAAGAGCGAAAAATATAAACCAGTATTTAATAAGCCTTTCTTTAAAGAATTTGCAGTTTATACTAATAGTTCTGTGAAATATACTAATGAAGTTCTTTTAGATAATAATATATTAGGTGGATATCAGTTAGATAAAGAATATCCTCTTTATAAAGAAGCTATGCTTCTCTCTGTTACAGAAAAGAGAACTAGGGATCAGATTGATAATCTAGTAACTGCATTGGAGGGGATTAATGATGAAAGATTATAATAAGGTTATTTTTCAAATATCTAAAAAAGGAAGAAAGGCATATACCCTTCCAAGTTGTGATGTACCGGAAGTTTCTATGGAGAGTTTAGTTTCTGAGGGATTATTAAATAAGAAGGAACTAGAGCTTCCTGAAGTTAGTGAAGTAGATGTAGTAAGACATTTCACCGCTCTTTCTACTAAAAACTTTGGTGTGGATTCAGGCTTTTATCCATTGGGCTCCTGTACTATGAAATACAATCCTAAGATCAATGAAGATATGGCTGCATTACCTAAGTTTACAAGGCTTCATCCCTATCAGCCAGAAGAAACGGCGCAAGGTGCTTTAAGACTTATGTATGAATTAAGTGAAAAGCTTGGAGAAATAACTGGCTTTAAAAAAATATCTCTTCAACCAGCAGCAGGAGCCCATGGAGAGTTATCAGGACTTATGGTTATAAAGGCATATCATGAAAAAAGAGGGGATTTCAAAAGAGATAAGATTATAGTACCAGATTCAGCCCATGGCACAAACCCGGCTTCAGCATCAGTAGCAGGCTTTAAGGTTATAGAAGTAAAGTCAGATGCTGAGGGTGCTGTAGATATAGAAAGCCTAAAATCTCTTTTAAATGATGAAATAGCCGGTTTAATGCTAACTAACCCTAGTACCCTAGGACTCTTCGAAAAAAATATCACGGAAATAGCAAAGCTTGTACATGAAGCTGGGGGACTGCTTTATTATGACGGAGCTAATATGAATGCTATTATGGGAAAAACAAGGCCAGGAGATATGGGCTTTGATGTATGCCACTTAAATTTACACAAAACCTTTTCAACTCCACACGGTGGCGGAGGTCCGGGAAGCGGACCAATAGGTGTTAGAGGAGACCTGGCAGAATTCCTTCCTAAGCCTGTAGTGGCAAGGAAAGATGAAGGTTATTATTTAGACTATGACAGACCTTATTCTATAGGAAAGGTAAAAAGCTTCTATGGAAACTTTGGAGTTATGGTTAGGGCCTTTACTTACATCTTAACTATGGGGGCAGAGGGTCTTAGAAAGGCCAGTGAAACTGCGGTTTTAAACGCTAACTATTTAAGAGTAAAATTAAAGAATTACTATAGTTTAGCTATAGATGATATCTGTAAACATGAATTTGTGTTAGCTGGTTTAAAGGATGAAGAAAATCATATTACTACTTTAGATGTAGCAAAAAGACTCCTTGATTATGGATATCATCCTCCAACAATCTATTTTCCACTAATAGTCCATGAAGCCCTTATGATAGAGCCTACAGAAACAGAAACGATGGAAACTTTAGATGAATTTGTTAGCGCTATGATTGAAATTGCTAAAGAGGCAAAGAAGGACCCTGATTTGGTTAAATCTGCTCCTAACAATACTATTGTAAAGAGATTAGATGAAGTTAAGGCAGCAAGAACTCCGATTCTTAAGTGGAACTAATTTTATTATTAGCTTAAACAGTGCATATGCTGTTAACACCTATAAGTCGATGGGATAAAAATAAATCTAAACTTCCTTAAAGATTAA
>NZ_JAODOO010000032.1 GCF_025398335.1 Clostridium sp. CX1
CTCAGCAACAAAGGTCCAATATTCCTTTGATTATGACAGCAGCGGTAATCCAGTGAAGTCACGAGTGGAAAAAGCTCCAGAGACAAATGTAACAAATGAAAAACTTTTTATGGAGTCCACTGCAAATTATAGTATCAGCGGAAATTACCTGAAAGCAGCAATAGACAACGAAGAAAATTCTGTAATAAGTCATTACAATGAAGAAAAAGGAGTACTGACAGCTACCACTGATGGAAAAGGGAGCAAGACTTTTTACAGTTATGACGATATGAATAGACTTGTAAGTGTATCTAAAGCCCTGGAGGGTACTGAAAGCAGAAATATCGAAAAATTCCCGTTAAGTTCAAGTCTTGTAGGAAGCAAAGGAACAAGAACAATTTTTGATGCTGGAGCGAACTTACTTGTAAACTCTTCCTTTGAAAATAGCAGCAATTCTTGGAGATTGGAAGATTGGGATGGTTCTACAGGAAAATGGAGAATTGTACCGGGAGGAATACATGGAAACTACTGTTTAGAAAGTTATGACTCAGATGGAACTGCCACTGGAAACCCTACTAATGCTGTAGCCTTTCAATTAGTTACACTATCCACTGCTTTAACTTCATCAAAAGTATATACTTTAAGTGCCTATTCAAAGAGGACAGGAGCAGCTAATCCAGTACTAGGAATACAATGCTTTGATAAAAACGGAGCTGAAATTGCAGTCAGTTATAAGAATTACCAGAAAGATATAGCTGGAGATAGATGGGTTAAAATAAGTCAAAACTTCATTCTTCCAGTAGGAACAAAAAGTCTTTTTGTAATGTTAAGAAGTGCTGTTAGCGGCACTGATACAGTAGGTTTTGATGCTGTACAGATGGAGGAAGGTAGTAGTTTTACTGCTTACAGTCCAAGCAGAAGTGATAATTCAAAGTCTTATTATGATTTAGGTATAGATAAAAAATCTGGAACTTTATCTGTATGGTTTAACACTACAGGTGCAGGAACAAGAATGATTTTTTCAAATGAAAGCAAGACAGCCTTATTTAATCTGTATATAAATGAGCAAAATAAGATAGTTTTGAATTCATTAAACAAGTCAAATGCTGGACAAAATATTATCACTGCAAATGATATAACCATAGCCAACAATACATGGTATTTTATAGCCCTAAAGTGGCAGCTTGTAGAGTCATCATTTTACAGCAGGACTTTACAGTGTACTTTATATATTAATAATAGAACTTATACTGGCTCTGTAACTGATTTTAAAGACTTCACAGGAGCAATTACCGCTGTTGGAAGTAATCCTTACGGAAACTACAGTTTATCAGGAACTTTAGATGACTTTGCATACAGCAGAAAGGCTTTGATTGATAATGACATAAAAGATATCTACAACAAAGTTATGCCAGAGGATAGAGGAACTATAGTTACTAACAGTTACACTTATGAAAAGGATAAAATAAAAACAATTTCTCACAATGGTTTCAGCTATAGATTTGAATATGACAGTTTAGGAAATACAAAAGAGGTTTATGCTGAAAATGAACTTTTAATAAGAAATGAATTTGATGCTGAGACAGGTAATCTTACGAAATCAGAATATGGAAATAATCAAAGAGTATCCATGGAGTATGATGAGCTAGATAGAGTAACTAAAAGAAAATTTAGCAGAGATACATTAGATAATAGTCAAAAGGATGAAATCAGATACAGCTATGAATACGACAACGAAGGTAATTTAGCATACCATGAGGACGGGGTAAATTTTAGAGATTATAAATACAGCTACGATTTATCAGATAGATTGGTTAAAATCGATGAGTATGATAAAGATATAGGTACTTCAAGTTACGGAAAGACATATTCAACAAAATTTGACTATGACATGAGCAATAATCACAGCATAATAACGGAAAAAATAGATGAAAAGCTTTATGAAACAAGATATGGTTATGACAAGGATAACAAGCCTGTGGGAGTATTCTATGATGCTGTAATAGAAGACAGTCCAAACTTTGAATATTTTCATCTAAGTGCAAATACTACTGGAAGTAGAGGAAAAACTCCAATACAGGAAACCCCTATATTTGGAAAAGACGAAAATGATCAGGGAGCCCTTTATGCATATCCAGGGACAAAAGTAATTTATGATTTAGGTATAGATAAAAAATCAGGAACCATGACAGCATGGGTAAATACAAGAAATAACACTGGTTCAAGAATGATAATTGGCACTGAAGGACCCACTGAACTATTTAACCTGTATATAGATAAAGACCAAAAAGTAAATCTTGCAGTAATAGGCAGTAAAGGCTTTACAAATATAATAACTACAGATGAAACATTAAAATATAATACATGGTACTTTGTTGCAGTAAGCTGGCAGTTTGATCCGGGAAACTTGACTTTAACTGGTAAGCTCTATCTAAATCATAGCATTTATAAGTGGCAAACTGCAGACTTCAAAGATTTTAGTAAACTAAAGACAGCTATTGGAAGTAATATAAGTGGAAATTATTCACTGAATGGATTAATTAGAAACTTCAATTATTCATCTTCAGACTTAACGGAAGGGGAGATACTTTCACTGTATACTAACAAATCAGTGAGATATTCTTATGATAACCTTGGAAGACTACAGAGAAAGACAATAAATATAGGACGTACCAGTTTTCAAACTCAGTATGCCTATGTATCTGTCACTGGTAAAGAAGAAGGAGCAACAGTAAATAGGTTATCCTCTGTGCAAAATGAACTTGTTCCTATAAACTATTGGTATGATGAAAATGGAAATATAACTAGAATTCTTGAAAACGGAAAGAATATTAAGTATTCCTATAACGAATTAAATGAGCTTGTAAAGGAAGAGAACGAAGCTCTAAATAAAACTATAATATACACTTATGATATCGGTGGAAATATAAGTAGTAAGCAGGAAAAGATAAATGGTGTTTGGCAGACTCCTATAAGCTATCTATATGAAACACCTTGGAAGGATAAACTGACACATTATAATGGAAATAAGATAACTTATGATACAATAGGCAATACTAAGACCTATGACGGTTATATCTACAGTTGGGAAGAAGGAAGAAGATTAATCTCCATTGTAGGTAGTGATATCAATGCCTTCTTTAAATACAACGATGCAGGAATTAGAACGTATAAGAGAGTAAATGGATTTACTACAAAGTTTCACCTAATAGGGGATAGAGTAACCTATGAATACACCGAAGATGCTAATCATGAAATAAAAGATAAAATTTATTACAGATATGATAACTCAGATGACCTTGTAAGTATGAATTTAAATGGTGTAGAATATTACTATATAAGGAATGGTCAGGGAGACATTATCGGGCTGATTGATAGTAGAGGTACTAAGGTAGTAAGCTATATATACGATAGCTGGGGAAAGCTTGTTAGTATTAGAGATGAGAATGGTATTGATGTAACTAATAATAAGGAGCATGTTGGGTACAAGAATCCTTACAGGTATAGAGGCTATAGGTTTGATAGCGAGACTCGACTCTACTATTTAAATTCAAGATATTACAACCCAGAGTGGGGGAGATACCTGAATGCTGATGCATTAGGCGGAAGCAGAGGTGACTTATTATCTCATAATGTATTTGCGTATTGCAAAAATAACCCTATTAACATGACTGATCCAAACGGATATTTATCAGGATGGGTTAAATGGGCTTTGGCAGCAGTTGCGGCAGTCGTTGTAGTTGCTGCAATAGTAGCTATAGCTTCGCCAGCAACTTTTGCAGCAGCTGTAACTATGGGAACTACGGTGATAACAAGAGGTGCTCAGATTGCACAAAGAGTTGGACAGAGAGCTGTTCAGGTGGCAAGTAGAGTTTCAAAAAGTATATCAGGAATTGGAAAGATTAAATCCAAAGGTTATATAAGATTTTCAAGAAGTGGTAATGATAGTAGTCTTGATTGGAGTATTATAAGTAAACATGGAGAAACTAGATTTGAGCATGTTGGAAAACATACAATAAATAATTTGCAAAAGCCTGAACATGGAATTTTTTACGGAGATCCAGTTAAAATGATAAATAATGCTTGGATAAATGCAAAAAATATCACTCCTATAACATCTGGAGGTGCGGATATTTATCATATACCATTTCAAGGTGCTGGATATGCAGGAGGATATGGAGGACAATTACAGAACTTAAATCATATTACTATAATTACAAGACAGGGAACAAATAGACTTATAACGGCTTATCCTGGTATGGGTGGGAACTATAATATAAATCTATTATTGCCATAAAAATGGAGGAGATGCAATGGAGAGCTTCGGTAAGTACAGGATTAGGTGGTGTCCAATTTGTACTCAAGGATGGATTGAAATAGTAAAAGCAATTGATACAAATGAACTATATGTATGTTGCTTAGAATGTGAAACGGAGTGGGAATCTCCAAAAGATGCATTAGATTTAAAGGTTGGTACACATGATCTATATGGTATGGTTACTGTTCCAACATTTGAAGAAGTATGCTCTAAAGGATGGGAAAAATATATTAGTTATAAATAAAAGAACCTAAATTCTATTGGTTTAAATTATTAAGTTATAAAAAACGGTGCTTTACAAAAGTACTGTTTTTTGAAACTTAATAGTATTCTAAAGAAGAATTTCATTTGGAATAATTGAGATTATAATTAGTTTTAGAGATTTTATAAAATAAAGAAGTGATAAAGAATGAAGTATTTGAAGGTAGAATGGATTCATAGTTTACAAAATGAACCAATTATTATATATTCAGAAATTGATAATAAGTATAATGAGATAAGAAAAGTTGAAATTTATAGGGATAATAAAATAGGATATGCGGACTTAAATACTGAATTCCGAGGAACAAGATTATCAGAAGAACCATTACCAACTTTGTCAGAAATAGCTTTAGATAATCAATTCAAGCCCATGGAAATAGATAAACATGAATTTGAAGAAGTGTGGTTAAAAAGAATGCAACTGAATAAATAAAGGTAAGTTAAGGTGGAGCAGCTAATAAAATATAGTGTTCCACCTTTTTATACTATAGTAAAGTAAAATTTTAGGTAACGGCTCATCAAATATTATAAGAATTATGGAGGTAAACCCATGACGTTGAGTAAGTTAACAATTGCAGATAAAAAAAGAATTACGCAAGATTGGAACGAATTATTTCCTTCACTGGGTGTGTATAAACCTATGCATTTGATAAATAGAATAGGCCCAATATTGGTCGGAATTTTGCTTGAAGTTAAGTCAGGGAATAACAGTTATATTCCCACATTTCATGTTCATAATTTAGTACGACCTTTTCCTGTGATTACGTTAGGATTAGCTAGTACTCTTAACAGACAAAGTGTAAGTTTGGAATTCCATGAAAAGAAGTATAGAGAGCTGGCAAAACTTATGAATAAAAATCTATTAATCCCTTTAGAAGGAGATGTTGAACTAGATAAAGTTCTATCTGGATTCAAAAAATATATAGAAAATCCAACATTTCCGTTTCAGATTGAGGTTTATAGCAAGCAGAAAACTGTTTCCAGTTTTCTGCCATGGGGTCTGACCCCATGGCCGTACTACTGGAAGTAATGGAAAAACTCCGGCAGAGGAAACTCCTGTATTTGGAAAAGATGAAAATGATCAGGGAGCTCTTTATGCATATCCAGGGACAAAAGTAATTTATGATTTAGGTATAGATAAAAAATCAGGAACCATGACAGCATGGGTAAATACAAGAAATAACACTGGTTCAAGAATGATAATTGGCACTGAAGGACCCACTGAACTATTTAACCTCTATATAGACAAAGACCAAAAAGTAAATCTTGCAGTAATAGGCAGTAAAGGCTTTACAAATATAATAACTACAGATGAAACCTTAAAATATAATACATGGTACTTTGTTGCAGTAAGCTGGCAGTTTGATCTGGGAAACTTGACTTTAACTGGTAAGCTCTATCTAAATCATAGCATTTATAAGTGGCAAACCACAGATTTCAAAGATTTTAGTAAACTAAAGACAGCTATAGGAAGTAATATAGGTGGAACCTATTCACTAAATGGATTAATTAGAAACTTCAATTATTCATCTTCAGACTTAACAGAAGGGGAGATACTTTCACTGTACACCAACAAATCAGTGAGATATTCTTATGATAACCTTGGAAGACTACAGAGAAAGACAATAAATATAGGACGTACCAGTTTTCAAACTCGGTATGCCTATGTATCTGTCACTGGTAAAGAAGAAGGAGCAACAGTAAATAGGTTATCTTCTGTACAAAATGAACTTGTTCCTATAAACTATTGGTATGATGAAAATGGAAATATAACTAGAATTCTTGAAAACGGAAAGAATATTAAGTATTCCTATAACGAACTAAATGAGCTTATACAGGAAGAGAACGAACTTCTAAATAAAACTATAACATACACTTATGATAGCGGAGGAAATATATCTAATAGGAAGGAAAATATAAATGGTGTTGAGACTACTATAAGCTATCTATATGAAACTCCTTGGAAGGATAAACTGACACATTATAATGGAAATAAGATAACTTATGATACAATAGGCAATCCTAAGACCTATGCTGGTTATACCTACAGCTGGGAAGAAGGAAGAAGATTAACCTCCATTGTAGGTAGTGATATCAATGCATTCTTTAAGTATAACGATGCAGGTATCAGAACACATAAGAGAGTAAATGGAGTTACTACAAAGTTTCACCTAATAGGGGATAGAGTGACCTATGAATACACTGAAGATGCTAATCATGTAATAAAAGATAGGATTTATTACAGATATGATAACTCAGATGACCTTGTAAGTATGAATTTAAATGGTGTAGAATATTATTATATAAGAAATGGTCAAGGAGACATTATTGGGCTGATTGATAGTAGAGGTACTAAGGTAGTAAGCTATATATACGATAGCTGGGGAAAGCTTGTTAGCATTAGAGATGAAAAGGGTATTGATGTAACTAGTAATAAGGAACATGTTGGGTACAAGAATCCTTACAGGTATAGGGGTTATAGGTATGATAGTGAAACAGAATTATATTATCTAAATTCAAGATATTATAACCCAGAGTGGGGGAGATACTTGAATGCTGATGTGATAGGAGGTCAGGTGGGAGATCTATTATCACATAATGTATTTTGCTATTGTAAAAATGATCCTATTAATATGTATGACCCTAATGGATACTGGAGAAGTGGAGTTTTAAGTAGATTTAAAGCGTTTGTATATGCTGCTTTTTTTGTGATTACAGCTGTTGTTGTTCAATCACTACAATCTCGATCTGTTATTCCAGCACCGTCACTCCCAATTAAAAAGCCATTTAAGTCTAAAGAAAAACAATCAACGCAAAAACCAATATCTAAAAGTACTCCTATTAATATACCTATGAGTAACAGAAAAAGTAATAAATATTACCCTGCACATGTAGACTATAGAAAAAATACAGTTGTAATAGATTTCTTGAAACCAATGGATATAGCTGAGGCTCAAATACATGTCCGTGGTGGAAATGATGTTTATACTTTTACTCAGAATAATGCGAGAATGCTAGCTTTGACAACAGGTGGAAATCCCAACAAGATACAAAATCATATTAATAGTGAAAAAAGTGTATACGGAGGAGTATACTTTTATCATTATCATAGTGGTACAACAAGACCAGATAGAGGATATGTTCATATTTTTTTTGATTTACCAAAAATAAAAGAATAATTTTGTTGATTTTAAGTGACATAAGGCTCTATTTTAATAGAGTTTTATGTTACTTATCTACTAAAAGTTTAGAATTATAAATGCATAATAATTGGAGGGATATATGGATATTATAAAATTAAAGGTAGTAAATGATGAATTTATTAGTTATTTACCACTATTTATATATAAGAATCATGTATATATTATTAGACAGAATATTAGTAATAACAATCAAGGGAGGAATTTCAATACATTTTACGATGGATTTTATAAATATAATTTGATAAATAATTCGTTAGAACTTATTAATACATCAGCTCCAATAATAGAGTATTTTTATGATAGGGACTGTTCAGCTTTATATTATAGAGCTATTGAAGAAAAAGATGGGAAGTTTTATTCTGTTTTTTTTAAATTAGATAACGACTTTGGGACTGAAGAAAGATTACTATCCGTTAAATTGCAAAGATATGTTCCCACTAGTTTATTAACAAATGAAGAAAAACAAATAAAGGTTGATTGTATGATAGCTTCACTAGAATTATATGTTTTAAATAAAGATTTTTTAGTGTATAAGATTGATGAAATTAATTCATACGATGAGTATTATAATTACTTAGACAATTGTAATAAATTTAAATTATTTGTATACGATGTTAATGAAAAAAGAAATTATGAAGTTAAGGATAACTCTTTATTTAAACATGGTATAGAATCAATAAGAACATTTAAAGTTAACAATAGAGAGTATATTTTGATTAGCTCAGCACTTTATAATGAAGCTGATAAGTACGAATATATTTATAACCCTGAAAAAACAAGTTGTAATGATGTGAGAGGTGCTATTGATTCTATCTATTTGATTCCACTAGAAATATTTATAAATGAAATAAAACAAGATAAAGAAACACTCTCATACCAAATAATTGAGACTGTAGGACAAGAAGGAATAGTTAGATTTATTCATACTAACAAGAATAAGATATATTATAAAGTTGAGTATTTTAATGAAAATATCTCTGAAATTGCTATATATGACATAATTACAAAAGAATATGAAAGGAAAAGATTTGAAAGTAATTGGATATTTAGTGGGATAACTTTAGATGGTTCTACTGGATATTTCTATGATGATAAATTAAGTTGTTATGTAGAACTAAGTGGGAAGTCATGGGATAATAAAAGAGCCATAAAAATACCATTTAATTCTCTAAATATTATGGAGCCAGATATTATAATTACAGAGGAAGTCAATATACAGGATGGTAAATTAAATTTCTATTCTAATATATATGATAGAAGTAATGGTAGGTTGATGAAAAAGATTCAAGGAAAACCATATGTATTCAAAGAAGATAATATATTAATTATATGCTAAAAATTCAGTAAGTGGTTCAACATAAGGCGGATATTAAAAAACTTGTTCATATAGTAAGTAGAAAACTCTTTCTGGTTTTCTGACAAAGGATTAAATCCCAAAGCCACCAACCTAAGCGATAACAAAGGTTGATGGCTTTTTGTAGCAAGCAGAAAACTGTTTCCAGTTTTCTGCCATGGGGTCAGACCCCATGGCCGTACTACTGGAAGTAATGGAAAAACTCCGGCAGAGGAAACCCCTATGTTTGGAAAAGACGAAAATGATCAAGGAGCTCTTTATGCATATCCAGGGACAAAAGTAATTTATGATTTAGGTATAGATAAAAAATCAGGAACCATGACAGCATGGGTAAATACAAGAAATAACACTGGTTCAAGAATGATAATTGGCACTGAAGGACCCACTGAACTATTTAACCTCTATATAGACAAAGACCAAAAAGTAAATCTTGCAGTAATAGGCAGTAAAGGTTTTACAAATATAATAACTACAGATGAAACATTAAAATATAATACATGGTACTTTGTTGCAGTAAGCTGGCAGTTTGATCCGGGAAACTTGACTTTAACTGGTAAGCTCTATCTAAATCATAGTATTTATAAGTGGCAAACTGCAGACTTCAAAGATTTTAGTAAACTAAAGACAGCTATAGGAAGTAATATAAGTGGAAATTATTCACTGAATGGATTAATTAGAAACTTCAATTATTCATCCTCAGACTTAACAGAAGGGGAAATACTTTCACTGTATACCAACAAATCAGTGAGATATTCTTATGATAACCTTGGCAGACTACAGAGAAAGATAATAAATATAGGACGTACCAATTTTCAAACTCAATATGCCTATGTATCTGTCACTGGCAAAGAAGAAGGAGCAACAGTAAATAGGTTATCTTTTGTGCAAAATCAACTTGCTCCTATAAACTATTGGTATGATGAAAATGGAAATATAACTAGAATTCTCGAAAACGGAAAGAATATTAGATATTTCTATAACGAATTAAATGAGCTTATACAGGAAGATAACGAAATCCTAAATAAAACTGTAATATACACTTATGATAGCGGAGGGAATATAGTCAGTAAGCAGGATAAAATAAATGGTATTTGGCAAATTCCTATAAGCTATCTATATGAAACTCCTTGGAAAGATAAACTGACAAATTATAATAAAAATGAGATAACCTATGATACAATAGGAAACCCTAAGACCTATGCCGGTTATACCTACAGTTGGGAAGAAGGAAGAAGATTAACATCCATTATAGGTAATAATATCAATGCCTTCTTTAAATACAACGATTCTGGAATCAGAACACATAAGAAAGTAAATGGAGTTACTACAAAATATCATCTAATAGGGGATAGAGTGACCTACGAATACACCGAAGATGCTAATCATGTAATAAAAGATAGGATTTATTACAGGTATGATAACTCAGATGACCTTGTAAGTATGAATTTAAATGGTGTAGATAAGCAGAGAGCCCAAATCTCTGATTTGGTGCGAATCGCTTAGCTCTTCAGCTCCGCTGTAGAGCTTCCTTTGTTTATATAAGGAATGGTCAGGGAGACATTATTGGGCTGATTGATGGTAGAGGTACTAAGGTAGTAAGCTATATATACGATAGCTGGGGAAAGCTTGTTAGTATTAGAGATGAAAAAGGTATTGATGTAACCAATAATAAGGAGCATGTTGGGTACAAGAATCCTTATAGGTATAGGGGCTATAGGTTTGATAGCGAGACTCGACTCTACTATTTAAATTCAAGATATTACAACCCTGAATGGGGCAGATACTTGAATGCTGATGCATTAGGCGGAAGCAGAGGTGACTTATTATCTCATAATGTATTTGCGTATTGCAAAAATAACCCTGTTAACAATACAGATCCAAGTGGATATTCCTTAATATCAATTCTTAGTAAAATTAATCAGTATGTTTTTGCAGTGGCACTAGTAATAGTAGCAGTGGTTAACTACAATATCAGTGGGCAAAATAAGTCTATAAGTAATACTATAAATAATGCCATTTCAAATTATAAGGCTAGGAATAAGGCTGTTAGTAAGAGCAAATCAAAGGTTAAGGATATTGCAACAACGAATACTAAGAATCAAAATCCAACGTATTTGCGAGCAAAAGCAACTCACCTGGGAGCAAATGTTTATGTTGATCAACCATTGAACTTACAATCAGCAAAAATGATATTGGATATTGGTGGAGATGTATATGCTCATAGTGCAGTGGATGCTGAAATCCTGTCTAAATCTGTTGGTGGAGGCTTTACTGGACCAACGAATGACGGAAATCCATTAAATGCTATGCACTATCATCCTATTTCCTATGCGGCAAGAGGGCATGTATTCTATGGGGATGATCCTAATCTAAACTTTGTGACTTTATTTAAATAAGGGAGGAATAATATGAGCGTTAGGATAGGAATAGTTTTTCCAAAAGATTATGATTTGAAGCTTTTGGAAAATTTTAAGAATAAGTATAATTTAAGTCTTATAGAGGTTAACAATAAGTACGTTAGCAATCAGCTTCATAATGATGAAGTATTTTTACAGGCGACTGAAACTGGATGTGATAGTCTTACAGGAATAGGTGCATATGACTTATATACTAAAGATATATCTTCGCTATGTGAAAATATTGAAGAGGTATCTTTAGCACAATCAATTATTGATGAGTTCCAAGAAAGAAAACTAAAGTATAAAGAGGATGCACTAAGATGGATTGAAATAATAAATGTTTTAAAATATGAATATAATGTGGGACTATTTGGGGTATTTTGGCATTTTTGTAGTGGGACATTTAATGAAGAAAAAATAATCTTTTCTAATAGGTTAACCTGTAAAGCGAAGAACATCACTATTGAGTATATAATGAAAATAGCAGAAGATGTGATTGTATTTTTTCAATAATTCAGTTGTATGGAGAAGGAGTTATCAGAGTAGATTAGTTTAGCTTTATTGTATAAATTTTGGTAGGAACTAGTTGGGTTTGAGAAAAAAATATTATTGTAATATATTAATAAATGTGTAAAATTAATTAAGAAATTCTATCAGATAAGCTTCTTTAAGGAATTCATCTGATAGAATTTTTTCTTTTAGCTTAAAAAACATTTCAGTGTGGTTATTTAGAGGAAAGTCCCATAGAACTTAAATGCGAAACATATGGAGAAACAAAAACAGTAGCAAGCTCAAGGCAAGCCTTTCGCAAAATACCACGGGGTATGTTAACAGAATGAGAACAATGTTATAACAGCATTGGTAAATAGAAGAAACAATACTGGCTCAAGAATGATAATTGGCACTGAAGGACCCACTGAACTATTTAACCTCTATATAGATAAAGACCAAAAAGTAAATCTTGCAGTAATAGGCAGTAAAGGTTTTACAAATATAATAACTACAGATGAAACCTTAAAATATAATACATGGTACTTTGTTGCAGTAAGCTGGCAGTTTGATCCAGGAAACTTGACTTTAACTGGTAAGCTCTATCTAAATCATAGTATTTATAAGTGGCAAACCACAGATTTCAAAGATTTTAGTAAACTAAAGACAGCTATTGGAAGTAATATAAGTGGAAATTATTCACTGAATGGATTAATTAGAAACTTCAATTATTCATCCTCAGACTTAACGGAAGGGGAGATACTTTCACTGTACACCAACAAATCAGTGAGATATTCTTATGATAATCTTGGCAGACTATAGAGAAAGACAATAAATATAGGACGTACCAGTTTTCAAACTCAGTATGCCTATGTATCTGTCACTGGTAAAGAAGAAGGAGCAACAGTAAATAGGTTATCCTCTGTGCAAAATGAACTTGCTCCTATAAACTATTGGTATGATGAAAATGGAAATATAACTAGAATTCTTGAAAACGGAAAGAACATTAGATATTCCTATAACGAATTAAATGAGCTTATAAAGGAAGAGAACGAAGTTCTAAATAAAACTGTAATATACACTTATGATAGCGGCGGAAATATAAGTAGTAAGCAGGAAATAATAAATGGTGTTTCGCAGGTTCCTATAAGCTATCTATATGAAACACCTTGGAAGGATAAACTGACACATTATAATAAAAATGAGATAACTTATGATACAATAGGCAATCTTAAGACCTATGCTGGCTATACCTACAGTTGGGAAGAAGGAAGAAGATTAACCTCCATTGTAGGTAGTGATATCAATGCATTCTTTAAGTATAACGATGCAGGTATCAGAACACATAAGAGAGTAAATGGATTTACTACAAAGTTTCACCTAATAGGGGATAGGGTAACCTATGAATATACTGAAGATGCTAGTCATGTAATAAAAGATAGGATTTATTACAGATATGATAATGCAGATGACCTTGTAAGTATGAATTTAAATGGTGTAGATAAGCAGAGAGCCCAAATCTCTGATTTGGTGCGAATCGCTT
>NZ_JAODOO010000033.1 GCF_025398335.1 Clostridium sp. CX1
ACTCTTAAAAATTAATAGGTCTTTTTAGGAAACTAAAAAGAAAGTATCTAGTGATTATGGCAAGAAGGTAACACCCGTTCCCATTCCGAACACGATGGTTAAGCTTCTTAGCGCCGATGGTACTGCTCGGGAGACTGAGTGGAAGAGTAGGACGTCGCTAGGTAAACAAAAAACACTAAGTTTATGCTTAGTGTTTTTTTCTTTATAGTATATTACTAAAGAAGGTATCATCTGAGAGAGAGTGATATTGCATTTAAGGAAATTTTAGTATAGGCTATTGCAAATTATTAAATATGTATTATAATAAAATTAAGTGATATTGATATTCATTTTCAATAAGTACATATAAGGGATAAGTTATAAAATTAAAAAATGTAAAGGAAGGATATTATAACGTTAATCATCTTTTATAATTTACCTAGTAATAAAGGATGAGAGAAAAAGCCTACCTTTAGTATTTTAAGTATATAAAAAGCAAACTTTTATAAATAGGGGGAGAATTTATGAGTATATTGCTTGTAGGAGCGGATAGGCTTGGTAACATAACAGATAAATTAAGAGAAAGTGGTTTCAGTAGTATTGAGCATATAAGTGGCAGGAAGAGTAATGATAAAAAGATAAAAATACCAGAGAAGACAGACTTAATATTGGTATTAGTTGACTATGTAGGGCATGGTCTGACAGAGTTTATTAAGAGAGAATCAAAGCGAACGGGAATAAAAATTGCATTCTCAAAACGATCATGGACACATATGGAAAAGACTATACAAGGGTATATTGAACAAGTATCAGAAGTTAAAAAAGGTAGATATAATTAACATAATTCGGAAAATCTTTTCAAGAGTATAAATTAAGCCACTTATAAATACACTATGGTATATACTATAAGTTCATAGCACACTGTTGAGCTTAAATGACAAAACAAGGAGTGGGCTTAAAATGAGAAGAAAAGTAACTTATAATCTTGCAAATTCTGTTACCATAGGTGAAGATCAGACTGAGAAATATCCTATACCAGAAGTTAATGAAATAGATATTAATTTAAGTCAGCTTCAGCGTAACTTTAGTATTATACGGAATTTGGTAAAGCCAGACATAAAAATTATGGCAGTACTAAAAGGAGATGCTTATGGACATGGCATGGTGCCTATAGCCTATGAACTAGAGCATTGTAAATGTGATACTTTTGGTGTTGTTAGGCTAATTGAAGCTTTTTCCTTAAGAAAAGCAGGTATTAAGATTCCAATTATATTGCTTGCGCCAATTATTCCATTGCAGGCTTCTTGGATTACTATAAATGATATTACTCCAATGGTAGACAACGAGGAAATTGTAGAGGCGTTAGACGAAAGCGCATCTGAGTGTAACAAAATAGTTAATATACATGTTAAAATAAATACTGGTTTAAATAGATACGGAATTGAGCCTAAAGAGGCTGTTAATTTTATTAAAAAAATTTATAATAAGTACCCAAATGTAAAAGTAGAGGGAATATATACTCATTTTCAAAATGCTGAATTTGATGAAAACTTTACTATTAAACAGATTGAATGTTTCAACGAAGTTCTTAATAGACTAGAAAAAGAAAATTTAAGACCTAAGATAGCACATGCAGCAGGTTCAGCTGGCATACTAATGTATCCTCAGTCACACTACGATATGGTTCGCTGCGGAATAATTTTATATGGTTTAGAACATAAGGAAGGTGAAAAGGATCTTCCTGATGGGGTAAAACCATTAGTTACACTTAAGGGACGGATTTTAAAGATTAAAACTATTAAAGCTGGTGAAACTGGAGGCTATGGAGATAGGTTTATAGCAAAAAAGGATACTAAGGTTGCTATTATTGGGCTTGGTTATGGTGATGGTATTAGTCGTGGTTGGAAAGAGGTATTAATAGCTGATCAACGAGTTCCTGTAGTTAACTACTTCATGGACGGCATAATGGTAGATATATCTAATTTGAAGGGAAAAATTAAAGAATTTGATGAAGCTGTAATTATAGGAAGTCAAGGTGCTGAAAACATAAGCTGGGAAGAAGCTAGCAAGTATGTAAGTTCCTATGCAGATGAACAGATACAACGTATTACTGAAAGAGTTCCAAAGCACTATTTTTATGAATAAGATCAAATAATATACTGATGATAGCTAACAAAGCAGGAAAAAAATCAATGTTCTAACCTAAAAAGTGGTATTTATTAGTATTAATTATATTTTCATATCAAAATACTTTAAGTCATCATATACTAAATCAGTATAGTAATTTAAATAGAAGGTGCAACCCTTTTGAAAAGGCTAAATCCAGAAAAACTTCATGTGCAATACCTACCAAACGTAACTCCCACAAAACCAACTATCCCAAGAAAATATACCCTAACTCACTCTGATATAACTGCAGAACTATTCCTAACCATTGGGCAGCGATATGCCTACGAAAAAATTAATCCTATGAGAGATGAAGTTCTAGGAGAGTGGATTAAAATAAACAACAAATATTTTTTCAATGTATATCTCCATGTAGGTGGGAAATTGGGAACTGTTAATACAGCAATACGAAACAGAATTTTTAGAAGAGAATTACCGTTAGCCCTTGAATCTATTAGATATGGAGATAGAAAATTATTTGAAACTCACCCAGAGTTAGATAAGGCCCCTATAATTGTTTATTTTAACTCTACTATTCCATACTTTAACAGAGTTGAAAGATGGGGGATATTTTCAGACTACAGGTAATCCAACAATACTTAAAGAGGGCCTTACAGCTTTGTCAACTGTAAGGCCCTCTTTAAGCGTTAAATTTACTTTTTTACATATATACTGCATGTCTTGTCTCTAAACTACTTTTAATAAAGTGCAAATTAACTTTCCTAGACTGCATTTTCACTAACTATTGTATTATTAGTTCTGCTTACTCTTTTAAACTTACTACGACCAGCTTTATAAGCTTGGATTACTAAAGTTGGTACAAAAGCTAAGCCATATATAGTTCCTAGTTGATTTAAAGTAAGACTGCTAACTTCAAATATACCTCTTAGTGGTTCAAAGAAAAGTACTGAGTTTAAGAATACTAGTCCTAAACCAAAAGCTATCCATGCATACCTGTTTGAAAATACTCCAATCCTAAACAATGATTCCTTAGATCTGCAGTTAAATCCATGGAACAATCTAGCAAGAGATAAAGTTGCAAAGGCCATTGTACTTGCAAGCATATGATCACCAGTTTTTAAACCTATATGGAAGGCAGACATTGTAGCCGCAGCAATTATTAAACCTTCAACAAGTATTGAATTTCCGAATTCTTTTGTCAATATAGGTGAATTTATATCCCTAGGCTTTTCATTCATCACAGATTTTTTATGAGGTTCTAACCCTAATGCAATAGCTGGGAGACTATCTGTAAGAAGATTTATAAATAGTAGGTGAACTGGAGCAAATGGTATAGGTAGTGCTGCAAGTGAAGTATATAACACGGAAAGTATACCAGCGGTATTTCCAGAGAGTAAAAACTTTATAGAGTTCTTAATATTATTGTATATATTTCTACCATTAGACACGGACTTTACTATAGTAGCAAAATTGTCATCTGTTAACACCATTGAAGCAGCATCCTTAGCTACCTCTGTACCAGTAATACCCATAGCTATACCGATATCTGCCTGTTTAAGTGCCGGTGCATCATTTACACCATCACCAGTCATAGCAACTACATTTCCTCTTTCTTGCCAAGCTCTCACTATTCTTATTTTGTGTTCAGGAGATACCCTAGCATAAACAGAGACTTTGCTTACCATTTCTTTAAGTTCTTCATCACTTAATTTATCTAGTTCATGTCCTTCCACAGCTTGATCGCCATCTCTTAATATACCTATTTGTTTAGCAATAGCAGAGGCAGTAATTTTGTGATCACCAGTTATCATTACCGGTCTAATGCCAGATTGGATACAATCAGAAACTGCCTTAGCAGACTCTTCTCTTGGTGGGTCCATCATTGAGATTAGACCAAGAAATATTAAATCATTCTCATCTTCTAAACCTATAACTTTATTTTCATCTATTTCTTTGTAGACAAAGGCCAATACTCTAAGACCATTTTGAGAGAATTCCTTGTTAATTTTCTCGATTTTTACCTTATCATCCGAGGTTAAGTCTCTTACACCTTCAGAAGTTCTTATTTTTATAGTTCTATTTAGTAATACGTCTAAGGCACCCTTTGTTAACATTAAGTTTTTTCCATCAATATTATTTACAGTACTCATAAGCTTTCTATCAGAGTCAAAAGGTAGTTCACCAAGTCTTGGGTAGCTTTCTCTAACCTCTATTTCATTTAAATTATAAAGCTTACCTAAGTTTGTTAGTGCAATTTCTGTAGGGTCACCAATTTCCTTTTCACCGGAGGAAATTGCATCACTGCATAATAAGCTCATTAATAATAAATCTTTTTCTAAAGCTTTATCCGTATTTAAATCAGTGGAATTAAATATCTTTCCATCTACATAAGCATTTTTAACAGTCATTTTGTTTTGTGTTAAGGTACCAGTTTTATCAGAACATATTACAGAAACACTGCCTAAACTTTCTACAGCCTGAAGCTTTCTTATAACCGCATTTTCACCAGCCATTTTCTGAGTTCCGAGGGCAAGCACTATAGTTACAATTGAGCTTAAAGCCTCCGGTATTGCTGCAACAGCTAAAGCTACTGCAAACATAAAGGAATCAATTACTGCATAACCTCTATACATATTTAAAGCAAAAATGATAGCAGATATAACAAGTATTACAGCAGCAAGTTTTTTTCCAAACTGATCTAAGCTAATTTGAAGAGGAGTCTTTTTCTCCTTAGTGCTTTCTAATAAGGAAGCTACCTTTCCAAGTTCAGTATTCATCCCTATTTCTGTTACCACCATAACTGCTCTACCGTAAGTTACAAGACTGCCGGAAAAAACCATATTTTTTCTATCACCAATTGCTACGTTATCTCCATCTATGACATCAGTTGTCTTTAATACGCTTTCTGATTCACCAGTAAGAGAGCTTTCGTTAACCTGAATGCTGTAGTTTTTAATAATTCTTCCATCAGCACTTATAAAATCGCCAGCTTCTAAGTACAAAATGTCTCCTATAACTACCTCACGAGACGGGATTTCTATCTTTTCACCATTTCGGAGTACTCTTGCTATAGGTGCAGAAAGAGCCTTAAGACTATTTAAAGATTTTTCAGCTTTAATATGCTGTACAGTACCTAAAATTGCATTAAGAATTATAACAGCAAATATAACTAATGCACTTTCACTATTTCCTAGAAACATAGAAATAACTGCAGCGGCTATTAGTATTATAACAAGAAGGTCTTTAAACTGTTCAAAGAAAACTTGAACTGCAGATTTTTTCGCACCTTCTTGAAGTTCATTAAATCCATTTTTCTCCCTTCTTTTTTTCACTTCAGAGTCATTTAGTCCATCAGAAGATACATTTAATATATTCATAACTTCTTTAGCGGATTCTCTGTAAAAGTTCGTCATAATTACCACTCCTTTAATCAAAATAAAAAGACTTTTAATATAACCCGAATAGAGGATTATATTAAAAGTCTTGTAACCAAACAACTTGGTATGTAATGCCAGATTAGCTAGGCTAATCGTAATGTTGACAGTACATTTATAACTACTCCCTTTTAATAAAAGATATAGCATTAAGTATTTCGTTTAACATTATAATACAGTATATTTAACCATATGTCAATAGTTATTTTAAATAAACTTTACCAGGATCTTGAGTTTAAATAAGAAAGTTAATTATTAATCTTAAGCGCTATTAATGAAGAAACTCTTCAGGTTTTGTATTATATTTAATACTGAAGATGAACTCCCATGGAAATAAGCAGTCGCAGTTGACTTACCTGTTGATCAGATAGGGTATCTATTTGATAAGATTTACTATCTCCAGTTTTAGACCAAAATACAAAGTGTTCACAGTTATTTTGCAGAAGATCATAACTATTTTCACCAAGTCTACTCTTGGCTCTTTTAATTACTTCTTCAGCGGTAAATTTAGATGAATTATTTAAATCTAAAACAAAGTATTTACCAGATTTAAAGTAGGTATCCATATCAGTTTCTTGTATTTTTGAATCTTCCACTTTACCGGTAGTACTTATATAGTGAATTACCTTATTGTTACCAAGATAAATTCCATAATGATTATATTTGTAGCCCATAAATTCATCTGTTACACCAATTATATCGCTATACTCTACTTTTTTGTTAATCTTTGTAGGAGGTTGGTTTTTGTTATCTAACACTATAAAGGGTATATACTTTTTATCCTTTAGCTTATAATTGTCAAAGTGGATTTCTGGGGAAACAGTTATAGAATACTTTTTGCCCGGGATATATCCTCCAATGGGAGGGTTAACCAAAATACTCTTTTTATCTGTACTTAAAAATACATAAGCATCTGCTGGAGTTTTTTCAGTATCTTCAACTACAATACTTTTTATCGTACTGTCGTCAAAAATTATGGGATTTTGAAAATCTATTTTAAACTGCATATTTTGTGATACTTCTATAGGCTTAGTAAAACTAAAATAATGTTTATATAGAAAGTAAAAAGTTAATAGAATAATTGGTAATAATATAGTTAACAGAAGTTTTTTATTTCTCATAGAATCACCACATACCTTTATTTATCTGTAGATTATTATAAAAACACTATAATAGTTTATCACAATTTGTATTTTCAAAACAATATTGTAGGCAGCATAAAAATAATTTGATACTACTGGGAACTTAATGTGTTCTTTTATATACAATGGTAAAACTAAATTAGTAAAAAGGACATTTGTCCTTTTTTATTTTTATGCTCTGTTTTATACTAGATATGCATAGGAGAGGTTTGTAACTCTGTTAGTTCGATAATATAAATTATAACTATTAATTTATAAGTGAGGTAACTTATGAAAAAAATCTTTGATATAAATAGACTAAATCAATATATAGAAGAGTTTGAATTAAATTCTATATTTGAAAAGGATATGATTGAGCATATGGAGCTTTTTTGTTTTAGTAAGGGAGATATGATATGTACTAAAGATAACTATGTAAACTATGTTTACTTTTTAGTTGAAGGAAAAATAAAAGTATATACGTTACATGATAACGGCAAATCAATTCTACTCAGATTTAGTAACCCTTTGAGTATACTAGGTGATGTAGAATTGTTAAGTGATTATAAGGGGTTGTGCAATGTAGAATCAGTTACTGAAACTTTTTTAATAGGTATAGAAATTGTGAAATTGAAAAAATATGCTTACAATGATACTAAATTCCTTAGGTTTGTAATAAAAAACTTAAGTTATAAACTATACAATACTTCCAACGCAACGTCAATAAATCTTTTATATCCATTAGAAAGTAGATTTGCAAGTTACCTTTTATCAATAAGCGGAGAAGGCAGTAGTTCTAGTGGAGATGATATTAGAACAAGCAAGCTTACTGAAATAGCAAATTTGCTTGGAACTAGCTATAGACATCTTAACAGAATTATAAATGAATTTGTTAATAAAGATATTATTATCAGGAAGAGAGGTACAATTATTATTAAAGATTTTCATAAGCTAAAAGAATTGTCTAGCGGAAATATTTATGAATAGTAATGATTAAAATATTTAATATGAATGATGGGGGGATCAAAATGATAGGAATTTTATTTTCTATTCTTGCAGGTATTTTTATAAGTTTGCAAGGGGTTTTTAATACACGAGTAAGTGATAAAATTGGTTTTTTAGAAACAACTACGGTGGTCCATGGCGTTGGATTTATATTTGCATTAATTATTACATTGATATATGGTAGTGGAAGTTTTAGTAAGATAGGGGAAATTAATAAGATTTATCTTTTAGGTGGAGTTTTTGGAGTTATTATTGTTTTTAGTGTTGCAAAAGGAATTTCAATACTAGGAGCTAGTTTTTCCATAGCAATAATGCTTGTTATTCAACTTATAATTGCGACTACAATCGATACATTTGGATTATTCGGTAGTCCACAAATTAAATTTGAATATACTAAGTTAGTAGGATTATTTTTTATGATAATTGGAATAATCATATTTAAGTTAAAAGGATAGACTTATATGCTTTAGTTATTATCTAAAAGCCGTAGGTTACTTATGACAACAGCGTCTAGTGTGTCAGTATATGATATATGAAGAAATTATTTAAAAAACATAGTATAAATTAGGTGAAGTAGGTTAAAGCTATGATTGTTTAATATATATAGTGATTATAGATGATAAGATATTACTTGTCGCTTGATGAGTGACAAACACAAAGCTGAAGTGGCGGAACTGGCAGACGCACAGGACTTAAAATCCTGCGGGCCTTAAAACCCGTACCGGTTCGATTCCGGTCTTCAGCACCAAATATCGCGGGATGGAGCAGTTGGTAGCTCGTCGGGCTCATAACCCGAAGGTCGTAGGTTCGAGTCCTACTCCCGCAACCAAAAAAAGTTGTCAACAAACTTAATAATACTGTGAATTACTTGGTATAAATTGTTGGTTGACGAACTAAGGTTAAGATGATAAGCTATATAAGCAGTCGAGTTGAATCGACATGATCCTTGAAAATTAAACAGAGTAAGGTAAGTAAAACTTATCTATAATATATAAACCAGCAATTCTTTAATGAATCTTCTCAATGAATTGGGAAGTAAGCGACTATCACAAAATCATAGATTTTTGATATCTGCTTAAGTAATGAGTCACAAACTTTTAAATTGAGA
>NZ_JAODOO010000034.1 GCF_025398335.1 Clostridium sp. CX1
ATTTATTGAGAAGATTCATTAAAGAATTGCTGGTTTATTCAAAAATAAGTTATCTTATCTTTACTCTGTTTAATTTTCAAGGATCATGTCGATTTAACTCGACTGCTTGTATATCTTATCATTTTCATCTTGCTTTGTCAATAAAATTTTTAATATTTTTTATTTTCAATCTTTATTGACAACTTTTACATATTATTATGAACAATTATTTCTGCCAACATATTTTGTTAACTATTTTTTGCTCACTTGCTTGCCATTTATCAGGCAACGAATGTTATTCTATCACCTTTATCATCAACATATTTATAAGCTTAGTACAATCGTTAAGATTTATCTAGTATATACATCGATTATCTCATAATACCTAAATATCTAATGCATTGACACACTAGACACAGTTTTCTTGTACTCTGATAATCCTCTAGTGATTTATATAACTGATGTACTTAATTTGACTAGTACAATTACAAATAGCAAAGAACTAAGCTTAGAATCTTTCTAAACCTAGTTCTCTAATTAAATGACAATTTATAAACCGCTACTTTTACTCTTAATAGAAAATCCTGAACCTATTCTTTATTTTTATAAGTTTTCATATATTCTTTAATAAACTTAGAAGCATTATCAATATCTGTTTCATTATTATTAAGATTTATTAAACTAAAGCTTATACCGTCAGCTTCCCACTGAATATGTTTTACTTTAACAATTTCATCCGGTTTGCTTTTGATATCACTAAGATATAAGTTTCCCCCAGCTTTTGTAAAAGTTCTAGTACTCTCTAAAACCTTGCACTTTATGTTTTCAATGTTTAATTCCTTAAATTTATCTTTTCTTTCTGTCTCCCTTGTTGATTTATCTTTTTTCTCCATACTTAATAAATAATTATGCCCTTTGTTATCAGAATAGCAGCTATATACACTAAGCTTCTTTTCAAACTTTTTAGTTTCATTTGATTCGACATCCTTACTTATAAATTCGTAAAAGTTTTGTGATAACTTTTCAGCATCATCTAATTTGATATTATATACACTTACACAAGCCTGTATATCAGGTTTGCCTGAGTTAGTATGAATTTGAAAGTCCTCTGCAATTTTTTCAGGTAAGTATATCGAAAAACCTATTCTTTTTTCAAATTTACTTCTGTTTGAATCCGTTATTAACATTCCTCCATAGTTATACACTGGGATTAAGTATTCTTCACTTTTTTCAACAATTTTATAGTCATCTCCTGACTTTTCTAGGATAAAAATACTCCTTAGAGTTCTATAAGTCTCTTTAGCTAAAACCCTTACATCACTAGACATAGATAAAGCTATTCCGGAAAAAAGAATTGTACAAAGAATAAAACTTGCAGCTATTTTCTTCGTTAACTTAGATTTACTTGCCTTACTCTCTAAGTTAGTTCTATTGCTCCATGCCTGCTCAAATATATTTTTAGAAGGTTTTTCATAGTAATTACTTATATTTAATGATGACTTAAACTTTTCATCAAATAAATCATTACACACCGTGGTCACACTCCCTACCATTAATTTTTTTAAAATTATAATCATCACTAAAGGAATGTTGTAATTCCTCCTTTAACTGGTTCCTTGCATAAAACAATCTAGATTTTACAGTTGTCTTAAAACACCCCAAGATCTTAGCAACTTCCTCTACACTCATGTCATTAAAATAATAAAGAATAACAACTGCTTTTAATTTATCATTCAGTTTATTAATGGCATTGTGCACAGTAAGTTTAAGCTCACAATTTGCAATGTCATCTTCATACTGGAAACCATGTAAGTGCACCTGCCTTTGATTTTCTATATCTACTGGCACTATACGGGAATGTTTATTACATAAATCCCATCCAGTTCGAATCATAATTTTAAAAAACCAAGTTTTAAAGGCCCCCTCATTTCTAAGATTTTTTATTTCTCTAATGCATTTTATATATGTTTCTTGAAGTATATCCTCTGAAATTCCTCTGTTTCCTGAAATAAGATACGCTGTAGCTAGTGCTTCCTTCTCAATTCCTTGGAATAATTCCCGAAAAGCCTCCTTTTCACCAAGCTTACATCTGTCTATTAAATTTTTAAGTTCCATCTAATCACCTCCCTCATTTTTAATCCTCTATAATATTAAGAGAAGTTAGTTTTGCAAAAGGTTTTGTTAAATTTTCATTTTATGCAAAAAAGGTTATCTTTATATAGAAATTTCTCCTCTATATAGAGATAACCTTCTCTAGTGGTCTAGTATTTATAAATTAATTAACTTATTGATTTACAACAATCTCCCACTACATCTTGCATTTTTTTTCTATTCCTTCAAAGAGATACTCCAAGTATTCTGTATCTGCTCCCTCTTTTTTTAGCTTATCTATCCTAGTTTTAGCACCTTCTAGGCCCTCTCTAGCTTCCTCAAAATCCTTTTGCTTTATGGAACTGCTTGCGTATTCTAATAAATAGTCAACCTTTAGCACCATCTCAGCTAAGTCTTCCCTATCATCATTTACCAACTTCAATAGCAAGGAGTAAATTTTAGGCGAAGTCTTTTCCTTATTAATACTCAATAATTTATTATTTCTAGTGGTCTTCTTAGCCATTTAATATCACCTAAGCTTTCCAAATATATTCCCCGTTATTATTTATATAGCTAGCTTTATTTCCAAGCTCAACCTTTGCTATACCGTTAACAAACTTACCTACCTCATCAAAGGCTGGGCTAATAACTAAATTACCTTCTAAATCTACATATCCCCATTTTCCATCTACTTCTACCGCTACAAAACCTTCACTAATTGTATCTACATTATCATATATTAAAGGAATTATTTCTTTTCCTTCTCTATTTATAAACCCATATTTTTCTCCAACAGCCACTGCTGCAAAGCCTTGATAAAATTCCTCAGTCCAATCATACTTAGCCGGTATAATTAGTTCTCCCTTTTTGTCTATAAAGCCATATTTATTTTTTACTTCTACTGCCGCTAATCCTTCTTTGAAATCATTTGCTTCATGGTACTTAGCAGGAATTATAACATTTCCTGATTTATCAATGTATCCACATTTCTTTTTTATTGTAACTGCTGCAAGTTCTTCTGAAAATCCATAGGCAGAGTCATACTTAGGCTCTATAATAAAATTGCCGTCTTTATCTATATATCCTAACTTTCCTCCTAGCTGAACTACAGCAATGCCATCGCTGAAGTCAAAAGCATCTAGAAATTGAGGCTCTATTACCATTTCCCCAGCCTTGTTTATATATCCCCATTTATATCCTAGCTTAACTGCAGCTAATCCTTCGGAAAAGTCACCTACTTCATCATACTGGCATTGAATAACTAGATTTCCCTCACTGTCAACATAACCGCTTTTATTTCCTAATTGTATCGCCGCTAGCCCCTCACTAAAATTATAAACATCGTCATACTCAGCCTTTACTACTAAATTACCTTCTTTATTTATAAACCCGAATTTTTCATCAATGTCTACTATAGCTAATTGACCTTCAAATTCTTCAGCATAGTCAAACTTAGCTTCTATAACTACTGCCCCTGTATTATCTATGTACCCATATTTTTTCCCTACTTTTATAGGATAAAGTGTTTTTGCATTACTCATATTCTTCTCCTTCTTCCTAATCAAACAATCCACCGGTTTTATTATTTATGATAGCCTTCTTGCTTCCACCAATTTTCTTTTGTGGTCTTAATGTACTTCCCTTTTGTGAACCTTTCTGTTTCTTTTCCTCAATTAGTTTTTTCATCATTTCTATATTTTTCTCTGACATTTTTATTCTCCCTCATTTACTACAAATTATTATAATTACTATTCCTAGAAAATATTATCACAAGTACTCTTATTTTACCTCATATAATTAATGGCATTCAATAGTGATTTGATTAATATTAACAGATTGAACTAAACATATACCGGTATAACAAGAATAATATATTTTACTTGTCTTCTCTACGCAATCAATAACGATTTTAGAACAATCTTTATAATATCCAATTCTATTCCCTCTTTCATAATACTTTCTAAGGTTTATGATAGCGATAAACAAATAATGCTGAGATAACCTCGAAATAATTTTATACTTACTATGGATTTTAATATAAAATATTTCTTGAAGGTAATTTATCAACTTTTAATTCAATTACCTGATTTTCACATATCTTTTTTAGCTTTTCACTATCACTTGCCTCTTCCTTAAGTTTATTTAACCAAGATTCAACTCCTCCAATACGAGCAAATACATGTTCTGGCCAATTATAGGTTTCTTTCTTTGCTAGGTCAATAGCTTTTTGTACTTCAACTGTATTTCCACACCATGCACTTACAAGTATCATATACTCATAAACCTCAATCTGAAACGGAAATGTTGGATTTTCTATATATTTTTTGAATCCAGATAGAACTTTATCTAGTTCAACATCTCCCTCTAAAGGGATTAATAGATTTTTACTCATAATTTTTGCCAGCTCTCTATACTTCTTTTCATGGAATTCCAAACTTACACTTTGTCTGTTAAGAGTACTAGCTAATCCTAACGTAATCACAGGAAAAGGCCGTACTAAATTATGAACATGAAATGTGGGAATATAACTGTTATTCCATGACTTAACTTCAAGCAAAATTCCCACCAATATTGGGCCTATTCTATTTATCAAATGTATAGGTTTATATACACCCAGTGAAGGAAATAATTCGTTCCAATCTTGCGTAATTCTTTTTTTATCTGCAGTTGTTAGCTTACTCAACGTCATGGGTTTACCTCCATAATTCTTATAATATTTGATGAGCCGTTATCTAAAATTTTACTTTACTATAGTATAAAAAGGTGGAACACTATATTTTATTAGCTGCTCCACCTTAACTTACCTTTATTTATTACATTGTATTCTTTTCAGCCACACTTTTTCAAATTCGCGTTTACCTATTTCCATGGGTTTAAATTGGTTATCTGAAGCTGTTTCTGATAAAGTTAGTAATGGCTCCTCCGATAATCTTGTTCCCCCAAATTCGGTATTTAAGTCCGCATATTCTATTTTATTATCCCTATAAATTTCAACTTTTCTTATTTCATTATACTTATCATCAATTTCTGAATATATAATAATTGGTTCATGCTCTAAATTATGAATCCATTCTATCTTTAGATACCTCATGTTTTATCACCTCTTTATTTTGTAACAGGCGCAAAACTAACTATACGATTTGTAATATCCAAGGCAACTTTATTTAGTATTACAAATACTCCTTCTCTTCTTTTTTTTTATCAACTTAAGGGCTTTTACATCAGAAAATATTCATAATAATTATTGGATTTCATATTCTGTTGTATTCCATTTGTATTTCTTTATAAAAGCCATCAACCATTGTTTTTGCTTAGGTTGATGGCTATATTGTATGACTCCTTGTTAGAAAATTATAAACAACTTCTTATTCGCTACTATTTTTAATCATTTTAACACATCATCTTCTCAATTTAACTTTATCTTCATTACCTTACTTCAACACTCTTTCGGTGAATTTCATAACCATATTTAATCCATAGTCATTTATACTTTTTAAAAATGCTATTTTTTTCTCTGAAATCTCTTTAATGTTATCTTTACCTAACAATTTAGCTAATCCTATTGCATTCATTGCTCTCTTATGATGTAGTGGTGAAAATATCCATACTTCTGGGTCATCTCTTAGCATCATCACCAAAGCATCTTCCATACTTTGGTACTTATCTATATACGGAAGTGCTACGTTTTTAATTGTATTTAAAATTTCTTCACCCACACACTTTATATTAGATTTTTCATTTATAATTAGTCGTCTCTGTCTTCCTTCATTAAGATTTCCTAATTCAATTCCTAATGTAGAAGTTTGTTGTTTCTCTTTTGATGTTAGCAATTTGTTATCTATATTAATCATTTCTTCCAAAGAATCAAACCTAATACTCACACTTATAACAGCATCAAAGTCATTATCATGTTCAATAAAGCTAATATGAATCATCGTCCTACCATTATCTATTACTTTCCAAAACGACTGTCCATAAACCTTTTTGTCAAAACCATAATTACTAAGTCCATTTGCTACTTCTTTCAATATTTCTTTCTTCAATCTCTTTTTATCTATCATTAATTAATCCACCCTCAATATACGAATTTCTATCGTTTTAATTCTAACATATTGACCAAAGAGTTCACCAGCATTTTTTCCTACCAAAATACCACCTTCTGTTTCAATCAATCTATCTTTAAGAATTTGAGAAGAACTTCTTACAGCATTCCCTGATTTCACTTCTACTGCTACTAAATTTCCTGATTGGTTACTAACTAAATGATCAATTATTCTTCTTCCTGCTGAAGTTCTAACACTTACTTGGCTACCAACAATTTTATATCCTTCATCAATAAGCTTTTTAGCTGCTATTCTTTCTGCCGCTGCACCTACTGCTCTATTTTTAGCAAGAATTTCTGCTTTACTCACACTCTTTGGACTAGTATTTGATGCCCTCGATGCAATCCTAACAAATCTTTGTGAAATATTTTGAGCAATTTGCGATGCTCTTGTTATCACCGTAGTTCCCATAGTTACAGCTGCTGCAAATGTTGCTGGAGATGCTATAGCTACTACTGCTGCCACCACAATTGTAGCCACTACTGCTACCAAAGCCCATTTAACCCATCCGTATGAATAGCCATTTGGATCTGTCATATTAATAGGGTTATTTTTGCAATATGCAAATACATTATGAGATAATAAATCACCTCTGCTTTCGCCTAATGCATCAGCATTCAGATATCTCCCCCACTCTGGGTTGTAATATCTTGAATTTAAATAGTAGAGTCGAGTCTCGCTATCAAACCTATAGCCTCTATACCTATAAGGATTCTTGTACCCAACATGTTCCTTATTATTAGTTACATCAATACCCTTTTCATCTTTAATGCTAATAAGCTTGCCCCAGCTATCGTATATATAGCTTACTACCTTAGTACCGCTATTGTTAATCAGACCGATAATGTCTCCTTGACCATTCCTTATATAAACAAAGG
>NZ_JAODOO010000035.1 GCF_025398335.1 Clostridium sp. CX1
TTCCGCTACAAAGGTCGAATATTCCTTTGATTATGACAGTAGCGGTAATCCAGTGAAGTCACGAGTGGAAAAAGCTCCAGAGACCAATGTAACAAATGAAAAACTTTTTATGGAGTCCATTGCAAATTATAGTATCAGCGGAAATTACCTGAAAGCAGCAATAGACAACGAAGAAAATTCTGTAATAAGTCATTACAATGAAGAAAAAGGAGTACTGACAGCCACCACTGATGGAAAAGGAAGTAAGACCTTCTATAGTTATGACGATATGAATAGACTTGTAAGTGTCTCTAAAGCTCTGGAAGGTACTGAAAGCAGAAATATCGAAAAATTCCCGTTAAATTCAAGTCTTGTAGGAAGCAAAGGAACAAGAACAATTTTTGATGCTGGAGCAAACTTGCTTGTAAACTCTTCCTTTGAAAATAGCAGCAATTCTTGGAGATTGGAAGATTGGGATGGTTCTACAGGAAAATGGAGAATTGTATCGGGAGGAATACATGGAAACTACTGTTTAGAAAGTTATGACTCAGATGGAACTGTCACTGGAAACCCTACTAATGCTGTAGCTTTTCAATTAGTTACATTACCCACTGCTTTAACTTTATCAAAAGTATATATTTTAAGTGCCTATGCAAAGAGAACAGGAGTAGCTAATCCTGTACTGGGAATACAATGTTTTGATAAGAACGGAGCTGAAATTGCTGGAAGTTATAAAAACTATCAAAAAGATATAGCTAAGGACAGATGGGTTAAAATAAGTGAAAGTTTTACTCTGCCAGCAGGAACAAAAAGTCTTTTTGTAATACTAAGAAGTGCTGTTAGCGGCACTGACACAGTAAGCTTTGATGCTGTACAAATGGAGGAAGGGAGTAGTTTTACTGCTTACAGTCCAAGCAGAAGTGATAACTCAAAGCCTTATTATGATTTAGGCATAGATAAAAAATCTGGAACCTTGTCTGTATGGTTTAACACTACAGGTACAGGAACAAGAATGATTTTTTCCAATGAAAGTAAGACAGCCTTATTCAATCTTTATATAAATGAACAAAATAATATAATTTTAAGCTCATTAAACAAGTCAAATGCTGGGCAAAACATTATCACTGCAAATGATGTAACTATAGCTAACAATACATGGTACTTTATAGCCCTAAAGTGGCAGCTTGTAGAGTCATCATTTTACAGCAGGACTTTGCAGTGTACTTTATATATTAATAATAGAACTTATACTGGCTCTGTAATTGATTTTAAAGACTTTACAGGAGCAATTACCGCTGTTGGAAGTAATCCTTACGGAAACTACAGTTTATCAGGAACTTTAGATGACTTTGCATACAGTAGAAAGGCATTGATTGATAATGATATAAAAGCTCTCTACAACAAAATTATGCCAGAGGATAGAGGAACTATAGTTACTAACAGCTACACTTATGAAAAGGATAAAATAAAAACAATTTCTCACAATGGTTTCAGCTATAGATTTGAATATGACAGCTTAGGAAATACAAAAGAGGTTTATGCTGCAAATGAACTTTTAATAACAAATGAATTTGATCCTGCTACAGGGAATCTTATAAAATCAGAATATGGAAATAATCAAAGGGTATCCATGGAGTATGATGAGCTAGATAGAGTAACTAAAAGAAAATTTAATAGAGATATATTAGATAATAGTCAAAAGGATGAGATAAGATACAGCTATGAATACGACAACGAAGGTAATTTAGCATACCATGAGGACGGGGTGAATTTTAGAGATTATAAGTACAGCTACGATTTATCAGATAGATTGGTTAGAATTGATGAGTATGATAAAGATATAGGTACTTCAAGTTATGGAGAGACATATTCAACAAAATTTGACTATGATATGAGCAATAATCACAGCATAATAACGGAAAAAATAGATGAAAAACTTTATGAAACAAGATATGGTTATGACAAGGACAATAAACCTGTAGGAGTATTCTATGATTCTGTAATAGAAGACAGTCCAAACTTTGAATATTTTCATCTAAGTACAAATACTACTGGAAGTAGAGGAAAAACTCCAATACAGGAAACCCCTATATTTGGAAAAGACGAAAATGATCAAGGAGCTCTTTATGCATATCCAGGCACAAAAGTAATTTATGATTTAGGCATAGATAAAAAATCAGGAACAATGACAGCATGGGTAAATACAAGAAACAATACAGGTTCAAGAATGATAATTGGCACTGAAGGACCCACTGAACTATTTAACCTCTATATAGATAAAGACCAAAAAGTAAATCTTGCAGTAATAGGCAGTAAAGGTTTTACAAATATAATAACTACAGATGAAACATTAAAATATAATACATGGTACTTTGTTGCAGTAAGCTGGCAGTTTGATCCGGGAAACTTGACTTTAACTGGTAAGCTCTATCTAAATCATAGTATTTATAAGTGGCAAACTGCAGACTTCAAAGATTTTAGTAAACTAAAGACAGCTATAGGAAGTAATATAAGTGGAAATTATTCACTGAATGGATTAATTAGAAACTTCAATTATTCATCCTCAGACTTAACAGAAGGGGAAATACTTTCACTGTATACCAACAAATCAGTGAGATATTCTTATGATAACCTTGGCAGACTACAGAGAAAGACAATAAATATAGGACGTACCAGTTTTCAAACTCAGTATGCCTATGTATCTGTCACTGGTAAAGAAGAAGGAGCAACAGTAAATAGGTTATCCTCTGTGCAAAATGAACTTATTCCTATAAACTATTGGTATGATGAAAATGGAAATATAACTAGAATTCTTGAAAACGGAAAGAATATTAAGTATTCCTATAACGAACTAAATGAGCTTATAAAGGAAGAAAACGAAGTTCTAAATAAAACTGTAATATACACTTATGATAGCGGCGGAAATATAAGTAGTAAGCAGGAAATAATAAATGGTATTTCGCAGGCTCCTATAAGCTATGAATATAGAAGTTCTTGGAAGGATAAACTGACACATTATAATAAAAATGAGATAACCTATGATACAATAGGAAATCCTAAGACCTATGCCGGTTATACCTACAGCTGGGAAGAAGGAAGAAGATTAACATCCATTATAGGTAGTGATATCAATGCCTTCTTTAAGTATAACGATTCAGGAATCAGAACACATAAGAGAGTAAATGGATTTACTACAAAGTTTCACCTAATAGGGGATAGGGTAACCTATGAATATACTGAAGATGCTAGTCATGTAATAAAAGATAGGATTTATTACAGATATGATAATGCAGATGACCTTGTAAGTATGAATTTAAATGGTGTAGAATATTATTATATAAGGAATGGTCAGGGAGACATTATCGGTCTGATTAACAATAGCGGTACTAAGGTAGTAAGCTATATATACGATAGCTGGGGCAAGCTTATTAGCATTAAAGATGAAAAGGGTATTGATGTAACTAATAATAAGGAACATGTTGGGTACAAGAATCCTTATAGGTATAGAGGCTATAGGTTTGATAGCGAGACTCGACTCTACTATTTAAATTCAAGATATTACAACCCTGAATGGGGCAGATACTTGAATGCTGATGCATTAGGCGGAAGCAGAGGTGACTTATTATCTCATAATGTATTTGCTTATGCCAAGAATAATCCTGTTAATATGACAGATGAAAATGGATATCTGTCAGGATGGGTTAAATGGGCTATAGCAGCAGTTGTAGCAGTAGTTGCAGTTGCGGCGGTTATAGCTATAGCATCACCAGCTACTGCAGCAGCAGCTGTAACTATGGGAACTGCTGCGTTAACTAGAATATCGCAGATTGTACAACGAGTTGGTCAGAGAGCTGTGCAGGTCGCAAGTAAGTTAAAAAATAAATCTACAGGTGCATATAATTCATCATACAAAGGTGGAGAAACTGGTCTAGGAAAGTTAAGTGGTAGGTCTATTAATGTTACAAGGAAAGGATTAAATATTGTAAAAAGCCATATAACAACTTTTGAAGAATATGGGCCTAATAATGCTATGATAAATAGACTTGAAAATGCATTAGTTAAAGGAAAACAAGTAACGGGATCAGATGCGAGTTTTTATATGCATGAGATTTCGGAGTCAACTATAATGTCCAAAGGACTTAGTTATAATGAAGCACACGCTGCTGCATTAAGTAAATATGGAGTTTCACCATTTAGTGTATATCATCCTGAAGTTATAAATATGTATCCACAAGAATTTAATTCAAGATGGATAAATTTTTGGAGGTAGAAATGATAATTGTAGAAAATAAAACAAAATTTATAAGAGCTAGATTATGGACAGATGAGTTACCAGAATTGAAATATAACACTATTGAAGTGCTGAAAGTAGATATAGAAACTGTTAATGCTGAAAATTGGCAACAAAAGTATTTAGGACTGGAATTGTCACTATCAAGAAATAGCAGCAATTATGCTTTATTGGGTGTAAAATATGTACCAAGTAAAGAAAAAGTTTTAAAAGTAAAGGTTAATGTAGGTATGTCTAACGATGTAATATTAAAAAATAATATTGCACAAGAAATTGATGAAGTTCATGTAGGAATACCTAAAGAATATGCAGCACCTATTATTAATTATATACAAGAAAATATTAACAAAATAAACATTCCACCAGGTACATTACTTTTTAATACAGGAGCACATGGATATATAGGCTCAAGTCAAACAGTATTTTTGTTATCAACTAAAATTCTTATAAATATGATTCATAAGGATTTAAAATCAATATATGAAGATGATTTAATTAAAGTAATTGATGAAAGTATAAAATGACGAGTAGGTATAACTTGAAATTAAAGTAGTAATTTATTGTTTAAGGCAGAAAACACTGTTACTGAAGAGATATTGTAGGGAAGTTATTAGGAGAATTTAAAATGAAATATTATAAAATAATGTTTGATGATGAAAGAATTAAGAAAGATGATATAGTATGTTTTACAGAAAAGGAATATGAGAGAAGATATGGAGTAAAACAATACGATTTAAATGATGGCAAGTTTATTGATAACTGGAGTGATATTTTTACTTTCTATTACAATGAGAAAGATGGGAATCAACCAACTGACTATATATCTAATAATTTAGGTTGGTTTTTAGTATCTCATAGGTTTCAGCAAATTATGAAAAGTTTTCGAGAAGAGCAAATACAATATTTACCTGTCAATATTAAAGAAACAAATACTGGAAAAGTGTTAAATGAATTTTTGTAGTTAATATTGTAAATTTAGTTGATGCACTAGATTTATCAAACTCCGAATACACGGAATTTCAGGTAAGAGGAAATAAGTATATTACAGTTATTAAATATGCATTAAAAGAGGATAAATTAGAAAGAAGACATTTGGTGAGATTAACTAATAGTAAATTTTCAGTTTTTATATCTGAGGAATTAAAGATTGCATTAGAAAATAATAAAATAACTGGATGTGACTTTTTAGAGGTTAAAACAATATAGTAAGCAGAGAAGTGTTTTCGGTTTTCTGCTAAGGAGTTTGCCGACATAGCCATCAACCTAAGCAATAACAAAGGCTGATGGCTTTTTATGGCACCTTATTGCAGTAAGTTGGCAGTTTACCCCAGGAAACTTGACTTTAACTGGTAAGCTCTATTTAAATCATAGCATTTATAAGTGGCAAACTGCAGACTTCAAAGATTTTAGTAAACTAAAGACAGCTATAGGAAGTAATATAGGTGGAACCTATTCACTAAATGGATTAATTAGAAACTTCAATTATTCCTCCTCAGACTTAACAGAAGGGGAAATACTTTCACTGTATACCAACAAATCAGTGAGATATTCTTATGATAACCTTGGCAGACTACAGAGAAAGACAATAAATATAGGACGTACCAGTTTTCAAACTCAGTATGCCTATGTATCTGTCACTGGTAAAGAAGAAGGAGCAACAGTAAATAGGTTATCTTCTGTGCAAAATGAACTTGTTCCTATAAACTATTGGTATGATGCAAATGGAAATATAACTAGAATTCTTGAAAATGGAAAGAACATTAGATATTCCTATAATGAACTAAATGAGCTTGTAAGGGAAGAAAACGAAGTTCTAAATAAAACTATAACATACACTTATGATAGCGGAGGGAATATAAGTAGTAAGCAGGAAATAATAAATGGTGTTTGGCAGACTCCTATAAGCTATGAATATAGAAGTTCTTGGAAGGATAAACTGACACATTATAATAAAAATGAGATAACCTATGATACAATAGGAAACCCTAAGACCTATGCTGGTTATACCTACAGCTGGGAAGAAGGAAGAAGATTAACCTCCATTGTAGGTAGTGATATCAATGCCTTCTTTAAGTACAACGATGCAGGAATTAGAACACATAAGAGAGTAAATGGATTTACTACAAAGTTTCACCTAATAGGGGATAGGGTAACCTATGAATATACTGAAGATGCTAGTCGTGTAATAAAAGATAAAATTTATTATAGATATGATAACGCAGATGACCTTGTAAGTATGAATTTAAATGGTGTAGATAAGCAGAGAGCCCAAATCTCTGATTTGGTGCGAATCGCTTAGCTCTTCAGCTCTGCTGTAGAGCTTCCTTTGTTTATATAAGAAATGGTCAGGGAGACATTATTGGCTTAATTAATAATAGCGGTACTAAGGTAGTAAGCTATATATACGATAGCTGGGGAAAGCTTATTAGCATTAGAGATGAAAAAGACATTGATGTAACTAGTAATAAGGAACATGTTGGGTATAAGAATCCTTATAGGTATAGGGGCTATAGGTTTGATACGGAGACAGGATTATATTAT
>NZ_JAODOO010000036.1 GCF_025398335.1 Clostridium sp. CX1
AATTACATAAAAGCAAGTAAGACTGTCTTTCACTAAAGACGGTCTTTTTTTATATCTTTTAGTGAGTATTAAGTATTATGCTATTGATAGGGGAATAATATATTCTAGGTTAAAAAATGTAGTGGAGGGTTTAGGATGTCAAAATTATTTACAGAAATAAAAATAAAGGATATGGAATTGAAAAATAGGATTGTAATGCCACCAATGTGCATGTATAGTGCAGATGATGAAGGAAACCCTAATTCATGGCATTTTGTACATTATGCTACTAGAGCAGTTGGTGGAGTTGGGTTAATAATTTTAGAAGCAACTGCTGTTGAAAGTCGGGGAAGAATAACGGATAAGGACTTAGGTATATGGAGTGATTCTCATGTAGATGGTTTAAAGAAAATAGTAGATGAAGTTAAAAGACATGGTACAAAAATAGGAATACAATTAGGTCATGCAGGAAGAAAGTGTGAAGCAGTATCAGAAAATATAATTGCGCCTAGTGCAATAGCATATAGTGAAAATTATAGAGTTCCTACTGAAATGACAAAAGAGGATATAAAAGCAGTAATAGATGCCTTCAAAAATGGAGCTGAAAGAGCAGAATCAGCAGGCTTTGATGTGATAGAAATACATGGCGCTCATGGATATTTAATAAATGAGTTTTTATCTCCCCTTTCTAATAAAAGAAATGATGAATATGGAGGAGGTCTAGAAAATAGAGCAAGACTGTTACTGGAAATAGTAAAAGCTATTAGGGAGGTATGGCCTAAGGAGAAGCCTATAATACTAAGAGTTTCTGCGGAAGACTATGTAACGGAAGGAAATCATGATATAGATTTAGCTAATATAATAAATTTAGTTAAGAATGAAGGTATTGATTTAATAAATGTAAGTTCCGGAGCAGTAGTACCGGCAAGAATAAAGACTTATCCAGGGTATCAGGTAAAGTTTGCTGAAACAATCAAGAGAGAAACTAACTTACCTGTAATAGCTGGTGGGTTAATAACAGAGGCTGAAATGTCAGAGGAAATTCTGCAAAATGATAGAGCTGATTTAGTATTCATAGGAAGAGAACTACTTAGAAATCCTTACTGGCCCCTTCAGGCAGCAGAGAAACTAGGAGATAGTGGCCTTAGTTGGCCAGTTCAGTACGAAAGAAGTAAAAAATAACGTATGTTTTAGTATTCCTGTATACTTAAAAAATTTTGCTAATAGTTGTAAAATGATAACATGAAGGGGCTGTCACGCTAAGAGTAAATTTCACAACATATTGTGTTTGTTATTGAGTTGCAAACTAATATATTGTATATAAATTTCTTAATGCGACAGCCCTTTTCAAATAAAACTTTCTAAGACTTCCTTGAAGAATTTATTTATTTATTTATTTATTTATTTATTTTTGTATTTTTCAGCCAAACTTCTTTGAAAGCTTTCCACAGCAGCCTTAGTAAAGTTTCCACCAATGGCACCGCCTACAGTACCACATACTTTAGAAGGCATATCTCCCCAATAACCGTCTTTAGGTATTGGAATTCCAAGTTCACCTGCTAGCTCCGTTTTTGTTTTAGCTGTTTCCTTTGCAGCAATGGAAAATTTATTTTCAAGTTTATTATTCATATTATACTAACCACCTTTCTTAAAGCTAATAAACTAGTAGTGAATAGGAAAGTTAATTTATAACCCAACACAGATATAAGAGTGAAGGTTTAATTCATAAGTAGCTACAGAGATATTTTTTGTGTTTAATGATATTTATATTCTATTATATTTATTACAATTTTTATTAAAAATGAATTTTAGTAGCTCTTTTGATATATAGTAATTAGGTATAAGGTTTACTTTTCTTTAGTAGATTTATAAACTAAAGTTATAATAATAAAATTTGTTAACAGAGAATTATGGAGGGTTACTATGAAACTATTACTGACAAACGATGATGGAATAAATGCTAAAGGATTACATGCCTTAGCTAGGGAGTTGGAAAAAAATCATGAACTAATTATTGCGGCACCAAATAGTCAAAGAAGTGCTTGTGGTCATTCTATTACTATTCACGAGCCACTTTATGTTAAAGAGGTTAAAATAGATGGAATAAAATCAAAAGCCTACAGTGTTAGCGGAACACCAGCAGATTGTGTAAGGGTGGCATTAGATAAATTAATGGATAGAAAAGTGGATATGGTTATATCAGGTATAAATAATGGGTATAACTTAGGAACAGATGTAATTTACTCCGGAACAGTATCAGCAGCTATAGAAGCAGCTATTTATAAAATACCATCTATGGCAGTTTCTACAGACATCACTGAGGAGGTAGAAAAATATGAAATGGCTGCATCCTATGCATCAAGAATATTATCTATAGCTAAAGATAAATATAATAAAGATGACGTTGTTTTGAACTTAAATGTTCCTTTAGTACCAGTAGAAGAAATAAAGGGCATTAAGGTTTGCAGGGTAGGTGGTAAAACCTATGATAATTATTTCATAGAAAAGTTAGGAGAAAATGATGATAGGATTTATGAATTGAAAGGAAAGTTAAATGAGCCAAATAATGAAGAAACAGATGTACATTATATAAAAGAAGGTTACGTTACTTTAACACCACTGCACTATGACTTAACTAACTTTAACATATTAAACGAAGTAGGAAAAATATTTAATAAACAATAATTTAATAAAAAATTTCAACTATAGGAAGTGATAATTTGGAGGATAAAGTTGTAATTATAGGAACTGGTATAGCTGCAATTAGTGCAATAAAAGCTATTAGAGCCGTTGATAAAGAAATTAAGGTAGAACTTTATGGAGATGAATTATTTTATCCATACAACAGACTTAGATTATCTAAAGGACTATTAGGTTCATTAGAAGAAGATAAGCTGCTTATTCAAAAAAAAGAATGGTATGGAGAAAATAATATAACTCTAAACAAAGGCATAAAGGTTGTTTCTATAAATACTGACAGTAAGGAACTGCAGCTTTCAGATGGAGGAAAAGCAGATTACACAAAATTACTGTTGGCAAATGGAGCAAGTAATTTTGTTCCTGATATTAACGGCATCAATAAATCAGGAGTATTTACATTAAGAACTTTGCAAGATGCTAGAAATATTGCTGAGGAATCTAGTAAATGTAAAACAGTACTTCACATAGGGGGAGGCATTCTAGGATTAGAGTTGGCCTGGGTACTTGCACAAGCAGGCAAGAAAATCATCGTCTCGGAACTTGCTGAGAGGCTTATGCCAAGACAACTAGATGAAAGAGCTTCAGAATTATTAGAAAATGCTGTGAAGAATAGTGGAATAGATATTATGTTGGGGAGTCAAATTAGTGAGATATCTGTTAGAGAAAGTGGTGTAGAAGGATTTATAACCAATAAAGGAGAATTCATATCTTGCGATATGGTTACTTATTCTATTGGAGTAAGACCTAATGTTGCTTTATTAAAAGAGACTGATATAAAAGTTAACAAAGGTGTAATTGTAAATGAAAAGATGGAGACAAATATTCCTGATATTTATGCTGCAGGAGATATAGCAGAATTTGATGGAAGAGTTCATGGACTGTGGAACATAGCTATTTCACAGGGAACAACCGCTGGAAATAACATAGTAGGAAGAGATAGTACTTACAAGCACGTATCTCCAATAACTACAATGAATGCCTTCGGGTTATCTCTATTCTCAATGGGAACTATAGAAGAGGATAAAGCAACAGATATACTTGTAGAAGATAATGATACAAAGAACTATAAAAAGGTTTTTATAAAGAATAATAGGGTAATTGGAGCTGTAGTAATAGGGGATACTAAAATATCTACAACTTTAAAGAGAGCTATTGAAAATGAACTAGATTTAGGAAGTATTAATTTTAAGAATGTATATATAGACCAATTAATTGAAAGAATAAAAGGTATAAAATAATAAAGCTAAAAGCTTCAGGTGGTTAAAAAACTCAGCCTGAAGTTTTTTTTAAAAATACCCCTCCAAAATTTAAAATTTATACGTATATTATATATGTACTGGAAATTTATTAGCTAATATAAAAGTCTCGACTGCTATTTGGAGGAGGAATGTTATGTTAAATCATGGACATAAATTAGATGGAAAGTATGAAGTAGTTAAAACTCTTGGACAAGGCGGAATGAGTACTGTTTATCTATGTAAAAATATAAGACTAGATAATCTCTGGGCAATAAAAGAAATAAAGAAGAAGATGGAAGGATATATGGATTTTTTAGCAGAACCAAATATACTAAAAAACTTAAGTCATCCAGGTATTCCTAGAGTGGTTGATATTTTTTATGAAGATGATAACCTTTATATAGTTGAAGACTATATAGAAGGGCAGACGCTGCAGGATTATGTGAAAAATAACGGCTCAGTTAAACCAGAACAAATAAGAGATATTGGGATAAGTATATGTGAAATTATAGAATACCTCCATAGTTTTAATCCTCCTATAATATATAGAGATTTAAAACCATCTAATATTATGATAACTCCGTCAGGTAGAATTGTTTTAATAGATTTTGGCATTTCAAGAATATATAAAAAAGGTGGGGACAAAGATACTATATATATGGGTTCTAAGGGCTATGCAGCACCAGAGCAGTATGGAACAGAACAAACCTGTAAGCAGACTGATATATACGGATTAGGTGCAGTAATATATTTTATGGTATCAGGGAAAGCCCCAGCTGTTTTATTAGAGCCGCTAAAGGATGAAAATTATGGCAGTGAAGTGTCTTTTAGATTGAAAAGAATAATACAAAGAGCAATGCAAATTGATATTATAGATAGATATCCTTCAGTAGAAATTATGAAGAAAGAACTAGCTGATACCTTTAGTAAGGAAGAGGATTATACTAGAACTTTACTAATGGGTATGGACCAGGATTATGATAAAACCTTGCTAATGGATACTGAAAAAAATCAATATACAAATAACTTGGAGGAATTTAGGACAAGAGCTACAAATAAATCAGAGCTTAGAGATTTAGTCGGAATTCCAAATAGTAACAAGGAAAATGAAGAGGCTAGTACCAATACTACGACCACAAAAAAGAAAGGAAAAATAAACTTTTATAAAATAAATAAGGAAGAAGAACAAAGTACTAGTAATAACAGTGGAGAAGAAGTAAAAGTAAAAAAGGATATTTCTAAAAAAGATATAAAGAAACTAAAAAGAAACTTAGTATTAATTTTAACTTTTGTAGCTTTTATTTTTATTTTAGGCTATCTTGTTACGGATCATGGTAAGAAGGACAACATTATAGACCAAGGACAAACAACTAGCGAAGAAAATACCAGTGAATCTACACAAGATGAGAAAAAAGAAGATATCAATAAAGACAGTGGAAACAGTGGGCAAAAAGAACAGCCTGTAAATGTTAATTCTAGCCAAAGTACACCTACAGTAAATAGTAGTACTAATAATACTTCTTTGGAATCATTAGATAACTATTCTGGAGATAAAAAAGATAGCAAGGGAAAAGGCAACGGAAAAGCAAAGGGAAAAAACAAAAATGATGACTAAAGAGAAAACAAGAGTACACCCTAGAAAAATGTACTCTTGTTTTTATAGACTTCAAGTCTTATTTATGAAAATCTGTCTTTGGCATTATAAATAGTTTTGGTTCTTCTAAATAATCTTGAACTATTCTAAGTGCTTCTCCAAATCTTTGATAATGTACAACTTCTCTTTCCCTTAAGAATTTTAAAGGCTCAATTACATCTGGGTCATCAGCAAAATCTAGAAGGTATTCATAAGTTGCTCTTGCTTTTTGTTCCGCAGCTAAGTTTTCAGTTAAGTCTACTATAGGGTCTCCTTTTGACTGAATATATGCTGCAGTAAATGGAACACCAGTAGGATTTGAAGGATAAATTCCCTTACCGTGATCAACATAATAAGCATCTAATCCGAACTTTTGTAATTCTTCAAGACTTGCCCCTTTGGTTAGTTGATGGACCATTGAGCCTACCATTTCCAGATGGGCTA
>NZ_JAODOO010000037.1 GCF_025398335.1 Clostridium sp. CX1
GTTTTGTTACTTTAAAAGTAACTCAAAGAATTGCTGGTTTATTTTAAAAACAAGTTTTACTTATCTTTACCTCTGTTTAATTTTCAAGGATCATTTTTTCTCATCTCGACTGCTTAAACATTTTATCATGCTTCTTTTAGCTTGTCAAGAATTTTGTAGATTTTTTTATTTTTTGTCGTTTCCGACAACTTTTATATAATATCATAAATCGTTATTTAGTGTCAATAGTTTTTTCTCTCAACTTTTATCATTACTTTATGATATTAAAACTTTATCCGCCGCTCATTAGCGACGAATGTTATCTTATCATGTTTATTATACACAAGACAATTCTCTAAATGTATTCATCCAAGTTTACAACCTTTATTCTTTTATTTTCTACACTTTTCTCTAAGTTTATCATATAGATACGCCTGACTTAGTTTACATAAGTTAAAGTGGTTCACTAATACTATAAAAATATTTAATTAGTCGTTTGCTATGTTCTAATTCGGAACTATTCTCTCATTTCTATTATTACTTAGCAAATAACCCCTTTATTAATCTCCATCACTAACTCATTTATCTTGTTGTAGTCTGGTTTATCAGGCAGCAAAGTATATTTGGCAGCGTATTTAAAATCACCTTCATATTTATCTACCATCTCAAATATTTCATCATAAGAGTATTTACCATTCCTTATATCTAAAAGTAGCTCTCTGTCTTCTTCTCTATAAGTATTTATTCCCTTTCCTTCCAATATTTCAGTCCCCATCTTTAACAACCTTATTAAGTGCATTGAATGCTTTAAAAGATGAAGAGTATCCTTTTTGTTGTTTCTATGGTTTAATTTATCATAATCATTCAGCACTTGAGCCATCTCTGAATACATATTTTTAAGATCCCTTAATGGATAATGTTTTAGTTTAATATCTATAAATATTTCATTTTCCAATCCATCCTTTTCTGACTGATCAATGTATAGATTCAGTATATCTTCTGTAATATTTTTATATCTATCAGTAAAAGTCATCATCTGTCTATTAATGCTACCTAGAATGTGCTTTTCTTTTTCTGGTTGAGGATAACTGTCATGAGCCAGTGCATTTTGAAGTCTACGAAGCTGTTGTGTAGCATAGCCTCCGAAAGAAGCATATGCACGTCTTGATAGAAATAACTTTGCATTGTCTCTTAGCATTTTTCCTTCCTTTGAACAAATAAACAAATGCTCCTCCTTTGTACCCAGTAGTTCTATAGTATTAGGATTAGCATTAGTAAGCAAATTAATTATTTGCTTTAAGGGGTATATAGTTACATCTAATTCCCTGTTTTCAATTGGTTTATTATAGCAATTCATAGTTAATATTTCTTCTTTACTATTTAAGTAAATTCCTCTTAAATCGAAATCGCTAACATGTTCCCCACTATCTATATTGGTCCCATAAGCATAACTTCCACCAGTAGTTAGCAGTATTAAATGATTATTTAGCCTTTTATCTTCTCTTAAAAAACTATATTCCTTACTATCTATCTTCATTTTCATTTCTTCTATATTCATTTATTCTCTTAATGGGTTATAGTGTAATAATCGAAAACCCACTAGATTTTCACACCCTCTCCTAAATAGATATTTTACATAATTGACCTATTATATCATACTAATATCTCTCCCTAAAAGATTAAAACCTATTTATTTGAACCTAAAAAAGAGCATATAATTCTCTATAAAATCATATACTCTTTTCTATTTTTTCATTCTACTCTTCTACTTTCTGAGTAATTAATCCTGCAAATAGTTATATAGCCATTAATATTATTTATATAAACTATAGGCTAAAAACAACAACTAAAAGCATTTTAAACTTTTCTGTAGCCAACAAAGCATGTGGAATTCCTGCTGGCATAACAATGGTTTCACCTTTTTTCACATTAAACTTCTCTTCTCCAACAGTAATCTCGGCTTCTCCATCTAGAAGATAGACCATTGCATCTCCACCAGAAGAGTGGGAACTAATTTCCTCTCCCTTATCAAAGGCAAATAGTGTAAGACTTAAAGATTTTCCTTGAGCAAGCGTTCTGCTAACTACTCTTCCCTCTTGATAGTCTACTAATGATTCCATTTCTATAACCTTTGAAAAATCAATATTTTTTATTAAATGTTGTGCCATAATATCGCCTCCACTTGTAATTATTACTTATATGTATATATTAACCAAAGTAACAGAAAAATTCCGTAACCCACGTTACATCTAACTATATTTCCCTAAAAAAAGTTAAATATTACTTATGCTGAAAACTTACTTAAATTAACACAGAGTTAAATTTTTTAGTTCACTAGTAAGATAAATATACGTTATGAAGATATCTCATTTTATTAGTGCCGTTAGCTATAAGTACTATGCAATTTTTGATGCTGATGACTGTTCTGCATTTTGAAGAGTACTGTGCTTTCTTCCATATGTAAAATAGGTCACTAATCCTATAGATAACCAAACAGCAAATCCAATCCAGGTTATTGCATGTATCTTTAATAATAATATTATACAGCATGTTATAGTTACAATAGGCGTATATGGAACTCCAGGACATTTAAATTTTCTTTCTAAATTAGGCATAGTTTTTCTCAGGACAATCACTCCTAAAGATACAAGAATAAAACTTAGCAAAGTACCTATGCTTAGAAATTGTACTATGATGCCTAATGGCAAAAAACCAGCAATTATTGAAGCTGTAATGCCTGTTATTATAGTTGATAAATATGGAGTTTGATGTTTAGGATGTATCGTTGAAAATACCTTTGGTAGCAATCCATCTCTTGACATAACCATAAATACTCTAACTTGTCCATAAAGTACTGCTAGTATTGTAGAAATCATCCCTAGTATTGCTCCAGTGCCTATTAAAGCAGACCCCCAATTAATACCTACTCTTGCTAAAGCACCAGGTACTGCATTTTCCGAAATTATCTCCCTAAAAGGAACCATTCCTGTAAGAACAACAGCTACTGCAACATATAGCAGACTAACTGCTGCTAAGCAGATCATTAGTCCAAGTGGCATATCTCTTGTTGGATTTTCTGCCTCCTCTGCAGAAGTCGCAATTGCATCAAATCCAAGGTATGAAAAGAATATGGTTGTTGTTCCAGCAAAAATTCCTTGCCAACCAAAAGGAGCAAAGGGACTATAGTTTACTGGATTTATATGCGTTACTCCTAGAGTTATAAAAAGAAGAATAATAAATATTTTTATACCAACAATTATATTATTTAGTTTTGCACTTTCTTTCATTCCATAACATAAAAGAGTAGTTAAAATTAGTGTTATTAACACAGCAGGTAAATCTACTATTCCCCCTTTACTAGGAGACGCAACAAAAGTTTGGGGAAGTGAAATTCCAATAGATTTCAAAATACCAACAAAGGTTCCTGACCAACCTGAAGCAACGGCACTAGCTGCAACGAGATACTCTGCAGTTAAGCACCACCCGACTACTAGTGCAATAATTTCTCCAAAGGCTATATAAGAGTAAGAGTAAGTACTGCCTGCCACAGGAAACATAGTAGAAAGTTCACAATAACTTAACCCACAAAGACACGCTACTATAGCTGCTAAAATAAATGAAATAATTACTGCTGGACCTGCAGCGTGGGCACCTTCTCCTGTTGCCACAAATATCCCAGTGCCAACAACTGCTCCAATACCTAGTGCAGCTATGTCCTTTGCTTTAAGATTTTTCTTTAAAGCTGAACTTTGCACTCCCTGAAGCATTTGCTCTAAAGACTTTTTTCTCCAAATATTCATAATAAAACCCCCTTTTTTAAATAATTAATAATTACATATCTACCATTTAACTCTGATTAATTAAAAATATAAAACCAAGTGGAAGATATATAATTTATCACTATACACTTTAACACCATATAGTGTAGCAGTATATAGTATTAAATTATATAAGAATTTTTATAAAACTTAAAGCATGGAATATCCTTGTTTGGACAATGTATCTCTAAAATAGTCATTACACATATCACATTGTCGACTTTTAGTACATTTAGTAATTTTATTGCTATTTACTAAGTTTCATAACTAAAAATTTATATTTACCAATAGTACTTTTTCAACTAAAAAATAAAGAAAGGTTGAAGGAAATTATAAAAATGTATCCGCTAATAAAAAAAAAGCATGGGGATATAAATAATATAAATGTTATACTTAACCTATTAGAGGTAAAAGCATGAAGGAGGTAAAACCAATGGTTGTTAAATATTATCTGCTAGACTCTAATGTAGTAATTGCAATATGGAATAGATGCCCAAAATTAATCAAAGAGATAGAAAATGTAAAAGAGATAGACTTTAAAATTAGTAAAGATATAGCTGGGGAATTATCTAAAAAAGAATATATAGATTTTAAAGGAGTAACTGCATTCTCAGACAGATTTCTAAGATTACTGGAACATGTCCTTGATGAAGATAATTTAAAATTTCAGGAAGACTTTGTAAAGAACGGCAAAGTTAAATATGAAAATAATATGTATTTTGTAGATGGTAATAAAATTTCTATAAATGACTATAATCTTATCAATATTTGTAAAGGTAGTGAAATGTACGTGTTAGTTACAGAAGATAAGAGAATGTATGAGAGCGCAAAAGTCTTAATAGGTGATACGAAGGTACTAACCTTCAACCAGTTTATAGAAGATATTTATAGATTTATCTGATTCAAGCTTCACTTCATTGTAAACTACCGTCAACCCTTTTTGAAAGCATAAAAAAAGCACCCTTAATTTAAGGATGCTTC
>NZ_JAODOO010000038.1 GCF_025398335.1 Clostridium sp. CX1
GTTTTGATATTAAATTTTTTGCTTATTTGCCGCTCATTAAGCGACGAATGTTATCTTATCATTTTTTACTTTATAGGTTATAAGGCTAATATTAAATTATTTAAGATTAACTTGATATCCCTTAACATTCCTCACCTATACTATATGTTAGCTATGTAGACACACCAGACTCAGTTTCTATGCATAAATTTATCAAATTATTAATGTATAACAATTATTTCTCCTGCATTGCTAACCCACCTTTTTATATTAAACTCCTTTGCCTTTTTATAAATAAAAGGACTAAAGCCCACTCCCTGTATGATACCATATATCTTCAAGGAGTATGCTTTATAGCCCTGGTTCTTCCTCATCTTCATTCCTGTAATTTCATAGTGCTTTCCATCTTTCAGCAGTTATGTTTCTTATTTCTCTCCTTCTATACTATGAAGAATTGCAACTTGACTATCTAGCTGATCTTTTTCCACTATAATATTGGTCCATTCCCCCACTAAACTTTTATTACATTCACGAAGATGTTCATATAAATTAGAAGAGTTTAAATGACTATTTTCATCTACAATTATTGATAATCTTCCAATCCTTTTTATATTATGATTTCTACAAAGCTCCTGTAAGGAAGTGGATATTTTATTTAAAAGTATAGTATCATGCATTTTTAATTCCTCCTCATATTTTTAATCTTCCTACTTTAACAAGATTATTTATAATTTCTGCATTGGCTTTATGGCAACCTGCAAATTCCGAAGTTAAATCTTTCCCTGAATATAATCCAAAATGAGTGCCTCCCCCCCATGCACTATTAAGGCTTACATCATATACCACCCCATTAATAGCAACATAGGCAGGTTTTCCTCCAGCGCCGCTATATTTCGCTAATTCCTCTAATGTAAACTCCCGTTGTCTGCTTAAGTTTATTTCTTCATGCTCTGTCCTACGTTTTTTTTCTAATAACTCCTTTAACCTTCTCTTTTCAATATTCATTAGGTTTATAAAATGCTTTTTTCTATATTGACATAGACTGAAAATAGCCATATATCTGTAGTAACATATCTTTCGCTGAACAATTTTAACTGCTTCAAAATGCTTATACATATCTTTCCCCACTATTCACTTTCTCGAAAGAATATCCCCCAATTTATTCTAAAAATAAATGGGGGTATCTTATTTATTAAAACTTATGCTTATTTTCATGTATTTAGAACTACATAGCATGACATTTTACTATTTCAGCATTAACAAATCTTAATATTTATTAATTATAGATACTTTGATATTAAATAGTTGATAGTTTCTTCAACTTCTCTAGAAACATTCTTAAGCTTACTGTCTAAAACTTTACTAAGCCCTAGCTTGAAACTTATACTATTAATCTGTATTCCAATAACAAACCCCTTCAAATTTGTAAAATACAAGTGCAGTAAATCTAGTAACTGGTAACTATGCTGGGTATATCCCTTTTTAAAAGGGTTATATCTATCTATATCATAAGTATTTATTTGTCCTGCAGTGCCACCATAAGAAGCTGCATCTATAATTAGAAGCAAATCCTCATCATTTATCATAGATATACAATAATTAAAGTCTGTCTCACCAACTATAACCTCTATATTTTTCTCTTCTAAATCTGCCCTTATGTTTTCTATTACAGCAATGGCTATACCATCGTCTTCCATCAATGTATTTCCTATAGCTATAACCTTAATACTCATACTAATATCTCTATTTCTATTGGTTCTTGTCCATCACCTATTACATGTGTAGCACAGGATATACAAGGATCGAAGGATCTTATAATCCTACCTGCCTCTACAGGCTGTTTTATATCATTAATTTTTGATCCAATTAGAGACTTCTCTCCCACTCCTGGTGTGCCATTATCATCTTTAGGAGATAGATTCCAAGCTGTAGGTGTAATAATATCATAGTATTTTATAACTTTATTCTTTATCTCTATCCAATGACCTAGTGAGCCCCTTATTGTATCTGTGATTCCCATTCCAAAGGCACTATCCGGAATTTCGTAAATCTGCTGATTTGAAACCTTAAGTTGTACTCTTTCTGTTAAATTACTCACTATTTCTAATATTTTCTTTGTTTCAAGCACTCTAGCTATATTTCTATCCATACAGGAGTTTCCCCTGGTATAATAACCAGAAATCATCATCCTTGCTAATGGGCCAACCTCCATTGGCAGTCCATTATAGCGAGGTGCTTTTATAAAACTATAGCCGTCGGGTTTTTTTATATTTGCTTCTTCCCCTGTCTTCTCTCTACTGTACCATGAGTATTTTATATGCTCTGTAATTTCTCCTGTATCAAGAGGATACTTTTTATCTGATATACTAATACCAGGTTGAACATAACTTATCTCTAAATCGGAAGGATATTTATCAAAAAGCCCGTAACTCATAAAATTAGGGTAAGATATACCTTTTTCGAAGTAATCGGGATAATACTTTGAAATTATATCTACATCCTCTAGCATATTATTGTCTACAAATTCCTTTATTTCAGCTATTATTGACTTCACCTTTTCTAACTTATAGGAATCCATATTAACTGTAACCCCACCTACAAAAATTCCATGTACATGAGGAGCCTTTCCTCCTAACACTGCTAGCCCTTCATGAGCTAATCTGCTATATTTTATAGCTTTATTATAGTGTTCTGCCATTCTTTTATTTAGGCTATCGGGCATTCTAAAATCCGTATATTCCTGAGAATACAGAGGTTTTATATCTGGCATCTTAGCATAGCTTGGTACTGTAAAAAAATAAAACTGTCTTAAATGATTTTGTAAAAAATCAAAGCCATGCATTATATCACGAAGATATAAATCATTTACAGCTACATTAATATTTAGTGCATCTTCGAGAGCCCTAGTAGAGGCTGTTCCATGAGCTATAGAACATATTCCGCATATTCTCTCAGTAAAATAGACTGCATCTAAAGGAGATCTTCCCTTTAGCATCTTTTCAAAGCCTCTATATAGAAGTCCACTAGTTTCTGCTTTTGTTATTATGCTTTCTTCTACTTCTATTTTTATATCTAAAAATCCACTTATCCTTGTAACAGGATCAATTCTAATAATCTTTCCCATATCTCCTCCTAATATCTTACAAAAGGTTCCATACCATCCGGAAAATATTTTTGTGCACAACCAATACAATTGGTATTGTCCTCTACTGGCCAGTTTACATATCCATTCCATTGTCTTCTTGGACAATCAGTTTTCGTAACAGGTCCTCTACATCCAAGCTTAAACATACAACCTTCTTCTCCAAATTTTTTTGCAAATATACCTTTATCAAAAAATCCTCTTCTAGTGCATCTATCATGAATAGTAACTCCGTAAAAAAGCAAAGGTCTGTTATCATTATCCAATTCAGGCAAACCACGAGATACCAGATGTGCTATTGTCCCAACTACCCAATCAGGATGACAAGGGCAACCTGGAAGATTTATAACAGGAGAACTTAAAATTTCCTGAACTCTTTTGCTTCCAGAAGGATTAGGTTTTGCTGCAGAAATCCCCCCATAAGAAGCGCAGGTACCTACTGCTAAAACATACTTTGCTTTTTCTCCTGCCATTTTAACTGCATCAAGTGCCGTAATCCACTTTCCTTTATAATTTGCAATAATATTGTAAAGACCATTTTCTTTAGTAGATACAGCTCCATCTACTAAAAGTATAAATTCGGTATTCAAAGTGTTTAAAAATTGCTCAAAGGCAGCTTCTCCTTCTGATACCATAAGCATGTTATCGTAGGTCAAATTTATTAAGTTAGTTAAAATATAATTTAAGGACGGATTTTCGCTATTTAAGAATGAGATTGTATTTCCTGAGCATCCTGTAACTTCAAGCCATATAGCATTTAACTTTTTTACTTTCCTATCGTTAATCAGTTCTATAGTTTTTTCCACAAGCTTTTTAGATGTAATTCTCTTTGCTTCATTTAAATCACATTGAAAATTTATAGACAACTTAATTCCTCCTAATTAAAGGTCATTTCATATATATTCAAAAATACATCAATCTATTCGATGGTTAATCCTAAAAGCTTCACATTTAATATTAGCTCATATTTGTCTTATAATTTCCTGTAGTTTTATACGAATAAACTTTTTTTAAACAATAGTTGACAAAATACTACACCTTGTTTATAATATATAACTGTGCCCAATAATTATAAGCAAAGCTTAAACATTAAAGGGCATTTAAACTTAATAATTTCAGTATCTTAT
>NZ_JAODOO010000039.1 GCF_025398335.1 Clostridium sp. CX1
AAAGCAAGAAATAACTATAGGTTATTTCTTGCTTTTTTTATTATATTAATGATTTGCTTTAACAAAGCCTATATTTAAATTTAATAGGTCAGGATTTTAGCATTATTTATTAAAATAGGTAATAAAGCAAAAATAACAAATCTGTTAGTGGAATAATTTAAAATATATCATATACTGACAGGGTAAGTAATTTATTGTAATGGAGTGATTGTTATAGACAGAGGAACTAGTAGAGTAATACAAATGAGTGATTCGAAAAAAAGAATAAAAAATCCAAGTAGTAATAAGAAACTAGATAAGAAAGTAAAGGCAGAAGAGTTTTTTTCCAGAGCGTATTATTCTGTTAACTTAGTAGAAAAGATTAAGTTTTACTCTGCAGCAATAAATTTTAACTGTAATTATATAGATGCTTATTTTAATAGAGGTAGTGCTTATAAAGACTTGAAAGATTATGATCTGGCAATAAGGGATTTTACAAAAGTTATAGAATTAAATTCGAATGATGAGGATGCGTATAATAATAGGGCTGTTACTTATTATGCTAAAGAGGAGTATAGTAAGGCTATCCAAGATTACAATAAGCTTCTGAAATTAAATACATTAAATGCAAATGCTTATTTTAATAGAGGGTTAACCTATAGAAAACTAAATATGAGTGAAAAAGCATTAGATGACTTTAGTACAGCTATAGAACTGAATCCCAAGGATTGGGAAGCGTATTATAATAGAGGAATTATACATTACATGAATAGAAATTATGAAAAAGCAATTTATGATTATAGCAAGACTATAATCATAAATGATACTTATGAGAATGCATACAACAATAGAGGAGTCGTATTTTATGCGATGCAGGAATATGAAAAAGCTATTGATGATTACGTTAAAGTTATAAAATTAAATCCTCACAATAGAGATGTATATTGCAATATAGCATTAATATGTAAAGAAAAAAGTAAAATAAAAGGTTTTAAAAACTATACAGAAGACCCAAAGCTGGTTCTTTAGTGTAAGGAAAACTAGGAGAAAATGTATAAAAGTCTTATAAAAAAACAAAGGCCATTCATAAACAGGAAAATAAGCTTCCTTATATGCATGGCTTTTATTCATGAAAATTATAAATATCCGTTTTCAAACACAATCTTTTAAACTATTGCTGAAGTTTTTTTGACCTTACTAGCTTTGAAATAAAGCGAAAAGTTGTAGATGAAAGCATTATACCAAATGCAATTGCTCCTGCTACAGCTACTGTTTGCATTCCCTTTGAGTAGGCAGCTGAATAGTTTTGCTCTACTATGTAATTTATAGTATTATATGCTGTTATACCAGGTACAAGGGGAAATATTCCTGGTATTGAAAACTGTACTGCAGGAGTTCTAAGTTTTCGTGCCATTAACTCACTGTACACACCTACGACAAAAGATCCTGCAAAAGATGCAGAAACAGGGCTAACAGTATATTTATATACCATAAGATAGGTTATCCAACCAAAAACCCCACAAAAGCCGGTCCATATTATCTTTTTTCTGTCAATATTAAAAAGTATAACAGGGAATATACTTCCGAAAAATGCTAATACTATTTGTTTCATCATAATTTTACACCTACCCCAATAGCCAATGCTGCGCCAATACCTGCGCCTACAGCAGTTATAACAAGCATTGATTCACCGAATTTAGTCATTCCTGAATCAAAATCTCCATATATAATATCTTTAATTCCATTAGTAAGAGGTACTCCAGGTAATAATATCATTATTGCACCAGTTATAACATTTCCTTTGCTTACAAAGGGTAGTAGCTTTTGGGCGGCTATACTTACGCCACCTATAATAAAACCTGAAAGGAAGAATTCAAAAAACTGAAAAAAACCAACATGAGATATTTTTTCCAACATAAAATATATACCCACACTGACAATTGCTGAAACAATTGAGTCATAGATTGTCCCATTAAAAAACAATGAATATACAAAAGAAGTCATACTTGCTGCAAAAATTCTAACAGGAAAGCTGAAATAGGGGGCTCCTTCTATATCCTTCAATATCTGTTTTGCTTCTTCATAGGAAATAGGGTTATGCTGAAGATTTCTAGAAAAAGAATTGATAAGCTCTATCCTATATAGATCTACCCGTCTTGTCCGAATCTTTTTTAACGAAGTTATTTTTTCATTATCACCATCTAAGAGCGAGATAAAAACTCCCTTAGCTGTTACCATGCATTCACATTGTAAGTTATAAGAACTACATATTCTTTCAATGGTTTCCTCAACTCTATAAGCTTCTGCACCATTACTTAAAAGCATATGACCTGCAGAAAGAGTAATCTCCAAAACTTGTTTAGCCTCCATATTATACTCCTTTATTAAAATAATATTATTTACAGCCAGTACTATTATATCATTTTTTGTGAGAATTTCTATTAGGTAAAGGAAGGTTAGAAAAATATTATTTAAGTAAAAAAATCTCTAGTACAATAAGATATGTATCAGCATATATAGGATATAAACAAAGAAGCACTAGATTTTATCTCTAGTGCTTTTGTTTTAGTTATCTTTGCTTACTATAATAGGATGAATATTCTCTGACATAAGAGAATTTAACACCTCATTTGCAGGATAGTAATTATTTTTACCTTTTGGCGAACCATCTAAGTAATTAGAATTAATATTGAAGGAATCGTATATTTCAAAGTAGGTTTTACCATCCACAACTTTGTAACCTTTTATAATAACAGTATAGGCACTTCCATCAACTATATGGAAACGTCCAACTCTAGACTCTGAACTGTCATTATAATTTATATATTGTGGATTGAGATTAACTATAAGTATGTTTCCAGATTTAAGTTGCTTCTTTAATTCATCTTCGCTTATATCATCACAAGAGTTATATTTTATATTTGAATCTTTTAAAGAAGAAATAATGTTATTCATACTCCAAGCTAACCCATCATTTTCATATGTATCTCTTATATAGGCCACTGACTTATCAAGCGAAGGGTTTGTCCACTTAATAGCCATAGCTACAGCAGCAGGGCCAGAGTTTATAGCTGAATATTTTCCAGTATCATTTTGGCCAATATACCAATCGAAGTTTCTATTATTACTTACAGATTCTGTTTCATTATTGCCTAGTCCAAGTGAAGCAGCCTTTGATTTAATAGAAAAAGCCATAGTTGAAGTATACTTTATTTTTATACCATCAGAGCTTTCTATGTTATCTCCGATAATTAACTTATAATTTTCTTCGTAGTTATAGCCAGTGCTCCATGGAATGACAGTTACAGAGTAGTCATCTATTAAAACTTTAGTTGAAACAAAGCTACCATTGGTATCTATAACCTTAAATTCATTTTTGTTACTTTCAGTATCTTTTATTTTTCTATTAAATTTGATTTTCCACTGCTTAAGCTGATCTACATCTTTTCTTTCGCTGAAGTTCTTATATTCTGGAGTTTTTTCTTCTGTATTCGAGTTTGAATCTTCCTTTTGTGGATTACTGTCATCGGGTGGATTCTTATCTAATGCTATATATTGTTTGGATACATATCCATAGGAAGAACCATATTTAATTTTATACCAATCACCTGTAGTCTCTAATATTTCTACTGACTCATCTAATTTTAGGCTTCCTATAATTTTTGCACCAGAATTAGATTCATTTCTTACATTTAATCCTTGTTTAGATGACACAATACCATGCAGTGTAGCGGCTTTAACTGCATAAGAAGTACCTAATATAGAACAAGTAGCTATTGAAACTGAAAGAACAATTGATATTATTTTTTTACTTTTCATTAAAGTCATCTCCTCCTATCTTGAAAAGTTAATATGATTTACATTAATTTCTTACAACTATATATTAACACATATATGGTAAAAAGATTATAAATAAATCCTTAATTCTGTAGAAGAGACTGCTGTTATTTGTAAAAAAGTATTTATAAAATATAGATTTTAGAAAAGACAAATTGTATAATCACTAAAATTCAGCAGGTTAAGTTATAAGGGAACTCTTTAACACTAATAGATATATCTATTTTTAGTATATGTTAAATTGAAACAAACTGACTCTGGTGTATCATTAGGCAAAATATAAAGGAATAAAAAGAATGAATTAAATTGAATGGTTTAATTTAGTCTAAGCTGTTATACCATTTATATTTTCAAATGATAAAGATGATAACATAACATTCGTCGCTTGATGAGCGACAAATAAACAAAAAAACTTAATATCAAGAT
>NZ_JAODOO010000004.1 GCF_025398335.1 Clostridium sp. CX1
CTTAATATCCTCACTTGTTTCTCCAGTTCCATCATACATAAAGGGTGGATCAATTTTAAATACAACTATTGATGTGTCTTTGTCATCATAAAATATTATTGAATAATCCTGTTGAAGTTTTGGCACCAAATTTTTTACATTCAAATTGAAAGTAAATACAGGGTTATCTACTTTACTTTTAATAATTATACTTTCTTTCAAATTACTTGAAATTATTGTGTATTGTAAATCTATATTGGGATACACATTTTGGAATTCTACTGTAGATGAGATGTTTTTTAGAGTTTGTTTATTTAGATTTTCAGCTTCAATGATTTTGCCTTCATCTTGCTGTTGTCTATATTTGACTTTTTTATCTCTACTTCTATTTCTAGATTGATGCTCGTTTTTAGATCTCAACTTTTCTTTACCTTTTACTTTACCATTAGAATTTGAAGCTTTATCAATACCCCAAGATATTTCATATTTATCTTTTCTAATAGTCACTAATTTCTTATTCTTAACCTTTTTAGCAATCTTGATTTTAATGTCATTTTCTTTATTTTCAAATACATCATTATTTTCTTCATCTTTACCATCTATTATTGAGTTATCTATGTCTTTCCACTGACCATCACTATAGTAATGAACATCCTCATTATAGATAGCTGCTTCAAAAGTTAAGTCTTCTTTCAAAAAGTGTTTAACATTCTTTTGTCTTTTTTCTTTAACTTCTCCTATAATCCTTTTCTTTTTCCTTTTAGGATTGGTTACTTCAGGCTTTACAGTTGATTGTGATAGATTAGAATTATTCTGTCTAACTAGATTAGTCTTTTTATGTTTTCCCATAAAATCCTCCTAAATCAGCAATATTATATTATCCTATGCTTCTTTTAGAGAAGTGGTTACCGATATTAGTTAAAACTTTCTCCATGAATAAAAACACTAATAATCCTCAAACAAATAAGACTATTAGTGCTTTTATCACAATAACTACAAAGTAACTCATATAACTATTTAAATGTTCTTCTTTACAGTACTTTATAGGAAATGTTAAGTGTTATGTTTTCGTACCTTAGCGGTTTACTTTAAAAATTATTTTTATAAAAACTCTACTTAAAGTATTCCACTCCAGCTTCAAATATCCTTTGTTCCTTACTACCTGTAATATTCTTAAACACATTTTCCCCTATTCTTTCCGAATGTGCCATCTTCCCAAGAACTCTTCCATCCGGACTTGTTATTCCTTCAATTGCTAAAACAGATCCATTAGGATTAAATCTAACCTCATTAGTAGGATTACCATTAAAATCCACGTATTGAGTAGCTATTTGTCCCTTCTTTATAAGATTATCTAAAACCTCCTTATTAGCTACAAATCTTCCTTCTCCATGAGATACAGCCACAGTATGAATATCTCCAACCCTTACCTTATTAAACCAAGGTGAAATAGTAGATACTATTTTAGTATTTACCATAGTTGAAACGTGTCTTCCTATCTTATTATAGGTAAGAGTTGGGCAGTCTTCCTCTATATCTCTTATTTCCCCAAAAGGAACTAGGCCTAGTTTAATAAGTGCTTGGAAGCCATTACATATGCCAAGCATTAATCCATCTCTATTTTTCAAAAGCTCCATAACCGCTTCCTTTACTTTCGGATTTCTAAACACAGTAGCTATAAACTTACCAGAGCCATCTGGTTCATCTCCAGCACTAAAGCCTCCTGGCAACATTACTATTTGAGAGGAATTTATAATACTTACCATTCTATCTATAGATTCTTCTATATCCTTTGCCCTTAAGTTTTTAAATATCATAATCTCTACCTCTGCTCCAGCTTTTAGAAAGGCTCTTTCTGAATCATATTCACAATTTGTACCTGGAAAAACTGGTATAAATACTTTCGGTTTAGCTAATTTAATTGCTGGAGAGTTTACCTTTTCTCTATTACTGCTGTTTACCGATTGTGCTTTTTCAAGGTCATAAAATTCCATATTTGTATCTATAAAAGTACTTTTCTCTCCTTGAGACTTAACTTTTGTCCCAAAAACATTTTCTAAAGTATCTTGCCAAGCTTCAATGTTCTCATCTATATCTATTGTCAGTTCCATTATATCTATAGAAGACTTTTCTTGAGTTTCTCCTAAAACCTTAAATTCTATATTATTTAATCTTTCTTTCAAATCTAAATCACTAGCTATCTCTAGTATAAGGGAGCCATATTTAGGGGCAAATAATTCTCTCTCTTCTATATAATCTGCAAACTTCATTCCTATCTTATTTCCGAAGCTCATTTTACTTATAGCTTCGCAGATACCGCCTCTTCTAACAGTGGAAGCTGATAAAACTTCTCCTCTGCCAATCATTGAAGTTATCTTAGATAAATTCTTCTTTAAAACTTCAAAGTTTGGTAGCTGATATTCATCTACAGGAACTGGAAGGATTACAACTCTGCTACCTGCTTTTTTAAATTCTGGAGAAACTACTTTATCTACGTTAACTGGATTAACAGCAAAGGAAACTAATGTAGGTGGTACATCTAAATCTTTAAAAGTTCCACTCATACTGTCCTTTCCTCCAATTGCTGCAATACCTAACTCTCTCTGAGCATACAAAGCACCTAATAGTGCTGAGAAAGGTTTTCCCCATTTAACAGGGTCTTTTCCTAATTTCTCAAAATACTCTTGGAAGGTAAGTCGTACTGCCCCCGCATCTCCACCACAAGCGACAATCTTTGCTACAGACTCTACTACTGCATATACTGCTCCATGAAATGGACTCCATTTTGCTATGTCCGGATTATAACCATAAGTCATAATAGTTCCTGTTTTAGTTTCTCCATTTAGAACAGGAAGCTTAGCTACCATTCCTTCCGCTGGTGTTAACTGATATTTTCCACCAAAGGGCATTAATACAGTTCCAGCTCCAATTGTACTATCAAATCTTTCTACTAACCCTTTTTGACTGCATATATTTAATTGACTCAAAGTATTAAGCCACTTTTCCTTTAAATTTTTCGATTCCCTACCTTCAACATCAGAACCTAATCTGCCTTTTAAGATCTCGAAGAAGTTATTACTCTCTTCTGGTGCTTTAACCAACACATCAGCCTTTCCTCTTACGCCATTAGTATCTAGAAAGTCTCTGCTCAAATTTACAACATCGCTTCCTCTCCAATTCATTCTTAACCTTCTGTCATTGGTTATTACTGCTACAGTTGTAGCCTCAAGATTTTCTTCTTTAGCGTACTCTATAAACTTCTCTTCATCTTCCTTTGCTACCACCACTGCCATACGCTCCTGTGATTCTGATATGGCAAGCTCTGTACCATCTAGTCCTTCATACTTCTTAGGTATTAGATCTAAATTTATGTTTAAACTCTCTGCAAGCTCTCCTATTGCTACAGACACTCCACCAGCTCCAAAATCATTGCATCTTTTAATTAATCTACTTACCTTTTCTTTTCTAAAAAGTCTCTGTATTTTTCTTTCTATAACTGGATTTCCCTTTTGAACTTCCGCACCACAGCTCAGTATTGAATTTTCTGTATGCTTTTTAGATGAGCCTGTTGCTCCACCACAACCGTCTCTTCCAGTCCTTCCTCCTACCAGTAACACTGTATCTCCTGCTATAGGTCTTTTCCTTATAACGTTCTTCATAGGAGCAGCTGCAATAACTGCACCTACTTCCATTCTTTTAGCCACATATCCTTCATCATATATTTCTGCAACCTGTCCAGTAGCTAATCCTATTTGATTTCCATAAGAACTGTATCCATGAGCTGCCTCTGTAGTTATTTTCTTTTGTGGTAATTTGCCTTGAAGCGTATTTTCAACATTTGTCCTAGGATCACCGCTTCCTGTAACCCTCATAGCTTGATATACGTATGCTCTTCCTGAAAGAGGGTCCCTTATTGCACCTCCCAGGCAAGTAGCAGCACCTCCAAAGGGTTCAATTTCTGTTGGGTGATTATGAGTTTCATTTTTAAACATTACAAGCCACTTTTCTATGCTGCCATCAATTTCCGCATCTACAACAATACTACAAGCATTTATTTCTTCAGACTGATCTAAATCCTCAAGTAATCCTTTTCCCCTTAACTCTTTCATAGCTATGGTAGCCATATCCATAAGTGTCTTTGGTTTTTCTTTCTCTTTATATAAGCTTCTTCTGATACTTAGATATTCCTCATAGGCCTTTTTTATTGGAATGGCTAACTTTCCTTGTTCTATATCTATATTATCTAATTCTGTCATAAAGGTTGTATGCCTGCAGTGATCGGACCAATAGGTATCAATTACCTTAATTTCCGTAATAGTTGGGTTTCTTTTTTCTATGTCTTTAAAATACTTCTGACATAATTTAATATCTTCAAAGCTCATAGCTAACTGTCTATTTTCCATGAAATCTTCAAGTTGTTCATCACTAAATATTATAAAATCCTTTAAAACCTCTACTGAATCTGGTGTTTGTAATTGTAGTTCTAAGTCTTCTATTTTTTCTAAAAGAGCTTCTCTGGAATCTACTGTGTTTATACAATAGTCTTTTATCCTGATAAAGTCTTCTTCAGATATATTGCCTTTTATTATGTATAATTTTGATGTTAGAACTTGGGGTTTGTCCCCTTGGGCAAGAATTTGGATACACTGAGATGCAGAGTCTGCCCTTTGATCATATTGGCCTGGAAGGTATTCCACTGCAAAGACTCTCTCATTTTTTTCTATACTAATTTCTTCTTCATGTATGTTATCTACTGTCTTTTCAGAAAAAATTATATGTTTTGCACTTTCATACTCCTCATCCTCTATACCTGATATATCGTATCTGTTAATTATCCTTATGGATTCTAGTTCTTTAATAGATAAACTTTCTTTAAGGTCCCTAAGAATGTTTTCAGCTTCTGCATTCATTCCTTCCTTTTTTTCTACTAGTAGTCTCCTTACAGCTTTTTTCATTAAAACTTCCCCCCATACTAGAATTTACGAACATTTTTAAATAAACCCTTTGTTTCATTCGTATATATTATAACATAGAAGGATATTTTTAAAAATAGCAAATATATATATTTAAAAAAATATACACACAAACCATAAACTCCGAACATTAATTTCAGAACCAAAATAATATTAGCCCAAAATTTCCACATGACAGAAATTTTGAGCTAATATTATTTTCTTCTAAGTACTTATCATTAGAACTTCCCTTGTGTCCTTACCTAATTTAGAAATAGAGTTATAAAGAGGCCTATCTTTGGAAACGTTTCCCTTGGCCACATGACCTGTAATAATTTTCACCTCTACCATCTCTCCAATATCACAATCACTTAGACAACATCCTCTAGTAAAAATTTTAACGGTCAAACCTTTAGAAAGATGCACTAGGTCTTCAACTTCAATCCAGCTACCCCTTTTTATCATTTACTAATCCCCGCCTTTTTCTAATCTTTAGAAAATAACTTTTGTAAATTATATGTGATATATTTAAAAACTATTACAAAGGCAAATAATATTCAGGTACGCTTTTTTATTTAGTAACTTACATAGTCTTTTGAAGTAAAGATTTATTAAGCTGAATTTTATTTGTAAATTGGGAATTTACTGCAAAGTTCCTTCACCTCTTTTTTCACATCTGATAAGTTCCCATTTTTATTTTCTATTACATAATTTATAAAATGGGCTATTTTTTTCATTTCCTCTTCCCTAAATCCTCTAGTAGTGACAGCAGCAGTACCAACTCTTATTCCGCTAGTGACATTTGCTCCAAGTTTATCAAAAGGAACTGCATTTTTATTCACAGTAATTCCTACTGAATCTAGCAATTCTTCAGCATCCTTACCAGTTATATTTTTATTAGTTAAATCTAATAATATTAGGTGGTTATCTGTGCCACCTGTAACTAACCTAAATCCATAGTTTAATAATTCCTCTGCTAAAATCTTGCAATTCTTAACTACTTGGTTTATATATTCTTTGTAATCATCAGTTAAAGCCTCTCCAAAACATACAGCTTTAGCAGCAACTATATGCATTAGAGGTCCCCCCTGAGTTCCTGGAAAAATAGTTTTATCTAAATCTTTTCCATACTTTTCTTTGCAAAGAATTGCTCCTCCTCTTGGACCACGAAGAGTTTTGTGCGTTGTTGTAGTAACAAAATCTGCATAAGGTACAGGAGACATATGTTTTCCTGCAGCAACTAATCCTGCTATATGTGCCATATCAACCATCATATAAGCTCCTACCTCATCACATATGTCCTTTATTCTCTTAAAATCTATTTCTCTAGGATAAGCACTAGCGCCAGATACTATCATTTTAGGTTTATTCTCTAAAGCTAATCTTCTCATTTCATCGTAATCTATTCTCTCTGTCTCTTCACTAACTCCGTAAGAGATAAAATTGTACAGCTTTCCAGAAAAACTTACGCTACTTCCATGGGTTAAGTGACCACCGTGAGCTAAATTCATACCTAAAACTGTATCTCCTGGCTTTAGTACAGTCATATATACCGCCATGTTAGCACCAGAACCTGAATGAGGTTGAACATTTGCATACTCTGCATTAAATAGTTTTTTCATCCTATCCCTTGCTAGATCTTCTGCAATATCTACTATATGGCATCCACCATAATATCGTTTTGCAGGATACCCTTCTGCATACTTATTTGTTAAATAGGAGCCCATAGCCTCCATTACAGCCTTACTAGTAAAGTTTTCTGAAGCAATTAATTCTATACCTTCTTCCTGTCTTAACCTTTCCTTCTCAATTACTTCAAAAATATCCTTATCAATAATTTCTAAATTCTCAAAATTCACTATCTACACCCCTTTTTACTAAATGTATTTTCAGCTATTTATTAAGCTTAAAAATATTTTATTCCATATTAAATTATAGAGTTTTTCCTGCAATTTATGCAGGTAATGCCTAAATATTTTCTTTATAAATAATAACAAATATTATAGTTTAAAAAGTTAAGTTTAAAAGTAATCAATTCATATTTTATTATGAATTTTTTATGTTATAATACTTGATGAGTAATTTGATGAAAGTAAGTTTTAGACTAAATATAAAGGAGAATATAGTATGGATATTAGTAGAGTTTTAAATATAGCTACTTATGCTGGTAAGATTATATTAGAAAACGGTGGAGAGATTTATAGAGTTGAAGAAACCATTATAAGAATATGTAATGCTTATAATATTAAAATTGTAGAGCCCTTTGCCACTCCTACAGCTATAATCGTATCTGCTTCTAGCGAGTATGGTCAAAATATATCTATCATTAAAAGAATAAAAAAACGAAGCCTAAATTTAGAGAAAATCTCTCAAGTTAACGATATATCTAGAAATATAAAAAATAAAGGCTTTACCTTAGAATATATTGAGAGTGAGCTTCATAAAGTCGAAAACTCCAAATCCTATAGTATAAAGGTAAATATACTGTTCTCAGGGATAACTGCCGCTTTCTTTGCCTTAGTTTTTGGAGGAAATTTAAGAGATTTTTTTGTATCCTTTATTATAGGTTGTTTAATTAAATCAACATCTACATTATTAGGTTTTTTACAAACCAACGATTTTTTCGTCAACACCTTATGTGGTGCATTGGCAGCCTTAGTTGCTTTATTAAGTGTTCATCTTGGTATTGGTGCTCATGCAGATAAGATTATTATTGGATCAATTATGCTTCTTGTTCCTGGACTTGCTATAACAAACGCTATCAGAGATACAATAGCCGGTGATTTAATTGCTGGCATTTCTAGAGGTGTTGAAGCCTTTTTGATAGCTATTGCCATTGCCGTAGGAACAGGAGCTACAATGAAGATTTGGTTTCTTTTATTGGAGGGTTAAAATATGATATTAAGTTCTATATACACATTCATTGCTACGCTATCTTTTAGCATTTTAGCTAATATAAGAGGTAAAAACTTGATCTTTGCATCTTTAGGCGGCGGTATTACCTGGTTTCTCTATTTATTTACTTCTTCTTATTTGCATATTCCCAATACTTTTTGTTTTTTTATTGCTTCCATTTTTGCCTCAGCCTATTCCGAAATTATGGCTAGGGTTCTTAAAGCTCCTGTAACTACCTTTATTATATCCTCAATTATCCCTTTAGTTCCAGGAGGTGGCATGTATTATACCATGTATGAAACAGTACAAGGTAATATAAATTCATCCTTAGCCTTAGGTATTCAAACTATTGCCATTGCAGGTACTGTAGCAGTAACAGTTTTCTTGGTATCTTCAATATCTAAAACTATGGTTTTATTTAGGGTTAAATTAAAATCAAAATTTAATAAATCAAGAAGTAACTAGTCAATAAAGACGACGTAAGTTAAGAAATGTTATACTAACTTGCGTCGTCTCTTGTCTTCATTTACTTTAAGAACATAGTAAGAGTTGATACTAATTCTTCTATTTTTTCCTCTGGTGTCTTCTCACCATCTCCACAAATTAAACAGGTCTTTGCATAGTTCTCTAGAACTAATGCTCCTACCTTATTAATGGCTGCTCTTACTGCTGCAACCTGAATTAGGACATCTTTACAACAAACATCCCCCTCAACCATCTTCTCAATACCTTTAATCTGTCCCTCTATTCTTCTTAGCCTAGTTTGAATATCTTTTTTTGATACTACTTTTACTTCTTCCATAAGTTATCACTCCTAATCTTGCTATTCTTCACCACTTAATATAAACCTCTCTATAACCTCTGCTATCGCTCCATTATTGTTATCTCTTTCAGTAATAAAATCTGCTGTTTCTTTCACATATTCTGTAGCATTTTGTACCGCAATCCCTAAGCCAGCACATTTAATCATGCTGATATCATTTTCATCGTTACCAATTGCTATGCATTCTTCTATAGAAACTCCATAATGGTCTGCTAAAAGCTTAAGAGCAGTACCTTTGGTTACTCCTTTACTATTTATTTCTATATTATCTATACCTGACTTTGTAGTTTCTATTCCTTCAATGTTATCTAATCTCTCTCTTAACTTAGACAGATACTCCAAATCATTATCCATAACTACAATTTTATTAATCTCTAATTCCTTTTCATTAACATATTCTTTTGCATCACCTATTATCCTAATCTCAATTCTATGCTCTCTATCTACAGTCCTATTAAACTTATAGAATTTTTCTATTGCATGACCAAACTGTTCACTGTATATAATATCCTCACTATAAAAGTGATAGTAGGTATCCTTACTTTCTCTTAAAACATCTATAATCTTTAAAAGCTCTTCTTTATTCAGTTTATTTGAATAAATAGCAGCCTTATGTTCATCTAGTATAATAGCTCCATTACAGCAAATCATCGGCTGATTCTTTGCTACTGTAGCTTCATAAAACTTTAGTCCACCAGGTATTCTTCCTGATGCTATTACAAACTTTACTCCCTTTTCAACAGCTTTACTAATCATATCTAAGTTATATTCAGATATATGTTTATTGTCATTTAAAAGTGTCCCATCCATATCTACTGCTATAATTTTATATTTCAAACCTATACCTCCTGAGCATCAAATACTTTATATACTAAGTTACCTTCATTTTAGTAATAAAATTCAGCCTAACTTCATAATGTTATTTATGAATAATTTATATTAGGGTGATATGTATTGAAAAAAATATTGCTTTTTCTAGGTACTTTAACTATTATAACTACCCTATTTATTGGGTGTAATTATAATTTAAACAGTATTAGTTTTAACAAAACTAAACCAAATAATTTCTACTACACAAATATTTTAGCTAAAAATCTAACTTTAGAATCAACCTGCAAAGCAATAATCTTAAACACAAACTTTTATAGAGAAAAAGAACTTGAAAAGGAAAGCATAGACAGTATTAGAAATTTACTAAAATCCTTTAATAAGAATAATTTTATACCTAAGCCAAAGGATCTTCCAGATAAACCTTCTTACAAAATCTATCTTACCTTTAGTAAAGAGAAACTTATAATTAATGTATACAGCGAAAAATACATATCAATCTATCCTTGGGATGGTAGTTATCCAATGGACTACATTGATATGAGCAGCACACCAGTTTCTTTAAACCTATTTAGTCTGTGCAAATATATTTTCAACTAAAACAAATGTATATCTACTTAACAAATATTTTTTTATTTTAATATTAAATTGTGTCATAGGTTAAATAGTAACATATATTAATATTATTAGAATTATTTTTAAAGGGTGATATATTAATGTTTAATTGTCCATACTTACCAAGACTTAAGAAGCAATACAGAAATCCAGACCCGGATACCTATGTAAGAGTACTTCATGCAAGTCCAAATGCTCCAGCAGTGGACGTATATGTAAATAATTCTCCAGTATTCCGAAATCTAAGCTATAGAGGATTTTCTCAGTATATACCATTACCTGGCGGTGGATTATATAACATAAAAGTCTTTCCTGCAGGAACTACAGTAAACCCTGTTATTAATACTAATATATTTATACCTAACGGAAGAATTTATACTGTTGCTGTTATAGGAGAACTTTCGGATATCAGTTTACTGCCAATAGAGGATCCACGTATACCAATAACCCCTGGAAAAGCTTCTATAAGATTCGTTCATTTATCACCAGATGCCCCAAATGTAGATATAACTCTTCCAAATGGTACAAAACTATTTAGCGACGTAGCTTATAAAGAAATTGAGCGATATATAAATGTTAATGCAAGCACATATACTCTACAAATGAGAATAGCTGGCACTAATAACATAGTATTGACGGTACCTAATATTAGGCTAGTTCCAAATAGATTTTACACTATATATGCCGTTGGTTTTGCATCTAAATCACCTGGTTTACAATTTTTAATTCCTCTTGACGGAAACAGTTACCTGCATTAACCTGCAGTATTAAAGGGAACTATCCACTACTTTGCTCGGTAGTTCCCTTTAATACAACACTACAATTTTAAAATTAATATCCTAATTCTTTTCCTACTATTATAACTTTTACTCTTCCCTTTTGAGTTTGTCTTCTCATTAATACGTAATCATTACAAATTCTTTCATCACTACTGCACTCTACGCAATAACCAACTTTTGTACAAGGTGTATTCCTATTTAGACGCTTAGTATTAGCTGGTGCGGCACAGCCTTTTGTTCTTTTAATAGCTTCATCCACATCTTTAACTATTTTATTCACACCTACAATTACTATTACCTTATCAGGACCATACAGCATAGCTGCAACTCTATTCCCATTTCCATCTACATTATATAATTCACCTTTTTCTGTTACAGCATTGCTGCTTACAAAATAGGCATCTGCTAAAAAACTTTTTCTGAAAATATCTTTAGTATCTGCAGCAGTTAACCCTTCCTTATACCTATCTAAGAAATTAAATTTCCCTTTTCTTAAAAATTCAATAACTCCTGTTTCAAAAAGAGTCATTGAACCTCCTACGGATACTGTATCTCCATCTGTAACAAATTCAGATATTTTTTCTACTAGTGCTTTTTCATCTTGAACAAAGTAGGCGTCCATGTTGTTTTTCTCTAAATTTTCTATAGTTCTTTTGACTTTTTGCTCCATTACCCATTCAGTATTTTTGTCCATACTAATTCCCCCTTAGTTTTTATACCTATATATAGTATAAAAAATTAAATGGATATTTTCAATCATTGAAAAAATAAAGGTGTTTTTAGAAGTGAAACTTCTAAAAACACCTTTATTCAATGAATTGTCTCTTAATTTAGTTAACTAATCTATAGAATAAGCATAGAATTAGTACTCATTTACTAATTCCCCTTATATTTTCTGAACGTTTGAGGCTTGAAGGCCCTTATCTCCCTGAACTACATCATACTTAACAGATTCTCCTTCATTTAAGTTCTTTCTTTTTCCCTCTTCTTTTATAGCAGAGTAATGAACAAATACATCATTACCATCCTCTCCAGATATAAATCCATATCCTTTTTCATCATTAAACCATTTTACTACACCTGTTAACATTAAAACAAACCTCCAAATATGTTATTTATGTCATTGTCTAAAAATCAATCTTGAAATAGCAGTCATTTAATAAACTTTTAAATAATGACAGTAGTATTATTTACAAAACCTTTTAAATAATACATATTAATTATATCAAGAAGGAAATGGCTATTATAATATATACTGCTATAAGCTGAATTCCTTCAAGCCAATTAGATTCTCCATCGCTAGCTACCCTATTTGCTATTAGAACAGAAACTATTAGGGCCACTAGCTCAAACTCATTAAATACTATACTCATAGGTTTGAATAAAAGACTTAAAAATACTAGTATTGGTGCAACAAATAGAATTATTTGCAGACTTGATCCAATAGCTATTTCAATAGCTACATCCATCTTATTCTTCATCGCCATAATAATTGCGGTACTATGCTCTGCAGCATTACCTATAATAGGTATAAGTATTATCCCTACAAAAAATTCACTTAACCCTATAGCCTCAGTCATAGGTTCTACAGAACTAACTAAAATTTCACTTTCAAAGGCAATTGCAACTGTTGCTAATATAAGAACTATAACTGATTTTTTTAAACTCCATTTAGCCTCACCTTCTTCTGTATGCTCTGAGCCATATAAATCTTTATGTGTATAAAAAGAAAAGAAAAGACCTAATATATAAATTATAAACATAGCAATAGCTACTCCAACACTTAACCATTCGTACTTCTGAGTGAGCAGATCATTTTTTATTGTATGTGTGAAAATTGCTGGAATACTGAGACCTATAACTGCAAAAAGCAGCATACTAGAGGATGTCTCTACTACATTTTTATTAAACTTTTGAATTTTGTATTTACAACCTCCTAAAAACATACTAGCCCCAAGTACAAGAAGTATATTTCCTATTACAGAACCAGCTATGGAAGCCTTAACCACATCAAAAAGTCCAGCCTTCAGTGCAAAAAAGGCTATTATTAGTTCTGTGGCATTACCAAAGGTAGCATTTAAAAAGCCTCCTATTCTAGGACCGGAGTAGGCAGAAATCTCCTCTGTAGCCTCGCCCATAACTCCAGCAAGAGGTATTATTGCCAGAGATGAAATAACAAAAAGCATTATAGGGCTGAGATGAATTAACTCAGCAATTATACTAATTGGAATAAAAATTAAAAAGTACCTTAAAAATTTCATTTTGTAACTCCTTTCAATTACAGTAAGCCTTATTGTTATATTTTATCACTACTTCCATTAAAAAATAAATAATTTATCGCAAATTCGGTAAACTTCTTTAATATAAACCTTTTCTAAAGTAATTATTAAATGGTATAATTAATAATGTCGATTTTTATCTTAATATAATAAAAACCTTTTATTATTTATTTAGAGGGAGTAAAAATATGAAAAAAGGAGATAAAATAGCAGCAGTATTAATCGCAGCTTTAATCATGATAAGTATTGTGGGGGTCTTTAGTTATAAACAATATGTGAAAAGTTCTCATCCTGTAGCAGTAATAAAACAAGATGGTAAAGTTATTAAAACTATAGATTTAAGTTCTTCAAAAGGAAAGCAACAATTCAAAATTCCTTATGACGAAAACAATTATAATATTGTGGAAGTTGAATCAGGAAAAATCCGATTTATTGATGCAGATTGTCCTGATAAGGTTTGCATTAAAACCGGATGGATTTCAAAACCTGGTGAAAGTGCAGTTTGTCTTCCACATAAAACTATTATTACTATCGAAGGAAATAATGAAAATTATGACCAAATATCTAGTTAAAAATTCACCTTAGTTTTTAACTCTTTGTGAGGTGCCTTTTATGAATAAGACAAAGAAAATGGTTTTTTTAAGCTTTCTAGTTAGTATTGCTTTAGTTATCTATGTGATAGAAGCACAAATTCCTGTTTTGTTTCCTGGAATTAAATTAGGCCTTGCAAATATAATTTCTCTTGCAACACTAATATTAATTGGTTGGAAAGAAGCTCTCCTAATTATGTTTCTGAGGACTATATTAGGCTCAATCTTTGGTGGAAGTATGTCAGCCTTTATGTTTAGTATAGCTGGAGGACTTTTAAGCAATATAATTATGATTGTTCTCTATAAATCCTTTAAAGAATCTATGAGCTTATGGACAGTAAGCATCTGTGGTGCAATATTTCATAACATAGGACAACTACTTGTAGCTTCCTTTGTAGTTCAAGACTTTAGAATTTACGTATATCTTCCTATACTACTAGTATCTGCAGTAATTACAGGATATTTTATAGGTCTTTGTACTAAATTTTTGAACGTCCATCTAAATAAACTTTCAATGTTTAAAGATGTTATTTCTAAGTAATACTACTTTAAAATAGGAATTAGTTTTAGATTTGATTCAGCAAATTTTTTTGATCGGAGGTAGTCTATGCCATCTTATATAACAGATGCCATGCTTGTAGTTGGTATCATATTAATAGTTTATACATTTCTTCCAAAAAGAAAAAGAAAGTAGATTTCAACATAGCAAATTTATGCGACACAAAAACTTACGTGTACTGAACACTGGTGCTCAATACACGTAAGTTTTTGTGTCGCATCTATTTATTAAGCAGCTATCTTATCAGACTGCTCTTTATTTTCACCAGAGTCAATGTCGAGCTTTAATATCTTTGCAAAATATTTAGCTGTACTTGCCTGGAAAGTTAACGTAATAATTATAGCCATAGAAGTTACTGCGGATATTATATCTGCATTTTGTATCTTCATAGATATAAGCATACCAGCTAAGGCAGCAGGTATAACACCTGTTTCCCTTGTCCACATAAGATATGCTATTTCCCTTATATTCCACTTTGCCTTTCTATCAAATATTACTGAAAACAACACTGATACTGGTCTTGCTATAAACACAAATCCAAGAACTATAATTAAAGCCTTTCCCCAGTATTTCGATAGTATCGCAAAGTTCATTTGAACACCTAAAAGAACAAATATCATTATTCTAAGCATAGAAATTGTTACTTCTTTAAACTTAGAATGAAGTTCATATGATTCTTCATCTACAGAAGCTAATCCAAACATCTTTTTGTTACCACAAACCATTCCAACTATAAATACTGCCATGAACCCGCTAAAACCAAAATGCACTGCAGTAACATAGGATGCAAGCACTAAAGCTACCGCTACTTCTCCAGCATAGCCTCTTAATACTCCCACTTTAGCTTCGGATACAAGTGCTGTACCTAAAAAGCCGAATATAGCTCCTACTACAGTTCCTCCACCTGCTTCTTTTAGTAATTCAATAATGCTATGACCTAAAGAAAAAGATCCTCCTGAAATAATACCTATAATTGCAAAAGTCATTATTGCACCTACTGCATCATTAAAAGCTGACTCTGAGATTATAGTTTGCTTAAGCTTTGGACTTATATTCATATTCTTAAATAATGGAACAAGCACTGACGGATCTGTAGATGCTATTACTGATCCTAAAAGCAACGCATAGATAAAATCAATGTGAAGCACTTTATAAGCAAAAAATCCTGTTATAAAGGCAGATATTATTACACCTGCTGTAGCAAGCACTGCTACAGAACCTTTTACTTCGTTTAATACCTTTAACTGTATTTCCCTACCACCATCGTATAAAATATAAGCTGCTCCAAAGGTAAGTATAAGCTGATTTTCTATTGGATAGCTACTAAAATCTACAAGATTCAGAACTGATGGACCTACGATTATACCAGCTATTATGAATAATACTACATCTGGCATTTTAATCCTTTTACCTATTTTGGCGAATACCACTCCTGAAATTATAATAATAAATAAAAGTTTCATCAAATTTTCCGCTAATAATACTGTATTGCCTTCCATTCTAATACATCTCCTAAAATATTGATTTTTAACTATATTGATTAGTAGTAGTAACACAGCAATAATGCAAGACTACTTTATTGCAGTCTTGCATTATTACCTAGATTTCTATACAAATTAAACTTTAATAGAATAAATTACTGAGCTTTTTCGTATTTTACTTCCTTGCCATAAGCTATTAGAGCCTTTGTAGGACATTTCAACACACAAGCAAAGCACTGATCACATTTTGATTTGTCAACTACCGGTAAATTGTTCTCAAAAGTAATAGCACCATGTGGACAAGCTTTTTCGCATAGTCTACAAGTTATACAGCCAGTCTGACAGACATCTTTAACTTCTTTTAACTTATTTTTTGAATTACATGCTACACGAACAACTGCTGATAGAGGCTTCAATTCAATTAATGCTTTTGGACACGCCTTAACACAAGCTCCACAAGCAACACAATTGTCTTTATTTACTACTGCTATTCCATCTACTATATCAATAGCATCAAACTGACAAGCCTTAATACAGCTTCCGTACCCCATGCATCCAAACTCACAGGACTTAGCTCCTGTACCTGGTACCACCATAGCATCTCTACAATCTATAGTACCATAGTAGTTCCCTTTTTGTTTTGCCTGACTGTTACAGCCTCCGCACTTGATAAAGGCTTTTAGTGGTTCTGAATCACTACTAACTTCAACACCCATTATTTGAGCTATTTGTTCAGTAACTTTAGCGCCTCCAACTGTACAAGCATTTGCAGGTGCACCTTCTTCAACAACCGCTGAAGCGTAAGCGTCACAACCTGCATATCCGCAGCCTCCACAGTTTGCACTTGGAAGACACTCTCTTATTAATGGAACTCTTTCATCAACTTCTACCGCAAATTTCTTGGATGCATATCCTAAAACCACACCGAATGTAACTCCAAGTCCTCCTATACTAGCTAAAGGAAGAACTAATTGACTTATTTCCATTTATTGTACCTCCTACTTTATTAATCCTGAGAAGCCTAAGAATGCTATTGACATTATTCCCGCAGTAATTAATGTTATTGGCAATCCCTCCATTGATTTTGGCATACTCTCGTTTGCATCTAATCTCTCTCTTATGCCTGCAAGTAAAACTATAGCAAGCATATATCCAAGGCCTGCACTTATTCCGAAAACTAAAGATTCAATTAAAGTATATTTTTCCTGCATGTTTAGTATAACTGCACCTAAAACTGCACAGTTCGTCGTTATTAGTGGAAGGAAAATTCCTAATGATTTATAAAGTGCTGGACTTTTCTTTTTTATAACCATTTCAACAAATTGTACTAAAGATGCAATAACTAATATAAAGGCTATATTATATAAATAAGTAATGTGCAAAGGTACAAGTATAGCATTATATACCACATATGATATTAAAGAGGATAGCGCCATAACGAACGTAACCGCAAATCCCATACCTGTTGCAGTCTCAACTTTTTTAGAAACTCCTAAAAATGAACATATTCCTAAGAATCTAGATAGTAGAAAGTTGTTAACTAGGAGTCCCGAAAGTACTAACATGAATAATTTCATCGCTTTTCCACCCTTCTTTCTGAGTTGTAATCAAAATAATTTAATATTCTAAGCAGTTACTCCTTTATTTGCTTTTTTCTTAAGCTTACGATTATTTAAAAGAGCCATTAATATTCCTAGTGTGAAGAAGGCACCTGGAGCTAGTATCATTATAAGCGCTGGCTGGAATGATGCTGGCATCACATGAGCACCAAATAATTTTCCTGTACCAAATAATTCTCTAATCATACCTATTATAACTAGTGAAGCTGTAAAGCCTAATCCTTGTCCAAGACCATCAAATAATGATGGAACTGGGCTGTTTTTACTTGCATAGGCTTCTGCTCTTCCTAATATAACACAGTTAACAACTATTAGAGGAATAAAAATTCCAAGTGATTTGTATAGTGCTGGAACAAATCCCTGCATTAAGAAATCAATTAAAGTAACGAATCCTGCAATAACAACTATAAAAGCTGGTAGTCTAACTTCATCTGGAATAAACTTTCTAAGTAGTGATATAGCTAAGTTTGAACCCATTAAAACAACAGTACTTGCAAGTCCCATACCTATACCATTTATAGCACTTGTTGTTACTGCTAGAGTAGGACACATAGCAAGAACCTGAACGAATATTACATTCTCGGTTATTATTCCATTTTTCAATCTTTCCCATAAAACGCCCATTATTTTTGTCCTCCCTTCAACTCGCTCTTATAATACTCAACAGCTTCATTAACTCCCTTTGTTACAGCCTTTGAAGTGATTGTTGAACCAGTAATTGCTTGAATTTCATTTTCACTAGCTACCGGTCTCTTTACAACTTCGAGAGCTTTGTCTGTAGCTTTGTCCTTATACTGGTCTGAAAATGCTGGTTCAGTAGCATTAGCTCCAAGGCCTGGAGTTTCTGAGTGAGATAAAATCTTTATTCCCTGAACCTTTCCATCTGTAGATACACCAACCATCATCGTAATGGCTCCAGCATATCCCTTTGGAGTTACTTTTATAGCATATCCTTCTGTTTTTTCAGAACTTTTTCCTTCATTTACTTCTATAACATCACCTTTTGGTGAAATTTCTAATTTATTAAACTGCTCTGCCTTTGGCAAAATTAACTTCATAGCTTCAGAGTTAGCTTTTTTTTGCTGTTCAGCGATTGGTTTTTCTGTTACCGCGTGAGCTGCACCAAGTATAGCTCCTGCCATTCCAGCTACTATAAATAATCTTAATGCTAATTTAAATATTTTCATTATTTCACCCCCTGAGTACCAAACACACGTGGAGCTGTATATTTATCAATTAGTGGTACTGCTAAGTTCATTATTAATATTGAGTAAGATACTCCCTCTGGATATCCTCCAAATATACGAATTACAGTTGATAAAAGTCCACATCCAAATCCAAATATAATTTGTCCCTTTGTAGTCATAGGTGAGGTAGTATAATCTGTAGCCATAAAGAAGGCTCCAAGCATTAGTCCACCAGTAAATATTTCATATAATCCATTACCTGTCATAAATCCTTGTCTTCCTATTACTGTAGTTAAAACTAAAACTGTACCTATATAAGTTACTGGTATATGCCATGTAATTATGCGTTTATAGAGCAAATATGCCGCTCCTATAATTAGTGCAATTGCTGACGTTTCTCCTATAGAACCACCTATATGTCCTAAAAATACTGATGAAAGGCTTGGTAGTGCTCCTGGTTCATTTTTAAGTATTCCAAGTGGAGTAGCTCCAGTTATTCCATCTATAGTCCATGTAGTCATCGCTACAGGCCAAGATGCAAGTAGAAAAGCTCTTGCAGCAAGTGCTGGGTTTACGATATTTTGCCCAAGTCCACCAAATAGCTGTTTAACTACTATAACTGCAAATACTCCACCTATAGCAACCATCCATAATGGAAGTGATGGCGGTACGTTAAAAGCCAATAATAAACCAGTTACTACTGCACTGTAATCTCCTACAGTTACCTTTCTGCCTGTATACTTTTGCCACACAAATTCTGATGCCACACAGGATAAAACTGAAACCAATATTACTAAAAATGCTTGAATTTTAAAGAAGTATATTCCTGCTAATGTAGCCGGAACTAATGCTATTGTTACATCTCTCATAATAGATTGTATCGTTGAATTCGAACGAATATGAGGCGATGATGATAGTGTAAATATGCTATTCTTTTTTACAGAAGTATCCGCTTCTTTATTTTTAATTTCCGCAGCTTCTACCTTTGTTACTTGAGTCATTAAAGTCACACTCCTTATTTATTTTCTCTTACTGGCTAAGACTGTTCTTTTTGTATTACGTATAGTCTGAATTAAATGACGTTTTGCTGGACAAGAGAATGTACAACATCCACATTCTATACAGTCTAATCCATGATCTGCTTCAAAAGCATCTAAATTATTTCTTCTAGAGGATGAGTCAAGGAAAGATGGAATTAGATTCATCGGGCACGCTTGTACACATTTTCCACATCTTATACATGGTGATTCCTCTGGAAGTACTGCTTGCTTATCTGTAAGACATAATATTCCTGATGTCCCCTTAACTACTGGTAAATCAAGCATTGAAACGGTCATTCCCATCATTGGTCCACCAGCTATAACCTTAGTAGGTTCTTCTTTAAAACCACCACAGGCTTCTATAAGTTCCATCCAGTTAGTTCCAAGTTTAACTCTTAGATTTTTAGGTTCCTTTACAGCTTCTCCAGTTACTGTAACAACTCTTGTCATAAGAGGTCTTCCAAGAACTACAGCATTATAAATTTCTCTAACTGTATCTACGTTTTGTACAATACATCCAGCATCTGCCGGTAACTTTCCTGAAGGCACCTCCCTGCTAGTAACAGCATAAATTAACTGTTTTTCAGCACCTTGAGGGTATTTAGTCTTTAATACCTTTACTTCTATATTAGATGCATCCTTTGCATTCTTTACAGCTTTTTCCATAACTTCTACTGCATCCATCTTATTATTTTCAATGGCAATATAACCTTTTGCTTCAGGGAAAAGCTTTAGGATTATCTTTAATCCTTCAACTATATACTCACTTTCCTCCAGCATCATTCTATGGTCACAAGTTAGATAAGGCTCACATTCTGCTCCATTTACAATTATACTGTCAATTTTCTTATCTGGCGGAGGTGATAACTTAACATGAGTAGGAAAACCTGCTCCACCCATACCAACTATTCCTGCTTCTTGTATCAATTTTATTATTTCTTCCTTAGAAAGGTCCTTGTAACTCCCTGGCTTAGCAAATTCAACTTCTTCATAGTTACCATCATTTTCAACTATAATTGCATTTACTTTTGTTCCAGCAGATGTAAATACAGGAGAAACATTTTTAACAGTTCCTGAGATACTGCTGAAAATTGGTGATGAAACAAAGCCCTTAGCCTCTCCTATTTTTTGGCCTACTAGAACTTTATCCCCTTTTTTTACCAAAGGATCACAAGGGGCACCTATATGCTGAGACATTGGAAATACTAAGTCTCCCTTTGGTAATAGCTCTTCAATCTGTTTGTTTTCTGTAAAATGCTTACCATGAGGTGGATGTACACCCTTTTTAAAAGTCAGTAAATTCATTTTAATCCTCCTATCTTTATTGTTGACACTTTTTTAACAATTGCAAGATTTTTCAACAATTTTTTTAAAATTTATGCAGTATTTTCTTATTATTTTTATTTTTTTATGAAACTTTTGTCTCAATTTAGTCTTTTTTTACTGCATTTGGTGTTGTCTATCAAGTAAAATATAAAAATATAGACTTGCTTTGCATGCGCTGTAACTAACTGTAGTACTAATTAAATACATATTCAGAATTGATAAAAGGTTGAGCATTAAAGAAACTTAGAGCTTATAATATGACTATAGCATATGTGTTTTTAAGCTGTACTATCTAGGATACTTGCTGCTGTATCAATCATATTAGCATAAATTTCATTAATGCATTATAAAAAGCTTTTTGTCGATATACTGTTCTCACTTGTAATTATACTTGTTAAAAATTTAATTACAATAGCTTTTCGCAAACGTTTTCTATGCAATAATCCAAAATCATTCAAATTTTATTACCAATGAAGTAAAATATATGAACAAAAGCCAACTTTCTTTAATTGTACTTAAATTTATTAAACTTCATTAGTACTAATAGAAAACAAACATAATAAAAAACCTTCAGAAGGTTAACAGATTAAAATCTGTTGAACTCCTGAAGGTTTTTTAAATTTAATTGGAATTATTAGAAGCAATCTCTTGTTGACTCTCTACTATGGTTTTAACTCCTTCTGCTGCTTTAATAGCTCCCGTTGGACACTTAAGTATACAGGTAGGGTTATCGCATTTTTCAATACATATATGAGAGTCTACCACTGCTAGGTTATTTTCCACCTTTACAGCACCATGAGGACAATTTTTTGCACAAATTCCACAGCCAAGGCAAGAAATATCACAAAGTTTTCTCGCTACAGCTCCTTTGTCTTTTGAATTACAGTTAATACTCACTGGTGATCCTATAGGCACCATATGCATAACTTTTTTAGGACAAACTGTTTCGCATTTTCCACAGCCAGTACATTTTTTTTCGTTAACTATAGGCAATCCTTCTTCGCTCATTGTCATTGCACCAAAAGGACAGTTTTTAACACAAGTTCCAAAACCTAAGCAACCATACTGACAGCCTTTAGGACCCCCTTGAAGTAAGCCTGCTGCAACACAATCTTCTATTCCTTGGTACTTATAATTTCTAACTGCTTTGCTATGACTGCCACCACATCTTACTTGAGCAACCCTTGGCTCAACCTCCGGAGCAACTTTTCCTGTAAGTTCAGCAACCATATTGGCTACTGGCTTTTTACCAGGTATACAAAGATTAGGAGGTACATCAGCGTCTAAGACTACTGCCTCAGCATAGCCTGCACAACCAGCATAACCACAGGCACCACACTGCCCCTTTGGCAGTATGTCTTCTACCATGTGAATAAGTGGGTTTACTTCCACAGCAAACTTTTTGTTAACATAGGCTAGAACAAAACCAAATATTAGACCTACAATAGTCATTACAATTAAAACTAAAATTGGAGTACTCATTTCCTCAGCTCCTTTCTAAATTGCGATCATGCCGGAAAAACCAAGGAAGGCTAATGCCAGCATTCCAGCTAAGATAAACGCAATTCCTAATCCTTCTAGAGGTTTAGGCACATCTGCCAGTCTTAACTTTTCTCTTAAACTTGCCATAAGAATTATTGCTAGTGCAAATCCTAGTCCTGAGCCTATAGCATGAACTACGCTCTTTAAAAAGGAATAGTTAGACTCTGCATTTAATAGTGGTACTCCAAGAACAACACAGTTTGTAGCTATTAATAGCAAATAGATTCCCCACATATTATATAAGGCTGGTGCTTGCTTTTTTATAATCGTTTCCAAAAGCTGAACAAAGCTTGCAATTAATAGAACAAATACCACAGTGGTTAAAAAAGTTAGATTATATGGCAGCAGTACAAAATGGTATACAACCCAAGCAAGCATTGAACTCAAGGTCATTACTGAGGTAACTGCCATACCCATACCAATAGAAGCATTTAAGTTTTTAGAAACTCCAAAGAAAATACATAGTCCTAAAAATCTCGTTAAAACAAAGTTATTTACAACTACAGCACTTATAAAAATAGTCAAATATTCACCCATTAAGCTTCACCCCTCTCAGCTTGAAGTCTTGCAGAACGTTCTAGCATCATCTTATAGCCAGCTACCAAATATCCAATTAGTATGAAACCTCCAGGAGGAAGTATCATAATTAGAGCTGGATTATACCATGAACCTAATATGTGAATTCCGAATATAGTACCTGCTCCAAAAAGCTCTCGAATTATCCCTACTGAAACCATAGCTAATGCAAAGCCACATCCCATTCCTAAACCATCGAAGAAGGAAGGTATTACAGAATTCTTTGAAGCGAAAACTTCCGCACGAGCTAGAATAATAGCAAAAACAACTATAAGTGATAAATAAATACCTAATGCTTTATAAAGATGTGGGAAGTAAGCCTGTAGTACTAATTGAACTACAGTAACTATAGTTGCTATTGATGTAATGTAAACCGGCACTCTAACTTTAGGATTTACTAACTTTCTAGTAAAGGATACCACAGTATTGTTTGCAGTTATAACAAATAACACTGATAGACCCATGGTTAGAGCATTTGTTGCCGTTGAAGTTACCGCTAATGCCGGACATAAACTAAGTGCAAGAACGAAAATAGGATTTTCTGCAATTATGCCTTTTTTAAATATATTCCATAATTCTTTCATACTACTTACCTCCTGCAAATTCTACAACTTGCTCTACAGCTTCTTTGACAGCCTTAGTTACTGCTCTTGATGAAATAGTAGCTCCTGTCATAGCTTGTATATTATCAGTATTAGATTTATCCTTTGTAACTTCTAATGCTTTAGCTTCTTTATCTTTAAACTGATTCTTAAAAGGATCTTTACTTGCATTGTCACCTAAACCCGGTGTCTCGTTATGAGATATAATCTCATAACCTATAACTTTTCCTTGTGGTGTAACAGCCACAAGCATTTTTATTGCTCCACCATAACCTTTACTTTCTGATGGAACTACGTAGGCAATGGTTTTTCCACCCTGCTGTGCTTCAAACCACTCCTTTTTACCATCTATAGCCTTAAAGTTTTCTGCATCCTTAACTAAGGATTTCATTGATTGATTTTTCATCACAACCGCTTTTTCTTTGGCAATAGGATTAGTTACAAAGTAAACTGCTGCAATTATTGCCCCAGATATAAAACAGGCCGCAGCTAAATTCATTGTAATTTGGAAAATACTATACTTCTTTTCTATATGTTCAGCTGACATTTCAATTACCTCCTTATCCCAAATTTAACTGGAGGACATAGACGATCAATTAAAGGTGTAACACTGTTCATTAATAGTATTGAGTAACATACTCCTTCAGGATAACCACCCTTTAGTCTAATTAACACAGTAAGAGCTCCAGCACCTACAGCAAAAATAATTTGTCCCTTTTTTGTAATTGGAATAGTAACCATATCTGTAGCCATAAAGAAAGCTCCTATTATCAATCCTCCAGCCATTACATGGAATATAGGGTCTCCTGTAAATAGCCCTGCTGGTCCGAATATCCATGTCAAAATAGCCACTGTACCAATCATAAAAACTGGCACTTGCCAATTGATGTATTTCTTATATATTAGATAAAGTCCACCAATAATTAATAATATTGTAGAAGTTTCCCCAATACTTCCATTACGAGTTCCAATGAATAATGCCTTGTATAATTCTGAAGTTCCCCCAAAGGTCTCTAATAATTTTCCATACCCCTGCTGTTTCAATATATTTAATGGCGTAGCAGAAGTTACTACATCGACACTAGTAGTAATTTTACTCCAGGTAGTCATAGCAATAGGCCATGAAACCATTAAAGCTGCTCTTCCTATATGAGCTGGGTTAAAAATGTTATATCCTAGTCCTCCCATTGAATGTTTACAAATAACAATGGCTATGAAAGAACCAATGGCCATCATATAAGGTGGTAATGTAGGTGGTACACACATTGCCAATAACAAGCCAGTTAAAAAAGCACTTCCATCATTAATAGTTATTTCCTTACCCCTAACCTTTTGTACAAAATATTCACAGGCTACAGCAGCTAAAATACCTACTACCATTATAGTTAGAGCTGGTATTCCAAAATTATACACACCAAAAATAGCTGCAGGCGCTAGTGACGCACTGACACTCCACATTATCTTAGAAATAGATTCCTCTGCACGAATATGCGGTGATGTGGACACTGTTAATAGATTATCGTTAACTTTAATTTCAGCCATTTTAAATCACCTCCTACTTTTTAGCAGCCTGTGCTGCTGCGTTTTGAGCCTTACAGTACTTAATGTATTGAACAATGTTTCGCTTAGCTGGACATCCGTAAACACAACTTCCACATTCTACGCAATCTAATAAGTTGAAATCTTCTTTAGCTTCTTGGTAAAGATTACGTTCTCCTAATATACTAAGCATACTTGGATTCAACCCCATAGGACAGGCATCTACGCATCGTCCACATCTTATACATGGTTTTTCCTTTCCAGAGTTAACATCTTCTTTGCTCAAAGCTAAAATTCCTGATACTCCTTTAATTACAGGAAGGTCTAAATTTGATTGTGCAAATCCCATCATTGGCCCACCCATAATAATTTTTTCTGGCGATTTTACAAGCCCTCCACAAAATTCTATAGCTTGGGCAAAAGTGGTGCCAATTCTTAGTACAAGATTCTTTGGTTCCTTTAAAGCTCCTCCACTAACTGTTGTAACTCTTTGAATTAGTGGAATTCCTTTTGTTACTGCATCACTTATAGCTATTACTGTACCAACATTTTGAACTACTACTCCTACCTCCATAGGCAGTCCTCCAGATGGAACTTCCCTATCAGTCAATATCTTTATAAGCATTTTTTCAGCACCTTGAGGATATTTAGTAGGAAGAGCAACTACCTTAACACTAGTCCCTTGAAAAGCTTTTTCCATAGTGCTAATTGCATCGGGCTTGTTATCTTCAATTCCAACAAAGCCCCTGTCAACCCCAAGAATTTTCATTACTATCAAAACTCCAGTTACTATCCGATCTGTATATTCAAGCATTGCTCTGTGGTCAGAGGTTAAATATGGCTCACATTCTGCTGCATTTAATATGAAGGTATCGATTTTTTTATCTTTTGGCGGAGCAAGTTTTACATGAGTAGGAAAGGTAGCTCCTCCCATACCAACTATACCTGCTTCCCTAATAATGCTGCGTAATTCATCTTCATTTAAGCCTTTCCACTCCCGTTCTATTGGTATTCCCTCTACCCATTGATCCATTCCATCGTTTTCAATGACAATAGAAAGGCACTTCCCAAACACTGGATGCGGATACTCTGATACATCAGTAACTTTACCGGAAATAGATGCATGTACATTACTTGACACAAAGGCATCATTTTTGGCAATAACCTGTCCCTTTTTAACTTCATCTCCTTTATTAACTATTGGTGTACAGGGTGCTCCAATATGTTGTCTTACCGGAATGATAACTTTGCTTGGCAGAGGAGCTATTTCAATGCTTTTCCCAGCTGTGTAATTTTTACGACCATTTGGGTGCACTCCACCACGAAAACTTCTTACCATTTACAAATCCCCCTCTTGAAATGTTTTATGAAAATAATTTTAAACTTTGTTTTGTTATAGAATTCGAGTAATGACTGGCTTCATTTTCTCATTATTATGAGCTAATTTATCAAAAACCTTTATATATATAAATGCTAAAATAAAGGCTATTATACCTCCTCCGATTTGAAACAACCTTAAGGATCCTCCTGTTTCTTCTGATATCCATCCTCCAAGCAAAACACCTAAAAAAATTGCAATTAGTGGCAGTATATAAACAACAAATGCTGCCTTAAGCATATTCTCCTCTTTTATTTCAAATAAGACCCGTTGTCCAGGTTTAGCTCCAAGAGAATTTTCTACATCTAATACTGCAGCATTATCACCTGGACAAGCACCACAGTTTTTACAATCACCATGTCTACTAGACTTTACCTTTGCTATTTTACCACTAACCTCAATGACTATTCCTTCAGATTCCTTTTTCATATTTTCTCACATCCTTGATATCTTAATTATTATGTATAAAATATTTATATTCCGTAACTTGCATTTCAAGTTTGGAAAGTCATTACTTTTAAGTTTGTGTTTTCTAGAAATTGTTCTCTTTGTTCTGTGTTATTAATACGAAATGATCTGTATTAATTTTTTACTATAAGAAATTATTTGCTGTTATAGTATTTTAATTTTTATATTCATTATTTTTTATAAATCTATAGTTCTTAATTTTTGCAAATGTAAAATACCATTCCTTCATTTTATTTGCATAAAGCCTAATTAATGAATACCTTATAAATATTTTCCTTATTAACTGTAATTATACATGTTAAAAATTTAATTACAATACATTCCAAAAAACCATTACTATAAAAATATATATTATAACTTTTTTATTTTATTCAAAAACTTAACAGTTGGAAAAAATTACAGTTTAATACTTTTATTGATTATCTGCCCATTTACCCATGAAAATTTATTTTTTTGAAATTCAAACTATTCATTTATTCATTTCTAAAAACACCTTTTCTTACCAAATGCTTATTCGTCCATATATTTTGCAAATAACAAAGGAACAAATATGAATCTTAACGAGAATAACATTTCATATTTGTTCCTTTATAATTATTTATCAAGTTCTAACTTGTTAATAATAAGTCAATTTCTACTTATTTTTGTTAATTATTTGTTAAGTATCATAAAGTTTTTTCTACAATCTGCATTAAGATAAAAATTATGTATATATTTTAACAATAAGTAATAAAATGAATTTTCTCAATTTAAAAATTTCATTTTATTGTTAGTATGTACATAGAAATTTAGTTATAAATATATTCTATATAGTTATTTGTAAATTTGTTATATAAGAATTATGCAAATTCTTGCAATTACAATAGCTATTTTTTTTACTTATTATACTAATCACTGTGCTGTTGTTATAGTATATTTTCTACCTTTTGAACTTTTTTACTAATATGATTTATAATATGTGTTAATTTAAATCAACTTGTTAGTTATTTTTTTGTTTATAGTATATTACATTACCCATTTAGCATATTATTAGAATTTTATGCATATTTATATATAGCACTATTTTATACTTTTAGAGCATAATTTCTATTTTCTCAAATCCAAAACTATTTTCCTATTAAGAAAGGGGTTGTTGGTCTTGAGTTTTTATCTCACTATTATCTTCTCATCAATTGCTACTGCTTTATTAGTAATTCTGTTTCTCATCAAATTCATATTCTCTCAGGAAAAGGGTTCTAGCCAAATGCAAAACATTTCAAATGCCATCAAGGAAGGTGCTATGGCTTTTATGAAAAGGCAGTATAAAACTATAGTATGCCTTGCCCTAATAACTGCAATATTGATCATAGCTGCCAACTATTTTGGCAATCTTTCAAAGGGATCCGATATAGCTGTTAAATATGCATGGCATATAGGAATTGCCTTTATAACCGGTGCTCTATGCTCTGGAATATCTGGCTATATAGGAATGTATATGGCTGTTAACTCCAACATAAGAGCAGCTGCCGGTGCAAAAAAAGGGCTTAATTCAGCCTTGACTATTGCTCTTAGAGGCGGCGCTGTTACTGGTCTTGCCGTTACCTCTCTATCCCTTCTAGGCGTAACCTTGTTGTTCTTGTTTTTTGGTGGAATATCTAACAACGATGCTGTGGTAAAAGAAGCTCCTTCTTTACTGGTAGGTTTCGGCTTTGGTGCATCCTTTGTAGCCCTTTTTGCTCAACTAGGTGGTGGAATTTACACAAAAGCAGCTGATGTAGGGGCTGACTTAGTTGGAAAGGTGGAAGCTGGAATACCTGAAGATGATCCTAGAAATCCTGCAGTTATAGCCGATCTCGTTGGTGATAATGTAGGCGATTGTGCCGGAAGAGGTGCTGATCTTTTTGAGTCCACTGCTGCAGAAAATATTGCAGCAATGATTTTAGGAGTAGCATTATATCCAATATTCGGTTGGAAAGGAATCCTATTCCCATTAGTTACAGGTGCTCTCGGTATACTTTCTTCGATAGTAGGTATATTTTTTGTGAAAGCTGATGATAAAACAGATAATCCTATGTCTGCATTATATCGAGGTTATTTTGTTACAACTGTATTAAATTTAATATTTTTATTTTTTGTAACTAAATCAATGTTTTCAGGACAATTACCAAAAGGGGGAAATATAAATTATATTAGTTTATATCTATGTGCAGTTGTGGGCATAGCATTAAGTTATGTCTTCGTGGTAGTAACAGACTATTATACCTCCTATAAATATAGGCCGGTAAAGTCTATTGCTGAATCATCTAAAACTGGTGCTGCAACTAATATAATTACTGGTATATCTGTTGGAATGGAATCAACAGCTCTTCCTGTATTATTTGTCTCAGCAGCTATATTTACATCTTTCAAATTAGGTCAAATTGCTCTTCCAGGAGTATCTAACGGAGGTCTTTATGGTATTGCTATAGCTACAATAGGAATGCTTTCTACTTGTGCTTATATATTAGCTATGGATACCTTTGGTCCTATTACTGACAATGCTGGCGGTATAGTAGAAATGTCTGGAGCTCCAGAAGAAATAAGGTTAATAACAGATAAATTAGACGCATGTGGCAATACCACTAAGGCTTTAACTAAGGGATATGCCATTGGTTCTGCAGCACTAGCTACTTTTCTTTTATTCTTCGCCTACCTAGAACAAGTGAAAAAATTATTGGGAAGGCCTTTAGACTCATGGTTTGCTGTTGATATTGGAAAAATAGAAGTATTTATAGGTGCTTTTCTTGGTGCAATGGTAGTATATCTTTTCGCCTCCACTGCTATACGTTCAGTAGGAAAAGCTGCTCAGTATGTTATATTAGAAGTTAGAAGACAACTAAAGGAAATACCTGGTATATTAGAAGGTACTTCTAAACCTGATTATGCAAATTGCGTTGATATTGTTACAAAAGGGGCCCTAAAGGAAATGATTCTTCCTGGAATTATACCTATTGCAGCTCCAATTATAGTAGGCGTATTATTAGGAAAGGAAGCTGCTGCAGGCTTCTTAATGATATGTACCATAGCTGGTGTAGTAGTAGCTCTTTTCTTAAACAACGGCGGTGGTGCTTGGGATAATGCGAAAAAATATATTGAACTTGGAAATCTAGGCGGCAAGAAATCAGATACACATAAAGGTGCCGTTGTAGGTGATACTGTAGGTGATCCATTTAAAGACACCGCAGGTCCATCACTGCACGTTTTAATTAAGCTTATTAGCACACTTACTCTAGTATTGGTAGCATTATTTAGATAATAAATCACATATAATTGATAGTTGACAGCTTCTACTGACTGCCAACTATCAGTTACTATTATATAAGGAAGCAGAAATAATACAAATGCATATAAGCTTTTATCTCATAAAAAACAACTTAGGAAACCTTCTAACTTTATAATTATTTCCTGCCTCTAGTGAATTACTATATATCTTCTGCCCATCAGCATATATAGATATTGTTCCTACTTTATCTCCTTTATAAATAGATGAAGTTACTTTCTCAGGTTTTATCACCTTAACATTATACCCTACTTCATTTTTAGTAGGTATTGTTATATCATCCGGACACTGAAGTTTTATTGTCCCCTTATCTAGAGCTACTTCCCCAACAGTATCACCTTTTGAAAACATTTTTTTAAATTGATAATTTTTATTTACATATTCATATATTCTCTTTGTTTCCTTCCATCTTGGAGTACAATTCAACACAACAACAATAACATCATTATTTTGAACTTTAGCAGAAGTAACTAAGCACTTTCCAGCCTTTCCTGTAAAACCAGTCTTTACCCCAGTAGCTTCTGGCATTTCCCATAATATTTTATTTATATTGTGGAAACTTCTTGTAAAACCATAAGCTTTACCATCTACATCTCTTGAACTTACAATTTCATTAAATAACTTATTTTCCTGAGCTTTAGCAGTAACTATTGCTAAATCATAAGCAGTTGTATAATGCTCATCTTTATCAAGTCCATGAGGTGTTTGGAAATGGGTATTTATAACTCCTATTTCTCCGGCATATTCATTCATAAGTTTTGCAAATTCTTCTACGCTTCCGCTTATTCCTTCAGCTATAGCAATAGCTGCATCGTTTCCTGATCTTAACATAAGACCAAATAACAATTCCTTTAAGGATATTTTTTCTCCTTTTTTATATCCCACGATGGAGCCTCGTATGCCGGCAGCCTTCTCAGAAATCTCTATTTTTTTATCTAAATCTCCATATTTTAGGGCTACTAAAGCAGTCATTATTTTAGTTGTACTAGCCATAGGAACCAACTCATAAGAATTTTTTTCATAAAGCACAATTTTAGATTTACTATCAAGAGCTATAGCACATCTCGCATCTACTACTAAGCTTTTACTTGTATTTTCATTACTAGGCTTATTATATATGTTTAAAGCATTTACCCTATGTGGTATACAGCATACTACTGACAATATAAATAATATAGTTGTACATAACCATTTGCTGCTTTTTTTCATCTGTACTGCCTCCTTCAAAGAATATTATAAAGTCAGTTAAATATAAGAACTGATTTTTAACTTTACTCTTGGCAAATTCTTTCATTAATTTTTAATCACTGTAATTATTTTGGCTAACTTTCTATAATCCTATAATATATTTTTTCTATAAATGATTAAATTACTCTTTAAACTTATTCCATTAAGTTATATAAATTCCTTATATGGTTATAATTATTAATGTATATAAATTGGGAGGATGTATCATGATCTTTATTTTAGTTTTGTGCTTTTTTATTATAGTGCTTTTTATTCCAATTCCCATAAAAACTACTATTAACTATACTGATAACCATATAAGATTTTATCTATATAAGATAAATGTAACTGATAAAATGAACTTTATTAAAAGAAAAGCAGAAAAGGATATTGAAAAAAAACCAGACCGAATTCCTAGATTTAAAAGTATTTTCAGAACTACTCTACGTATTATAAAAGATATTAAATATAAACCTTCATTAAAAATAAAGACAGCAATTATTCTAGGACTTGACGATGCTGCCTATACAGCTTTACTCTGTGGGTTAGTTAAATCTTTTTACCCCATGATAACTCAGTATATAAGCTTATTATTTAATGTAAAGAAAAATACTTTGAAAACTATACCGGAATTTAACAAAACTATATTAACCTTACAGATTAATAGTATAATTTTTATCAGTTTAGCTAAAGTTATCTATATAACCTTTATAGTACTTAAAAATCTTCGTAAAAATAAAAAATTAAATTTTTGCAATACATAATTATAAGGAGGAATTTTCTCATGGATAACCATCCTATAGACAATTTATTAAAAAATACTATGGAAAATCTTAAAGATATGATAGATGTTAACACCATAGTTGGCGATGCAGTAGAATCGAAAGATGGATCTTTAATTATTCCTATATCAAAGGTTTCCTTTGGATTTGTTTCTGGTGGAAGTGAATTTAGTACCTGTGATGTAGATAATCCCGATTCAAAATTTCCCTTTGGTGGAGGATCCGGTGCTGGAATAACTGTGAGACCAGTAGCCTTTTTGGTTACAAAAGGCGATTCTGTTCGACTTTTATCTTTAGATCATCAAAATACTTATGATAAAATAGTAGATTCTATCCCTCAAATGATGGATTATGTTAAAGGAATGGTGACAGCTAAGGATAAAAAAGAAAATAAAGATACTGCAGATAATCAAGTGAATAAAGAAAATTCTACTGACTGCGGCTGTAATGAAGAAGGAGATCAAAACATATCAACAGATGCACAATAAAATATCTTATTCTACTTATAGCCATAGGCTTAATACATTCCATTTAAAGAAATTGTTAACTATAAAAGGATGTGTATTATATTGTAAATTATTACACTATAATACACATCCTTTTCAGCTAATAGTTCTTTAAACTTAATCGCTAAACTCCTCTTCCTCATCTAAATTAAATTCTCCTATAAGCTCCTCAATTCCTGGCATTTGACCTATACTTTGCAAGCCAAAATATTTTAAAAATTCATCTGTAGTTCCATATAATATAGGTCTTCCTGGCACTTCCAACCTACCGCTTTCTTTGACTAATCCTTTCTCTACAAGAGTTGCAATTGCTCTCTCGCTTTTTACTCCCCTAATTTCATCTATTTCTACTCTAGTAATAGGCTGTTTATAAGCTATAATTGCTAATGTTTCTAAAGCCGCTTGAGATAGAGATTGTCTTGAATTAGTTCCTAGAAGCTTCTCTATGTAGCTGCTATTCTCAGGATTAGTAACAAGACTATAACTATCATTTGTATTTATCAACTTGATTCCTCTTCCTTCCGAGTTATAGGAATTTATCATTTCATCTAGCAAGTCTTTTGCGAAACTCACACTGCACTCTATAATTGAAGCAATATGATTAATATGAATTGGTTCTCCTGATACAAATAATAGGGATTCTATTATTGAAAAATAAATATTCTTAGAAGAGGTCTCCTCTATTTCAATTTGGTTAATATCTCTATCCTTCAACTTCGCTCATCCTTTCAATATAAATTTCTTTAAAATTCCGTTCTTGAACCACTGTTACAGCCTTTATTTTTATAAGTTCTAATAAGGCAAGAAAGGTCACAACTACTTCTATCTTTGAAGAACACTTATATATAATACTAGAAAATGGAACCTTCTTTTCAAATTGAATACTCTCCCTCAAGTAATTCATCTTATCTTCAATTTTAAATTTTTCAATGGGGATTTCTCTATTAATTATATTACTAGTATTCATCTTGCTTTTGTATTTAGATATAAGACTATTATATAGTTCGTATAAATGCAGCATTGTAACTGCTTTAAGAAACTCACTAGGTTCTACACTTTTTTTCTTGTCTTCTATTATTTCAGGCTTCTTACCAAACATTCGTCCAGTTCCCTGTTCTCTTTCCTTTAAAAACATTGCTGCCGCCTTGAACCTTCTATATTGTATAAGCTTGTCTATTAATTCCTTTCTAGGATCTTGTTCCTCTGCATCCGCGGCACTTTCATCATTGTTAGTTTTAGGCAGCAATAGCTTGGACTTTATTTCAATCAAAGTTGCTGCAATGACTATAAATTCTGAAGTTATCTCAAGATCTAGTTCTTCCATAGCATGTATATACTCTAAATATTGATTTGTAATTTCATATATTCGTATATCATATATGTCCATCTTATTTTTCTTTATAAGATGAAGAAGTAAATCGAAAGGTCCTTCAAAGTTTTCTATTTTTATATTTAAAGACATTTATGGTACTCTCCTAAAAATTTCGTTTTTAAAATCTAATTCATCTAATAATTATCCATGGTATTAATAATAAAGTCAACTATTAAGTATGATGGTATACAAAAGAAAAGCTTAGAAATTAGACTTGGTGGCCTGTGTATGTAGGCAGATATGTAGTGCTCTGTTAGCCCTCACATCGACAACAGCCTCTAATGCTGGCTCGATTTTTAAAAAGATCAAATTTTTCAATGCATCTCTTCGAGAGCTGAAAAATTTGAATCCTTTTTAAACTCGCCAACATAAGAGGCTGTAGTCTTGTTCGAAGCTAACTGTCACACTACATATCTACCAACACACAGGCTACAAAGTTTTAATTCTTATTCTAAGTTTTCTTATTTTGTTGTAATAATATAAAAATAAGCTTATAATATAGGGCGACAAGCCCTTACGGTATAACACTTACAAAGAGTTCTGATGATATTTTTAACTAATATAAACAGTCAAATTATAATGTCCGTAAGGACTCTTTAGAATTTGATAAAGTATTTAGTTTAGAAAATTTCATAATTACATAAATATCATTCACTCATGCTCCGCATTCTTATCTAGAATTTTTAATAATTAATGTATAACATACCTTATATACATTTCGCTCTGCTAATTACGCTGCCGCATATTTTTATTGGCTGTATTATTCACATAACAAAAATTTTGAAAGTACTAAAAACAGGTGTGTAGGTAGAGGTGTACTGCGTAGAAAGCTTCGAATGAGGCTTAGAAGGTCTTATGCTGGTGATTTTGAAAATGTTAACAGAAACTCAGCTTTCGAAGAAAGCATTGAGTTGTAGTTCATTTTCAAAGATGAGCCAGCATTAGACCTTCTTGCCGAAATGAGGGCTTTCAAGCAGTATACCTCAACTTAACACACCGATGTTTAGTGCTCCAAACTTTTGTTACGCAATAAGATGCTTATACTCCTCTATCAAGGATTTTTACAAAATTACCTTTAAGATTGCCAAAGATACCTGGTTTTTTAACATCTCTATCGCTGTATAGCTTAACTTTACCAACTAGTTCTCCGTTTACATATACTTCACAGTATCCAACGGTTTCGTTAGCTTTGTATTCCTTTTTATTTTTATCTATAATTGACTTCTTACTTATTTTAACATCCTGACCTTTTTCCATTACTACATTTAAATCTTCCTGTGCCTTAGCTATAAAGAATCTATCTCCTTGTTTATTTAAAGCTATTTTTTCTACTTCCGCTCCCTTAGTAAATACCTTCTTAGCTTCAAACTTTGAGAACCCATAATTCATTAACATACTTGCATCTTTATTTCTTACTTTATAACTAGGTGAACCCATTATTACTGCAAGCATTCTGACTCCATCTCTTGTTGCAGTTGCAGATATACAGTATTTTGCTTCATCAGTAAATCCTGTCTTTAAACCATCACAGCCCTTAAAAAATCTTACTAATTTATTATGATTTACTAATCCAATGGGACTTTTTCTTCCTTCAGATATAGTTTCCATATATGTTCCCGTATATTTTAATATCGCAGGATGTTTTAACAATTCCCTTGACATTAATGCTATGTCATAAGCTGTGGTTAAATGATCTGGTTCACTTAATCCAGTGCAGTTCTTAAAGGTTGTGTCTTTCATTCCAAGTTTTGCTGCTCTTTCATTCATTAATTTTACAAAAGCTTCTTGACTTCCAGATAAATACTCAGCCATAGCCACTGCTGCATCATTTCCTGAAGCTATTCCTATACCTTTAATTAATTCTTCTACAGTCCTTACTTCTCCTGTGTCTAGAAGCATAGAGCTACCACCCATTTTTTTTGCATTTTCACTAACAGTAACCTTGTCATTCATTTTTATTTTACCAGAATCAACTGCTTCCATAGTTAATAACATAGTCATAATTTTGGTTACAGATGCTGGGGGTAGTTTTTCATGTGAGCCCTTATCAACTATTATTTTTCCACTAACAGGCTCCATAAGTAATGCAGACCTGGCATCAACAGTTAAATTATCTTCCTGAACCTTAGTTTCCTGAGTGGGTGCTCCTTTAACTGGTCTTACAAAAACCCCCATAACAAAAATTAAAGTTAATAACAAGCTTATTAGAGCCTTGCTTTCCTTTTTCATTTATTCTTCCTCCTTCCTTCGATTGTATTTTCTCCCGAATTCAATAATATTATCAAAAAATATTTAAAAGGGCAAAAGCCCTTTTAAACATTTACACTAATTTTGAAAGATAGTCTTTTATAGGGATGCCTGCTATACTATAGCTTTTCCCAGTATTCTCTCGATTAGCTTACTAATTTAATTATTTATAAAGTTCTACTTAATTATTTCCTTTGCAAAACTCTCACCGTATAACTCATTTTTAATTTCTAATAAATCTAATACAGTTTTTCCAATGTCAGAAAAGGACTTTCTTATACCTATATTTGCACCACTTTTTACCTGCATTCCATAGATAAGCACTGGAACATATTCTCTTGAGTGATCTGTACTTTCTGTAGTAGGATCGCAGCCATGATCTGCAGTTAAAATTAAAATATCTTCCTCCCTCATACTAGAAATAATTTCAGGAACTCTGTTATCAAAATCTATTAATGCTTTAGCATACCCCTTAAAATCATTTCTATGTCCATAAAGCATATCAAAATCAACTAAATTAGTAAATATGATGCCTTTAGCAGTTCCCTTCATATACTCTATGGTTTTGTCTACACCATCCATGTTGCCCTTTATATGAACAGCATCTGTTATTCCCCTTTTATTATATATATCTTCTATCTTTCCTACGGCCATTACATTAAGACCCTTTTCTTTTATATAATCTAGCATAGTTTTATCAAAAGGGTCTAGAGCAAAGTCTCTTCTATTTGCTGTTCTTGTAAAATCACCATCTTTACCAACAAATGGCCTTGCAATTATTCTTCCTACTGCCTTTTCTCCTACGAACATTTCTCTAGCTATTTTACACATTTTGTATAATTCATCTAGGGAAATGACTTCTTCATGAGCAGCTATTTGAAATACGCTATCCGCAGAAGTATAAACTATAGGAAAGCCTGTTCTTACGTGTTCTTCCCCTAACTCTTTTATAATTTCTGTTCCCGATGCTACTTTGTTTCCAATAATTTTTCTTCCAATTTTTTCTTCAAATTCTTGTATAATTTCCTTAGGAAATCCATTTGGATAGGTGTTAAGAGGTTCTTTAAGAACTACTCCTGCAATTTCCCAGTGACCTGTTACTGTGTCCTTACCTCGAGAGAGCTCAGCGCATTTACCAAAAGAACCGGTAGGACTATCAACTTTATTTACACCTTTTATGCCTGTTATATGTCCTAGCCCTATTTTCTCCATATTAGGAAGGCTGATACCACCAACAGCTTTGGAGATATTACCTAATGTGTCGCTTCCTATATCTCCATAATCTCCTGCATCAACCATTTCTCCTATACCCACACTATCAAGAACAATTAATATTACTCTTCTAGTCATATCTATCTTCCTTTCCTGTATTATTAAGATATTTTTATTGTTAGTATTAGCCTATACTTCAATCTTTATTTCATAATTGCCATAGTACTAAAATAAGGCTCAGCTAGGCTGAACCCTTTATTAACATTACATATTTGAAAAAATCTATTCAACTGTTTCTATTCAATTAAGCCCTAGGATGGGTATTTTTATATACCTCTGCTATCTTGTTTTTTCTAGAAATAGTCGAGTATATTTGTGTTGCTGATAAATCCTTATGACCTAAAAGCTCCTGAACAGATTTTATATCTGCTCCATTTTGAAGAAGATGAACAGCGAAGGAATGTCTAAGGGTAAATGAATTTATAGTCTTATCTATTCCCGCTTCTTCAGCATAATATTTAATTATTTTCCAAAAACCCTGTCTTGTCATTTGCACACCTTTTAAATTTAAAAACAGTAAGTCTAAATTATAAATATTTAACTCAGTCCTTATTCTTAAATATTCTTGAAGGCAATTTACTGCAAAAGAACCTATAGGTATTATTCTCTCTTGTCTTTTACCATCCTTACATTTAATATAACATAATTTTAAGTTTATATCATAAGTAGTTAAATTTAAAAGCTCTGATACCTTCATTCCTGTAGCATACATTACTTCAAGCATAGCCTTATCCCTTATTCCTTTATTTACGCTAAGGTCTGGAAATGAAAGTAACTTGTCTACTTCTTCTATACTTAATATCTTAGGTATATTATGCTTAATTTTAGGTATTTCATAATCCATTACTGGATTTTCACTTATGATTCCCTTTTTCATTAGATACTTATAAAAGTTTCTTAAGGAAACAATATTTCTTACTATAGAAGAAACTGCCTTTCTTTCTTTTTGCAAATACTGTATATATGCCATTATAGTTACCGTTTCAATTTCCCTTATGTCTTCTTCTCTATTCTTTACAAAATCAATAAATCTACTTACATCTCTTACATAGGCATCTAAAGTATTTTTACTAAACTGTTTTTTCTCTAAATCTTCTATGTATTTTAACAAAAGATTATTCATAGTATTCTCCTACTCTTTGAAGCTTTTATTTTAATATCTTAAAAAATCTTTAAAAACAGTAACATAGTTGTTGATCAAATCTATATTTTTATTAACAATATTATGAACAAGTATGCTGTTATCATAAATGTTAGGTTTACATATATAATAATATAAAATAAAATCTAAAAACTTAGGTAAAAAGAAACCAAAAAAGATTAAAATTAAAAAGCATTTCAGAAATATTATTATAAAATCTGTAATGTTGCTTTTTATAGTCATAGTATAACACTTCCTATACTTGCTATAATAAATTTAATCATGTTAGGGGTAATATATGTCTCCATAAAGAAACCTAAAAACATAACAATACTTACTAGTACAAAGGAAAGAGAATAAGATGTAACTTTAACCCAAATACTAGAAGTCCACTGTCTATTATTCCTATCTTTAAATATCATCAACGAAAACTCCATTGCAAGTACAGAAGTGAATATTATACAGGGCACATATATAATATTTTGAGGTAACACCCCTAATAAGGAAAACCACATACCTTTTATACCCATGCCACTTATTACAAAACTCATCGTAAAGCCTATAGTAAACCCTTTTATAATATCAATAATTAGTATAACAGGTATCCCAATCATTGTTAGTCCCAGAAACCATACAGCTGCTAAAATAGGTATATTACTTTTTACTGTTTCTATAAATACACTCTGATAATTTACTCCCTGTGAATTAATAGTAGTACTAAAGTTGTTTAGGTAGCTCAAAAGATCATTTTTTTCAAAGCCCCCCATATACCTGACACTATATATACCCAGTACTATTCCTGTACATACACATAGGAGACTTACAACGTAAAGCCAAAAATTATTTTGCACATGTTTATTTACAACACCTAATATTTTGTTTTCTGACATTTTTTATCCCCCTTTTGTTTAATCATCTTTTTTATATTTATGACTAACAAGGGAGTTATATGACAAGCTATAAAAACATAAGTGCACTTATTGTTTTAGCATCTGTTATTTCACCGCTCTTTATCATTTCTTTTACCTTATCTATCTTTAATTCCTTTACACTAATAAACTCATCCTCATCTCCTAGGCCATCTTTACCTTTATAGAGATTTTCAGCTTTATATATGTAGATATACTCATCGCAAAAACCTGGACTTGTAACTACTTTCCCTAAGTATTTGAAGTCTTTAGCCTTATATCCTGTTTCTTCTTCAAGTTCTCTTATACCGCAAACTTCAATATCTTCACCCTTTTCGATTTTTCCTGCAGGAAGTTCTAAAAGAGTTCCCTCTATTGGTTTTCTAAATTGTTCTACTAGGAGTACTGTATCTTTATCTTTAAAAGCAATTATTGCTACACCACCACTGTGATTTACAATTTCCCTCTTTGATATTTTTCCATTTGGAAGCTCTACTGTATGGACATTTACATCTATTATTTTACCTTTATATATATTTTTACTTTCTATAGTGTTTTCAAAAAAATCCACTTTTACACCTCCCACATGATATAGTCCTATAACTAAATCTTAATTTATATTAATTCTATACTTTCAAAGTATAATTGTCAATTAAAGGAACATTAATATAACTCTGTTTTAAACTAAACCCAACTATAATACCCTTAGGCTTTTTACCTAAGGGTATGCTAAAAATTCATCCTATAACACCTAATTTCTCATGAATATAACAATTGATATTTCTATCAATGCTTTAGATCTCTTTGATCATTTATTTTCTCTATCAACTTTTTATAATATCTTATAATTTCCCTTAATTCCTCTTCTTTATCAGCATCGTCTACAATTTTATCTCTAAGTTCATTAATTCTGCTTACAATTAAATTTTCTATATTCTTAATTTCCTCCATATCTAATTCTACTTTCATTTTATCACCTTCCTTGTTAAATACTATGTGAATATAAATAATTTTAGAATTTTATATTTTAAAAATTTAAATTCATAATAATACTACTATTATTAATCTAATACCTTTTACTAATACAACTATATGATAGTATGTAACAAAAAATCTTCTTATTATGTTTTTACCTTTTCACATCAATAAGAAGATTTTTTTATGTTAACTAACTTTATTTTTTAATCTTAATTTATCTGCAACCATGGCAATAAACTCTGAGTTTGTTGGCTTGCCTTTGTCGTTATGTATTGTATATCCAAATATCTTATTTATTGTTTCCACTTGACCTCTTGACCATGCTACTTCAATTGCATGTCTTATAGCTCTTTCTACCCTACTTGCTGTAGTGTTGTACTTTTTAGCTATATTAGGATATAACTCCTTTGTAACTGCTGATAAAAGTTCCATATTATTCACTACCATAGTTATTGCTTCTCTTAGGTACATATATCCTTTAATATGGGCTGGCACTCCTATTTCATGTATAATATTGGTTATTTCCTGTTCTAAGTTAGTAGGTTCATTCTTAGCAAATTTTATTTCTGTAGTATCTATTATTGAAATACTCTTTTTTGCTTCTCCTCCACTACTTATAGTATTATTAAACATCTCTCTAATTCTTTTAGTAAATACATCCATGTCAAAAGGTTTAACTACATAATAATCTGCCCCAAGTGTAATAGCTCTTTGTGTAATTTTGTCTTGTCCAACAGCTGAAAGCACTATTATTCTCGGAATAGGATTTATATCCATACTATTCAATCTTTCTAAAACACCAAGTCCGTCTAGGTGAGGCATAATAATATCTAATACCACTAAATCCGGCTTCTTTTCTTCGATAAGTTTTAGAGCTTCTACTCCATCTTTAGCTATTCCTGTAACAACAATATCTCGCTGATTTAAAAGATAATCATTGAGAATATTACAAAACTCTTTGTTATCATCTGCAATAATTACACTTATTTTTGATTCTTCCATATTTATTACTCCCCTTTATTTTATTAATTCCCATATCTTTACAATAATACATTCGACAAAAGAATTTCAAATCCTTTTTTCAAACAAAAATTTTTAATAAAATCTCAAATAGAAGACAGCATATCTTTATGCTATCTTCTATTATACAATGATTTACCTGTATTTTACCATAGTTTTTACTTATATTTTAACTTTTTATAATTTTTTGTTTTTTTATTCCTATTTTTTTGTTATCTTATTTTGCTAAAATATTAGCATCTTTAAGCATCCATTCTATATAAATACCATATCCCACATCCGGTTTGTTAATTAAAACGTGGGTTACAGCTCCTACTATTTTGTTATCCTGTATTATAGGACTTCCACTCATTCCTTGAACAATTCCACCTGTTTTTTCAATAAGCTTTGAATCTGTAACTCTTATCACCATACTCTTTGGACCTGGCGTATCTTGGGACAGTAACTTCTCTATTTGTATATCGTAATATTTTGGCTCTTCACCATCTACAGTTGTTAATATCTTAGCAGGCCCTTCCTTTATTTCATCTCTAAGTGCTACTTTCATAGGCTTATAATGTTTATTTGATAATTTACTATTACTTTTACCAAAAACACCACACTCTGTATTTTTATATATTTTACCTAAAACTGAGTCTTCATCAATAAATATTCCTTTTAATTCTCCTGGATTTCCTCTTAGTCCTTTTTTAACTGATATTATTGAAGACGGTACTATTTCTCCAGAATCAATATTAAGAATAGTTCCTGTGTCTACATCAGTAATAGGATGGCCTAGAGCAGCAAACATCCCACTTTTTTCATCATAAAAAGTTAAGGTTCCAACTCCAGCAGTGGAATCTCTTACCCATAATCCTACTTTGTAGTTTTTATCTTCCTCATTCTTAACAGGCTTAACAATTTTTTCTGACTGCTGTCCTTTTCTTTCAACTGTAATTTTCAATTCTTTTCCTTCTGAATTATTAATCTCACTTTGGGTTTGTTCTGCATTTTTGATATTTACCCCATTTATTTTTACTATATTATCACCTATTTGTATTCCAGCTAATGCTGCCGGACTTGTTATTTTTCCTTTATCAGTTTTAATATCTGATAGGGCTACTACCAAAACTCCTTTTGTAGTTAACTTTACTCCTACTGGCTGCCCTCCTGGATATAAAACAATATCATTGCTAACAGCTTTAATTGATACAGATTTTACTGGAAAGACGCCAAGTACGTTAACACTTGCTTTTGTATCTTTTTCTATTATGTTTCTAAATCCCTTATTATTTTTTTCACATACCTTTACTAATGTATCAGACTTTAAATTTTGACCTTCTCGAATAAAAATAGTGGTAGGTATATTTTGAATTTTATAATAGGCAACTAATGTTATTAACAGGATAGGAATAGTTATCCAGCATAGAATGTTTCTGATTTTTTTGCCCATACTTTTACCTCCTGTTCTTATAGCATTTTTATGTTTTTAAGTTGCCCCTTTAGATATTTTATTATGCTATCATAAAGTTTCATTTAAAGTTAATACTTTGTTTTTAGCACCAAAATTTTGTTAAACTTTAATTATTAACATAAATATAGTTTTCTTTTAAATTATAAAAATTATTTATTATAAAACAAAAAAAGACTGCAAATAATTACAGTCTTTAGGAAATATCCTGTTTTAATTGAATTTTTTTTGTATCAGCCATTTTTATAAGTTCTTTAGCATGTTCAAGGGTAAGCTTTGTAACTTGAGAACCTCCAATCATTCTAGCTATCTCATATTCCTTTTCCTCTTCATTCATTTTTCTTACTCTAGTGTAGGTTTTTTCATCCTTTATCTCTTTTGAAACCCAATAATGCATGTCAGATATACATGCAATTTGTGGAAGATGTGTAACACAAAATACCTGATGCTTTTTCGATATAGAGTACATTTTCTCTGCCACACATTGTGCAATTCTTCCGCTTATTCCAGTATCTATTTCGTCAAATATGACAGAAGGAATCTGATCCTTGTCTACGAAGACAGTTTTTAGTGCCAGCATTATTCTAGATAGCTCTCCACCAGATACAACCTTTTCAAGAGACTTTAATGGTTCACCAGGGTTTGTAGATATTGTAAACTGTACCTTATCCATACCATTAGTGTTAAACTTATCCTCCATATCTACAAGAATTTTAAATATACTTTTTTCTAACCCTACAAAATCCAATTCGTGCTTTATTTTTACTTCTAAGTTTTCTGCTATGCAGCTTCTCTCTTTATGGAGCTCATAACCTATAACCTTTAAATCGTCTTTCAGCCTATTCTGCTCTCTTTTTAGTTCTTCGATAATTTCACTGCTATTTATTAATTCTTCATATTGATTCTTAATATTATCTCTATATTGAAGAATTTCCCGTACATTCTTTCCATATTTCTTTTTAAACCCATTTATTTGATATATTCTACTATTTATATATTCTAACTCATTCTCATCATAGTATATATTTTCTTTTATACTTCTGATCTGCTCTATACTTCCCTCTATATTATAATAAGCATCTTGAAGAGAATTGCATATATCTTTAACCTTTGGAAAACTACTTTCTAATGAAGAAAGTTCCTTAATAACAGTTCCCAAACTGTCATATATAGATTGAGAATTATCAGTACCATTATATAAAGCTGAATAGCACACATTTAGTGTTTTATTTATCCTTTCTGCATTAGAAAGGACTTTATATTTTTCTTCTAACTCTTCCTCTTCATTTGCTTTTAAGTTGGCAGCATTTATTTCATCTATTTGATATTTGAGAAAGTCTATAAGTTTTTCTCTTTCTCCATCTTTACCATTCAGTTCAAAAATCTTATTTTTTACTGTATTCAGCTTATTATATATTTCTCTATAATTTTCTAATATGCTTTTAATTCTGTTTTCTCCATAATTATCAATGTAGGAAATATGATTTTCAGGAGCTAATAAGTTCTGATTTTCATGCTGACCATGGATGTCTAATAAAGTACCACTTATTGTCTTAAGAGCTGATAACAAAATAGATTTTCCGTTAACCTTTGTTATACTCTTACCAGTTTGAAAGGTTTCTCTGCTTATTATAACCAAATCCTCTGCCTCTATATCTAATTCCTTAAGCATTTCATAAGTTTTAGAGTTTTCTAGTGAAAAAATAGCTTCAACGAAAGTTTTATTCTCTCCCGTTCTAATTAAATCTTTATTGAACTTGCTGCCAAGCACATAATTTACAGCATCTATTAATATCGACTTACCAGAGCCGGTTTCACCAGAAAGCACATTAAAGCCATCTTCAAAAGATATAGTTAAATTCTCTATCAACGCAAAGTTTTTTATGTTTAATTGAAGAAGCATGAATAAAAGCCTCCTACTGTGCAATCATTTTTTTCATCTTTTGACTTATTGTTTGAGCCTTTTCGTTGTCCCTTGCAAGTACAAAAATAGTATTATCTCCTGCTATAGTACCTGCTATTCCTTCAAAGTTTAAAGAATCAATAGCCTCTGCTGCTGCAGAAGCGGAACCAGATATAGTTTTTAAAATGACGAACTTATCAACACTCTCAACAGCAATAACTGTTTGAGAGAAAATGTTTACTAGCTTGTTTGACAAAAAGTTTTCAGTATGCATAATAGTTGCATATTTATATTTACCGCTATCCGACAAAACCTTTATAAGTTTTAATTCTTTTATGTCCCTAGATACAGTGGCTTGAGTAACATTCATACCGCTGCTTCTCAATTCTTCTGCAAGTTCCTCCTGAGTTTCTATATCCTTGGAATTTATTAATTCAAGTATTTTAGCGTGTCTTGTTACTTTCATATATTTCACCTTCACATTCCTTTGCTCTATAGGTAATTTTCTTTCTTAAAGTAGTAAAGTAATCATTACTTTCAAACTTTACTAATTTACATGTATAATTGGATCTACATATATCAATTGTTTTTGTGCTATCAGTTTCTATCCACTCTTGACCATCTACAGATAAAAAAACACTTTCGTTATCTCTTCTAACTCTAACAGATATCTTGCTGTTACCGCCAAGTACTATAGTTCTTGATGCCAGAGATTGGGAGTACATTGGTGTTAAAGCAATTGTATCCAATTCTGGATGTATTATTGGCCCTCCAGCAGCTAAATTATATGCAGTAGATCCTGTAGATGTACATACAATAATTCCATCTGCATTAAAAGTATTATAATACTTGTCATTAACAAAGACTTCATATTTTTGTATTCTAGAAGAAAGGGCTTTATATAGCACTACATCATTTAGTCCGCTATAAGTTTTTAATTTTCCATCTTCCTTATAGCTACATTCTAACATTGTTCTCTCTTCAATTACATAATCATTTTCAAAGAGACTTTTAATAGCAGAACCAATATCTAAACCATCAACCTGAGCTAAAAAACCTAAATGACCTATATTTATTCCTAAAATCGGAATACCTATCTTGTAGATATGTTTTAAAGTACTTAAAATAGTTCCATCCCCACCAAGTACAATGATTACGTCTAAACTTTTTTCTTCTAACTCTTCTAATCCATTACCATCCTCATAAACCCTGATACTAATATTCTTATTTTGATTTATAATAGCTTCTTTTATTAAATGCAACATTTCCCTATTAGGGTCTTTTGTTGTATTTACATTAATACCTATATTTCTCATAGTGCCTCCCCATTAAGCTCCTTATGCGCTAAGTTAACTATATCATCAATATATTTATCATCTACTGTTTCCTTATAGTCTCTTTCCTTAGTAAAGTAAATTAGGTATTCCATGTTTCCTTCTGGTCCTTTTATAGGTGAATAGTCTAAATCAATTATTCTTAAACCACTTTCTCTAATAAAATCTACAATTCCGCATATTACCTCTTTGTGAGTAGATTTTTCTCTCACAACACCCTTTTTCCCCACTTTTTCTCTTCCTGCTTCAAATTGAGGTTTAATTAAAGCCATTATTCTTCCCTCTTCATTAAGCAAGTTAATAACAGCAGGAACCACTTTTTTTAAGGATATAAAAGATACATCTATACTTGCAAAATCCGCCGCTTCTCCTATATCCTCTGGTGTCACATATCTTATATTTGTTCTTTCCATACATACTACTCGAGGATCTATTCTAAGCTTCCATGCAAACTGACCATATCCAACATCTATAGAAAAAACCTTTTTGGCACCATTTTGCAACATGCAGTCTGTAAATCCTCCTGTAGATGCGCCTATATCCATACAAGTTTTATTCTGCAAATCTATATCAAAATTTTTTACAGCTTTTTCAAGCTTTAATCCTCCCCTGCTTACGAAGGGCAGTTCCTCACCTCTGAATTCAATATTAGCACTTTCTTTTACCTTTTCCCCACATTTATCAAATCTTTGCCCATCAATGAATATCTCACCGGCCATAATACTTGCTCGAGCTCTTTCTCGGGAAGTAAATATGCCCTTTTTAACTAATAAAATATCCAGTCTTTCTTTTATTTCTGACATAGTAAACTCCTTCACACCCTAAACTATTTTCAATATACTTTTTACAATTCCTTCAGTATCCAATCCATGTAACTTATACAAGATATCCGGTTTTCCATGAGGTATAAATTCATCTCTAAATCCAAGATTTAAAACTTTAACCTTGCTATTTAAAGTATTTACAAACTCAAGTACGTAAGAACCTAACCCACCTCTAATTACGTTATCCTCTATAGTTACTATGTTAACGCCTTCTTCTACCAAATCTTCTAGTAATCTTTTATCCAAAGGTTTTACAAAACAAGCGTTTATAACTCTAACACTTATTCCTTCCTTCTCAAGCCTTTCTTTAACTAAAACTGCATGTTGAACCATCTTCCCCTGTGCAACTAAAGCTATCTGTCCCTTATTATACAACGTTTCCCAGGTACCTAATTTAAAGTTCTCTAATGGTTCTAAAGAAGCCCCTAAGTTATCTCCACCTCTTGGATATCTTATAGCTATAGGATAGTTTTGTTCAATTGACCATCTTAGCATAGTTTTAAGCTCTGGAATACACTTTGGAGACATAACAGTCATATTAGGCATATGTGTTAAATATGACAGGTCAAAGACTCCTTGATGTGTTTCACCATCATCTCCAACAATACCAGCTCTATCAATAGCAAATATAACCGGTAACTTTTGTATACAAATATCATGTAAAATTTGATCATAAGCCCTTTGAAGAAAAGTAGAGTATACTGCAAATACAGGTTTTAGTCCTTCTCGCGACATACCTGCTGCTAAAGTTACAGCATGCTGTTCTGCAATTCCAACATCGAAAAATCTATCAGGATATTTTTGTGAAAAGTTCTTAAGACCAGTACCATCTCTCATAGCTGCTGTTATAGCTACTACATTTTTTTTATTCTCCGAAATACTAACCAGTTCGTCTCCAAATGCCTTTGAATAAGTATCACTGGAGGTAACACATAATTCTCCACTATTACAATGAAAAGGTCCTATGCCGTGAAACTTTCCTGGATTTTTTTCTGCAAATTCATAACCTTTTCCTTTTCTCGTTATTACATGTATAATAACAGGCTCATTAATATTTTTAGCCTTAGATAGTACTTCTGTTACCTCTTTTATATTATGTCCGTCGATTGGTCCAAGATATTTTAGTCCCATATCTTCAAAAAACATGCCTGGTACTACCATCTGCTTTATACCATTCTTTATTCTTTCAAGATATTTCGCTACACCTTTACCAATGTTAGGAATTTTTTTCAAAGCATACTCTATCTCTTCTTTTAACCTATTGTATTTAGGATCTACCCTTAACTTGCTTAAGTAACTAGATACTCCTCCAACATTTTTACCAATAGACATCTGGTTATCATTTAATATTATTATCAGTTTTGTCTTTCTATATCCTACATCATTTAATGCCTCTAAAGCCATGCCTCCTGTTAGAGCTCCATCTCCTATTACTGCTACTACATCGTAGTTTTCATTCTTTAAGTCTCTAGCTCTTGCCATACCAAGGGCTGCAGAAATAGAAGTACTGCTGTGACCGGTTTCAAAAAAATCGTAAACACTTTCACATCTTTTAGGAAATCCACTAATACCGCCAAATTGTCTTAAGCCTTCAAACTTATCCTTTCTCCCTGTAAGTATTTTATGAATATAAGCTTGATGACCTACATCCCATATAAGTTTATCCTTGTTTAAATCAAAAACATTAAATAAGCTTAAGGTAAGTTCCACTACCCCAAGGTTAGAAGCTAGGTGTCCTCCTGTTCTAGAAACCTTGTCTATTAAAAATGATCTTATTTCGTCCGCTAACTGCTTCTGCTCATCTAATGACATGCTCTTTATATCATTAATATCCTTATAATTATCTAGTAAATTAGACATTTTCATCTATCCTTTTTTAAATAAAATTCAACTACTTTTCTCTATTTAATAAAAAAAGTGTTAAGTCTTTTAGTTTGACAGTATCACCACTTAATTTATCTAACACCTCTAAGCATTCTCCTGTAAGGGAATTACACATTTCTATACACTTATTTAAGCCGTAAACAGTTATAAATGTAGTTTTGTTGTTATCTATGTCACTTTTAGCCTTTTTGCCTAGAATCTCTGTTTCCCCGACAATATCTAAAATATCATCTTTTATCTGAAAAGCCAAACCAAGTTTTTGGCCAAAATAGTCTAAATCCTTTAATTCTCTTTTACTTGCTCCACCTAATATTGCGCCAGCTAATATGGAAGCCTTTATCAAAGCCCCTGTCTTTTTACTATGCATGTAGTAAAGCTGATCTACTGGTATTTTTGTATTCTCACTTAGGATATCAACTACTTGACCTCCTATCATTCCCTCTACTCCAGCACTTTCTGAAATTATTCTACACATATCAATTTCTCTCCTGCCTTTATCTAGACAGTACGTAAACATAATATTCATTGCCTCATTTAGAAGACCATCTCCTGCAAGAACCGCTATAGCATCACCAAAAACCTTATGATTAGTAGGCCTTCCTCTTCTTAAATCATCATTATCCATACAAGGTAAATCATCATGTATCAGCGAATAGGTATGAATCATCTCAATTGCCCCTGCTATCGGTAGAACTTCTCTATAATCTTCTTTATATAACATGTATGTTAACATAAAAAGTAACGGTCTTATTCTTTTTCCACCAGCATTTATACTGTACGCCATAGATTCATAGAGTTTTTTATTATAAGAGCCCTTCTCTTCGAAGTATTTTCCAAGCCAGTTATCAATTTCACTTCTTAAGGTTTCAACTGTGATTTGATTTTCTATACCCATATTATATTTCTCCATTCTTACTAGCTTTCTAACTGAAAATCCTTTTGTCCTTCTTCAGTGAGCAATTTTATCTTTCCTTCAGCCTCATTTAAAGTCTTGTAAAGCTTATTGCATAGCTTTATACCTTCTTCATATTTCTTCATACTCTCCTCTAAAGAAAGTTCCTTACTATCCATAACAGCTACAATTTCCTCAAGCTTTTCCATCATACTTTCGTAAGACTCGCTTTTTCTGGCCAAAATATCACTCCTTTATATCACTTCATTAATCTCTTCTAACCTTAATTCTGCCTTTCCGTCCTTTAATATTATTTTAATACTATCAGCTTCTTTTAGGGCATGAATTTCACTTATAATATTTTTATGCTTATCCTCAATTATTGCATATCCTTTATTTAAAATATTTAAGGGATTATGTGCTGAAAGTAATGCGTTAACTTTGATAAGTCTTTCTTTCTCTTTTTCCAACTTGCCTCTTGTTTTTAAATTTATTAACTCTCTAAGTCTATCAATACTGCTATACTGATTTGCAATATATGCAGTAGGATTGTTTATCTCTAGGTTATGTCTTAACATGTCAATTTCAGCTTTTTTTTCTGCTAGCTTTCTACTTACATAACCACTCATGTTGTTTTTACAAAATAGGATTTTATCCTTTAACTGACTGAGGCTGAACACTGCAATTTCTGCAGCCTGAGAAGGAGTCGCTGCTCTTCTGTCACTTACAAAATCTACTATTGTATAATCAATTTCATGTCCGACTCCTGTTATTATTGGCTTTTTAGAATTATAAACAGCATATGCCAACTCTTCATCATTGAAACACCAAAGTTCCTCAATTGAACCTCCGCCTCTTGCCAATATAATAAGATCTACGTCTTCTATCTTATTTAATACTTCTATACCCTTTATTATATCTTTACTAGCGTTAATTCCTTGAACTAATGCTGGATACACCACCATCTCCACACTTTTGTTTCTTGTTTTTGTAACATTAATTATATCTTTGATTGCTGCACCAGTTGGTGATGTTATAACTCCTATTTTTTGTACATATTTAGGTATAGCCTTCTTATGTTCATCTTTGAATAAACCTTCCAATTCAAGTCGATTTTTCAGTTTTTCAAAGGCTATATAAAGCTCTCCTATACCTTCTAATTCCATTTTGTCGCAATAGAATTGATAGGCTCCTTCTTTCTCATAAAGAGAAATTCGTCCTTTAACTATAACCTTCATTCCATTCTCTGGAAGGAAGGTTAAGTTTCTAGAATTTCCTTTAAACATTATGCAATTTATCTTGCTATTTTCATCTTTTAATGAAAAATACATATGTCCACTACTATGAAGTTTAAAATTTGATATTTCGCCTTTTATACTAGAATTAGATAATATGAAATCATTATCTAATACTTTTTTTATGTACTTATTTATTTCAGATACGGTTAAAGTTTTAATATACATATCATTTCTACCTTCTTAAGATTTATGTATAACTTTACTTATTCTTTATCATACTTCCTAAAACTCCGTTTATAAAAGAAGCTGACTTATCTGCAGAATACTTCTTTGCTAACTCAATAGCCTCATTTATAGATACATTTTCCGGAATAGTTTCTTCATATATAAATTCATATGTACATACTCTTAATATAGTAAGATCAACCTTAGATATTCTATTTAATTTCCAATTTTTAAGATGGTTTTCTATTTGCTTATCTATGGCTTCTCTATTTTCCTGAACTCCCTTAAGAACTCTTACGACGTATTCCATATCTACCTCTGCCAAATCAATATCTTCAGGGTTAGATTCTTTCTTTAAAGGTAGTCCAGTCTCTTCATCGAACTCTTCTCTATCTGCTTCGATATTTTCCTTTAAGTTAGATATAGCATCCTTAAAGTCTTCCTTATTTATTGTCATTTGAAATAACAGTTTCATAGCTAATTCTCTTGATTTTCTTCTGTTCATTTTTTCCTCCTACTTGGCTAAGTATTCTTCTATAATTAATTATTGTCATTTTAGATATAATTATACTTTAAACTATTACACTAGTTCAAGTTTAACTGTGGACAAGGAAACACCCTCTGAATACAGAGGGTGTAAATATTACTCTTCAATATCTTCCATAGTACCATCCGCTTTAGGAATCATAACATTTTGCACATGTATGTTTACTGCTGAAACGTTAAGTCCTGTCATTGATTCAACAGCTTTCTTTACGTTTTCCTGCACCTCTACGGCTACTTCAGGAATCCTTACTCCATAATCTACAACAACATATAAATCAATAGCAGCACTATTTTCTCCTACGCTTACCTTAACTCCTTTTGATAAGTTTTTCTTGCCAGTGAGTATCTGAGTTATGCCGCCAACTAAGCTAGCACTCATTCCAACTATACCTTTAACTTCTGTAGTAGCAAGACCTGCAATCACTCCCACTACTTCGTCGGATATCTTTACAATACCCATGTCAATTTCATTCCTAATATTTTCTTCCATTTTTATACCCCCTAGGTTTTGACATTATTCAAAAGGTAATCTTGTCTATATTATACCAAATAGATATTTCTTTTACAAACAAAATGTCCTTATTATTAATCTTATTATAGAATATTGCCCTGTTTTTATTGTAATATACATTTTCTAAACTTTTCAATATTTAAATTCTCCTATACAAAATAACAAGTTGTCCCTATCCTAATTCATTAATATGCTTTAAGATAGGGAGAACTTGTACATATGTTCAATCTAATTATTTATTTTACTGTTTTGTTTCAATCTCAACTTCCTGTGTCTTAGCTATTCCCATAACTACATTTTTTATTTCTCTTGTTTCTTTGTCTGTAAGCTTGTCTTTACCTTTAACTATCACTCTTACTTTATTATCTTCTATAGAACAAATAGCATCTTCATATCCTTTACTCTTTAAAGTTGCTTCTATCTTTGATTCATAGTTAGTATTCATTGCCAATTCAGTATACTTTTTAGCAGCTTCATCTCTGTTTTCTTTAGAAACATTTTTATCATCAATCAAAGTTTTTAGAGTTTGTAATGTTTGTGCACTTTTCTGGTCACGTGTTAACTTAGCTTCATCAAAGAACTGAGACTTACTGCTTTTCTTATCGTTGTTGTTAAAAGATACAGTACTATTTCCTGTTCCTGTTTCTCCTCCATTTACATACAATGGACTATTTAATTTTGTTGCAAGCACCCCCGCACAAACAATAAGAGCTAATAGTGTACAAATAATCACAGCTTGTTTCTTATTCATTTTAATTCCCCCTATCTACCTTTCTAAAAAATTATATGCTTAAAAATTTATTTATATACTACTTTTTCATAGGATAAACATTAACTTTATTTTCAGGAATATTAAATAAATTTATTACAGCTCTTGAAATTCTAATTTCTGTAACCTTGTTTTCAGCTCCTTCTGCTACAACGCAAACCCCTGAAACCTTTGGCTTATATGTTTTTACTATAAGAGGCTGAGATTTATCTCCTTCATTAGTGATAACTACAGTACTTCCATTATTTTTTTGGGTTGTATTTCTAGTACCACCCTCAGTATCCTTCTCTTCTGTTGTGCTAGTAGAATCATTTATATTAACAGCGGGCACCTGTTCCTCTCCAGTCTCAAAGCTAACCATTACTTCTACTTTTCCAACTCCGTCAATTTGCTCTAAAGTATCTTTCAATTTTTCTTGAACTTCATTCTCGTAATCACTAGGATTCTTTTCTGTTGAACTAGTTTTATCTGTTTTATTTTCCTTGCCGTCCCCAGAAGCGTTTAAGGTTTGCATATTAGGTACTGATGCTGTTTTAAAGGTACTATAGGTCAAAACTACTAAGACACCTAATAAAACAACTATAGCTAAGTTGGCCATAATCTTCTTGTCAGAAGAATTTTTAGCAGTATCACTATCTTTTTTAGTGAGCTTTTCCAGTAACTTTTTCAAATCCATACATTTCCTCTCCTTTTTATCTTTTTTATCCTACTTTATATGTTTTGTTTTATATTAGGTCCAAAATTTTGCACAGGTTAACTGTTTGTCTATAATTATCTATGTTTTATAATGCTTTCAATTTTAAAACGTTATATGCCTACTGCAACATTAACTACTGCTATTTAAAGCTTTGATACCTGGATGATGTCCTTAGATACCTTTAACTCATCACTTAAATATTTCTTTATTTCTGTACTTTTTTCAGCATCTATGTTCTCCGTACTGTTTACAGACTTACTATCTCCTCCTATCTGGATTCTTTTAACTTTTTCAACAGCTCCATCTTTAACTCCCACCTTAACATCTTTTATTGTAAGCTTATCATTTTCGCTATCATAAGCAGCTTCTACATCTACTTTATAATTTCCCTCAGGATACTTTTCTTTCAACTTTTTTTCACAGTTAGATTGCAAATTTAGCTTAAACACCTCTAAGGTTGTGCTTATGTTTTTTTCCTTATATTGCTTAAAGTCATTTTCAGTTTTCTTTTCATCAAAATTTTCTATTACATTAGCTGTATAAGTATTGATATCAAAGTTTCTATCAAAAATTTTAATTATTGGATTTATAAAAACTGTAATTAAGATTAATCCTAGTACAAATTTTGCATACTTTTTCATACTGTTATCCGGTAGTATCATTTCTACAGCTGTAATAAAGAATACAGCTGTACAAATACCTATAAGCCATTCTCTAAGTGTTTGTATCAATGTTCACCACACTCCTTCATATGTTTGCTTATTTCCTTTTTATGTTCCTATCATTACCTTACCAGCAGTGGATATTATAGCTATCATTATGAAAAACATAACTGATACACATATAAGGCAGGATGTCACTAAAACAATTGAACTACCTGCAGAATTTATGCAATTTACTAACCTACTGTCACTAATTGGTTCTATGAGAGCTGCTGTTAATTTAAATAAAAAGGACATAATAAATAATTTGATTATAGGAAAAAGCATAATGACTATAAGTACTACTAATCCAAAACTACTCAAAGCATTTTTAAGTAAAATTGAATACCCTGCCACTGTAGATATAGCATCTGAAAGACTCTTTCCCACTATTGGTATAAAGTTATCTACCGCGAACTTAGCAGTCTTAGCAGTAACTTCGTCTATAGTCTTGGCGCTGATGCCTCTTATAGTGATTATCCCAATAAAGATAGTCATTATAATTCCTTGCATCCACATAGCTACTTGATTTAATAACTTTGTAAGCTTGTCAATTTTATACTCTGAAGATAAATTGTTTACAAATTGGAGCACGAAGGTCATACATATTATAGGGATTATAACATCTATAAATATTTTTGCACTTATAGTTATTGCTCCTATGATGATAGGATCCATTATAGCAGCCTCCACAAATCCGCCTACACTGGCAACAAGCATTATTAGGATTGGTACTAAAGCTGTCATAAATTCTGACATCTCTTTTATAGTTGTTCTTGCAGTATCTACACCTATATAGAAACTTTTAGCCATTATTATTATCAAAAGAGAGTAACAGGCGAAGTATGCTATATTCGATAGACTCTCACTGGTGAAAGCCTTTTGTAAGTTAGTTAAAAGTGCACAAATAAGTGCAATGACAACTAAAAGAGCTAATAATTTCAATGAAGCTGCTAGCTCTCTAAATGCATATACACTTAAATCTCTAGCTAACTTTTTAGTTGATATTTTGCCATCCCCAGTTTTTATAAAGTCCTTTACATATGTCTTGGCATCAATTCCATCTAGAAGTTCGTACTTAGTTTTCATGTTTGTAATATAATCGTAAAAGCGTTCCACCTGCTCGTTTTCAGTACTCTGTTGAGTACTTACTGCACTATTATTAATTTCCGAAGCTTGGACATTAAAGCATGTCATAAGAATCATAAGTAAAACCAATATTATTCTCTTCATGTTAACACCTACATAATCTTTAGAATTGACTGCAGTACAGCCATAAGTATAGGAATTGCCAGTACTAAGATAAGAATTTTTCCAGCAAACTCAACCTTAGCACCTATGTTTCCCTGTCCAGCATCCCTACATATTTCACTGCAGAAAGATGCCAAATAGGCTATTGCAAGTATTTTAAAAACAGTTGTTAAGTATATAAAATCAATGTTAGCCTTGGTAGCTAACTGTTGAATAAACTGAAGTATTGCCGTAATCTTAGTTATCATAAATATAAAAATAACTACTCCTACTGCTATACTTACATGGGCCGCCAAATCATCCCTTCGACCTTTAAAAAGCAAGACTATAAATAATGCCATAAAGCCAAAAGCAACAATTTTTATTATTTCCATAATTTCCTCCTAAAGTTGAAACATTGTTCTTACTGTAGTAAATAACTTATTCACTAAATTTATCACCATCATGAGCACTATCAAAATACCAGCCAAATTTGTTACCACGGCATAGTCTCCTTTTCCACTGGCCTCTAAGACTTTGTTTATGAGTATTACTATGATACCTACCCCTGCAATTTTAAATATTAAACTTATATCCAACATTATACGTGCCCCCTTTTTTTATAATATTCAAAGTTATTTTCAGAAAATATTTATTTCTGTGAGTTTAAATTAAAATTATAACCAGCATGGCACCAAAGGAAAATCCAAGATACCTATACATTTTTAAATTCTTACTCATCAACTCTTCTGAAATTTTAAGCTGTTTCTTTATATTCTCAAGAGTCAGTGCAAACATCTTCTGTTGCCCTTCTATATCTGATTCTCCAAGGGTCTTGGACAAATCTAATATTACATTTATATCCTCTCTTTTTAAATTGAGATCTTCTCTTTTTTTTATAAATACATTTCTAAAAGCTTCATATACATCATCTACTTCTCCATCAAATAGCAAATTAGATATATCTTCAAAAATATCTTTTATAGGATAGTTGCTTTTTTTTGATATATCCATAATAGCCTCTGGAAGGGGAGTATGAGTATACACTATTTCATTTTGAAGCTGATGTATGCATCTACGAAGTTCATTCAACTGGTTTGTTCTTTTCTTAAATCTTTCACCATATATAAATCCAATTCCAGTGGAAGCAAGTAAAATCATCATGCAACCAATAACTTTTAGCATTCTACCCCCTCCATATTACTGACTTATTGTCAAAATCATACACATATTCTACCGTACCTACACCTTTTTTATTACTAAGCACAATAGCTCTTTTAAAAACGTTATTTTCTATAATTTCCTTAAACACTGGCCTATTGTATAAATCCTCTATGTCATATCCATGTATCGTAGTGATTAGGTTTACTCCGGAATTTAAAGCTGTTAAAACACTATCCATATCCTTGTATGTGCCGATTTCATCACAGACTATTACATCCGGCGACATACTTCTTATTGCCATTATTATTCCTTCACTTTTAGGGCATCCATCTAAAATGTCTGTTCTAATGCCAATATTAAGCTGTGGTGAGCCGCTGTAACAGGCACCAAGCTCACTTCTTTCATCAATTACACAAACTTTTCTCCCAATGAGACCTATCTTATCTATACCGTCAGATATATTACGAACTATATCTCTAAGTAATGTAGTTTTTCCACACTTAGGTGGCGAAATAATTATTGTGTTAATTACCTGATTGTTACTTAAAATGAATTTCATAATTGAGTCTGAACAAAATAAAATTTCCCTGCAAATTCTTATATTTACTGATGCAATATTCCTTATGGTTTTTACCTGGTTTCCTTCCACTACACACCTTCCACATATTCCCACTCTATGTCCACCTTTAATAGTTATATATCCTTGTTTTATCTCTTCTTCAAAGGCATAAATGGAATAGCTACTCATTCTCTGAATAATACTTTTCAAATCCTCTGCCCTAGGAATATATTTATGAATAATTTCCCTATTGCCAGCCTGTAGTACCAATGGCTTGTCTGCTCTTATTCTTATCTCTTCTAAATCCTTTAAATTAATATAATCATCTAGAGCAGTTTTTATGTTTTGTGGTAAAATATTTAATATCTCTTTTGTATCTATCTTTCTCATCTCCTTTCTTTATATTAATTTCTATTTTCATTTCTCTAAAATTATTCCAATTAAAATAAAAAAAGTTAAAGTATTAAAATAAAAAATACCACACCAATGAATTTCTCCATTAGTGTGGTATTTCTATTTTATATAGATTTATTAGGTGTTACTTGTCGCCTTGGCATTGACAATTGGTAATAGGCGTCTTATTATGGCAATTTGGACATGTTATCTCTTCCCTCTGACTTAGTAGTTCCTTATCAACATATATATCATCTTTACAAACAGGACAACTTAATTGGATGAAGTTATTTCCTTCGTCTTCATAGGCCTCATATTCGTTGTCATAAATGCCATCTTGCAATTCTGCTAAATCTTCATCAATAGCATCGATATACTGTTCCATATCTATTTGTGCTTCAGATATATCTGACATTTCTTCTGCCATATCCTTAAGTACGTTGACAATCTCAACTAAGACTCTTCCTTCCTTAGTGTTTTTGTCAATATCTAATCCATCCACTAACCCGCTAAGGTAGGAAACCTTTGAGATAATAGAATTCATCAAATCACATCCTTAAACTTATTTTGCCATTAGTATACCTTAAACTCTCTCCATATATTCTCCAGTTCTTGTATCTATTCTTATAACTTCACCTTCATTTACGAATATTGGAACTGGAACAACTGCACCAGTTTCAACAGTAGCTGGTTTTAGTACATTTGTAGCAGTGTTTCCCTTAACTCCTGGATCTGTCTGAGTTACCATTAATTCAACAAAGTTTGGAGCTTCAACTGAGAAAGCTTCTCCTTTGTAGAATTTAATTACAGCAAACATATTTTCTTTTAAGAACTTTATAGCTCCTTCAACCTTTTCATAGTTTAATGGAATTTGCTCAAAAGTTTCTTGATCCATGAAATAGTATAACTCACCATCTGAATACAAGTATTGCATTTCTTTTCTTTCTATAACTGCTTCTTGAAGTTTTGCAGTTGGGTTAAAAGTTGTATCAGTAACTCCTCCTGTTATAACATTTCTAAGCTTTGTTCTAACAAAAGCAGCTCCTTTACCAGGTTTAACATGAAGGAAGTCTATTACAACATACACTTGTCCATTATCTTCAAAAGTAGTTCCTTTTCTTAATTCTCCTGCTGATATCATTAATGTATCCCTCCAAAATATATTTCATTTTTATATTTTAACCTTTACAGGTAATTATATACAATTATTTAATTTAAATTTCAAAAAACTGATATATCAGTATAATTCATTAAAAATGTACTAATGTATTATTTTATACATATAAGTTCTTTAGGTGATTTAGACAAAATCTCTATTCCATCTTCTTTAATAATTAATAAATCTTCTATTCTAACTCCGCCAAAACCTGGTATATAAATTCCTGGTTCGTCAGTAACTACCATACCAGCTTGTAACTCCTTAGCATTTCTATATCCCACCATTGGAGCTTCGTGAATTTGTCTTCCAACACCGTGACCTAGGCCATGTCCAAAGTAGTCTCCATATCCTTTTTCCTTGATATAGTCCCTTGCAACCTTATCTACATCTATTGCTGGCGTTCCTGGCTTAAAAGCTTTTAATGCTCTTTCCTGAGCTTCTAGAACTACATTATAGATTTCAACCATTTTTTCTGAAGGTTCTCCTATAACAAGAGTTCTTGTCATATCTGAACAGTATCCCTCGTAAACACATCCGTAGTCAAGGGTTAAAAATTCTCCTTTATTTACTACTTTATCGGTAGCTACTCCATGAGGTAAACTGGATCTAACGCCTGACGCAACAATGGAAGGGAAGGATAATGCAGTGGCTCCTAGCTTTTTCATGAAGAATTCTAGCTCTAACCCTATTTCCCTTTCTGTCATTCCTGGTTTAATAAATTTAACGATATAGTCAAAAGCCTTATCAGCAATTTCTGCAGCTTTTCTTATAATGTCTAATTCACTTTCGTCCTTTATTATTCTTATTTCTTCAACTATTCCTTCCATAGGAATTAGTTCACAGCTTACTTTACTTTTATAGACACTGTAAGTACTGAAGGAAACTACATCTTCTTCAAAGCCTAATTTCTTTATATCATTTTTTTCAACTAACTCTGCCAAAAATTCTGCAAAAGTACTATTTTTGCTATACTCTAGAACTTCATAATCCTTAACCTGTTGTCTAGCTTGCTCTGTAAATCTAGAGTCCGTAATAAAAAACGCCTTATCTAATGTTATTACTGAAAAACTCTCATCTCCAGTAAATCCACTTAAGTAATTTCTATTGGCATCTCCAACTAAAAGTACTCCTTGGAGATCTTTGCCTTTCATTTTCTCTCTCAATTTTTCTATTCTTTTTTTAAACATATTTAATTCCCCCAATGTAATATAGGTATAATTTTGATATTAATTTTTCCTATTTCTATAAGGATTATTCCTAGTTTATTTATTCTTTAATTTCTAACTTAGAAGTATACTATATTACTACATTTCTAGATTAACAATGTTATTTTATCAAAACTTGTGATTATTTGCAAATATTAATATTACCTATTCTTAATAAAAGTCACATTTACTACAGTACTCACTTCACTGTCATGTTTTTCTATTCTAATATCTTCAATGCTATGAAAATATTCTAAGTTCTTAAGTTCCTTTAATGTTTTCTCTTCATCATATATGTTACCTAAAAGTTCAATTTCTACTGATACTGTGTTATCCTTAGGCTCGTTGAAATTTTTAATTTTTATATTGGAATACTGTCCTAGCCCCTGCAATATATCACTATATCCATACTTTTTTGACACTAGATGCTGATTATTTTGTTGTTCTATAATACGCTCTTTCCCTTCACTTTCCAATAATTGCTGATGAACTTTGTAATTTCCAAGAACCATCACTATACTAAAAATTATACACAAGAACAGCATTATTCTATAATTCTTATACATTTATATTTTCCTTCACTTTAATTCTATAGAAATTCTAATCTCCTTATCATTTTGTTCTTCCGGAAGAACTAAGTTTTTTATAATAAATTCATTCTCTTCTTCTATGTTTTTTATTAAGGATATATAATTAAAGTCTTCGCTGCTTATTTGAATATCCGCTTTTTTGTTTTTTATGTAGATGTTTTTAAAAGGAATACCTGTCTCTATTATTTTATTTACCTGAGATAAAGTATCTAATGTTTTGTATTCCTTCATATCACCTTTATTTTTATCTGAATAGTTACCCTTGTTATAAATTTTTGTTTCATTGATTCTGTTATCTAAATTTTTTACTTTGTTTAGTTTAATAATTAAAAAATCTGCAAGAACTATGTTTACAATAATAATACCCATAATAGATAATCTCATGACTTTTCTTTTCCTGTTTGTTTTACCTTCTAAATACCATTGTGGTAGAAAAAAATCATTCTTCATTTAACATGGCTCCCATTGTCTTATATGATTATTAGCTTAATACTAAATTAGTATATAGCTTAAATATTTTTTATTAAATAAATCTTTTATTTTAAAATTTGATTAATGCTATATTCTTTATCAAGTTCCCCCAAATCCTCACAGATATAATCTTTACTCAAGGATTGGATTAGCTCTTTATTAAAAAAGTTTAAGAAGAATATAGCAGGCATCTCTTTAGCTTTACTTAAAATATTACATTTCACTATAAAAATATCTAATTCCTCTTTAAGACCTTCTAAATTGAAGTTTTTTAGAACAGTATTACCTACTATTCTATCCTTGTAATATCCTACTAGGTAAACATTACCTTCTAGTGAGAAAACTAGTACATAATTTTCTGATTTAATCTGATTCCTATAGCTGTTCAATATACAAAACTGTATAGGATATATTCCTTTTACTTCTCCGCCGGCCTCTATACACTTTTCTACTAAATTTACCCCATTCCAATTTAAGCAAAATATAATAATATCTAAACTATTTCCATTATCTTTTAGAATTTCATAAGTAAACATTATACTATCTAAATTTTCAAACCTAACCCTTAGTTCCTGTTTAATAATAAAATACAGCTTTTCTTTTGACACCTTTGGCAACGTTATAAGTTTTACATATACTTCTTCACCATGAACAACTATGAATAAGTTTTTGTTTCTCACATGAATTTTAATGTCTTGTATGCTATCTGCCTCTATTTTTAGACTTTCCTTTTTTCTTCTTTTATTTATTCTATGCAAAAGGCTTATGCTAAATAAATCTCTATAACTCATATGATTTTCGAATATCTCTAATATACCTTTTTTAGCAATCATTTTAATTCTCCTTTCAGAAAAGAATAATCTATACACCCATAAACAACAGATGATCCATCAACTCTGTATTCATAAAGTTCTTCCTTATAAAATTTACCTTTCAAATAATATTGGACTAAGAAACAATCCTTGTCTTTATTATACTGCACAGTGGATTCTTCATAACTTAATGAAAAGTTGTCTAAAGAATTAAAAAACCTTTTTATTTCTTCTTCACTTATGTTTTTAATATTTTCATATATATGCTGATCTAGTGCTGTAAGAATATATTCTCTGTGCTTTTGTTCCTTATCCACCTTAAGTATATTTTTCTCCGTTCTTTCAACATTTTGTTTTATCAATATCTCCATTTTATAGCACCCTAATGCTATAAAAAGACATAAGCTGCAAATAGTTAAAGTGTATATTAAGATGTAGCCCTTACTTTTAATCTCTCTAACCCTAAACATCTCCTGTAAATCCTACCTTTATCCATCTCAATAGATATATATATGACCCCGCCAGCTTTCTCTACTTTAAAATCCTTAGTTTTTTTAAGTATATTATTAGTAGTTGAAGAGTAAGCAGAGCCATAAGAAATAATAATATCTGACTGTCTATCTTTCCTAATGTAGTCATATCCTGACCCATTAAATCTTTTCAGTTTGATTTTATTTTCATCGACCTCTACGTACTCAGCACTGTTAACGTGATATTCAATTAGCATTAGTGCCTCATTTACATAAAAGCTTTCTCTACTCTTTTCTATTTCCTGCCTATGAACTCTCATATATTTAGATATAACAATAATCTCCATAGAAATAAGGATTCCAATTAGAGAAAAAACCAACATTATTTCTACTAATATAAAACCTTTAGTTGTATTACCTCTTATATTTTCCTTTATAAAATTCACACTCCATAATCCTTAAACGGTTAAATTGCTTGATGTAAAGCTTTAGGTTTACTTTTAATACATTACCCTCTTCTATTCTAAGGACTAGATAGGGTTCCTTTAACGGACGACTGTTAGTAAACATATTCTTAATTGAAGTTTCTTTAATATTTCCTTTATCTATTTTCTCTTCAGTTACGTAATATTTTCCCTCTCCATTAAGACTTTGCAAATCTTTATAAGAAGTATTATAGATCATATTATTTTTAAGTTCCTCCATAAACATAGAATACTGTTCTGTCTTAGAGCTGTACTTTTTTAGTTTTAATGAATCTAATACAATTGTAAGGGATGTCATGAATAAAATTGAGAATATTGTTATACTACATAGTACCTCTACAATGGTGAATCCTTTCTTAGTTTTTAATGTCCACATATTCCGTTCCTACACACATGCTTATTTCATGTATTTTTCCTTCTCTATCGCTAAATTTTATAGTACAAGAGCTAGCTGTTATACCTCTGCTGTCAATCAGTATTTCTTCTGGCATTCTTTCTTTTTCAAGCACAAAACCTTCCGGAAACAACAGTTTGTTTACCTGTTCAGAACCACAATTTAGAGTCATAGAATTATTTAGTGAATTATTATCAGAATTGAAATAGATATGCCCTCTAATCTCGTTATCTCTGCAATACTCTTTAGAATTATTAATAAAATTTAATATACTGTTGCTTAGTATTTCTGAATCTATTTTACTTGTTATTTTTCTATATCCTCCTAGGTTAACTAGACTGAAAGTAAATAATAAAGATATTATCCCTGTTACTAAAACTAATTCGATTAAGGTAAACCCTTTATTTTTCTGTTTAAGAATATACATAGCATCCTCCTACTCTGAAAATACTGTGTTACCTCCACGTTTCACTATACAAGTATTTTGTGCAGCATCAATTGTTAAAGTATATTCAGTTTCATCACTGACATAGTTAACATTTACGCTCTGCCCATCTTCATTCACTTGCACGTCATCCACACCAACTTCCTTCAGAGAAGTTAGTGTGGTTATATTGCCTGTTATATCTGTTTTTATAAATTTGCCATCATTATATCCATAGCTTGCCATAGCAGCTGTTTGAATTTGTTTTGCAATATTAACTGCCTTTGTTTCTTTTACCTTATTGTGATAAGCTGAAAACTTAGGAATCATAAACCCCATTAGCACTAGCATAATTGAGACTACCAGCATAAGCTCTATTAGTGTAAATCCCTTTTTCTTATTCTTCATCTTAGTTCCTCCTCTTATAATTTTTATCACTAAAAGATTCCTTTAACCCATTCCATCCATAATACTAAATACCGGCGATAGTGCTGTAATAATGAAGGTTCCTATAACCATAGTTAAAATTAGAATTGCCACCGGTTCTATAAAAATTATTATTTTTTTCATGCTTTGTTCAACATCCTGCGCCAGCAACTCTCCTATCTTCAAAAACATATAGTCTAAATTGCCAATCTCCTCTCCCGTATAGACTAAAGATAAGAACAAATTATTGCCTACTTTTGCCTTTACAAAGGAACTATGAATACCATCTCCTTTATTTATTTGTTCAATGGTATTCTGTATTCTCTGCTCTATAATTCTATTTTCCAAGATGCTAGTAGTTATCTCTAAAGATTTAACTACATTAATACCAGATCTTAAGAGCATACCCATTGCCATAGAAAATCTCGCTAACATGGCTTTATTATAAATTCTATCCACCAAAGGAGTTGTAAGTTTAACTTTAGCAATAAAGCCTTTCCCTGTAGATGTTTTGCTAAACCTCAATATTAAAATAATAATTATAAGATTGGTAAAACTTATAACTAAAAAATTCCTCTTAAAAAAACTACAAACAGACAGAACTACCTTAGTTATGAAAGGAACTTCTCCACCAGTTAAATTTAATATATCTATAAATTGAGGTACTATTTTAACCATTAAAAATACAGAAACAAAGATAGAAAGGATTAAAACAATTAAAGGATAAGTAAGTGCCGTTTTAATTTTAGTAAATATTTTATGTTCATTTTCGTAATATTCCGATAATTGTTTTAATATTAAATCTAATCTGCCGCTTTCCTCACCTATCCTAATCATTTCTAATAAAAATATCGGATATATATTTCCAAAAGTTTTCATACTTTCATAGATAGACTGACCTTTACTTACATATCTCCCAATTTCCTTTAAGCTTCTTTTTAATAAGACATTACCGCTTAACTCCTCCGTTATGCTTAATACTTTAGGAATAGGGATTCCAACCGTTATCATAGAACCCAAAATTCTACATAAATTACTAAAATCACGGGAACTAGGCTTTTTTAGCCCTATTTCTTTTAAATCTTTTTTTCTTTTTTCCACGCTGCAAAGGAAATATCCCCTTTTCTTTAATAGCAAATTTAGTTCTTCGATACTATAATCATAATGTCCCTTTATTTTTTCTCCCCGAAGGTTTACTGCTTCGTACCTAAAGATTTTTTTCATCTCCTTAATATTTATAAGTTTATCCTAAGAAGTTCATCGAAGGTGGTTATCCCTTCTTTTACAAGCATTTCACAATTTTCTCTTATGGAGCCTATACCTTCTTTGAAACTAAACTTTCTTAACTCTTCTGCTGAATCCTTAAGCTTAAAGCCTTTTTTTCTCAATTCTCTAAAATCTATTAATTCATAAATTATAGTTCTCCCATTATATCCTGTACCGCTGCAATTATTACAGCCTTCCCCCTTAAATAACTTATTTTCAGTATCTAGGTTTAGATATTCTTTTTCATTCTCTGTGGGAGAGTATTCTTTTTTGCAAAATGTACATATTTTTCTTACTAGCCTCTGGGCTATAATTCCTATTACAGCATCCTCGATAAAATATGATGGCACTCCCATATCTTTAAGCCTAAGCACCGCTGCAGCTGCATCATTTGTATGGATTGTACTAATAACAAGATGCCCTGTTACTGCTGCCCTAATGGCTATCTGTGCTGTTTCCTCATCCCTAATTTCTCCTATCATTATTATGTCCGGGTCCTGTCTCAAAATGCTCCTTAACCCCTCTGGAAAGCTAAAGCCTATTTTATTGTTAACATTTACTTGATTTACATTGTCTACAGTATATTCCACTGGATCTTCTATACTTGTAATGTTCTTTTCCTTCTTATTAAAAGTTTGAAGCATTGAATATAAAGTAGTAGTTTTCCCACTACCTGTAGGACCACTAACAAGCAATATTCCATGAGGATTTGTTAGCATAAATTTGATATCTTTTTCATCCCTATCAGAAAACCCAAGAGAACTTAAGGAATTTAGCCCTTCAGATTTATATAGGATTCTCACAACTATCTTTTCCCCATATACAGTTGGAAGAGTTGAAATTCTTAAATCATAATTTGCATTATCATAAACAAACTCTATCTTTCCATCCTGAGGAACTCTTTTTTCTGCGATATTTAGGGAAGCCATAATTTTTAGTCTAGTGCAAATATGTGGATATATGTCCAATGGAATTGACAAAAACTCCATCATAATGCCATCAACTCTAAACCTTACTAAAAGCTGATCCTGAAAAGGTTCTAAATGTATGTCGCTGGCATTCTTACATATAGCGCTATTAACTAAATGATTAGTAAGTTTTACTATAGGAAACTGCTGTAAACTTTCTTCTTCCTTGAAGGAGAATTTTTTTTCCTTTGTATTAGCGTCCTTTTCTTCTTCAATTGCTCTTACAACACTTTGTACACTGTTTTTGCAGTAATAGGAATTTACCGCATTTACTATACAGTGCTTTGGTGAGTAAAAAAATTCAATGCTTTTCCCAGTAATAAACTTTAATTCTTCATATAAAAATATATCTAGATTTCTATTAACAGCAATGAACAAGTTGTCTTTGTTTTGTTTAAAAGCTATTAAACAATTACTTACAGCTATATCCTCTGGTATAAGTTTTACTGCTTCAACATCAATAGCTGTTTCCTCTAAATTTATTGTCTGCAAATTCCGAACCTTTAACATACTCACCTAATCTCCTATCTATATTTATCCTGAATTATATCCATTATTTTCTCTTATAAACAAAATACATAGGAATTTCAAAAATATCCTGTTAATAACACAATATTAATTTTATAAACTAGTAAAGCAATCAAAGGTTAGTATAAATATCAAAGAAAAAAGCTTATAAAGTTACTAAATGTAACCTCATAAGCTATCGTTACCATCTATCGCTGCTATAAACATTATATTTACCTTCATGGGTTGATATTAGATTTATAGCCCTTTCCTTCTTATCATACATAAAAACGTCTTTTTTATCCTGCACTTCTTCATTTTCTATACCAGAGAAATAGATATTTCCCTGGTCATCTAAGGCCAGCTCTGATTGTAAGTCTAACCTTTTAGGAAAATCGTAGGTTAGCCTATCTATTTTAAGGCTTTTAGATGAGAATCTATATAATGCCAGCTGTCTATCCTCTTCAGCTCCCAGGAAAAATATATCACCACTTTCTAAATCTGCTGTTGCCTTATATATCTCTTCTACATTGCTATCTATACTCCTTGTTTCTTTACTTTGAATATTATAATAGTATATCCTAGATTCATCTCCTTCTCTCCCGAGAAAAAACACACTATTGTTTATAGATGTTAAAAACATACAATATCCTTTAGTATCTTCTAAGTAAATTTCTTCTTTGTTTTTTGTAAAATCATATACATAAATATTATCTGAATTTTTCTTTCCTTCAACAGCACCATAGTACATAATCCTATCTGAATCTAACCACCAATATAAATTTCCTGATACCATTACCTTGGAGTTTAAGACCATTTGCTTTTTGTCTTTTATATTATATATTTTTAATCCCTCTGCACTATCTAAAGAGTCTTTTTTAAATGTTCTATAGGCTAACTTATCCCCAGAAGGGCTTAATCTTAAATCTAATGCAGAATAAAAACCCTTCAATTCCTTCTTTTTTCCATCCTTGATAATTATAATGCTGTTATTATTAAAATTTTCCCCTTTAGACTTATTAACTGAATAAGCATAGACTGAATTTTTAATGCTGTATACCATCTCATTTAAGTCTTCTACAACTCCTATTTTATATAAGCCTCTATTTTCTATTTTAAAAACATTAGCACTACTATCTAAATTTTCTATAGCAGTAACCTTAGAGTACCGTGGAATATCAACCACCATGGAGGTCTCACTCTCTTTTTCACTGCAAGCAGTGAGAACTAAGGACATTAAAAAAAAGGTTATAAAAAATGTGGTTTTTATAAAAGTCTTCATTTAACCTTAATATTCCCCTTTATAGATTATATTCACCCTTAAAAGAAACTACTGCTGGTCCCGTCATATACACTCCCTCTTCTTCTATTTCTATTACAAGCCTTCCTCCAGGAACCTCAACTTCTACTTTTTCATCTGTAAATCCTAATCTATTGGAAGCTACTGCAGCAGCACAACTTCCAGTGCCACAAGCTAATGTAGGTCCTGCTCCTCTTTCCCATGTTTTAACTTTGACTTTACTTTTGCTTACAACTTCACAAAAGTTAACATTTGTTCCTTCAGGGAAGATATCATATTTTTCAATACTTTTACCTTCATTTACATCATAGTTATCAAGGCTTCCAAATATAACTGTATGAGGCACACCCATAAGCATACTTGTTATATTATATTCTCTACCATTTATTTTTATTTGTTTATTTATTAGCTCTTCCTCAAATTTTGCAGGTATATCCTCTATTTTAAGAGAAGCCTTACCCATATATATTTTAACTTCTTTCACTTTATCATCTTCTACCTTTAAAAAGGCTTCTTTTATTCCATCGCCAGTTTGAATTTTTATACGATTATTCCTTACTATATTCTCATCCCATACATATTTTGCAAAACATCTTATTCCGTTTCCACACATGGCAGCATAAGATCCATCAGCGTTAATTATGATCATTTGAATTTCAGCAGTGTCACTTTCTCTAACTATTAGTATTCCATCTCCACCAATTGCAAAATTCCTATTACATAGTTCCTTAGCCAACTCTCTTTCTTTTCCTAGGAATTCCTTTTTTCTATCATCTATAACAATAAAATCATTTCCATTGCCATGCATTTTAGTAAATTTCATTAAAATTCTCCACCCTTCCCATGATAAGTTTTACAATTTTATAAACTTCAAAATAAGTGTACTACTATGATAAAGTTTAATCAATAAATTATTTAACTTTATTTTAAAAATTTAAAATGATATAATTTTTACTAGATTTATATATTTTATTTTTTAGTTTAAACTATATAAATAAACTAGATTAAACTGAACAGACGTAAGAAAGGATGATATCCATGGCCTTAGATGGAATTTTTATACATAGCATTATAGAAGAGTTGAAAAGATGCCTGATAAATGGTAGAGTTGATAAAATAAATCAGCCAGAAAAAGATGAAATAATTTTATCTATTAAGAATGAAAGAAAAACCTATAAGTTGTTAATTAGCTCAAGTTCTGTTTATCCTAAAATACATCTTACAAAAATAGCCAAACAAAATCCTATGCAGCCTCCTATGTTTTGCATGGTTTTAAGAAAGCATCTTAACACCGGTAGAATTGTAAACATAAGGCAATTAGGTACAGATAGAGTGGTTTTTATAGACTTTGAAAGTTCTGATGAGTTAGGTTTTAATAGCATATATACATTAATAATAGAAATTATGGGGAAACATAGTAATATTTCTCTGGTTCGTGAAAGAGATAATGTTACCATGGACAGTATAAAACATATAACACCAGAAATAAATACTGTAAGAAGCCTTTATCCCGGGATAAAATATACCTTTCCCCCTAGTTCACCAAAATTAAACCCTTTTAATTATACAAAAGAAGATTTTATATCTTATATTAAGGAAAATAATCTTAGACTGGATAACAACTTTTTTTCCAAAATATTCACAGGAGTAAGTTCCCAGTTTTCCAAGGAAATTTTATATAGATTAAATACTGTAGACGCTTTTACAGAAGAAAATCTTGATTTTATATTTGAGTTTTCCAAGGAAATCTTCAACAAAATTGAAAGTAACCAGTTTTTCTTTGGATCTTATTCTATAGAGGGTATTATAAAGGATTTCTACTGCGAGAAACTTAATTACCTAAAGGATTATACTGTGAAGGTTTTTAGTTCTCCTTCAGAGCTTCTAGAAGATTTTTATTATGAAAAAGATAAGGCAGATCGACTTAATAATAAAAGTGCCGACTTACAAAAGCTGGTAAATATTAATTTAGATAGATGCTATAAAAAAGTACATATTTTAGAGGATACTTTGAAAGACTGTCAAAATAAAGATAAGTATAAGCTATATGGAGAACTTTTAACAGCTAATATATACAGCTTAAAAAAAGGTGATACTTCTGCCTCTGTCCAAAACTACTATAGTGAAGATTTAGAGTGCATAACTATTAAACTTGATAAAGATAAAACGCCAACAGATAACATTCAGCACTACTTTAAAAAGTACAATAAATTTAAAAAGGCGGAAGAATCTGCAAAAGTTCAGTTAGAGTTAACAGAGCAAGAGATAGACTATTTAAGTTCCGTATTAACGAATATAAAAAACGCAGAGGATTATGAAAGCATAGAAGAGATTAAAAGAGAATTAATGGAAACTAGCTACATCAAGTTTAAAAAAACCTCTAATAAAAAACCTAAACCATCAAAGCCTATGAAATTCATATCTAGTGATGGTATAGAGATCTATGTAGGAAAAAATAATTTTCAAAATGACTATTTAACCCTAAAGTTTGCCGATAAAAGAGATCTATGGATGCATACTAAAAACATACCTGGTTCCCATGTTATAGTAAAGAACTTTGGCAATATACCAGATAAAACTTTAGAAGAAGCGGCGTTATTAGCTGCCTTCTATAGTAAAGCTAAGGATTCTACTAAAGTTCCTGTAGACTACACTGAGATTAAAAATGTACATAAGCCAAGTGGCTCAAAGCCAGGAATGGTAATCTACTATACAAATAAAACTATCTACGTAAATCCAGAAAAACCACAATTAGAACAAATAAACTAAAATAGGAGGAGACTCTACAGGAAAAGAGTCCCCTCCTATTTTTTTCATTTTAATATTACTAACATAACAATTTCATATCCATATACGGTTAACATTGTATCTTAATTTTCCTGCTCTCCATCATTTGCCTTTATTAATATTATTTATACATTGCAATTTTCTCTCATTCTAGATACAATTAATTCAAATATTTATAAATGACTGAATATTCAACACCATAATTTATGAAATTTGTCATTGTGTTAAATTTTTAACGACACTCAATTCTTAATAATCTATTAATTTTGAATGTTTTTAATTTAGATTTCCACAAAAAATTACAAATTATTTAAAATTACCACTAAATATTATTAATCTATTTACGAATACTATAAATATATATTTTTTTTAAAATTTTTATTAATTTAGAAGGATTTTATTCATATTTACAGAATATTATATAAAGACAATAAATTAAATAATTCATAATCCTTAATTTCTTATTCACTCTTTATTAGTTAAATTTTTTACTAAATAATTTTATTTAATTGGAGGTAACCAAACATGAAAAATTCAACAAAAAATGCACTAGTCATTGGTTTCGCACTCTTCGCAATGTTCTTTGGAGCAGGAAACCTCATTTTCCCACCATATCTAGGTAAAGCCGTTGGCGCTAGCTATGGTACAGCTATTATAGGTTTTTTAATAACAGGGGTTGGTTTACCACTTAGTGGTGTAATTGCCTGTGCAATGATCAACGGTTCTTTTGAAGACATGGCAAATAGAGTTGGTAAGACCTTTTCAGTACTTGCTACTATAGGTTTAATACTAGCAATAGGTCCAATGCTAGCAATACCTAGAACTGCTGCAACAACTTTTGAATTAGGGGTACATCCTATATTCCCTTCAGTGTCACCAGTTGTATCCGTTATAGTTTATTTTGGTATTACATTAGTTTTCGTTCTTAGACCTTCATCACTTATTGATAATATAGGTAAAATTCTTACACCAGCACTTTTAGTTATGCTAGCTATTATAATAGTTAAGGGAATTATAAATCCTATTGGACCAGTTGTAGCTACAGATTATAAAAACGTTTTCTCGAGCTCACTATTAGAAGGTTATCAAACAATGGATGCCATGGCATCAGTTATATTTGCATCTATGATTCTTACATCAGTAAGATCAAAGGGATACAGCACTCCTAAAGATGTCATGATGATGACAATAAAGTCAGCTGGTGTTGCTGTAGCTGGTCTTGCATTTGTATATGGTGGACTTACTTACCTTGGAAGCCAAACAACTACTCTATTCCCAGCAGATATAGCTAGAACTACACTAGTTACTGAAATAGTTAGACTAGACTTAGGTAGCATAGGAAGTGTAATACTTGGTCTTGCAGTTGGACTTGCCTGCTTAACTACAGCAATAGGTTTAGTTTCAACAGGTGCAGAGTTCTTCTCAAAGCTTACTAAAGGCAAGGTTTCTTACAATGTTTTTGCAATAGTTATAGCTTTAGTCAGTGGTGTAATAGCTACACAAAACGTTGATAAAATAGTTGCTCTTGCAGTACCTGTTTTACAAATACTATATCCTATAGTAATCGTTCTAATAATCATGACATTATTAGGAAAGAAAGTTAAAAGTGATAAAGTTGTTGCAATTACAACTTATATAACTTTAGTAGTAAGTGTTCTTGACACTATCAATCTTTTAACTGCCAATAAGATAGGATTTATAAGCGGTATAGTCAACGCTATTCCTTTAGCAAAGGCAGGTTTCTCTTGGCTTATACCAGCTGTAGCTGCATTTATTATAGCTTCAGTAGTAGTAAAATCTGATTCTGGTAAAAATATAAAAGAAAATATTGCTTAAAAAAATAGACTGTATGGATTATCCATACAGTCTATCTATTTTATATAAACTATATTATTCATAAAACTTTTTCTCCGGCTTTGGTCCTAGATATTGATAATAGTAGCACTTTAACCTTCCATTATAAAGCTTTCTATTTTTATCAGCATCCTTTCCAAAATGTTTCTGAAATTCTGGATGGGCGGTAATTACAAAGTAAGACCAATCCTTTAATCTACCAAAAACTTCTCCCATATCCTTATACAAAGCTTCTACCTGCTTAACCTCTCCAAGTCTCTCACCGTAAGGAGGATTAGTTATTATAAAACCATATCTTTTTTTAGAGCTAAAGTCTTGCATAGGCATCTTTTGAAAGCTTATATATTCATCTACACCTGCTTTTTTAGCATTTTCCATAGCGGTTCTTATAACTCTTCCATCCATATCTGATGCCATTATTTTAAATTCCTTATTGTTTACAGCATTCTTAGCAAATCTTCTACTTTCCTCCCATATACTTTTGGGAATAATGTCCCATTGTTCTGATATAAAGCTTCTATTTAACCCCGGTGCAATATTTTTGCCTATGAGAGCAGCCTCAATAGGTATAGTTCCTGAACCGCACATAGGGTCTGCAAGTAACCTGGATGGCTCCCACTTGCTTAAAAGCACTAATGCAGCGGCTAAGGTTTCCTTTATAGGTGCTCCGCCGGCATTCTCTCTATATCCTCTTTTGTGAAGTCCTGTGCCAGAAGTATCTAAAGTTAAAGTTACTATATCCTTTAACAGTGCTACTTCTACCCTATATCTAGGTCCCTCTTCGCTAAACCAATCTCTTTTATATCTTCTTTTCATTCCTTCTATAATGGCCTTTTTAACTATAGATTGGCAATCTGGCACACTGAATAAAGTAGACTTTACTGATTTACCTTCTACATGCATAAAAGCATCTACTGGCATTATACTTCCCCAATCTACAGCTAAAGTTCCCTGAAATAATTCTTCAAAGGTTACAGCTTTAAATTCCGCCATTTTTATTAGTATTCTATCTGCAGTTCTAAGCCACATATTACAGGTTACTATGTCCCTTTCATCTCCTTGAAAGGTTACCTTCCCATTTTCTATTTTCAAATCATCATAACCAAGTTCTTTCAACTCACTTGCTACTATAGATTCTAATCCAAAAGTTGCTGTTGCAATTAGTGTGTATTCCATTTATTTATCTCCCTTTTTCATTTAATTAAGAGTTGCTTTATATACCTTTACTCTCATGTTTTTTCCATTTTAATATATACTAAACTTATTATACCCATAACTTTGTTTTTTTCAAATATAAAATTCTCATTTTTTTGCTAGAGCTAAAACCTTATCTAACTAAAATTAGTGATAAATATAAAAGTCCCTAAAACTCCCAAATGAAGTTTTAGAGACTTTTTAGCAAAATTATGCTACTTTTTCTTCTGAATCGCTAATAGATGTATCTTCTTCACCAGCAAACTGATCTTCTGTAGTACTCTTCTCTGGAAGAATTAAATTCAGTACAATTCCAACTATAGTAGCTAGTGCAACTCCAGCAATTTCTACTTCTGAACCATTAACAGTGAACTTTATTGCAGCACCGCCAATTCCCACTACTATTATTACTGAGGCTAATATCAGACTTTTTTTCTTTCCAAAATCAATTTTATCCTCTACAAATATTCTAAATCCAGATGAAGCTATTATGCCGAAAAGCAGTATACTAACCCCACCCATGACAGGCATTGGCATATTTTCAATTATAGCTGCTATAGGACCTATGAAGGAAAGTAAAATTGCTATAATTCCTGCTCCACCTATTACCCATACACTATATACCCTGGTTATTGCCATAACTCCTATGTTTTCTCCATAAGTTGTATTGGGAGGTCCTCCAACCAGTCCTGCAAATATAGTAGCTACACCATCTCCTAATATAGATCTGTGAAGTCCTGGTTCTTTAGTAAAGTCTCTTCCTACTATATTATTTGTAACATAAACATGTCCAATATGTTCTGCTAACGTTACAAAGGATATTGGTGCCATAAGCATTACAGCGTTTAGATTAAACTCAGGCGCTGTAAAGGCTGGAAGTCTTAGTAACTCTGCATTTATAATAGAATGTATAGCGCTTTCAGGTATAACTCCAAGAACTAGCGCAGTCATATATCCAGTTAGCATTGATATTAATATTGGTATTACTCCTAAAAAACCCTTAAAATACATAGTTCCTAGTATACCTACACCTAGGGTAACCATAGATACTGTTATCCAAGCCCACCTTGGTACACTATCCATTGCCGTTGTTGTATATGAGGAATTTAGGCCTGACCAATTTACTGCAACAGCTGCTAGTCCTAGTCCAATAACTATAACAATGGAACCGACTACTACCGGTGGTAATGCCTTTCTTAGCCAACTAATACCACAAAACTTAATAATAATAGCCACTAATATATATACCATACCGGCAGCGATGACTCCTGAAAACATAGCTCCTGAACCATAATTTTTAGAAGCTACTAGCATTGGTCCTATAAATGCAAAGGATGATCCTATAAATGCTGGAAGCTTGGCCTTAGTACACAATATATAGAGCAGAGTTCCTACACCACTGCAGAAAAGTGCAATAGACGGACTCATACCAGTAATGATAGGCACAAGGATAGTTGCCCCCACCATGGCAAAGAGATGCTGTAAGCTCAAGGGAATAGTAACTCCTATAGGTAATCTTTCTTCGACGTTTACAAAATTTTTCACTTTTTCTTCCTCCTTTTATAGTCTCTCAGGACTATTTTAAAAGTTTGCTATTTAATACTTATAGCAGCCTTAAAACTATAATTCATAGATTTTTACTGAATCACAATCATCAAATTCCTTAATTTCTACTGATACAATCTCCCCTTTTGATGTAGGAATGTTTTTCCCTACATAGTCTGATCTTATAGGAAGCTCTCTATGTCCTCTATCAACTAAAACTGCTAATTGTATCATTTTAGGTCGTCCTGAATGTATAACTGCATCAATTGCTGCTCTAACTGTTCTTCCAGTATAAATCACATCATCCACTAATATAACCTTCTTGTCTTTTACATTAATTAGGTTTCCATCCTTAACTATAGGATGCTCTCCTAACTTGCTCAAGTCATCTCTGTAAAGAGTTATATCTACACTTTCTACTGGAACCTTAGTACCCTCAATTTGCTCTATTATTTTAGCAATTCTCTGAGCTAGAGGATACCCTCTTCTCTTTATTCCTACTAGTATTACATCCTCAATACCCTTGTTTTTCTCAATTATTTCGTGAGAAATTCTAGTGAGGGTTCTTTGAATGCCTTTTTCATCTAGTATAGTGGCTTTAAGATTCTGCATATATACTTCCTCCCTTTTCCTGTAAATTATTTTTAAAGCCTATATTTTGCTATAAAATTTACCTTTATTGCAAAATTAAACCCATGCTCAGTGAGCATGGGCGTAATAAGCCTATTTAGCCTTAATCAACCGCCTTATGACCTCACTGGATCATTTAAAGGATTTTTCCATTAAAAACTAATTCATATTTTAACACAACAATATTTCTATAATTGTATCACAGACTTTTAGCTATTTCAATTCTTTTCTCAATATATCTAATACTCTTTTAAAATGTTCTGGTATATCACAGTGGAACTCTATGTATTTTCCCGTAGTTGGGTGTATAAAGCCTAGCTTTTTAGCATGGAGCATTTGTCCTTCAAGATTAAATCTCTGCTTTTTATGTCCATATACCGGATCACCTACTAAAGGATGACTAATATAGGCCATATGAACTCTTATTTGGTGAGTTCTTCCAGTCTCTAACCTACATTCTATAAGTGTATTATTTTTTAGTGTTTCTAATACCCTATAGTGGGTAACAGCTCTCCTGCCGTCCTTTACTACGGCAATTTTTATCCTATCTACAGGATGTCTTCCTAAGGGAGCATCTACAGTGCCCTCCTCCTTCTTTATTATACCTTCTACTAAAGCTACATACGTTCTTGTCATAGAATGATCCTTTAACTGCTCTGCAAGTTTATTATGAGAATTGTCGTTTTTAGCTACTACCAGTATTCCTGAAGTATCCTTGTCTATTCTATGAACTATTCCTGGCCTAGCCACACCATTTATTCCCGACAAGTCTTTGCAATGATATAAAAGAGCATTTACCAATGTACCACTATACACTCCAGGAGCAGGGTGAACAACCATCCCCTGAGGCTTATTCACCACAATTACATCACTATCTTCATAAACTATGTCTAAGGGTATATCTTCCGGTTCTACGTTAAGGCCAATCGGTTCTGGTATATTAACATCTACCATATCACCTGTCCTTAGTTTATAGTTGCTCTTCTTTGAACTACCATTTATTCTTACACTACCTTCTTCAATTAAGTTTTGAAGATAGGATCTAGATTTATCCTCAAAGAACTTAGATAAAAACACATCCAATCTTACATTCTTATAACTATCGTCTACTATAAACTGCTTACTTTCCATCATTCTCTTCCTTTATTAAATAAATTGCAAGTAGTGCTGTACCAGTTACTACTAAAATATCAGCTATATTAAAGGTAGGAAAATAATATACATCCTTGTAATGAAGCATAATAAAATCAACTACATATCTATAGACTAATCTATCCACTAGGTTTCCTATAGCACCACTTACTATAAGTGATAAACTTATTCTCATCAATCTAGATAGAGGTTTGTACCTAAATAAATAATAAATAATAGCTAGCATTATAATCAAAGTAACTAGGGATAAAAAGCTAACTTTATTTTGTAAAATTCCAAAAGCCGCCCCTCTATTCTCTAAATAAGAAAAGCTAAAAAAATCTCTTATTACTACTATCTCTGAAATCCTAGATAGATTATTAAGTGCCCATATTTTTGTAAATCTATCCAAGATTACGCCCAGGATTATTATTAATATTTCCAATTCCATCCCCCCAGTTTTAATTTGGAACGGGGAATTAGGAGTGCAAAGAATTAACTGATATTCCTAACTCCCAACTCCCCATTTCTTTTTAGTCTGGTAATTGACTCTTATACTGCTGGTTACTTATTCTTTCTATAGGGTCAACAAAAGCATCGTCGGTATCTGTATACCATTCTAACTGATTTTCTAATCTTTCAAATCTCCAAACAGCTTGATAACTATCTTCTGCATCAAAAATGACCTTCTCATCCTTGTCATAGTCATTAAACCCATACCCAAAAGGGTAATCAATAACATATTCTTCTATAGGTCTATTATGCTTCTCCAAAGGTCTTGAATCATTGGTTTCATTTTGACACCCTACACAAAACTGAGCATAGGGTATAAATTCCAATCTTTCCTCATTAATATCCTTACCGCACATTTTACATCTTCCATAATTACCTTTGTCAATGCTAGCCAAAGCATCATCTATCTTCTTTATTATAGATATTTCATTTTCTTTGAAGGCCAAACCTCTCTCCTTATCAAACATTTCAGTCGCAGTATCTGATGGATGATTATCGTAGGCTGATAACTCTCTAGACATGGCAGAATTAGAGTTTATAGTTTCATTTTCTTCCATTTGATCTAATAATTCATAGACCCTATCTTTCTCTTTTTTAAGCACTCCTCTAAAATATTCCATTCTTTCCTTATCCATAACTACAGAAGCTCCTTTCGCAACCTTTTAACAAATCATTGGATGTTTAAAAGATTTTAAAGATAATTTAAACTATAGTTCTCCATTATAGTTTTACTTTTTACTTCATGGTTATACTTATTTTAACTAGAATTTTTATATTTATTCTGTAATTATGGAATCGCATTCTCAGTTACTTATAGTACAGTTTCTAACTTTCTTACAGTATCCATTATTCTTCCTAAGGTTTCCATAGACACCGTTTGCCTTGCATCTGATACTGAATTGTCAGGACTTATATGACTTTCTATCATAAGTCCATCAGCACCAGCTGCAATTGAAGCAACACTCATTGTAGAAACAAGCTCTCTAAGTCCAGTTCCATGACTTGGATCTACTATAACAGGTATCCTGTATTTTTGTTTTGCTACTGCAACACTATTTAAATCTAAAGTATTTCTTGTATAGCTTTCAAAGGTTCTTATTCCTCTTTCGCAAAGTACTACGTTCTCATTTCCCGCTGCCATAATATACTCTGCCGCATATAGCCACTCACTTATAGTTGCACTAAGACCTCTTTTTAGAAGTATCGGTGCCTTTGTTTTTCCTACTTCTTTTAACAAGGTATAATTATACATATTTCTTGAACCTATCTGAAGCATATCTGCATATTTAAGAACATCCTCTATATCCCTAGCATCCATAACCTCTGTAACTATTGGTAAATTCATTTCCTTTCCAACAGTACTTAAAATTCTTAATCCATCATCTCTAAGTCCTTGAAAATCATAGGGTGAGGTTCTAGGTTTAAAGGCTCCTCCTCTTAATATATGAACTCCTAATGCTTTAAGCTCCCTTCCTATCTTCATCATAGTATCCAAGCTTTCCACAGAACATGGTCCAGATATTATAGTCTTTTCTTGGGCTCCAATGATAACATCTCTAACCTTTACTTGTATATTATCCCCACTATTTTTGTCTACCAATAAATTTTTCATTTAATACCCACCTATATAAATTAACTTTTAGAATATTACTAGTTATTATATACTCATAAGCATGTTTTTAAGTATTTCAGTAGAATTTTTTATTGCTATCGGTGCGAACTTTTCATAATCCATATGTGCGCCATTGTTTGCATTATCTGAAATAGATCTTATAACAACAAAAGGTATCTTATTTAGGTAACATACTTGTGCAATACTTCCGCCTTCCATTTCACAGGCAAGTGCCTCAAACTCTTCACTTAACCACTTTATTTTCTCAGTATTTGAAATAAATTGATCCCCTGTTACTATTCTCCCTATAAAGCTTTTATGCTCTTTAATATTGTCACAAGCTGCTTTAGCCTTATCTACTAGCTCTTTATCACACTTAAAATCGTAGGTATCTAATCTTGGAATTTGACCAATTTTATCACCAAAGGCAGATGTATCCACATCATGTTGCACAAGATTGTTAGCTATAACCACGTCTCCAGGATAAACCTCTTTGCCTATTCCTCCAGCAATCCCTACATTAATTACCTTATCTACTTTAAAATCATCAATTAAGATTTGAGTACAAATAGAAGAATTTACTTTTCCTATTCCACTTCTTACTACTACCAATTCTTTATCATATAACTTTCCAAAATTAAAGTTCATATTGGCCTTTACTTCTGTTCTTTCAAGGCTCATTTCCTTTAATAATATTTCTAATTCTTCATCCATAGCTCCTATAATTCCAGTTATCATTTTATATTACCCCCTAGCAATACTTTTTCAGTGTATTTAAAATTTTTTCCTTAGAAACTTCTACTTTCGCTCTTCATTGAGTAAAACTTTCTAATAACACAAATCTCGGTTTATCACTATTTTTTTATCATGATTAATAGCATACATAAATGCTGAATAATTGTCAACTTTATCATAGACTGGTTTTAATTCAAATAAAAAATCTCACTCTATTGAGTGGGATTTTTTAGTCATTTACAAAAAAATTCTTAATTTCTTCCAATTCGTTGCTATTGGTGAAAATTTCTTCCTTTATATCGTATTCACCCTTCTTTTCCTCCTGTAAACTTACAGTGTCAGGAGCATCTGAGGTAATTACTTCAATCTCTTTCCCTTTAAGTCTTGTGTCTTTGTTAATAATTTCATTGACTTCAAAGCCTATATTATAATGCTTAACAAAGTCTTTCTCCATATCATCAAACATTTCTAGTTGAGACTCCATAAAGCTTCTAAACTTAGTTCTAAATTTACAGAACTCCTGCTTCATTCTTTCAAATTCATCATTAATTTGAATAACATCTCCATGAGCCTTATCAATTATTTTTTGAGCTGTTTCATTGGCATTTTTAATAATTAACTCACTTTCCTTTTTAGCATTTTCTCTTGCCTGATCAGAAGCATTCTGTGCTAGCAGAAGTGTGTTTTGTATAGTATTTTCCATCTTATTATAGTGGTTTATTTTTTCTTCAATATTTAAAAGCTTTTCCTTTACAGAGGAATTCTCTTTATAAAGAGCCTCGTAACTTTCAGCTATTCTATCTAAAAATTCATCAACTTCCTCAGGGCTGTAACCTCTAATAACCTTTTTAAATTCCTTATTTGTTATTTCCATAGCCGTAATTCTCACTAAGAACACCTCAAATCAAATAAATTTTTTTACAAGAATTTTTATTCTTCCACTTCCTGTCCATCCAGCTTCTTCTATAACTTTGAACTTTCCGTATCCTCTTATGGTTATAATGCAGTCATTCTTTAACAATTTGTCTTTTCTTGAAACTTCAGAATAATCTACAAGTACTTTGCCCTGTTTAATTAATTCTTCTGCCTTCCCCCTTGCTATGTTGCACAAAGATGCAACAACACCGTCAATTCTAAGAGAAGCAACATTTACTACCATAGTTTGAAAATCATATGCAGGAACCTCTGTGATACTTGTATCTGCAACCTCTACAGTACAAGCACACCTACCTACGCTGGTTAAATTGATCTTTATATAATCACTTATTTCTTCGTTAGCAGCCACATAGCATTGGTCATCCTTCAAAATCAAATCCCCAAATTTTTCTCTCTTAATCCCAAGTGCCATTAAAGCCCCTAAATAATCCTTATGTTCCACCTTATTAAACTTAGAGTTACAAGTAATTTTAATTAGGCTAACGGGATAATGCCAAGGCTCCTCATTGGAAAATGCTATCATTTTTCTTTCAGCATCCTCAAAGATACCATAGGTATAAACCCCTATAGAAAAGCCCGTTTCAACTTTCTCTATGGTTTTCCATACATTTGGTGTATAAAATTCTCCTGTGTATATAGTTCCGTTAATTTTTTCCGCCAGCATTATTTTTTCATATAGTTTAGAAGAAATACTTGCCTCTACTAAACCCATACTATTTAAAAAAGTCTTTTTATCCATAACTTCCTACTATAGAATGCTGTAAATAATTCTCTGCAAAATATCTAGTATGAATAAAGCAATTATAGGCGAAAAATCAATCATAAAACCAGGCATAAGCTTTTCTTGAATTTTTCTTCCAGGTATCATAAAAGGACCTGTAAATATACTCAAGATATCTGTAAGTTTATTACTTCTCCCTGGCATAATCCAAGATAAAATAACTTCTAATAATATAGCTCCTTCAAGAAACCTAAATAACAAAGATACTGCAACTGCTAAAGTATTACCTATCATTACTACCCTCCGTTGTTACTTATTCCAGCTAAAAATCCCTTTACCTGACAACTCATTCTTTAAGTCGTTGCTTACCTCTACTGAAGCTGGTGACAATATGTACACGTTTTTCTCCACCTCTTCTAAATCACCGCCTAGAGCATAGCTTGCGCCGCCCATAAAGTCTAGAAGTTTCTGAGCAGTTCTTGGGTCTAAACCAGTAGTATTAATAACTACAATTTTTCTATTTTTTAATTCATCACAAATATCTACTGCGTCATCATATGTAGTAGGTTTAACTATTTTTATTTTCGCTGAAATATTATTATGTATACTTACAATCTTATTTTGTCTCTTTGTGTTTGATATAACAGGCTCCATTTCTACAGAATCATTAACTGCTTTCTTATCTTCTCTCTCTTCACTTTCTTCTAATTCTTCTAAATCATCTTCTAATCCAAGAAACCCCATCATTCTATTCATAACTTTACCAGCCATTGAATCTACCTCCTATTTATTATTATAATTTCTTTTTCCAAATATACCTTCTCCTACTCTAACCATATTAGAGCCTTCCTGTATTGCAATTTCATAATCTCCAGTCATACCCATAGACAATATATCCATATGAATGTTGTTAAATTTCCTCAACTTTAACTGTTCAAATATGGCTTTTGTCTCTTTAAAGTAATTCCTGCAACTTTCTTCATCACCCTGTGGAATTATAGTCATAAGTCCTTTTATCTTCACATTATTACACCGCTCACAAGCCTCTAGAAATTCCTCAATATCTTCTTGATAAATACCGGTTTTACTTTCTTCTTTACCTATATTTATCTGAATCAAAGCCTGTGCCATCATTTCCCCAGCTTTATAATGCTTCTCTAATTCTTCAAGAAGCCTTATGCTATCTAGTGAGTGTATAAGATGTACCTTACCAACTATATATTTAACCTTATTCCTTTGAAGATGACCAATTAAATGCCATTTTATATCTTTAGGAAGCTTATCATATTTATCAAGAAACTCCTGAACCTTGTTTTCTCCAAAGTCTCGAATCCCCTGGTTATAAGCTGCCGTCAAATCCTCTACTGGCTTTGTTTTTGAAACTGCTATTAAAGTAACCTCTTCTGGAATACTGTTTTTTATTTTTCTTATATTCTCTTCAATTGACAAGATTATCGTCTCCTTCAATTTACCATTCACTAATATTACTATTCTTCATAAAAATAAAAATTCCTTCAAAAATTAATTATTTTTTTAATTTATTTAAATATAACCACCGATTATAATGGAGTAAAATGTAAAAACAGTTACTAATTCACTTTTATGAATTCTTTTTTATATTCTCCTACATAAGCAGGTATTTTTATACTGTCAGCTTTTTCCACATCTACTCTAACCTTTCTAATCATTAAGGTTTTTAAGTAGTTTTCATTTGACATCATATAATTATACAATACCTCCTTATTTCCAATGGCTTGAATATTAAAAACGGCAGCTATTTTTACACCATTTACCCTTATGAAAGGGCCACTGCAATATATTTCCGTTGTATCAACTATCCTCTGACCATTTATAGAAATTGCTTCTGCACCGGCATTTATCAAATCATTTATTACTTGTATGATATCAGTATTATGAACAAGCCTTAATTGATAGTCAAAAGAGTTCTCTATATCTTCAATACTAGCATCATTAAGATTAATTATAATTCCTTGCCCACTTACCGGGACTTTTCCAAGTATAATATTATTTGCATTTAACTCTTCTTCAATTTCTTCAGTAACATGTTCATCGTTTAATTCGTTATTTCTAAAGTTCTCTACCTTTAGGTTGTATTTATCATATTGCTCCATAAGGGTAGCTATATCACTATACAGCTTATTTTTGTAATTGTACGCATCTTGATACTGCTTTGCACTTAGAAAAACTGTTCCATTTTCTTTTTTAAAACTGATATTCATAGATATTAGTATTCCTATTATTATAGAAGCTATGAATACGAAAATATTAGCCTCATTATTTTTCATTTAATTCACCTCATTGACGAGATCTTGCTTTTTCTATTAATATTCTTCTTATAGTTGCAAAGTTATCAAATATTCTGCCACCAAATACTATTACTGCTGCTAAATAAATAGGAACTCCTAATTTATCTCCTAAATAGGCAAGACCTGCTGCAAGAACAGCATTTCCGAAAAAACCTGATATAAATATGTCTGGCTGAAACTTATTGCTAAGGCTTCCTTTGATAGCTCCGAATACTGAGTCTAAACAAGCCAATATAGCTACAGACATATAGGGAGAAAACTTATCTGGGATATTTATATTCCAAACGATTCCTATTATAATACCTATTATGAGTCCAAAAAAACCTATCATTTGACCTAACACTCCTTAATTATAAATTATTCTTTTATCGGTTTAGCATACTCAAATTTATAAGCCTTGTTATATTTTTTTATAACAATATCATCAACTTTATCAAACTTTACATCACATAACCCTTTAAAATCAGTAAAAACTTCCGGAAAGCTCATGGCACTATACAATAGATTTTTATCACCTATAGCCTGTATTACTATTCTCCTTGAAGGAGATATCTTTTCGTCATTTATTAATATATAACTCCCTGCATTCCTTATCCCTGTTTTAGAAACTACTCTTATATCATTTATAGCTATAGCCTCAGCCCCTGCAAACCTTAGTTCATTGACCAAATATACCAAATGTTTATCTGTAATTTGTTCTCCTGTTGTACCAAATATTTTACTATCAGGAGTGAGATATATAGTAATGCCTTGTCCTTTTACATCAGTAATTCCCGTTAACAATCTAGTATCATCTAGCTCTTTAAGCAAATTCTTTGTAGCATCACTTTTCCCTGCTGCCGCCTTCTCATAACTTTTAATTTGGTCTTGAAGTTCTTGAACCTTTTTTTCTAATTCGCTCTTTTGTTTCTTATACTGCTCTATTTCTACAGTAACATCTGTACTGCTCTTATTAGTAAAGTTCAAGGTTTTATCCTGCTTCATAAGTACTTTGAACTGATAAGCCAACATAAATCCCAATATAGCACATACTATTGCAACACTAACCTGCGCTTTAATTTTCCCCATTTTTACATCCTCCTATTTTTCGATAAAAAACACAGGATTACCATCAAAACTTACATCGATGTATCCCTTAGCTCCTTGTAGTTCTTTCCTTGCTAATATATTTACAGCCTTATTTAGTTTCTTGTCAATATTGTCTGGACTTCCAATTTTGATTAGAATATTTCCACTGTATAACTTAATGTCAACAGAATTGCTTACATCTACCGATGTTATACTTGTAATTTTATTATTCTGTATCACATTTCCCATATTTCTTATTACATCAATCTTTCTCTTATCCTTATCCTCTGACACCTTACCAATATCCGTCTTTTCATAATCTATTCCATCTAGCTTAATAAGCTTCATTTCCTTGACATCTGCTCTCTGCTGAAGCAATACACCATCTTTATCTATTACAAAGTATTTATTATTCTTATTGTTGTAAAATACCGCTTCTCTTTCCTTAACAATAATCTGTATGGTAGAAGGCAGCTTCCTCTCTATTTTAATACTAGCTATATACGGATTACTTAGAATATTGCTTTCAATATATTTTAAATTAATATAAAATATATTGTTATCTAAAGTAACCTTTGAAAGTGAAATAATTTCCTTTTGAGGAATATTTTTATTGCCACTTACCTTGATTGTCTTTATATTAAAATAAGGTAGCTTTAGGCAAAGAGTAACAAATAGTGATGTCATAAGCATGAACAGTAAAATTGCTCTTTTGATTCTTATTTTTTTTCTTCTTTGTAAAATTAGCTCGTTGTCTGTTTTTTTTATAACTTGACCCATATTTCACCAACCCGCCTTAGTAAAACTCTATAAGATATATATATAATAACACTTCACGTAATTAATTTCATTAAATTATAGATTAAATTTTCATAAATTCTTTCTACATCAAATTTAGTTATCTAAACCTATTGACTGAAATAAAAATTGAGAGTTAAGATCTAAAGTATGATTTTAGTTCCTCTAAAATACAAGAAGAAAATCTTCATAAACTTTCAAATCTCAACTCTCAACTAATAGTTTTTAATATTAGGTGTGCTCCCTTTGCCTTGATATATTCAGGAGCACGCCCATGGCCATCAGATTAAATACCAAGGATGACCCTCCATAGCTTATAAATGGCAGCGGTACCCCTGTTACCGGCATTGAACCTGTTACAACTGCAATATTAATTATTGCCTGTATTGCAACAACAGATGTAATACCTGTAGCTAATAGAGTTCCGTAAGTATCTTTGGCCCTTATAGCGGTAACAATTCCTCTCCATATAAATATAACAAATAATAAGATGATTAAAGTACACCCTATAAGACCTAATTCTTCTCCAATTATTGAAAAGATAAAATCATTATGAGGTTCTGGTATGTAGTAACACTTTTGTCGTGACTTTCCTAAACCCATACCCCATATTCCACCAGAGCCTAAGGCTAATAAGGATTGAATTAACTGATATCCGTCTCCCTTTGGGTCTGCCCAAGGATTTAAGAAACTGGTAAATCTAGCCATTCTATATGGTTCTAATATTATACCTGCTACTCCTGCCAAACCTACTAATCCAATTAGTCCAGCCATATGAGATATCTTCGCACCAGCTACAAAAAGAACAATTAGAGTAACCATCATTATTACAGTGGCAATACTTAAGTTTTTCTCTGCTAGTACCAGCCCTGCATAAAAACCAGAAACTAATAAATATGGTATGACTCCATAAATTAAACTCTTAATTTTTTCGCCCTTCACATCTATACTTTTTGCCATATATAATACTACCATATACTTAGCCATGTCTGAAGGCTGAAATGAAGCAGGCCCTAGCCTTATCCATCTTCTCGCACCATTTACTGCTGGAAATGCAAATACTGCTAATAAAAGTATTATAGCAATTATCATAAGTATCTTTGTATACTTTTTTATCTTGTGGTAATCAACTTTTATTGCGAAAAACATAAAAATTGTTCCTATAAGTGCCCAAAGTCCCTGTTTCTTTAAGAAGTACATACTATCCTTTATATCCGGATTAAAGAATGCACTATAGGAACTGGCACTATAAACCATAACTACTCCGATGGCTACTAAAAGCATTATAGTTGAAAACAGCAAAAAATCTATAGGCCCAATTTTATTACCAGGTTTATTCATTACTATATCCTCCTACCTGATTACTCCTATCAAACTAACAACTCCAACTAAATACTACAGTGATAAAAAGGCAACTAAACATAATACTACTGTAACAATACAAAATATAGATACAACCTTTGTTTCATGCCAGCCTGATAGCTCAAAATGATGATGTAACGGACTCATCTTAAATATCCTCTTTCCTGTAGTTTTAAAGGATATTACCTGAAGTATCACAGATAATGTTTCCGCTACATAAATTCCACCTACTATTATAACCAATAATGGTAATTTTAGTATCATAGCTACAGCTGCAACTGCTCCGCCTAAGGCCAATGAACCTGTGTCTCCCATAAATATTCTTGCTGGAAAAGCATTATATCTTAAGAATCCTAAAAGAGCTCCTGCTACAACTCCACAAAAGATTGATAGAGTATAATGTCCTGTAGCTAAACTCACCAGTGCAAAGAAAGTCATAACTAATAAGGTAACGGAAGTCGCTAGTCCATCAAGGCCATCTGTTAAGTTAACTGCATTAGTTGTAGCTGCAAAATAAATTATAATAAAAGGAATATAAAAGCTGCCTAGATTCCATGTCTTATGTCCAAAAGGTAATATAATAGATGTACCTATATTAGGATTGTATGCTGCATAATAAGCAAAACTTCCTGATACAACTAGCAATAATATCATCTTCTGATATGCTCTAAGACCTAGGTTCTTCTTACGTATAATTTTCAATCCGTCATCTAATGCTCCAATTATCCCAAAAGCTATAAAGGCATACAGTGCAACCATAGCTTCGTCCCCAGGCTTCCTTATTAAAAGGGCCATTGTTATAAAAGAAGAAACTATAAATATTATTCCTCCCATTGTAGGGGTACCGGCCTTCTTTTGGTGACTTTTAGGTCCTTCTTCCCTTATACTTTGACCAAATTTCAACTTATGTAGTATAGGAATTATTATAGGTCCTGCTAATATTGATATAAAAAATGCAACTAGTACTGAGTAAATTAATCTATCCATTTGCTATTGTCGCTCTAAAATTTAGAGCGTCTTCACCTCCTTCTATGAGTTACTCTTCTTTAGTTTTTCTACAATTGTTTCAAATTTTGCAGCTCTTGAAGCCTTTACTAATACTGTATCTCCTGTTTTTAAATACTGATCTATAAGATACTCCACCACTTTATCATAATCCTGAAAAGCAATATGTCTTCTAGTGTCATTATCTATTGCCTTAACTCCTTCTTCATAAGCATCGCTGAACTCTCCAAGGGTTATTAGTAAGTCAACTCCATTTTTTGCTGCATATTCCCCTATTATCCTGTGACTGTCATAGGCTCTTTCCCCTAGTTCTCCCATAGTGCCTAGTATTGCTATCCTTCTATTAGAATTAAAATTCTTAAGTACATCTATGGCCACTTTCATAGCCTCAGAATTAGCATTATAGCAGTCATTTATTATATTAAATTTAGTCCCCTTAGTTATCTCCATTCTATTTGCAGTAGTCTGAAGGTTTTTTAACCCTTGTCTTATTTCATCGTAACTCATTTTAAACAGCCTGCCACAAGCTACTGCTAATAATGTATTGGATATAGTATGCCTTCCTGGAACATCTACATGGAGCTTTTCTTCTTTGCTTTCGGAAGATTCTTTCACAGCAAATTCCACATAGTCTTCCCCAAGTATTACATTCTCTGCTTTAAAATCAGCGTTAGTATCTATACCAGTGTTAACTATTCTAAATTTGTCTTCTTTAACCTTTGCTAGTAAATCATTGTCTCTATTTATGATTAAAGTATTATTCTTATCGAAAAAATCAGTTATTTCAAGCTTAGCCTTTAGTATGTTCTCTCTGCTTCCAAGCATTCCTATGTGGGCCGTTCCTACATTAGTAATCAAGGCTATGTCCGGTCTTGCAGCCTTTGCCATAGAACTTATTTCTCCTAAGCTATTCATTCCCATCTCTAGAACTGCAATATCATAGCTATTATCTAATTTGAATATCATTAGCGGAAGTCCTATTTGGTTATTAAAATTACCTTCTGTTTTAAAAACCTTATACTTAGAGCTTAATGTTGCTGCCACTAAGTCCTTAGTGGAGGTTTTTCCTGCAGAACCAGTGATTCCAACTACCTTTAAAGTTAATTTACTTCTATAGAATTCAGCCAAATCTAAAAGGGCCTTTCCCGTATCCTTAACTTTAATAATTGTTGTGTAGTTTTGTATATCTTCCTTTTTGTACTTAATCTCATCAATTATGCAGATGACTGCTCCCTTTTCACTAGCTTCTTTTATATATTCGTTAGCATTAAAATTGCCTCCCTTTAATGCAATGAATATATTTCCTTTTTCTATTTTTCTTGTATCGGTATTTATGGAGTTAAATCCACTATAGTTTCCTTGTAAAACAATTTCCCCCTGCACTGCAGTAACTATTTCTTCAAAAGTCATCTGTTCCACCCTTAATCAACTCCTTTCTTTTAACGCTTCCACAATTTCTCCAATAATTTCTCTTTCATCAAAATGTATTGTCTTATCTTTTAATATCTGATAGTCCTCATGTCCTTTTCCAGCTACTACTATAACATCGTCTTTTTCAGCCATTTCCATAGCCTTCTTAATAGCTTCTCTTCTATTTTCTACAATAATATAGTTATCCTTCTTTATTCCTTCAGTTATTTCCTTTATTATAGCCATAGGCTCCTCTGTTCTAGGGTTATCTGATGTAATAACTGCTAAATCACTTAACTCTGAACCTATTCTTCCCATAATAGGTCTCTTCTTGTTATCCCTATCTCCTCCACAGCCAAATACGCTGATAAGTCTACCTTTGGTGAACTCTCTAGCAGTTTTCAATATATTCTCTAAACCGTCTGGTGTATGTGCATAATCAACTATAACTTCGTAGCCTAAATTATAATCCTTAGTTACTATTTCGCATCTTCCTGGAACAGCAATCATAGCCTCCAAGCCTTTTTTTACAAGGCTTAATGATATTCCCTCTTTTAAACAAGCTCCTGCACTTCCAAGAGCGTTCATCACATTATATTTACCTGGTATATTTAAATTTATATGCTCTTTTTCACTACCATATGTTATATTAAAATCTACACCTCTAGAATGCATATGTATCTCACTTGCTTTGACATCAGAATTTTTATCTATAGCATAAGTAATTTTATTTTCTGTTGTATCATTATAAACTCTTTCTCCGTACTCATCATCTAAATTTATAACTGAGTTAACTGCATTTTTAAATAATATAAGCTTTGCATTGTAGTAATTTTCAAAAGTCTTATGAAAATCTAAATGATCCTGGGTAAGGTTTGTAAATATTGCCTGGGAAAACTTCACGCCATAGACTCTATCTAAATATAAAGAATGAGAAGATACTTCCATAACACAATACTGAACTCCGTCATCTACCATATCCTTAAACAGCTTTTGAAGCTCCAAGGATTCTGGAGTAGTTCTCTCTGTATGAAGCTTTTTGCTTCCAATATAATTAGCGATAGTTCCTACAATACCTACTTTATATCCTGCTGCTTCTAATATAGATTTCATCATAAAAGTAGAAGTAGTTTTTCCATTGGTGCCAGTAACGCCTATTATCTTTAATTTATCTGCAGGATGGTCATAAAAATTAGCCCCTGCTAGAGCTAATGCCTTTCTGCTATCTTTAACTCTTATAACTGTACAATCTGGTATGTCTTCCACATCTTTTCCTATGATTATTGCAGCAGCTCCACTTTTATAAGCATTATCTATATACTTATGCCCATCTGTAGCATATCCCTCAATACAGACAAATAAATCTCCATCTTTAACTGCTCTTGAATCATACTGAATTTTTCCAATCTCTAAATCCTCAGAACCTCTAACTACCTTATAATCTATACCTTGTAAAATCTCTTTTAGTTTCATAATAACAACCCCTTATAATTACATTCTCTTTCAATTCTTTACATAAAGTATCCAACTTAAACATAGCATTAGCATGCAGTCATGTAGATAATTCTCTTCTATACACGTACTGCATGCTTAATATTAATTTAATCTCCCAACGGCTCTGTATGAAGATTTACAAGAGTTCCCTTTTGTACTTCCTGTCCCGGTTCAATACTTTGTTCGGACACCATGCCAACTTCATTAAAGTCTGCCCTTAGTCCAACACTATTAAATACAGCCACAGCTTTTTCGGTACTTAATCCCTTAACATCTGGAACTGACACTACTTTATTATAGTTTGGCGTTGCTCCAGTGTAAAGTATAACTTTTGTTCCTTCTTTAACTGTATAGCCTGGCTTTGGGTTCATATCTACAATATACTCCCCATTTGAGTCTGGCTCACCATCTAGATGAAGATCCTGTAGAGCTTTTTCTGCCTCAGCTTTTTTCATACCCCTTACATCTGGTACAACTATATCCTTTAACATACTCTTAGCTATGTCTTCACTGCTTGCATCACTCTTCATAGCTAGGTAATTGAATATATCATTGAATATCTGCTGAGCTACCGGTGCTGCTATTTGTCCCGCATAGTAGTTAGATGGATCTGGCTCATCTATAGATACAAATACTGTTACTCTTGGATCATTTGCTGGTGCCATTCCCGCAAAAGAGGCTATATACTTACCTGGTTGATACCCTCCTGGTCCAGCTTTTTGAGCTGTTCCTGTTTTTCCAGCTATATGGTATCCTTCTATAAAGGCTTTCTTTCCACCGCCCTCAGAAATAACTTTTTCAAGATATCCTCTAAGCTCAGCCATCTTATTAGCATCTAAAATTTGCTTGCTGTTAGTTCCTGAGACTTCAAATTTTTTATCTGTTATTTCCACATTTTTCTCTTCGTCGTAATGGGCTATCTCTCTCATCACATGTGGCTTCACTAACATTCCACCATTAGCTATTGCATTAAAAGCTGTAAGATATTGAATTGAGGACACTGTATTAGTTTGACCAAAGGATATAGTAGCTAAATCTATTTCACTAATATTTTCCGGCTTTTTAATAATTCCATTAGCTTCTCCTGGTAAATCTATTCCTGTTTTTTGTCCTAGACCAAACTTTTGCTCATATTTATAAAGGTTTTCTTTACCTACCTTTTTTCCTACTGCCGCAAATCCAGGATTACAAGAATTCTTAAGTATTTCTACAAAAGTCTGTTCTCCATGTCCTGAAGTTTTCCAACAATGTATTACTTTTTTACCTACTGTAAAGCTTCCTGTACAGGTATACTTATCACTTGTACTTACTGCATTTTCTTCAAGAGCTGCTGAAGCTGTTATTACCTTGAATATGGATCCAGGTTCAAAGGTATCACTAACTGCTCTATTTCTCCACATTTTTTGCAGTTCATCAAAGGACTTATCCTTAACCCATGGATCATTTGGGTTATAGTCAGGTTTGTTTGCCATTGCAAGAATTTCTCCAGTCTTGGGGTCCATAACTATAATGCTAACAGCGTTTGCTTTATTGTCCTTCATGGCTTGATCTGCTGCTTTCTCTGCAAAATGCTGTATCATCTCATCTATTGTCAGTATAACATCCTTTCCATCTACCGGCTTTGAATATTCCGATATAGTATAAGGAAGCTCCTTACTCTTTCTATCCGTTTCTGCAATTCTAACTCCTGGAGTACCAGACAATTCCTTATTATAATATAGTTCCACCCCAGTAAGTCCATTTCCATCTGAATTAGTATGTCCAAGTACATGAGCTAAAAAGTTATTGTTAGGGTAATATCTTTTGGTATCCGCCGATACTAAGACCCCTCTTAAATTTAAGTTTCTAACATTATCTGCCTCTGCTTTTTCAATTCTTCTCTTTAAAGTAGCAGATGCTAAAGGTAGTCCCCCTGGCAATTTCTTTCCCAGTATCTTAGAAACCTCTGTCCTTTCCATTCCCAAAGCCTCTGATAGTTTTCCTGCTACCTGATCTTCAGTTAAACTCTTCTCCTTCATTGTATCCCTTAAGGTGTTCATGTCTAAATCTACTCTGTATACATTTGCACTTACTGCCAACTCATGACCGTTTCTATCAAGAACTCTTCCTCTTTTTGCAGCAATCTTAACTTCGCTTGTCCATTGATCAACTGCTAAAGATTTGAGCTTGTTTGATTGATACACCATTATGTACATCATTCTGACAACTAATAATGTAAACAACAGGAAAAGAAAACTAAAAATAACTACCATTCTTTTTCTAATGATAACTTTATCTCTATATTCTTTTTTTGCCAACCTATTTCCCTCCGTTAAACATTGCTATAGATAATTTAATAAAAGCTAGTTCATTATATATCTTATCTTTATATGTGTATAATTGGCAACAAAGATTAGTTTCTCTTTTTAAAAACTTCTTTGCTGCCAATGTAGGCTATAATAATTTATGGATTATAGGATTAATATTAGTTTTTAGTATTATTTTAAAACAATACTCTCTTAATCCTGCTCCAAATACTTTTCTCCTCTTCAACCTGCTTTTTCTTCTCTGATGATTGTACGATCTCTTTACTTATATTGGTATATACAGCCATGCTTTTGTCTGGTTTTACCATATGAAGCTTGCTTACTGCTGTTTCCTCTATTTGCTGTATATTGTTGAATTTAACTAACTCTACTCTTAAGTTCTCATTTTCCTTATTAATAGTATTTATATTTGATTTTATAGAATTTAATTCCATTTGCATGTCATAAATAATGCAGTATCTTCCTACAAGTGTTAGTCCTACTATAAATATTAAAGCGATATTTCTTATAATTTTCATCTTATTTTTTACTCGTCTATTTACTTGTTTGCGCCTTCTTTTCCTATCTGCTTTTTCTTTATCAACCTCATTGCCTCTAGTTGGACTATATTTAGGCTTAAGAACCGTATTCCCCTGTATAATGTTATCTTCATTTACCACTATCACTTTATTCACCCCACACAAATTTTAGAACTAAATTCTCTCAGCTACCCTAAGCTTTGCACTTTTGCTTCTGGAGTTTACCTCCATCTCTTCTTTACTTGGTTCGATAGGTTTTCTACTGATAACTTTTAATATAGATTGTTTGCCGCATGCACAAATAGGAAAATCCGGTGGACAAGTACATGGATTCTCTAATTGTCTAAATTTGCTTTTAATCTTTCTATCTTCTAATGAATGGAAAGTTATGATCGCTATCCTTCCACCATTTTCCAAACGATTGATACTATCTTCCACAGCTTTATCTAATATTTCAAGCTCTTTGTTAACCTCTATTCTTATAGCTTGAAAAGTTCTTTTGGCAGGATGGCCATCCTTTTGAAATTTTGCTGGGATGGCAGCTCTTATTATATCCACTAACTTAGATGTAGTTTTTATGCTTTCCTTTTCTCTTCTATCTACTATAAACTTAGCTATTCTCTTAGCAAAGTTATCTTCTCCATATTCCTTGATTATTCTAAAGAGTTGCTCCTCACTATAACCATTTACTATATCATAAGCAGTGAGGTCATCTTCTCTATTCATTCTCATATCAAGCGGTGCGTCCTTCATGTAGCTAAAACCTCTTTCGGCAGTATCCAGTTGGTAGGAAGATACTCCTAAGTCCATCAGTATTCCATCTACTTTTTCAATATCCAATTCTGTTAAAATAGAATCTATATTATAAAAATTATTATGAACATAGGTAACATTGTTAAATTCCTTTAACCTTTCCTTTGCAGCACTTAGTGCAGATGTATCTTGGTCTATTCCAATTAATCTTCCTTTTTCCGATAGCCTCTTAGCTATTTCATAGGAATGACCTCCTCCACCAAGGGTACAATCTACATATATTCCATCTTCTTTTATATTTAAGGCTTCTATACATTCATTTAATAGAACTGATACATGTTTAAACTCCATCTTTTGCTTCCTCCAAACCTTTTTCCATTATTAATTAAATTTTTAACGTAATATTCATCTGTGTTTAAGTTCTTCATTTTCCTATTATATTCCTAACTCACTCATCTGCTCTGCTATATCGTCATAGTCTATATTGGAATTATTATATTCTTCCCAACTTTCCTTACTCCATATCTCTACCCTATTAGATACACCTATGCTTACTATTTCCTTTTTTATCTTTCCATATTCTAAAAGACTCTGGGGAATCAAAGCTCTGCTCTGTTTGTCCAATTCCATTTCATTTGCACCGGAAAAAAAGAATCTAGCAAAGGCTCTGGCATTTTTGTTAGTTAGTGGAAGTCTCTTTAGCTTTTCCTCTAATATCGACCACTCGCTTAAGGGGTAGGCATACAAACAACCGTCTAGTCCTTTAGTAAGGATGAATTTAGTGCCTAGTTCTTCTCTAAATTTAGAAGGAACTATCATTCTATTTTTGCTATCCAAGGCATGTTCATATTCCCCTATAAACATATTTACACCCCAATTTTGTTATTTCACTCCACTTTACCCCACTTTTTCCCACTGACCTTACATATTCTATATTAACATAAAAATTCCTCTTTTAAAAAACTTTTTTAATATTTTTTTAAAGTATATTAAAAAAGTTTTTTCTACTTATATCGACTTTATACTTTTTAACTTTACTGACATGCTCTTTAAAGATTATCGCATAATGTAAAACTCACTCTAAAATTTTAGCTAGTACTTTAAATTAACTAATGATATGGTAGGAACTTCGCAGTAGATAATATAGCTCATTCAAGGTTTTATAGGTGTAAATTTTATTTTAAAAGGGAATACTTAACTCATATAATTCCATGACTAGGAAATGATACTTGTGCGAATCTTAAATCAATGTGAATTTGAACAATTAATAGTAGCTTTCACAATAGGAGGGGATTAGTCTAATATGCTTAATAACTTACTACCACCAACAACACATAAAGTAAAAATGCATACGAGCAAAAGGGTTAATAATATAATTAAAGAGAAAACCTTAAATAATATGAATTTATACGGTGAAAAAAATCCAGAAGGTGTGTCTGCTAGGATTAACAGTCTTAATAGAGAATGGGACACAGAAAGAGTATTAGAAGCTAATGCAGGAGCTCTAATGCTTGTAGGTTCCGCTTTAGCTTTAATCACTGAAAAAAAACGCTGGTCTGTACTTACTGCTGCTGTAGGAGGTTTCTTACTTCAACATGCATTACAGGGTTGGTGTCCTCCCCTTCCAATTATAAGAAGATTAGGAGTTAGAACTTCTAGTGAAATTCATGGTGAAAAATACTATCTTAAATATGTAAGAGGTGATTTTGATAAGTGGAGACATAAGTAGTTGTCAACTGTCAATTATCTTGAAATGCCTTTCTTTGTAGAGTATAATTTAATAGATTTAAATAGTTAATACAAAGATGAGAAAGGATGTACATAAATGAAACTTGGAATTGTCGGTTTACCTAATGTTGGTAAAAGCACTTTATTTAATGCTATAACTCAGGCAGGAGCAGAATCTGCTAATTATCCCTTCTGTACAATTGAACCAAACGTAGGTGTAGTTAGTGTTCCAGATAAAAGATTAGATGTGCTTGCAGAAATGTATGGCTCTAAAAAGAAAATACACACAGCTATAGAATTTTATGATATAGCTGGATTAGTTAGAGGTGCAAGTAAGGGAGAAGGTCTTGGAAACAAATTCTTATCACATATAAGAGAGGTTGAGTCTATAGTTCATGTAGTAAGATGCTTTGATGACCCTAACATAGTTCACGTAGACGCATCTATTGACCCAATTCGTGATATAGAAACTATAGGACTTGAGCTTATCTTCTCCGACATAGAGGTTATGGATAGAAGAATAGAAAAAGTAGTTAAGCTTGCTAGAAGTGGAAATAAAGAAGCAAAGGCTGAATATGATTTAATGATAAGAATTAAGGAGCATCTTGAGGCAGGAAAACCGGTTAGAACTTTAGATTTAACTGAAGATGAATCAGAAGTGGTAAACGGCTTCTTCTTACTTACAACAAAACCGGTATTATATGCAGCAAATATTTCTGAAGATGATTTAGTATCTGGCAGATTAGAAAATGACTATGTAAAGAGAGTTAAAGAATTTGCCGCTGGTGAAAATTCAGGAGTTGTAGTTATTTCTGCTAAAATCGAAGAAGAGCTGTCTACTTTAGATGAAGAAGAAAAGAAAGAAATGCTTGAAGAATACGGCTTAGAAGAATCCGGTCTTGATAAACTAATACATGCTAGCTATAAACTTCTTGGCCTTATGAGCTTTTTAACTGTAGGTCCTCAAGAAGCAAGAGCTTGGACTATAAAAATAGGCACAAAGGCTCCTCAAGCTGCAGGTAAAATCCACTCTGATATTGAAAAAGGCTTTATTAGAGCTGAAGTAATTTCCTATGATAAACTAGTGGAATCCGGCTCAGAAGCTGCCGCTAAAGAAAAAGGATATTTTAGACTTGAAGGTAAAGAATATGTTATGCAAGACGGAGATGTTGTACATTTTAGATTCAATGTTTAAATAGCAGGCTTTATAAATGGACAGTGTAAGTAGAGATTTCTTCACTGTCCACTAATAACTTACTCTTCCTTCTTCTTTCTTCTAGTAGTAGAGCTTTTTCTGGTACTTCTCTTACCAAAATACTTTTTACTTTCTTTCTCTAATTCCTCCATAACTTCTCTATAACCTATATTTTTATCTCCTATTAGCACTTCCACTGCATCTTTGATATGAGACATGGAGTATATATGAAAGTTTCCCTTCTTAATTTCTTCTTCAACTTCCCTATTCAGAACTAGGCTGTTTACATTTGATTCTGGTATTAGTACTCCTTTTCCCTTTATTGTATCTACTAACTTGCATATCTTGAAGAAGCCTTCTATTTTTTCATTTACACCGCCAATTGGCTGCACTTCCCCAAATTGGTTTATAGAACCTGTGACTGCTACATTTTGTTTTACTGGTATTTTGCTAAAGGCGGATATCATAGATATTATTTCAGCCACAGAAGCACTATCTCCATCTATCTTTCCGTATAGCTGCTCAAAGCTTAGATGAAAGTCTACAGGAAGCTTTTCATATCCACCCATTAATGTATTCATAAATCCCTTTAAGGTATTTATAGCTTTATTATGAATTTTTCCACTTAAATCACTCTCTTTTTGTACATCTACTATATTTCCTGTTCCTTTATAACAGGAACAGGTTATTCTTATTGGTTTGCCAAAACTAAAATATCCTGTATCTATAACAGATAGTCCATTTACTTGACCTATTAACTTTCCTTTTACATTGATAAATATTTTATTATCTTTATAACTTTCATCTATTTCCCTCTCAATTAGCTCTTCTTCATAAACTGTATCAATTATATCATAGTCCTCTATAAATGCTCTTTGCTCCCTTTCCACCTTGTTATTTGCAAGCATTAGTACCCTTCCTAATTCATATTCATCAATATATAATTTATTTTTATTTTCCGCTTTTCTTGATGAGAATTTTGCTAACTCCTTCACCGCTTCATCTGTAAGCCCATGAAGGTTATTGCTTTGGCATATATCTGATAGTTTCTCAAAAAAAGCTTGCTTTGTATCATTATTAATATCCAAGGTAGAATTGTGCTCTGCTCGTATCTTAAATATTTTTTTAAAATCTTCATCATAGGAATAAAGTAAATCATAAGTGTTATAGTCTCCTATAAGTATTATTTTCACATTAAAGTTTACAGGTTCTGGTTTTAATCCACTAAGAGATAAAAGTTCTAAATATCCCCTGTTATAATCTAAATCTACCTTTCCACTTATTAATGACTTTTTAAAATAGTAGTAAGCTGAGGAATTAGTTAAAAGACTACTTAACCTTAATATTAGACAGCCACCGTTAGCTTTCAAAAATGAGCCTGCCTTAATTAAACTTACATCTGTAATATAAGTTCCATTTTTATTTTCATATTCTATACTTCCAAGTAGGTTGTTAATGTTAGGATCTTCTTCAAAAATTACTGGCGGAGTATCATTTTCACTATTATCTACTAAAACATTAACCACATATCTGTAGATTACCCCATTTATCTCCTCTTCATCATCTTCATAGCTTATAGAATATATCTCTACTATCTCTTTTTCTATATCGTCACAGATATCATTTAAAAGTTCTACAATATGTTGATTTTCTGAAAACTCCTCTAAAAACTCTTTTCTTTGTTCTTTTGCCTTTGTTTTATAATACTCTTCCATTATCTTTTTTATTTTTTCAACTTCCAGTAATTCAATATCTCTTAACTCATCTAATACTTCCTGAGCATTACTTTTCAAGCTGTTTACCTTAGTTAGTATGTCTTCCTTTTCTTCAGATTTTAAGGTGTCATAATCTTCTTCCCCCATTAACTCCCCTTCTTCCTTAAGGGGAATAAATGTAAATCCGTTTTGAGTAGCTTTCATAGTAAAACCATCATCTTCTGCCATTTTAACAAGCTTACTTATCAAGTTTCCTCTTGTTTTTTGAAGATTGTCAACTATAGTTTCCTTTTCCTTGTTTGAAGAGCTATTATAAAAGTCGTAGGTTGTTTCCAAATAAAACTTCTGTATATTCTCAACAGTTTCCTTTAATTTCATGCCTTTTCCACCGGGTAAAAATATGGCTTCTGGAACCTTTTCATCATTATGAACAACATAGCATATATCCTGAGGTTTATCCTTTGTTTTAAGATTTTTCTTTACAAATTCTATTATTTTTTCTAATTTGTCCTTTGAAAAATCATCTATAAGATAAATATTATATCCTTCCTTATCTATTTCCAAAGCAGTTTTTATTTTTTCATATACTTGATCATACTCAGGCATACTATTAAAATCCCCTCTTAAGCCTATAGTATCAACCTTAAAGTCGTAGATGACCTCCTGAGGTATTAATTCTCTGTTCATATCTCATCCCCCTTTTTACCGCTTACTATAATAATATTCTTTAAAATAATATTTAGGTACAAAAAATATAAAAAAATAGAGTTTAACTTTAAATTTCTTTTTAAACTTAAAGTTAAACCCTATTATCCCACTGTTCTCCCATAATTACTTTCCTCTATCCTAAACTAATATGGTTATTATCTTTTTATTAATATTACATAAAGCTCTAGGATAGACATCTATATACTATATAAACATTCAACATTATTTTAAAAATTCCTTTTTCAATTTACATGGTAAATAAAATATTTATATTCTATACATCTATCAATAAGTTAATGGTAAAACTATAACAAAAGTAATCCATTATATTTTAAAAAGGTCAATACTGTGTTATAATATACATAAAATTCTACTGGGACTTTCAAAGTATAGCAAATAAGGTATAATTTAATCATGGAAAATGCCTTTAGCTTAAATGGTTATCAAGTTCTCGGTAACAAAGACAAAGGCGTAATTATTGGAGGCGCTTAGCTATCAGATAAATTTTAACGTAAAGGAGTCAAAAACATGAGTTTAAAAGAAAAAATTGCTCAATATTACACAAAATCTTATTTAAAAAAGTATGGTGATAGACTTACTCAAGTGCAAGGTACTGTTGTGTCTGTTAAAGTTACTGAAAAAACAATATTATGGGTATTCAATAAGCTTACTGTCACACTTCTAGTAAGACCTGAGAGAAGTAAGAACATAACCAAATGTATATATATGAGAAATAGATGGTTTAAAAAACCTGAATTTATACCAGTAAATCAAGGAAATCTTGTGTTAGTTCAGGGTCTAAAAGGCAAAAAAGGCAAACAAAATAGTGAGCAGATAGAAATGATTAATATTAGAAATATGACAACTAAGAAAGACTTGGTTCCTATGGAAGGAAAAATGCAAAAGGTTCAGAGAGTACAGAGAATAAAATAAAAAAGATTAGAATTGCCTAGCAATTCTAATCTTTTTTATTCTTTATTTAAAGTATAAATACAAACTATTAACCAGTGCTATTATTCCAGAGAAGAATAGTACTATTCCCCACTGTCCAATATGAAGCGCTGATGTGTGGAATACCGCTTGCATAAATGGAATATAAAGCACGCAAAGTATCATGGTTATAGATATAGCTACCGCTCCTACCAGGTATGGGTTAGTAAATAATTTTATTTCAAATATAGAATGTCGCTCTGACCTGCACTCGAAAACATGTATAAGCTGAGACATTACTAGAGTGGTAAGTGCAAGGGTTCTACAGGTCCTTAAGTCATATCCATAGTATTTTCCAGCCAAGAATGCAAGGACGGTACAAACACCAATTAGAGAACCTCTTACTATTATTTTTTCACTTAATCCTCTAGCAAATATACTCTCATTTTTAGGCCTAGGCTTCCCACTCATTATATCTCCATCCGGTGGGTCTACTCCTAATGCCATAGCTGGAAGTCCATCAGTGGCAAGGTTTACCAATAAGATTTGTATTGGTAAAAGCGGTGTATCTAAATAAAAGAGTGATGCTAAGAACATAGTTAACACTTCGCCTAGGTTACAGGAAAGAAGATATCTTATAAATTTCCTTATGTTATCGTAGATTACTCTTCCCTCTTCCACTGCTGATACTATTGTAGCAAAGTTGTCATCCAGTAGTATCATTGAGGAGGCTTCCTTAGTTACGTCTGTACCAGATATACCCATTGAAATCCCTATGTCAGCTTCCTTAACTGCTGGTGCATCATTTACACCATCTCCAGTCATTGCCACTATTTTATTTTTAGACTTAAAAGCCTTCACAATTCTTAATTTGTGATTTGGACTTACTCTAGCAAAGATAGATATGTTGTCAACCTTCGCTGCCAATTGTTTGTCGCTTAGACTGTCTAACTCCTCTCCTGTAATAACCTGTGATTGGTCTTTACATATATCCAGCTGTTTACCTATAGCAAAAGCTGTATTCCTATGGTCTCCTGTTATCATTACAGCCCTAATACCTGCCATTTTACACTTTAAAACTGCTTCCTTTGCTTCTCTTCTTGGCGGATCAATAATTCCTGCGATACCTACAAAAACTAAATTTTCCTCTAAACCTTTACCTTTTATAATACCTTCATCCTTGTAGGCTCCTGCTATACATCTTAAAGCGTCGAAAGACATACTTTCCACTGCCTTTAGTACTCTTTGTCTTTGATCTGATGTAAATAGCTTTACTTCTCCTCTATCCAATATATATTTACATCTATTTATTATTCTTTCTGGTGCTCCTTTTACGTAGCAAGTTTCCTTATTTCCTTCTTTCATTATTACAGACATCATTTTCCTATCAGAGTCAAAGGGAATATCGTATACTCTCTTAGCCCTATCTAAGAAAACCTTCAAATCCTTGGTGGCTGCAAAAAAACCCTTAATTAAAGCAGTTTCTGTAGGATCACCAAATAAGCTTTTCGTAATGCTGCTTTCTTTAAAATCAAAGTTACAATCATTACAGTATGTAAAAGCTTTTTTTAACAATAAATTTTCTGGAACTGACTCTTTGTCCACTTTGTAAACTTTCCCATCAAAATAAAGAGCTTTTACCGTCATTTTATTTTCTGTTAAAGTACCAGTTTTATCGCTACATATTATAGATGTACAGCCTAAGGTTTCTACTGCTGGTAGTTTTCTAACTAAAGCATTTCTTTTTAACATCCTAGAAACACCAAGTGCTAAGGCTACAGTAACTATAGCTGCAAGTCCTTCTGGAATAGCAGCAACTGCCAAGCTAACACCTAGAAGGAACATTTCATACATATCCTGCCCTCTCCATATGCCGGTTAGTGTCACAATAGCACATATAACTAAACAAAGCACTACAAGTATTTTTCCTAAAGAATCAAGTCTCTTTTTAAGAGGGGATTTTTCTCCTTCAATACTATTTAACATTCCAGCTATTTTACCCATTTCTGTCTTCATGCCTGTTTGTATGATTCTAGCTTTGCCTTTTCCAGTAAGAACTATAGTACCCATGTATATTGAACTGTTATTACCTCTTGAACTTTTTTCAACACCTATTGATTCACCGGTTAAAAGAGATTCATCTGTCATAAAGTTACTGTCTTCTACCATCATACAGTCTGCTGGTATTCTGTCACCACTTTCTAATACAACTAAGTCCCCTACAACTAAATCCTCTGCATTTATTACTTTTATATTTCCATCCCTTATTACCTTAGCTGTAGGTGCAGCTAATTCTTTCAAGGCCTCTAAAGACTTTTCTGTTTTATACTCTTGTATGAAGCCTAATACTGCATTCATTATAATTATTATTAATATGGTAACAGCATCAGCCTTCTCTCCCATTATTCCAGATATAACAGTAGCTACAATAAGTACCCATACTATAAAATCATTAAATTGAGAGAAAAATATCTTAGCAGGAGATATTTTTTTCTTTTTTTCTAATCTGTTTGGTCCATACTTTTTAAGCCTTCTTGCGGCTTCAGCTTGTGTTAGCCCGCTTTGTAAGTCCCTTTCATTTATCAATTTCATCCCTCCAAGCAATGTATTTTTTAGCTCTGTTTAATTAGGTTAACACTTCCTTCATTTACTCACAGAACTATAGTGTTAAAGCTTTCCTCCTTATCCTTCATTAATTAAATATATGAGACTCTATGTTAAAATATTATGCTTTATAATTAGGAAATTGCACTTTCCTAAAAGCAAAAACTAAGAGATATCATTAATTCATATATATAAGAAATTTAAAAATAGCAACTGTAAATTCAAATTTTTTGTTAAAATATGTTTGATAAAATTTTGTGATTGTATATAATATATATGTACTTTATTTATGATAATGATTATTGTCTGTTGCTAATATTATTATAAATATGCAAAGAGGTTTTTTATGATGAATTACATATATGATTAGGAGGAACTGATAAATGAACGATGTAGTATACATAACAGGACATAGAAATCCAGATACAGATTCTATTTGTTCTGCTGTATCTTATGCTGAATTTAAAAACAAGATGGGAGTAAATGCTATTCCTATAAGATTAGGAGAGGTTAGCAGAGAAACTCAATTTGTACTTGATTACTTTGGAGTTAAAGCGCCTAAACTAGTTGAAACAGTTAAGACACAAATAGCTGACCTAGATATTGATGGTGTTACACCTATTGCACCTGAAACTTCACTAAAAACAGCTTGGTCAATGATAAGAAAAAACAATGTTAAAACTGTTCCTGTGGTAGATGATGAAGATAAACTTGTTGGTCTTGCTTCTCAATCAAACTTAACTTCATCTTACATGGATATATGGGATACTAATGTAATAGAAAAAAGCGGTACAAAACTTGAAAACATAGTAGATACGCTTTCTGCTAAGTGTCTATATGCTTCAGAGAAGAATCCTAAATTTACGGGAAAAGTAGTAGTTGCTGCAATGGATGCAGAAAGTGCTGGAGAATTTATAGATAAAGGTGATATGGTAATCTGTGGCAATAGAGAAGATGCTCAAAATGTTGCTCTTAAATGTGGTGCTTCTTTAATAGTAGTAACAGGTAACCATCTGGTAAATGATGAGATACTTCAAAAGGCTAAAGATTGCCACTGCTCAGTGATAATTACACCTTATGATACTTTTACTTCTGCAAGATTAATTCCTCAAAGTATACCTGTAAGCCACGTAATGACTAAGGATAATCTTGTATCTTTTAAAACTGATGATTTAATCGATGATGTAAGAGAGGTTATGCTTCAAACTAGATACAGAAGTTATCCAGTAGTAAATTCTGAAAATAAAATAGTAGGAAGCATTTCAAGATATCATTTAATATCTGAAAGCAAAAAGAAGGTTATTCTTGTAGATCACAATGAAAAGGCTCAATCTGTTCACGGCCTTGAGGACGCTGAAATACTAGAAATAATAGATCACCATAAAATAGGTGGAGTTCAAACCGGTTCCCCTATATACTTTAGAAACGAACCAGTAGGATGTACTGCAACAATAGTTGCTTCTAGATTCTTTGAAAATGGCATAAGACCATCTAAAAAAATTGCTGGACTTTTATGCGCTGCTATTATTTCAGATACATTACTGTTTAAATCACCTACTGCAACTAACACAGATAAGCTTATTCTAGAAAGACTTGCTAGTATAGCTGATATAAATCCTGAAAAGTTTGCTACTGAAATGTTTATAGCTGGTTCATCTCTAGAAGGAAAAACACCAGCACAAATACTTAACCAAGACTTCAAGCCATTTACTATGGGTGATGTTAAGGTTGGTGTAGGACAAATTTCAACTATGGATACAGAGGGTTTTGAAAAAGTAAGAAAAGATGTTATTGAGTTAATGGAGAAAACAGCCTCAAGTGATGGATATGGATTAGTTCTATTACTTGTAACAGACATATTAAAGGGCGGTTCAGAATTAATAGCTGTTGGAGATCATAAGGATGCAGTTTCAAGAGCCTTTAACGTCACTCTTGAAGGCACTAGTGCTTATGCACCAGGAGTTCTTTCAAGAAAGAAACAGGTTATACCACCATTAACTGCAGCAATGACTGCACAAAAATAAAAGCTCAGGTGCCTCTAATGGGGCACCTTTCTTTCTATTTAATCTTCTATTTCACTAACATCTATTTCTTGCATCTTTATGTCTCCCATTCCTAGCTTAGGTAAGTCTTCTAGCATATTTGTTTCCTCTATTCCCTCTAACTCTTCATATAATGGGTTTAACTTTTCCATTTGAACATCTGGATATATAGGTTGCTGCTGCGTCCCCATTCCTATCGGTGGACATGGCATCTCCATAGATGTATGTTCTGTTTCCATCATTGGCTGATGCATTCCCATAGGCGAATATTCTGTTCCCATCATCGGCTGCTGCATTCCCATAGGTGAGTATTCTGTTCCCATCATTGGCTGCTGTATTTCCATAGGTGAATATTCTGTTCCCATCGTTGGCTGCTGCATTCCCATAGGTGGATACTGGGCTCCCATGGTTTGATATGGCATTCCCATCATTGGGCACTGCATCTCCATTGGTGAATAGGACATTCCCATCATCGGACACTGAACCCCCATAGATGGGCAGAACATTGCCATCATTGGGCACTGCATTTCCATTGGTGAGTAGGACATTCCCATCGCCGGGCACTGTCCTCCCCATTCTAATGGTGGATATGGCATTCTCATCATTGACGGATCTACTCCCATATCATCCATATACTGCATACCACAATTACAATTATAACCCATATGTTCATCCATCATTGGACAGCCATCCACAGCCATACTGTAATCACTTTCATAATATTTATTTCTCATTAAATAATCCTCCTAAAACTTAACATCATTATATTATATGTACCACGTTGTCATATATTTACAAAAATAAAAAACAGTATAATGATAATATAGGACTATTTAAAAAGCCTATACTTCATTTAAAGTACAGGCTTCGCTATATTTTCAATTTTATCTAATTTTTAAGTAACTTTAAATATGGAATATTATAAATAATTTTTTGCTATCTTCCCTTCATGCTGTTAATAAGTCCCCACATTTCATCTGCAGTCTTAAGTCCCCTTGAACCAAGCTCAAAGGATCTTTGGGCTACTATCATATCCGTTAACTCTTTAGCAACATCTACATTGGACTCCTCTAAAAATCCCTGCCTTATATCTGAATCCAGAGCTCCGTTCATCTGAGTGCCTGCATTAGGTACATATAGGTTTTCCCCTATGGAACTTAAAGAATTTTGTCCAATTGGGCTGTATATATTTATTTTTCCGTAAAGAACGCTTCTTTCCTCTGTGTTATTTTGTATATTTACAAAAACATCTCCATTCTTTTCAACTATGAGATTGTTTTCTGAGAAAGTTGCTCCGGAATTAAATAGCTCTGCTCCCTCCTCAGTAAAATCTATATCTAACCTATTTCCATTTTTATCTACAATATCACCATTTGAATCTACATTAAAGCTTCCTGATCTTTCATAGGCTTTATTACCATTTGGTAAAGTAACTCTAAAAAGTCCCTCTCCATCAATAGCAAGGTCTGTTTTAACGCCTGTCTCTCTTAGAACCCCCTGACTATTGTCTCTAATCCACTCAGTTGCTCTTACACCACTGCCATTTAATGGCTCATTAGGATTATTCCCATTATTAGGATAGCCCTTTCTGTTTAAAGTCTCATAAACTAAATCCTGAAAACTTACATCTTCTCTCTTATATCCTACTGTATTAACATTAGCAAGATTATTAGAAATGCTGTCCAACTTTTCCTGTTGTGCACTCATAGCACTTCTGCTGTTCCATAAAGCCCTTATCATATTGTTCACCTCTTTTTTAGTCATATAAGCACAGAGTTAAAAGCTAGTAAGTGCATAATAATCACTTATGAGCTAACTATTCACTGTTCTATCTAACACTTCCTACCTCGTTTACTAACTTTGATAAAGTTTCATCTAATGATTGAATAATTTTTTGATTAGTTTCAAAGGATCTCATAGTAGTTATCATATTAGTCATTTCATTTATGACATTTACATTAGATCTTTCTAAGGAGTTTTGTTTAACTAATGCATTATTTTCTGTTGGATTATTTCCTTGATAAAGATTGTCCCCTGCCTTTGTCAACTGACCATAATTTGCAAAGTCTACAGTATACAACTTATATAGTCTAGTTCCATCGATGCTCATATTGCCATAGACATCCGTTGCCATTTTTCCATTACCTACATTAATTGATCCAAGCTCTCCTGTCTGCAAATTTCTAGCCATCACAGTGTCTCCCGAATCATTTACAAGGATACCCTGAGAATTCACATGAAAGTGTCCATCCCTTGTATAATACTGACCATTACCAGTTCCATCATTCCTCTGTACCACAAAGAAACCGTTTCCCTCTATTGCAAAATCCGTAGGTTTTTCAGTGGTTTGAATCATTCCCTGGGTGAAATTTGTGTTAACAGAATCTATTTTACTGCCTTGACTTAAGGAGCCTATTACATTTTTCACATTTTTATCTCCTACTTTTTTATCATAATTTTCTATTAACACATCATTAAATCTTCTTATTGATAAATTATCACTTTTAAAGCCTACAGTATTTGCATTTGCTAAATTATTTGTTATTACATCCTGTTTTGCTTCTTGAGTTATCATTCCTGATATGGAAGTATAAAGACTTCTTATCATTTGCTCACACCCTTATCATTTATTACTTTAACCTCTTCTGGATAGACCATGCCCATACCCCTGGCTTTATCCTCAATTTGACTTTTGCTCATCTGATAATTAACTTTTACACCGGTCATAATAAGGGTAGATAATACCATTCCTATTCCTATTCCCACTAGTATCTTCCTATCACTTAAAAAATCAAATAAGGTTTTTATTTTATATATAACTCTTTTATTAATAGTACTTCCCCCTTACCTACACCGATCTTTTCAGCGATTTCTTCAACATTATAACCGGCCCCTAGCAATTCTCTAATTTCATTAACCCTAACTGTATTATGTTTTTCACTATTATTTTCGTCTATTATACCTGATTTATTTAGTTCATTATGTAAATTTTTATCTTCTGATTTTTCCTCATATTGCGAAGAACTTTCTTTAATTCTATTATTAACCTTAATAGTATACAGGTCGTCCGTTTCCTCTGTTTGTGTTATATTGGCACTCTTATGTATAAGCTCTACCAGTTCTTCGTTACCCCAAGTATCATTTTTACTGCTTTTTTCTATTCCTATACTTACCTTTTCACTATTATCATTAACACTTTCATTTTTATCTTTTAAATTCTGAATTTCCTTCTGAAGCTCTAATACAGTTTCGGAAAACTCTCTTCTAATTTTACCTATCTCAATTTCATATTCTCTTATGTCATCTTCTTCATTATTTAGCACGGCCTTAAAGGATTTCTTATCTTTTCTAATTGCATTAATATTTAACACTATTAATAATGTTCCGATAATAATAAGGACAATTACTGTCATACTATTTCTCCTCTTTTAATTATTATACTGAGAGCAGTAGGTAATCACTGCTCTATATACTTCAGCTTTATCATAGCCTTTCTCAAATTCACAATAGCTCTACTGTGAAGCTGACATACTCTAGATTCAGATACAGTTAACACCTTTCCTATTTCCTTTAAAGTTAAACCCTCATAATAGTATAAAGATAGAACAGTCTTATCCTTCTCATTTAGCAAGTCTAAAGCCTTAGCTAGATACTCTAGTTCTTCCTTTTCCTCTAAGGTTTTTTCAGGGCTTGGACTTTTATCATCCTCTATGGTTCCCATTAAAGGAATATCATCATCATCGGAGAATATTAAATCCTCTAAAGAAACTATAGATATATAATTTATATAGTTCTCTATCTCCATTATTTCCTTCAAGGATATCTGAAGTAACTGTGATATTTCTTCATCCTCAGGTTCTCTTCCAAGCTTCTTTTGCAGCTTATCTACTGCATCATTATATCTATTAAGCTTATCCATAGCACCTTTGGAAATAGGACTATTTTTTCTTAATTCATCAATCATGGAACCTTTTATTCTTATGGAAGCATAAGTTGAAAACTTCATTCCTCTAGTATCATCAAACTTATTAATAGCATCCATAAGTCCAACCATTCCATAGCTTACTAAGTCCTCATATTCAATATATTTCGTTTTGCCTATTATAACTCTAGAGGCTATATACTTCACTAATGGTATATATTTTTTTACCAACTCCTCTTTTATATTAAGCCCATCTGCTAATGCCATAAGCTAGTCCCCCTTTGCACCCTTTCTCATTTGTTTTCTCATAATTTCAAATACTAATTTCACTATAGTCTCTCTTGTTTTTCTATCTAAATCTAGGAATATTAAACCACAAATGATTTTAGGGTTCTTTCTATCATTTTCAACTCTTATGATTTTAGCTTCTAAAGTTAAGTTTTCGTTATCTATAGGGATTGTTAACATTAGAATATTTCCCTTTTGTATTTTGTGTTCTAGTTTTCTATCAACTGCGATTCTTAATCCTCCGCCACTTATATCCAATGTATATGCATCAAAAAAGTCAATTTGGTTATCGTTAATAGTATTTATACTCTTTTCAGTACGTATTAGTGCACAATAAACATTTAACATAAAAGGTACTCTTGCAAAATTTCTTCTTTGTATAATTGTTACAGTATCTGGTTTTTTAAGCATTATCAATAATATTCTATCTATCTTTCTCCCTATTACTACTGTGTTAAATTTGTAGATATCTTTCCCATAATAATATAAGCCTGTAACCTTTTCCCCTTTAGCCAAAGGCAGATACTTTCCGTCATGTACTGGTATACTTATTGCAATATATTCATCGGTTACATCTTGAATGTTACTCTTATAGGCCTCATCATTATAGTCTATTTCTATTTTATTATTAACTAAAAACTGTATCTTAACATCCATATGCCATTACTCCTTACGAAAAAATATTAAAAATTTTTTTAAATAAGTCCTGTACAGAACTTCCCTTTTTATTTGATTGTAGACCTAAAATAGTATCTGCTATAGAAATTATGTCTCTAGCTGCCTCTGAATTTGGATATCCTACTATAAAGGGCTGCTGCTTTCTCACAGCTTGAACCAATTTTTTATCCTCTGCAATATTGCCCAAATACTCCAACTTAATGTTTAAAAACTTCTTTACCGCGTTATCAAACTTATTAAAGGTTTGTCTTCCTTCATCATTATCTATGGTTCTATTAACTACTACTTTTGCTGCATCTTTTATCTTAAAGTAGTTTACAGCTTTAAGAAGACTATATGCATCTGTAAGTGATGTAGGCTCTGGAGTGGTGATAACCACTAATTCCTCACAACAAGCAATGAATCCTAATACAGTTTTACTTATACCTGCCCCAGTGTCCATGATTATATAGTCTAAATTATCTAAAGAGGATAGTTTATCTAAAAATTCATCTCTTTGTCTCTGTGTAATTTCCTCCAATCTTGTTATTCCAGTTCCCCCTGGAAGAAGTTTCACTCCCTGTGGACCTTCTATCACTACATCCTCTATTTTTTTATCTCCAAAAATTACGTCGTAGACATTATACTTAGGCAAAAACCCCATTAATACATCATCATTTCCCATTCCCATATCTGCATCAAATATGAACACCCTTTTATTCATTTTTTGAAGAGCTATAGCTAAATTTACTACAAAGTTGCTTTTCCCTACGCCACCTTTTCCGGAAGTAACGGTAATGATTCTGGGCTTTGACTTCTCCCCACTAGGACTTTTTTTCTTTATATTTTCTTTTTCTGCCAATTGTCTTAATCTTTGTGCTTGATCTAGCATATAACATCCTCTCCTAGTATAAGATTGGTTATCTCCTTTGAAGTCATAACCTTTATATCATCTGGAACATTCTGACCTGTAGTAACAAAGCTTATAGGTTTTTCTGCACATTCTAGTATATTTAATATAGAACCATAGGTTGAAGTTTCATCAAGTTTTGTAATAATTATACCATTATAATTTAATGCTTTATAACCATTAACTATTACTTCAATATCCTTATTTTTTGTAGTAGAGCTTATAACTAGATTAATGTTATCTGTATTAACTTTATCTATAAAGGCCCTAAGCTCAGAAATTTGCATTGTATTTTTACTGCTTCTTCCTGTGGTATCTATTAGAATTACATCACAGTCATCCATTGCTTCCACTGCAGCTTCCATGTCTTTCATAGTGAATACTACCCTAAAAGGTATATTCATAATATCAGCATAAGTTCTTAACTGTTCTACTGCCCCTATTCTATAGGTATCAATTGTAATAAGACCTACTTTCTTTTTTTCAATAAGAGCAAATCTTCCAGCTAGTTTTGCAATAGTAGTAGTTTTCCCAACGCCAGTAGGCCCTACAAGAACTACTACATTATCTAACTTATTTGGTGATACTTCTATCATGTTTTCTACAATATCTCTAAGTTTTTCCTCTTCTGTCCTATCATCTTCCATATTTTTTATCTTTGCCGTTATCTTTTTTATAACTCTATGATCTAAGTCGCAATTTTCTAATCTTAACTCCATTTTACTTTTACTAATACTTCCTGATGCAGACATATTAATCATTTCGCTTAACATAGTTCTCATTTCCTGCATTTCTTTCATTACTGCCTCACTGTTACTATTATCTGCAGCCTTGTATTCTTTAATTTCCTCTTCCTTCTTTTCTTCAATCTGTATCTTAGACTTATACTTGCTTTCTATTTCATTGAAGGTTTTGCTTCCTTTTAATTCTTCATCTAGTTTATCTGTCATCAATCTTTTTATTGCTTCAATACTTTCCTGCATATCTTCTGAATTGTCATCTTTACTGTTATCTACTGCCGCTGTGACCTCTAACATCTTCTTTGAAAAAATTCCTAAAAAGCCGCCTTTTTTTATTTTTCTCTGACTTACTATAACTGCATCTTTTCCAAGTTCATATCTAATCCGGGTCATAGCTTCATTCATGTTATTGACTACATACTTTTTTATAATCATTATATGGAAATCACCCCTTCCGTTCTTATCTCTATATCATTTGGGATTTCATTTAGCGATAATACATTTATTGCTGGGAATACCATTTCTATAAGCTTTCTAAAAGCCGGTCTTACCTTAGGCGATACCAAAACTACTGGCTGATTTTCATAAAAGTATACAGAATCAAGAGTATTCTTTATAGAGTTTAATATCCTTCCTGTAGTGTCAGGGTCTATTGCTGGGAATGACCCCTGCATAGATTTCTGTATATTATTAGCAATCAAATCCTCTATTTGTGGATCTAAGGTAACTACAGTTACACTTCTATTTTCATCTACAAGAGGATTGCATATGCTTCTTCCCAAGGCGAATCTAACATATTCTGTAAGAACTTCAATATCCTTTGTGGTTCTTGAGTTATCTGCTAAAGACTCCATTATAGTTACCATATCCTTGACAGGCACTCTTTCCTTCAGAAGATTTTGAAGTACCTTTTGAAGTTCTCCTATAGTTAAAAGGTCTGGTATCAGCTCCTCAACTACAGCACTGTATTTTTCCTTAACAGAGTCTACGATAAGCTTAACTTCCTGTCTTCCAAGCAATTCGTAAGAGTGATTCTTAATTGTTTCTGTTAAATGAGTAACCATAACAGTGGTAGGATCAACTACTGTTAACCCTTTAATTTCAGCCTCTTCCCTTTGATCTTTATTTATCCACAATGCTGGAAGATTAAAGGATGGTTCTATTGTTCTGATTCCTTGAATTTCCGCTTCACTATTTGTAGGATCCATACACAGCAGCATATTTGGCATTAATTCTGACCTTGCCATCACTGTTCCCCTTATCTTTAAAACATACTCATTAGTCTTTAACTGCAAGTTATCTCTTATTCTAATAGGTTGTACTACTATTCCCATCTCAATAGCACATTGACGTCTAACAGAGGTTATTCTCTGTAACAAGTCTCCACCAGAGCTTTCATCTGCTAGCGGAATAAGTCCATAACCAATCTCAACCTCCATAGGCTCTACAGATATAAGACTCATTACATTTTCCGGCTCTTTACTCTCTATTTCTGTTATCTCCTGCTGTTCTATTTCTATCTGTTCAATAATCTTTTCTTTTTCTTCTTTATATAGAAGGTATGCTGCAACTCCACAAGCCAATGAAAGGATAAAAAAAGCTAAATGTGGTAATCCTGGTATCATAGCCATGAATAAAAGTACCACTGAAGCCATTGCTATAACCTTAGGAAAACCAGTAAGCTGTCTAATTGTAAGACTTCCAAAGCTTTCATCATTACCAGAACGGGTAACCAATATACCAGATGCTGTAGATATTAAAAGAGCAGGCACCTGGGTTACAAGACCGTCTCCTATTGTAAGTCTTGTGTAGGTTTGAGCAGCAGTAGCTGCATCCATATTCAGCATTACTACACCTAATATAATACCTGCTAATATATTTATTGCTGTGATTATAAGCCCTGCTATGGCATCACCTTTTATAAACTTAGAAGCACCATCCATAGCTCCATAGAAGTCTGCTTCCTGTTGAAGCTTCTTTCTTCTCTCTCTTGCCCCAGCTTCATCAATCATACCTGCATTTAAATCTGCATCTATACTCATCTGCTTTCCAGGCATAGCGTCTAGCGTAAATCTTGCTGATACCTCTGATACTCTACCAGCACCGTTTGTGATAACTATAAATTGTATTATTACTATTATTAAGAAAATAATTATTCCAACTATATAGTTTCCACCAACAACGAAGCTACCAAAAGCCTCGATTACTTCCCCTGCAAAACCATCCTTAAGTATAAGCCTTGAAGATGATATATTAAGTGCTAGTCTAAATAGAGTTGTAATTAAGAGTAAGGTTGGAAATACTGAAAATTGTAGTACTTCTGTAGTAAATAAGGTTAAAAGTATAATAACTACAGATATTGTTATATTAAAGGCTAGTAATACGTCTAATAATGCTGAAGGTAGTGGTATTATAATCATAAGAACTATAGCTATAACCACAAAAGCCATTACTATATCCACATTATTTTTTATGCTAAACTTGTTTCTGCTGCCTTCCAAAATATCACCCCTTAGTTCGATTAGCCATTACTTTTTCTTAAGTTTATAAACAAGTGCTAGTATCTCGGCCACCGCCTGATACATTTCCATTGGAATTTCTTCATTTATATCAACCTCTGCATAGATAAGTCTTGCTAAAGGTTTATTCTCCATAATTGGAATGTCATTTTCCTTAGCTAATTCCTTTATTTTAATAGCTATGCTATCTGCTCCTTTAGCTACTACCACTGGCGCTTCCTGTCCTTCCTCATACTTAAGTGCTACAGAAATATGAGTCGGGTTTGTAACAACTACCGTTGCCTTAGGAACCTCCTGCATCATTCTTTTCATAGCCATTTCCCTCTGTCTTTGTTTTATCTTCCCTTTAATTTGAGGATCTCCTTCCTGTTGTTTAAACTCCTCTTTTACTTCCTGTTTGGACATCTTTAAATCCTTATTGTGTTGATATCTTTGATAAATATAATCTGTTAATGCAATAATAATCATTACTATAGTTATCTTGAAGAAAATGTCTACTGTAAGCTTACCTACTGCAGATATTACCGCTACAGGTTTTAAGTTTCCTAAGGTAAGTATATATAAATAATTATCCCTTACAAACTTATAACCTACAAACCCTACTACAGATACTATAGCTATATCCTTTAAGAGTTCCACCACTGTTCTTACGGAAAACATCCTCTTCAAACCGTTTATAGGGTTTAATTTTGATAAATCCGGTTTTAATGGTTCTGATGTAAGGAGTGCTCCCGTTTGTAGGAAGTTAGCTAATATACCCATAACCATTATCGGAATCACTATAGGTAAAAATATTATCATTAACCTCCATACAACTATAAAGGATATTTTCTCCACGCTGCTGTAGTCTAAAGAGGTAGTTAAATAGTTGTTTAGAAAGGTAATTAGTGTTCCCTTTAATGCATTTCCTGCATAACCTCCTAAAGTTAACAAAACAACAGTCGATGATAATAGTGTTAAGGCTAAACCTACTTCCTTACTCTTAGCTATCTGACCCTTTTTTCTAGCATCACTCTTTTTCTTCGGTGTAGCTTCTTCCGTTTTATCATCAGAAGCAAATATTATTAGTAAGGGTATGGTTTTGTAAAAACCTTTTATAGCATCTGGTATCTCCTGAAAGGAATTTTCTATAACCTTCAGGAATATAGGGAGTGCAAAGGCAATGGCAGTCAATCCTACAAGTAGTTTTACAGGAAGTCCAAGTATCATTACATTTAACTGTGGCACTGTTCTTGCAATAAGCCCCATTGTTAAGTCTGTTATAAAGATTATCAATACTATAGGTATTGCTATTTTCAATGCTATGCCAAAATATTCCACAAAAACTTTTAATATAAGGTCTATAGAACTCTGGCTTAAAAAAAAGTTTCCTAGTTTTATAACATTAAAGCTTTCCATCAGTGCTTTAATAAGCATATGATGTCCATCTACGATAAAGAAAACTATAATGCTGAACCAATAAAGTAAATGCTCAATTAATGTAGAGTTACTATTTGAAGTTGGATCAAACATTGTCATCATGGCAAATCCAACCTGCATATCTATAAGGTTACCTGCTATTTTTACTGCAGTAAAGCACAGATTAACTATAAAGCCTAAAGTCAATCCTGCTACTACCTCATTCATAACATTTATGAAAAAAGGCAGATTATTATTTATGGTATTTATCGTTGAATAATCTATCCCCGGTATTAGCATATAGCCCATGATAAGAGTCAAGCCTAACTTCACTACATTGGGAGTGCCATTAGGGAAAAATACTGGAACCACTACAAAGAAGGCAAATATTCTTATAGTTATTAGTATTAATGCTGTAAAAAATAGTGTATCTATCAATACTTAATTACCTCCTCTGTGATTATATCAAATTCTTCTACTGAGTTATATGTGATATATAGGTGAAAATTCTCTCTGTAAAACTTACTAGCTGGTGAAGCATCCAGCTTCCTGTTATAAGTCCTACTACAGCTATTGCTATAAGCTTAGGTACAAAGGTTAAAGTCTGTTCCTGTATTTGAGTAGTAGCCTGAAATATACTTATAGCAAGTCCAATAATTATTGAAACCAAAAGTATAGGTGCTGATACTATTATTCCTGTCTGTATTGCGTCCTTTATAATGCCAATTACTAAATTTTCGCTCATTTAATTCACCTCACGAAAAACTCATAATTAATGACTTCACCATTAAGTACCAGCCATCTACCATTACAAATAATAATAATTTAAAAGGCAATGATACCATAACTGGAGGAAGCATAAACATACCCATTGACATAAGTACACTTCCAACTACTAAGTCTATTATTAAAAATGGTATATATATTAAAAATCCTATTTGAAAGGCTGTTTTTAATTCACTAATCATATAGGATGGTACTACTACGTAAAGAGGTGCATTGTCTTTTGTCACCTTATAGTCCAATTTTGCAGCATCTATAAATAGCTTAAAGTCCTTCTGCCTTGTTTGCTTTAGCATAAATTCCCTAAGCGGCTTTGCCCCTTCTTCAATAGCTTGTTCCTGAGTTATGCTGTTTTGAATATAAGGCTGTATAGCATTGGTATTTATCCTACTATAAACAGGCTGCATAATAAATACTGTTAAAAACAGTGCCAGTCCAATTAAAACCTGATTAGGAGGTGACTGGTTTGTACCCATAGCGGTCCTTAGAAAACCAAAGACTACTACAATTCTCACAAAGCTAGTCATCATCATAATAAAGGATGGAAGCAATGATAAAATTGTAAGCATTATAAGCAGCTTTATATTTCCTACATATTGCTGTGGTGTTTCAGCATTATCTACTGAAATATTAATTTTAGGAATAGGAAAGGCTTCTGGCGCTGCGTGAACTTTTACAGTGGTAAAAATTATGGATATAAATAATAAAGCAAAAACACTTATTATGATTGTACTGTTTTTTCTACTCATCTCTACCTTCCTTTTTAAATTTAAGTTTTGTATAAAGGTTCCTAAGGTGAGGACTGTCAGAAACTTTTTTTAATCCTGACTTTTCATAAAAATCCTTTAAACTATTATACTGAGGTATAGTTCTCAAAGCCTCGATTTTTACTATTTCTTCCCTGTCCAATTCAGAAATTATTTCAAGCTTACCATTAGTAGAAGCCATTACGTATCCCTTATCCCCTATTTTAACTACTACAAGACTGTTTTCCTTTGAAATTGCTGCTCTTTCTAGTATTTTTATATATCTTCCATTCTGTATATCCTGAAGTTTATTCCCGCCAAATTTCATAGATGCATATATTAGAAGAAGTATAAAAGGCAAAAATATTAATATTTTTAAAAGCATCCACCAAAATTGTAAGTCCATCTACACTCTCCTTTTTTAAATGATTATTGAACTAAAATATCATTGAAGTATATATTGTTTAACTGGTCTTCTTTAAGCATTGTATTTATCCTTTGAATAATTTCCATTTTGATATTGTTTATATTCTTAGGACCTATATCAGCTGCCTTCTTAGTTCTTAATATAGATATAATTGCATCCCTAAGTACTGGTTTCTTTTCTTCTAATTCTTTATCTAATTTCTTATTGTTATAACCAAGAGATACCTTTGCTTTTAAATATCTCTTTCCATCTTCATCTGCAAGGTTAACCAAGAATTCATCAAGTTCAAAGGTTTTTTCTGAAACTACCTGATCTAAATAACTTGTAGCTGCCGACCCAGTCTGCTGCTGAACTTGTTGAACTGGAATTTGATGAGCCGCTGTTATCTTTTCCTCTTTTTCTGACTTATCCTTTAAAAACATATTATACCCAAAAAAACTTCCAACTCCAACTACAAGCAAAACAACTACTACAATTATAATAACTTTGACTTTGCTGCCGCCTTTTTTTTCTTTTTTGTTCTCCATATTGCCGCTCTCCTTTTACTACTAGAATTAAATAACTTCACCTCTGTCATACTGTTTTCTCTATACAATATGAGATCAATTATCATAAGGTTAAAACTTTATTTTTAAAATTTAACTAAGGTCCAGTGTAGATTTTTCTTTTATACTCTATTACTCTTCTGATTATTTCTTCATTAGATTCTTTTACAAGATACTTTTTTCCATTAGTCAATGTAATTACACTTTCCGGAATTTGCTCCAGCTTTTCTATGTGATCTGCATTAAGGATATACTCTTTACTATCTAAACCTGTTAGTTTAATCATAATACCACCCTTTTTATTTCATGGACAATTATATATTTATAATGGACAATGAAGGTTGGTTTTTCTTAGCTTCAGCTAGAAAACACCTTCATTGTCTATTTTCAATTGTCCATTATTAGTTATTTAAACTATCTCTTCAAGTTAACTAAATCCTGTAGTATTTCATCTCCAGTTGTTATTATCTTACCATTTGCCTGGAAAGCTCTGCTTGCTACTATCATGTCTGTAAACTGCTCCGCTAAATCTACATTTGACATTTCAAGCATACCCTGAAGCATATCCCCGTAGCCCTTAGCATTATATCCTTCATCCTCTGGTTTGATATCTGAACTGGATCTTACAACTGCCTCACCTGAGTTTGCTGAATTTTGGTATAAATTCTTACCTAGTTTCGTAAGTCCCGCATCATTTTTAAAAGATGCCATAGCAATTTGACCTAGAACAGATACTTTTCCATTATCCAGAACTGCCTTAACCATTCCGTCCTTTTCTATTGAAAAAGATTGAATTCTTCTAACACCATCATCGGTAGTTATTGTATCTGGAATTACCAATGTTTGAAGTGGTCCTGCCTCTGGAAGAGCAGCATTAGCATCTACAAAGGTTACTGCCCCTTTAGTCACTGCTGATTCAGCATCATCTTCTGCTGGAGCTATGGCTCCAAACCCATAACCTAGAACTCTGTAACCATCTGAAGTTAATAGATTGCCATCACTATCTAAAGTGAAAGATCCATCTCTAGTGTAAAATAAGCTTAAACCTTTAGTATCATCAGGAAGTGTATTTCCCTCCTCTAGTTCTATACCTTCTTCAAAGACAGATGGTCCTTTAGCAACCATAAAATATCCTGGTCCATCAATAGCTGCATCTAGATTTCTGCTAGTAGGCTGCATATTTCCTGTAGCTGTGTTAGTATCTATTCCTGCTATTTGAACTCCCAATCCTATTTGTCTTCCATTAACACCACCATTATTAGTTCCTGGTCCTAACGCTTGTGAAATATTTTGGCTTACCATGTCTTGAAACCTTATTCTTTGAGATTTATAAGCTGTAGTACTTGAGTTTGCTATATTATTTCCGATTACATCCAATTTCTTTTGATTTGCCTTTAGTCCACTAATTCCTGAGTACATTGATGGTAACATATTTTTACCTCCAAAATTTATTTTTAAATCCCCTTATTACGCTTTACTTCGATCAGTCCGTAAAGCACAGCATCCATTCTTTTGGTCCTGCTGTTTATAACATTACTACACTATCTATATTGGTAAATATATTTCCTTTGCTGTCATTCTTATCCATAGCAGTAATTATAGTTCTGTTTCTCACTGATGCCACTAGTGCAGTATCTTTATACAGTATTAAGGATTCCTTGCAACCTTTTTCCTCTGCCCTATTTATACCGTCATTTATATTTTTCATGTCTTCTTCGTTAAAGGTTATATCCCTTTGCTTAAGTCTTTCTGCAGCATGATTGGATATAATAAAACTTTCTTTTTTATCAATCTTACTGCTTAAAACATCTTTAAAAGATGTTTCAGGTTTTTGCGGTTCATTTTTGCCTCTTTTTATATAAGGTTGAAAGTCCTCGATGAGATGGAGCTTTCCATTGATAACTCTATATCCCATATTATCACTTCTTTCTAAGGCTAGCTTTCCTTAATTTTAATAACCTTATCAAAAGGGAATTCCTTAACTTCATTTTCTCCAGTTTGGATACTTATCTTTAGCACCCCACTAGAATCCCTTGAAATTTCCTTTACAATGCCCTTGTAATTATTGCCACTGCTATCTTTTTCATCAATCTCTACTGACTTTCCTATTAAAGCTGCTCCATTTAATAAATTCATCCCGTTGTCTGCAGGCGAATTATAGAACTCTTCTATGCTAACAACATCATCCATACTGAATTGTCTTATGTCCTCTAGAAGGTTTCCATCGCTATCTTTGCCATACCCAACTAATACACTAAGCTTCACATCATCTCCGCTTTTAATTACGTTTCTTACCTGACCTGCATATAAGTTACCATATTCATCATACTTTCTAAGCACTACTCCCTTTCCTATTAGGGAATTTGCCCCTGAAAGCTTCATGCTGCCATTCAAATTAGCCATCTGTTCAAGTCCTGCAAACTGTGCCATCTGAGCTACATATTCAGTACCATCCTTAGCATTTGTAGGGTCTTGATTTGAAAGTTCTGCAGAAAGTATTTTTAAAAAGGCATTTTTGTCCATATCCTGTCCTGGCTTTACTATTCTAGTTCCTCTTGAGGTCTTAGTTGAATTAAGTTCATTAATTAAGTCAGTCATTGATTTGTTATTTGAATCATTACTAACAGTCCCTGCCAATTATCTCATCTCCTTTGTTAAGCTAGCATATCTACATTACTATCAACTTCACTTAGGTTATCATTTTCACTTATATCCTCGCCTATGGCTCCTATAGCATTAGTTCTTCTTCCTTTTTGCTCATTACTGCCATTTTCATTGCTTCCATTACCATCTTTAAAGAAAGTAGTATCTTCATTATAGATATTTAGTGCAAGGTTTTGGATTTTGATATCATTATTTTGAAGCTTATTGGTTATATCCATTAAATTTGAATTCAATAGGTTGTATGCTTCTTTATTTGCGGCAGTTATTGTAGCCTTCATGACTCCTGCTTCCACGGTAAGACTTATTACCACTTCCCCTAATTCTTTAGGCATTATCTTAACGGTTAAATCTTTCATACTATTGGTCTGCATAAATTTAAGGGTTTTAATTATATCTGTATTAATAGTATTTTTATTGATGACTAATTTCTCAGCTTCTGTTCCATTAAGGTTGTCCACTTTAATGTTGTTAAACTGAGACATAAAGTTTGTAACCTTTGTTATTTTGTCACTGTTATCAGATAAAAGATTCTTCAGGAAAGTATCATCTCCTTTAGAACTGCTGTTGAATGGTGATTCCTCTGAAGCTTTATCTCCCTGTTGAATAGTATTAGTCACTTCATTTTCACTGTATAAATTAAAGTTTTTAGATATAAGCTTTAAATCTGCAGCTCCATCCTTTACATCTTTCTCATTTGCCTTCAGCTCATCTAAGCTATTCTTAAGCGCCGCTGATAGCTCTTGTTGTATTTTCATCATTAAATCATCGTTTTTGCTGCTACTTGATAAAGAAGTTAACGCTTCTTCCCCTGTTACCTTTGAAAACAATCCATCAATAACTTTGTTTTTTAATTGTAACTCATCTATACTAGCTCCATACTGATCGATGTTTGAGTTCACTACTCCTTTTATCTGTTCCTCTATTTTCCCCTTTAAACCAGTCATATCTAAGCTGTCAAGGTTAAGATTCATAAAGGATAGCAGCATACCTATAAGCTTATCTGGTTCTACCATTTTCTTCAAATCTTCTAAGGAGTTTATTTTATCAACTTCTTCTTCAGACATTCCAGATTCTCTTAACTTTTCCTTTATTTCCTTTGGTACTGGCTTTGAATCAATGTCATCAATTTTCTTGCTGTCAGCAATATTTTTGTCTTTGTAATCCAATCTTTTACTAGAAGAACTTTCCCATTGTTTAGAATTACTACTTAAATTTTTAACGTTATTTCCATAGGTCATTCTGGTAAATATTCTGTCAAAGGAGTTATCCTCCTTTTGGGTCTGAGATTTTACTCTTTCACTGCTACTTACTATACTGTTAATATTAATGCTATTATCTATTTTCACTATTTCACCTCCTTTCAAGTGTAACTATTTAAAAATATTTAAATCCAAGTTTATCACTCATTTCTTTATTAAATACTTTACTTTTCCTCATGATTTCTTATAAAAGCATATAGTGCAAATTCATCATTCATTCTCTGTTCTATTAACTCTTGTTCCTTCATAAACTCTGCTTTTTGTTTTTCCTTTAGAGATTCTACTGTTTTTCTATCAATTTGTTTTTCACTGAGTTCCTGTCTCCTAGCTTCTAAAGCTTTTTCTTTTCTTTTAAGCTCCTCTGAAGTTTCAGAAATGCTATAGTTTACAGCATTTAGGTAAATGTGTTTTATTTTTCGCTGTACAGGAGACTCTGAACCAGTAATTTCTCTATATTTATTGTAATTCTCTTTAAGAGCATTAAGCTTTTCTTCTACTTTTAATTTTTCGCTCTGAGCTTCTTTAAAGTTTCTCTTACTTTCTTCTTCTTTATCTATTCTTATATCGAGAAGCTTTTGAAGTCTAAACTGATATTGTTCCATCTTTTAACCTCCAGTTTTTCAACTACATAAATATAGCCTGCAGCTTCTGAATACTGTCATCAAACTTAGAATGCTCCTTCATGCCCTGTTTCAAATAACTTATTATCTGTTCATTGTACTCTATGGAAAGATCAATCTTCTTATTACTACCTCTTACATAAGCACCTATATTTATTAAATCTTCTGAGTTTTTATAGGTAGCCATTAAATCTCTTGCAAAGGATGCTGCACTTTTATGATTATCATCGGCTATTTCTGACATAAGTCTACTTATACTATTAAGGACATCTATTGCTGGATAATGATTTTTAGCTGCTAAAGCACGGGATAATACTATGTGACCATCTAGTATACCTCTTACAGCATCTGCAATAGGTTCATTAAAATCATCACCATCAACTAAAACAGTGTAAAAAGCTGTAATAGAACCTTTATCAGACATACCCGCTCTCTCCATCAGTCTTGGTAGCTTTGCAAAAACGGAAGGGGTATATCCTTTAGTTGCTGGTGGCTCTCCTATAGCTAGTCCAATTTCCCTTTGGGCCATAGCAAATCTAGTAACTGAGTCCATCATTAAAATTACTTTCTTACCCTTATCTCTAAAATATTCTGCAATAGCGGTAGCGGTAAAGGCTCCTTTAAGTCTTACTAATGCTGGTTTATCTGAGGTAGCACAAACGATTATAGACTTTTTCATTCCATCGATGCCTAAATCCTTTTCTAGAAAGTCTCTAACCTCTCTTCCTCTTTCTCCAATAAGAGCAATTACGTTAACATCAGCCTCAGCATATCTTGCAATCATACCTAAAGTTGTACTTTTACCAACACCACTGCCTGCAAAAATTCCTATTCTTTGCCCTTCTCCACAGGTAATAAAACCATCTATAGCCCGAATGCCTGTAGGTATAATATCTTTTATTCTCCTTCTCTTCATTGGATCTGGTGGTTCTGTATCTAAAGGATATAATACTCCTGTCAATAATTCCTCTCCATCTAAAGGATTTCCAAGACCATCAAGTACCTTGCCAAATAAATCTTCAGAACACCTTACACTCATAGGCTTTCCTTCGGGAACTACTCTGCACCCCGGAGCAATACCAATAAGTTCTCCAAGGGGCATAAGTATAACATTGTCTTCCCTAAATCCAACTACTTCACAGGTTATAGGATCATTCTTTTCATTATATATAGTACATACTTCTCCAACAAAGGATTTTATTCCTTCTACCTCCACGGTAAGTCCTATAACTTTTTTTACAATTCCCTCAGAGTAGATAAAGTTGGCTTCTTCTACTTTTTTATTTAATATATCAAAGTTTAAATTGATCATAAAACACCTCTCAATGGTTAGTTATACTACTCCACAGTATTGAATATCTCTCTGATCTTTTCTAGTGCAATATCTACACTAATAACAGCCTTACCATTATCTCTCTCTACAATTGCACTTCCCTCTTCTATAGATTCATCCGGTATTATAAATATATCTCCTCTAAAAGGAAGTTGTTCCTTCCACAGATCTATTTGTTTTTTAAATTCCTCACAATAAATGGATTTACTTTTTACTATAATAGTCTTAGTGTTTTTTATCTTTGACAAAGCATCAAACACAATGCTGTTAAGTCCGTCATTATCCTTTATTTCTCTTTTTAAAATGCTTTCTACACAATTAATTATTAGTTCCTTTATTTCCTTTTCCTTATCAGTTATATATTTTTCTTTTTCTGCTATACAGGCTCTTAGTACGTTATCCGCATTGAATTTAATACTGTCACCTTCCTGTATAGCTTTATCTATATTAGCCTGGTAGCCTTCCTGATAAGCCTTATTGAATCCGTCATTATAGCCCTTTTCACTACCTTCACTGTAGCCTCTTTCATAGGCACTTGCATAGGCTTCCTCTTCAATCTTTTCCGCCTCAGCATAAGCGGCAGAGAGTATAGCATCTCTTTGTTTTCGAGCGTCTTCCACCATAGTTCTTGCTAAGTTTTCATAACTATCTATAAAGGTTCTCGCATTAACTTCTCCAAGTTCTTTTTGCTGAACTTCTGTTTTAGTTTCAAAATCTGTAATTATAGATTTCTTACCTTCTTTTACTACGCTGGAATTTTTAATAACTCTATACGATGATTGCATCTTCTCCACCTCTTGATAGTACAATTTCTCCAGCCTCGTCCAATCTTCTTATGACACTGACAATTCTCTGCTGAGATTTCTCCACATCCATAAGTCTTACTGGACCTAAGAACTCTATATCTTCCTTTAGTGCTGCAGCAGCTCTCTTTGATTGATTTCTGAAAATGCAGTTTGCAACATCCTCTGAACAACCTTTAAGAGCAAGGGCAAGTTCCTTAGTTTCAACTTCTCTAAGCACTCTTTGAATAGAAACATCATCAAGAGTAACAATGTCTTCGAATACAAACATAGACTCTTTTACTTTTTCTGCTAACTCTGCATCTTCCTTCTCTAAGCCCTCTGTAATATTCTTCTCGGTAGTTCTGTCTACTTGGTTTAAGATATCAACAATGGTTTGAACTCCACCAATTACCTTCATGTCAGACTTAACTACTGATGATAGCTTTTCATCTAATACCTTTTCTATTTCTTTAACCACCAACGGTGAAGTATTACTCATATTAGCAATTCTGTAGGCAACTTCTGTTTGAGTATCCTCTGGAAGAGCTGATAATATTTGACCAGCTTTGTCCGTTTGAAGATAACATAGTATTAAAGCTATAGTTTGAGGATGCTCATTAGATATGATATTTAAAAGCTGATGAGCATCCGCTTTTCTAGCTATAGCAAAAGGTCTGAACTGCTGTGTAGCCTCAGTAACCTTATCTAGTATCTCCATTGCCCTTTGGTTTCCTAAAGCTTTTCCTAGAAGATTTCTAGCATAGTCTAATCCACCTTCAGTCAAATAGTCCTTAGCCTTATTCATCTCCATAAATTCTGCTAATATCTCTTGTTTTTGTTCTGGCTTTACAGCGGATATATTTGCTATCTCATAGGTTATTTTCTGTATTTCAGAATCCGGTAATTTTTTTATTATCCCTGCAGAAGCTTCCGGTCCTAGCGTTATAAACAATATGGCTGCCTTTTGCACTCCTGTTAACTTTTGATTTTCCTTACTCAAACTTTATCACCTCTCATCCTCGGCAAGCCATGATTTGATAATGTCTGCCACCTGATCTGGTTTTTCCTTGGCATATTTCTTTATTTCATTCTCAACATGAGTTCTTTCATTTTCCTCATCAAGTTCTATTGGCTTAAACTTAGACGGCCCTTTCGCTCCTTGAACTCCATCGTCACCAATAATCACATCAATACCCTGAGGAGTTATTTGCTCTTGCATTAATTCTTCTTCCTCTGCCTTCTTCTTTCTTCTCCACAATATAAGAGCTACTACTAATCCTAGAAGAACAGCAACTCCCGCTCCAATGGCTGCATAAGTTTTAACCTTTTTGGCTTGCTCAGCTGCCTTATTCATTGAATCTAAATCCTTCTTAACATCATCAGTTATTGAAGTATCAAAAGGTATGCCCTCTACACTTATAGTATCTCCTCTTTTATCATCATAACCTATAGCTGATACCGCAAGATTTCTTATAGAAACTTTAGTAGCATCATCCACATTTCCATCTAAAGCTACTGATGCTGTCATTCTCTTAACAGCTCCTGGGGCTTTTATTGTTTTCTGTTCAACCTTTGAAACATCATAATTTTTTGTAGTTTCTTCATGAGTTGAAGCACCATTATTAGTATTAGTTCCTGCAGCATTTGTCATATTATTATCTACAGGACTGCTTGATGAATTAGTACCTGGAACTGTAGAACTATCCTTAACCCCATGTTCACTGACCACAACACTCTTAGGATCGTAAGTTACAGAATCCTGTTGTACCGCATCGAAATCTAAATCTGCATTAACCTTTACTTTAACTTTATTTTTCCCATAAATTGCCTCCAGCATGCTTAAAAGCCTTTTTTCCATGTCTTTTTCATACTGCTGTTTTAATTGCTGCTGTTTTTCCGCTGGAGTAGTAGAATCAGATATATCCTTGTTTTCATTAAACAGATCCTTAGATAATAAAGTCATCTTATCATCTATAACCTGTACATTTTCTTTAGGTATATTCTTAACAGACCCTGTTACTAGCGCAACTATAGCTTTTACCTGATCACTACTTATTTTTTCACCTTGTTTTAGCTTAAGGGTTACGGAAGCACTTCCTGGCTCAGTATCTTTAACAAAAGCTGTATCTTCTGGAAGTACAAGATGCACTCTAGCATTCTCCACTTCTGGAAAACTCTTAATTGTTCTTTCTAACTCTCCCTGAAGAGCTCTTTGGTAATTTATTTTCATTTCCGTATCTGTTGATCCGAATTTGCTTTTATCCAAAATTTCAAAGCCTTGGCTCCCATTAGTCATAGGAACTTCAGCAAGCATTTGCATTCTAAGTGTATCTACCTGATCCTTAGGAACCAGTATAGAATTTCCCTCTACCTTTGCAGCTATTTTTTGGTCTTGGAGTTTCTTATAGACTGCAGCTGAGTCAGCAGGATCCATGTTAGAAAAAAGCACATCATACTTTGTTGAACCTAAAGATACGCCTAAAAATACTAAAGATGCTATAATTCCCGCAAAAATCACACCAAAAGCTATCTTTCTGGTTTTACTTAAACCCTTTAATTTCTCTATTAGCTTCTTAAAGCATTCTGATAGCTTACCCATTTAATCTAGCACTCCTCACTATAACTGCGTTCTACTTAATTCCTGATACGCTTCAATAAACTTGTTTCTAATTTGAACTGCAAGCTCCAGCGACATTTTAGCTTCTTCCGAATCCAGCATAACCTTGTGTATATCAACTTCATCACCTTTGATAAATTTCTCCGTTATGTTTTCAGCATTAATCTGCTTTTCATTAACATTAGCTAGCTTTTCTTTCAAAAAATCACCAAAGCCTGCGGAAGCTTTTTCGCCTTTAACTTCCTTTTCTTCCACTTTTTCAAACATTCTACTATCTGGAACAAATTCGTTTACTCTCATCTTCTAGTCTACCTACCTTCCTAGTTCTAAAGCTTTTAAAAACATGCTTTTTTCTGAATTTACTGCATTAATATTTGCTTCATAGGCTCTTGTGGCAACTATCATGTCAGCCATCTCATTTAATATATTTACATTAGGCATAGAAACGTACCCTTCTTCGTCTGCATCTGGATTAGATGGGTCGTAGACTCTTCTAAGTGGAGAGTTATCTTCTTCAATTCCTACTGCTTTAACCCCCATAAACTTATTCTCATATTGTCCTGTTTCTTTATTTAATTCTTTATTTAGATTTTCTTGAAAAACTGCAACCTTTCTTCTGTAAGGCTGTCCATCTGCTCCTCTTGTAGTATTGACATTTGCAATGTTCGATGCTATAGTATCCATTCGAAGCCTTTCTGCTGAAAGACCACTGGCACTTATTCTTAACGTGTTAAAGGTCTTGATCATAAACTTTCCTCCCCGTTCAAATTTTATCTACCGTTAATTACGTATCTTTCCATAGCTATTCTATTGTTAACCTGACTAATTAGTGCATTATACATCATAGTATTTGCCGCTTGATTTACCATTTCATTGTCTATATCTACATTGTTTCCATCTTCCCTCATGCTAGAAGAAGTGTCAGTTTCCATCTTTGCTTCCTCAAGGTTATTACTAATTGTAATATGCTTTTCTTCCGTAGTCTTTAAAGGGAATTTGTCCATACTTTCCTTTAAGTTTTCTTCAAAGGTCACATACTGTCTTTTATAGCCTTTAGTATTTATATTTGCAATATTATTTGCTGTAGCTTTACCTCTAAGGGAAGACGCGTCTAATCCTTTCTTTAACAAATCATAAACCGCTTGGTCTTTCGACATACTTTTTATACTCAAAGTTATTCACCTCCGTATTTTATGTATTTTTAGACATTCAGCACATCTAAATAAATCGTTAATATTCATTTTAATATAACTATAATTACAATTAAAAAATATTCCATTAACTATTTTACCATAAAAAAGTATATATTTACTACACTTTTATACATTTTCTTATCTATAATACTATTTTATGTTATACTAAATTTCTTGTTTTTTTCTAATTTTATGTAAATTTTTCTATTTTTTTACGTAGTAGCATTTTGTCCTTATTATTATACAATAGAGAGGTATATTTTGCTACTTTTTTAGGTATATTTTGCTAATTAAAATTGAATATGATTTTTATTTTAATTTAAAGAAATAAAAAACAGGCGTATCATTATAATTTAATTTTATATTCTCATATAAATAACATATCATCAATGCAAACCCCTTGTAAATAAGAAACTACTGCCACTTCACCGCATTATTATTTCGGTTTTAATAGAAGCCTTGAATTTCAATACTCCTAACCCTTTTACTAACTTTAGGGAAAATTAAGGGAGACTTTATTTAATAATGTCTATTTTTGAATAATCTCTAGTATCTGTTAAAATACTAGTAAATCTTTTCTAATTCGACAATGCACTGTATTTTTTAATGTACAAAAATTAAAAGCGATACTTACACTTTATGTAAATATCGCTTTTAACGCTTAAAAAGTTAACTACACCTAAGTATTAAAACCTTAAACTTTTAATACTACCTACTTCTTACATTTTCTAGTATTCTCAATACATCCTGAGGGAACTTATTTGTCTGAACCATCATTGCATTACCTGCTTCTGCAAGTAAGTTATTTTTTGTTAATGCTATCATTTCTTGTGCAATATCTGCATCTCTTATATTACTGTCTGCTCCTTCTAATCTGTCTGAAATCTCGCCTATATTACCAAGACTATCTTCAAAGCGATTTTCTAAAGCACCATACTTGCTTCGTATTGTAGTAACAGTATTTAAAGCAGCATCTACAATAGTCAAGGCTCTATCTATTGAATTATCTTTAGTTATACTATAATCATTTTTTAACTTTTCTAAAGTTAACTCTTCAGATGTATTTTTATCAATAGTAGAAAGGCTTTCCGGCATAAGTGATATGCGTGGTATTTTCACACTCTCATCAGCATTTGCTCCTATTGCCATGGTCAATTGAACTACATTACCGTCCTTATCCTTTTCTGGGTTCAACATTTTTACACCATTAAGCTCAGTATTATTAGCTATGTCTTTTATACCATCTACCATCTGAATTATTTCATTTTGAATAGTCTGCTTGTCCTCACTATTATTTATTCCACTTCCAGACTGAACTACAAGTTCTCTAATTCTCTGGAGCATCGAAGTTATACTATCTAATCCTCCTTCGGCAGTTTGAAGCATACTTACACCATCCTGTGCGTTTCTTCCTGCCATTTGAAGACCTCTTATCTGCATTCTCATTCTTTCGCTTTGTGCTATAACATTAGGATCATCCTTTGCAGTATTTACTTTATACCCTGATGAAATTTTTCCTAGTGCATCACTCTGTTTATCCAATACTTTAGAATAGGTTCTATATACATTTAGCGATGCTATGTTGTGACTTAACCTCATAAATCTTCACTCCATTTTATATCATATAAATTCTCTATATATTATTATCGTCTAAACCAAAGTATAATTTATAGAATTTATAATGTTTACGCTAAAGATTTGTAAATTAATTTCTTTGTTTCATACTTATTGTATTTGAAGTATCTTGTCACTTATCTGTCTACCTACATCTAATGAAGTTTTTCCTAATAACGTAGTTCCATCATTTCCGTAAAGATAAACTTGTACACTGCTTTTATTTTCTATTATATTTATAGAAGCTTCTCCTATATTAAATAGGTTATCATTGCCTTCTATTTTATATTTTTTTATATCCGGTCTTGTAGTTGCATTTATAGTTACGACTTTAAACATTGATAGCACCGGTGATATTTCAACTTTGCCTATTGCCGTATTTTCTCCGTTAACTGAAAATTTCATAACATTGTTTTTTATCATAGTTTTGCCTTTTTTAGACTTAACACCCTTTTTTACAGTTATCTGATAAAACTGCCCTTTTTTATATCCTCCAGATGGTGGAATTATCTTCATTGAAGAATTAGTTAACGGAAGAATGGTTACAGGAACAACGCTTCCTAATTGGCCATTATTTACTTCGTTAACCTGAAGTACATTTTTTATTTCGTTATAGTCTACCTCTGAATTAAAGGTTACGGTCCAAGCTTTATTTGTATTTGTAGTTGCCTTTTGTACAATTACTTTTTCATCGGTATTTGTCTGTATTGCTGCTATACTGTCTGTTGCTGCATGAACTTTAGTAAAGCTTATCGGACTTATGTTCACCGCTGCCATTATAGCTAAGACTACACTAACTTTTTTATATTTTAGCTTCAAAGTTTCTTCCTCCTTCCTATTTATTGAACATCATAACTTCCATATTTCACCGCTCTTACTACATTGCTAGTGTCTTTATAAGCTTCAACGATGTGCACTTTATTACCTTGCACAGCATTAATTTCCGCATGTCCAGATACAAGGTTATCTATTTTCACCCAGCCGCTTGATGTATCTATTACGTCTCCTAGCTTTGGTATTTCTAAAGTATTTGCTACCTTATAGTAAACCTCATATTCTAGTTCGTTGTCTAAGAATAATTGATTAATAGTAGATTTACCATCTCCATTGTCAAAAATAGTAATAGTCGTTCCTAATGGCAATGCAATTCCTTTAGTAATATCCTTAGTTACTGTATCAGTACTTTCTGCATATGGTGTCTGTCTTTTAATATATACTTTGTTATTATCAGCCACACTTTCATCAAAAGCAAGAGCTTTAGGCTCCAATTGAACAACCGCTCTGCACTTACTTTCTTCAAAAGGATTAGAGTTTGGTACAACTTCCACAGCTTTAGTACCTAATAATATTTCTTCACCATTTATCCTCCTGTAGACCTTCACCATATCTCCAGGTTTTAGTTGATCTGTTGGTTCTATTTCTACTACATCTCTCGGTGGTATTAGGTAACTTAGTTCATTCTTAGGAACGCCATAGTTAGTTAACTTAACCTTGCTTGAATCTATATTGAAGGAAGGTACTTGTCCTACTTTCTCATCAAAGGTTACCTCTGTAACTTCACTTTCTGCCAATCCCTGAGAAATTCTTGATACATAAAGTCTATAAGCATTATCAGGAAGTACATTTTTTCCTGTTAAAGTTATTACAACGCTAAGACCATTGCTAGTTACAGATGGCAGAACTACTCCTTGTCCAATAAATTCACTCTTTAATGCATCTCTATATATCTTAATAGTATCACCAACCTGTAAGTTAGCCTTTTGGGCTAAAGGAGCTCCCTTTGCATCTATATTTATATATACTTTATCTTCCATTGTACCTGCATTGTTTACAACCTTTACTGCTGCAGCTGGTATTTGTTCACTTCCAAGAGTTAACTTTAGTGAAACCTTTGCTCCATATCCCACTATAACACCAGTATAATTAATGGCATCACCTTTTCCTTGTTTCGGATTTAAGTCCCAGTTAACTAAAAGTTCACGAACACTATTATCACTCATTACTGCTGTAACCTTTTCTGGTAAGTAATTTTCTAATTTATTGATATCTGAACCCAATCCACTTTTTGTTGGAGAGACCTCTTTATCGTAAGATACAATTTTTAAATTTTGTTTTGGTTTTATTATAGCTGTAGAGCTGTATGAATACATCGGCTTTGTAGAATTACCACTATTAGGCAAAGGCTTAGGTTCATTGCCCATAAAGAGGCTAGTTCCTTTAGTATAGTATACCTCGCCATTTACTATATTAATAAAGTTAGCAGTATCATCGACATATTTTTCCCCTGTTACCCTCAAATAATCTACTAAAGGAGCTCTGTAAATTTTATTTCCATCAGATACCTCTGTATAGTATATAGTATAATTTGAGTTAGAATCCTGTTTAATGTTCATAGTACTTAGGGTAGCTCTCTTTCCAGATGTTCCACTAGTAATAATGATTTCTCCTTTAGAGCCGCCTCCCTTAGGAGTATACTTTAACTCACCTGAATCTGTTATGTAATATATTCTATCCTGTAAAAGCGTAATAAATTTAGCACTATCATCTACAAGCTTACTTCTATAAGTTCCATCTGTATGAACAGAATATATAGAGTTTCTTTCATTTTTATTTACAAAGTATATAACGTCTTTATCTACAATTAAATATTCAGCCTCGTCATTTGTTATATTTGTTCCTATGGACTTATTTGCATCTCTATTTACTTTTCTTATATTGCCAACACCTTTTCCAGAGTGGTAACTATAGTAAATATATTCCCCATAAACAGTAACATAGGAAGCTTGGTCTGTAGACACTATTCTTCTTCCTGTGCCATCTTTTCTTATTCTATATATTTTTTGACCATCAGAATAATTGCTGTAGTATATATAATCTCCAACTACATTTATAAATTTAGCATTATCCTCGGAAATTTTATAGTTTTCTACTCCATTTGTTTTGTAGATTCCGCCGCCGTCTGCAGCGTTGCTGTAGTAGTTCCAATCTCCACTCCTTGCAAATAACCCATTGTTATTTATATTTCCTAAACCATTATAATCACTTGAATAGATTGGCTGACTAACTCCACTATTTATTAACTTAAGTCTATATACCACAGTACCATCATCCTTTGTGGTATATTTATAACTATCTAAATTATCTAACGATATCTCTTCTGTTTTAGCTATAGCAACTTTATCATTAGATAAAACACCTATGCTTATATATTTATCTGTAGTCACCATATTTAATATATAATCATCGCTATTTTCTCCCATTAGAGAATTATAAGTACCTATCTTTTTTACTAAATCACTATTATTATCATTATAAACCTTAAAATACTCTGGTGTTAAAGTAAATGGTTTCATGTTTATTTTTGATTTATCTGGGATTTTAATACTAATAAATCTAGTATTACTAGCATCAAACTTAGTCATCTTTATTTCCAATTCCACCGTTGAACTTGATTGATCTACAGAGAAATCACTGCCATTTCGTGTATAGATAGTTTTATTTCCATATTTATCATAGTAAGTTAACTCACTTTGCAAGTCTGAAGGACTTACAATGTTACCAGTAAACAATGATTTAATAGTATCTTTGTTATCTTGTTTGTATGTATAGTATATATCTGTATACTGTTTAGCATTATTTAGTATATCATTTAATTGGCTAACATTTGCAGTGATATAATCTAAACTATATGCCTTATCCCCAACTATAATAGTTCCACTTGGAATAGCTGCAAATGCAGTGGTAGAAAGCATAATAGTCATGATGGCTGAAGCCACTAATATTTTTATTTTTTTCATAAAAGTTCACCTCATTTTAAATTTAGTTAGATACAACCTTAAGCACTAATGTTACTGGATCTTTATAATGTTTTATAGTACCCTTTATATAATAAGTTTGAGGAGTTCCTAAGTCTATATATGGAGCATTCCAAGTAACATCAACATAAATTGTTCTATCATCTGATGTCTTTACAGCAATCTCTGATGGCAGTGTATAATAGGTACCTTGGACTACCGTTTCTGTAATTTGTGGTACTTCTACAATCTTTGGAGTTACTATTAAAGTTAGATACGCCTTATAAGCTGATCCTGTTACTGTTCCTTCCAGTCTTACAATACCAGTTTTATCTGTATCAATACTTTTTGTATTCCAAACTACTGGTAGCTTTTTATTTGTAACTTTATCTAATACTGTTTTAGGTAAGGTATATGCTTCCCCCTGTACTATCTCTATAGTGTTTTCCTCGAATTGATTACTAGGGTTACTTCCCGTTCCCTCATCCCTTACTACTAATGTAAGCTTCACCTTTTTACTATACTTTTCTACGTTTCCATAAAAGGTGTACACTCCTGGGGTATTGGTCTGTTGGTTTCCATATTCCCAGCTGACATCTAGATCATCTACAGTTCCATCTGACATTTTCCCCTTTACAGTATCAGGTAATGAATACTCTCTCCCACTTCTTGTTTCCTCTGTTATGTCTGCAATACTAACTGGCAGTGGTCTTACTATGAGCGTTGTTTCTACCTCTCTACCTGTACCATTAATTTTTCCGTATAATTCATACATACCTGGCTTTGATGTTGTAACTGAGGATAAATTCCAGGTTACAGGCATTTCTTTTATAGTGCCATCAGTAGCAGTGACTAATACTGTAGGTCTTGGAGTATACTTTTGATTCTGCCATATGATATCTGTAAAGTTATCTACATAAGCAATATCTAGAGGAATATATCCTATAGTATATTCAATATCATAACCTACTGCACCATAGCCTCCTAAGATCTTAATATCATTAACAATATGAGATCTTAACAAGTCTATAGTACTTTCTGAAAGCTGATCACTGACATACAAAATTGGCGATCCAGTCTTTGGTGCTATGGAGGCAGCTACCAGTGAATCAGGAAAATCCTTTGAAGAGGCTACATATATCGTTCCTGTACTTATTTCATTTTGGAAGGCATTTATTATTCCTACGTTTCTTTCATAGAGATCTCCCTCAGCTATTCTTTTAGCCTTTGGAATAAGCGCTGTAACCCCATCGCTTATCTGTGCCTTGCCACCTATCACATAAATCTGATCTGCGTTTTTGTTAGATTGAAGATATTTCTTTACAGACTCTGGCATATAATCTCTTCCTGTTAAAATAATAGGCATTCCCTTATAAGCTGCTATAGACGCTATAGACATTCCATCATGAAAGTTGTCCCCATTTACTACTGCAATTTCAGAGGTTTTTCCAAGCTTCTTAGCTACTTCTATACCGGTCTCATACCTATCTGCTCCACCAAATCTTGTGATTTTCATGCCTCTAGCCTTAAGTGCATCTTCTATACTTTGAGATATAACTCCTTTTCCCCCTATTATAAAAACATTTTTTACATTTAGCCTGTTAAGCTCTACAGAAGTATAAGGATTTAATATATCTTTATTAGTAAGTAGAATTGGCGCATTATATTTTTTTGCCAAAGGCGCTGCTGTCATTGCATCAGGGAAGTTATCCCCATTAACTATCACTGCATAGTCCGTATCCTCTTTCCAACCATCCTGACAAACCTTTGCCGCTGTTTCATATCTGTCAATACCATTATACCTATTTGATATATTTGCAGCATGTACCTTGGTAAAGCTAAAGGTAGCTGTGAGAACTACAGATGCTACTAAAGCTGCTATCTTTTTACTTTTTAGTACATGTCCAAAATTACTGCTTATCATCTAAAACTAACAACTCCTTTCCTACATCCTCTAACCACTTCAATACCTGTAAATATATTGTTCCTTCTCTATATATGTCCATACTTTCATTATCGGGTATATATCTACAATATTTAACCTGTTATGTAGATTCTATTAAATTTAATAACTAAAAGACTTACAGTATAAATTCATTAAATATGGAATAGTTCTAAAATATACTTACAATTTCACATTACAGTAATATTATACAATAAATAACTAAAAAATAAAAATAAACCTTCAAGTTAGAACCCATGTAATGTTTTCCAACCTAAAGGTTGTTCTTATGCTTATAAATACTTTTTTAAATTGTTATAGAACCCCTTGGCATAATTGCTTTAAAATAATCCATTAAAGCGATCTGTTTTAACATACATTTCGAATAACTCCAATGCTTGCTGTTCTCCTATCTGTCCATTAACAAGCTTACGATGTAGTATATAAAGGTTGGCATTCATTTCAGGATCTACACTTTTTGTTTCCTTCATCTTTTTAAGTATCCTTTCTTCTAGGGATAAGTTGTCTAAATTAATTTCATCCTCTAAAAGCTTTATAAGAGCTTCTACTTCCTTTTTAATGCTCTTTTCCTTAGTAGTTAATCTTATAGTATGCATTCCTGCTTTAATTTTATCTATACACTCTTTATTAATTAGTATCTTTTCATTACTACTCAAAACCTATTCCCACCTTTTGTGATTAAATATATTTAACAACTATTTAAGTTTAACTTAATAACATACTTACTATTACTATATAGGTCTATTCTACCAATGAAGTTATTAGTGTGTCAATTAAGTATGAATAATTTTCTAAAGAGAAAGATTATCCTAACAATACATAATAAAAAGAACCTAAAAGATAAATGCTACATCATCTATCTCCTAAGCTCTTTTTACCAATACCAATTTAGTTTCCCTGCGCTATATAATATCTTCTTTCTTCTTTTCTAAGAACTGAATATTATCTGCTTCAATTTCAGTAATATATCTTTTAGCACCCTCGTCTGTGGTGTAGCTCCTTGTGCTTACCTTCCCACTTACACCTATAAGTTTACCTTTTAGCAAATAAGGCTGAATTTTATGTCCAAAATCACTCCAATATCTTACCGGAATAAAATCTGCCTCTCTTTCACCACCATTGGTTGAAAATCTCCTGTTCACTGCAAGGGTAAGTCTTAATACCCCTCTTTCTCTACCTTCTAATTGCATAAGTTCTGCATCTTTTGTAAGCCGCCCAATTAAAACTACTTTGTTCAATGCCTTGTCCTCCTAATTACATTTTCTGTAATTATGTCCAAGTTAACAAAGTTTAATCACTGCTTGCACCCACACCTATCACAGAATTGAGCCTTTTTTTCTATAAGCCTGCCGCAGCTTCTGCATTCCTTCTTATTCTTCAGCTTCAACATTTTCCTCTTCAGCTTTTTCAATTCTCTGTCTAAATCATTTATCTCAGTACAGTATTCTAATATTTCCTTGATATTTGAAATATTTAAGTCTCCTTCTCTAAAATCTCTATATATTCTTTCGCCTATTTTTAAATATATTTCATCTATTTTTTTCTTACAGGATGCCATGGAAAGCGATAATTCTGAGTATTCAACAAGATTTTGCGATTTTTTAGCTGCAGCTTCTGCACCATCTTCCAAGGAAATTTTTAAAGTCTTTAATTTATCTCCTATTGACATATCCCTCTCTCCTATTTTTGCTTATATTAAAATATATTCTATTAGTCAGTAAAATGTTATAAAAAACTTAAAGAGATCTATTTTAACTTATGAACAGGACTACTCAAATTGAAATAAGCTATTTCATAATGCAGATTTATACATTACAAAACAGCTCATTTCAAAATTAATATTAAACTACATTCTTATTAGGTAAAATTTCAGTCCAGTATCCATCTGGATCTGCTATAAAATAAAGTCCCATTCCTTTGTTTTCATAGCAGATGCAGCCCATTTTTTTATGATGTTCATAGGCACCTTCAAAATCATCAGTATTTACTGCCATATGTATTTCGTTGTCGCCTAAATTATAAGGTTCTTTTCTATCACAAAGCCATGTTAGTTCTAACTGATAATCTTTAACCCCATCTCCCATAAATACAAGAGTAAAGCTTTTATCTTCCGGTTGATATCTTCTAATTTCTTGAAAACCTAAGGCTTCCTTATAGAATGCCACGCTTTTTTCAAGATCTAATACGTTTATATTGTTATGTCCAAATGTAAATTTCATAATTTATTTCCCCTTTCATCCAATTTCGTCCTTTTATTATATACTAAATTTTAATATTTTAAAACTATTATGTATAAGTATAGCTCGCTAATAATCTTATTATTTAATATAAAACTACTGGTTTTCAATCCTCAGTTAATATTTTTACAAACATTTATATAGAAAGCTCTGTGTGTTGTCGGTAGTAAAATAGTATATAATAATTATAAGTAAAATCAATAGTGTGTAGAAACATACACCAAGTGCAGAAGGAGAATTACTATGAATAAATCAAAAATAAAAATATATTATATATTCCACAGTGGATTTGCTGTAGAAACTGAAAATCATTTTTTAGTACTTGATTACTATATGAGCCCCAAAGAATTAGGTAATAATGGCCCAAGTAAATTTTCACTACAGGACAGTATAAAAAATAAAAATAATGTTTTGGTTTTTTCTTCTCATAGCCACGAGGATCATTTTAATACTGAAATCTTAGATTGGGAAAAAATTAATCCTAGTATTAAATATCTACTGGGTAGTGATATACCTGTGGACTTTAAAAAAAGTAACTACTATAAGCTTTCAAAATACGAAGAAATAATTTTCAAGTTTAAAGATGATTTACCACATGATCATAAGAATAATGGTAAAATTCATAACTCCTCAGAAGTTTATGTAAAAGCCTACGGTTCTACAGATATAGGTATATCTTTTTTGATTAGGGTAGATGGTTTAACACTTTTTCATGCTGGCGATTTAAACTGGTGGCATTGGAAGGATGATTCTCTTGAGGAAAGGAGCTTAGCAGAGAAAAACTTTAAATTAGAAATAGAAAAAATTAAGGATGAAAATATAGATATAGCTTTTTTCCCTGTAGACCCTAGACTTGAAGAGCACTACAGTTCAGGTGGCGAGTATTTTATTAAAGAGTTAAAACCTAAATTTTTCATTCCTATGCATTTTGGTGATAACTGCAATATTACAAAGACATTTGCAGAAAAGGTTAAAGAACTTCCTACAAAGGTAGTAATAATTAATAGCAGTGGAGAGGAACTGTCACTCTAGACTAATAATCCTTATTTGTAATTTAAATAACAATGTTGAAAAAACTCCATAATTATAGTCTTAGGATAATCCTATCCTAAGACTATAATTGTATACTACTATTTAAAGTATATCATACGTTTATCTTACTTTTATTTAAGTCTTAGGAGACACCCTGTACCTTTGTCAGAGCATTCATACTATCTAATCTTATAAATAGCCAGCCTACAGCATTAATTTTTCTATAGATACTTCTTTTTCATTTTTAAAATTTATAAATCCTGAATCTGAAAGTAGTAAATGCTTTGAAAGATTTTTGAAATCTACCTGAACTATTTTGCAGACCTTATTGTTGCTTAGTAAAACTTTTCACCAATGTAGTAATTTGCAACACGCTCTATGAACATTTTACAGCATTTATAATCTAACCTTCCTAAGCTTTCTCTACGAATTGATTCTAGCGCACTAAAAAGATCCATCTTTTTTCTATAAGGTCTGTCTGAATTTATAGTATCAAAAACATCACTAATTGCTATTATTCTTGCAAAAAGGTGAATTTCATTTCCTTTCAATCTTAAAGGATATCCCGAACCATCTAACCGTTCATGATACATAACTATACCATAGCCCACTGTTTGATACAAATAAGATATGCTTTTAGCAAATTCATATCCAATAATAGGGTGTTTTTTTAGTTCATACTCCCCTCTTGTCCAGTATATCTAATTTTCTAAGTATTCTCTTGTCTGCTTTTGTTTTTCCAAAGTCGTAAAGGATAGCTGCATAAGTTAATAAATTCACCTCTTTTTCGTCAAGGCCCATCCAATTACCTATCATTGAACTTAATGCTGCAACATTTACAGAATGTCTGTAAATGCAATCATCACCACTTCCATGAAGTGCTATATTTTTAACGACCAAACTAGGTGGATCTAATCCATCTTGAATCTTCTTTCCAAAAAGTTTAACTTCATCCACATTTGCTTTATTCGTGTTTTCAATAGTAGAAAACATATCGTCCACTATATCTGAAAACTCCTGAAAACTTTTCTCTATCTCGTCTACAGTTTTTTGTTTTGGTAAGTCAGATTCCTCTACCTCTTGGTCACCATAGATAAGCACTTTATCAAATAGATACTTTCCCTTGAGTTTTCCGATTATTGATTCGGTAAATACTGATCCTGGACTAATTAATATTAGATTATTAAACATTAGTTTTTATGCAGAAATCATTCCAGCTTTAAGTTCTTGTACTGATACATATATTTTAGTTTTTCCCATAGTGTTTCCATTCCCCTTATCTATTATCTTTAATATTTACACTAAAATTTATTTATAAATTACAATTTTCTCTATTCTTTCAATAAAAATTTTATTATATAATATGATACTATTTTATGCTACTTTCTTCCACAAAAGCACCAAACCTTAGAAATTTCTCTCCTTGCTATTGCTGTATACGAATGGGTTTACTAGTAAAAACTTGGATCTATGTCAATATCTTAGACACAAAAAGTTGAACCTTTTATGCAATTCTTCTAACTAAATCTTCACATTTTTGTGGTGAGATATAACCAATGCTGCTATGTATTCTTTTTCTGTTATATCAAGCTTCTATATATTCAAATATTGCTAAACTAGCAGTATTAAAATCAAAATACCTAACAAGATGGACTTCCTCCTTTTTTAAAGAAGCATGAAAAGATTCAATACAAGCATTATCGTAGGGGCAACCTTTTGAACTGAAAGAATGGGTAATTAATTTAGTGCTGTCTATGTACTCCTTAAAAGCGGAGCTTGTGTATTGACATCCCAAATCACTATGCAAAATTAAAGCCTTAGTTGGTTTTTGAAGCCTTACGGCGTTTTTTACAGCCTTTAGAGCTAATGAAGTGTCAGTAAACTTAGACATAGAATATCCAATTATCTTTCTACTATATAAATCCATAACTGAAGCTAAATAACACCAACCGTCTTTGACTGTATGGATATAAGTGATGTCTGTTACCCACTTTTCATTGATAGTAGTTGCTTCAAAGTTTCTTTTTAAAACGTTTTCTTGATCTGCTATTTTCCTTTTGGATGGTGATGGTTTAAATTTTTTTATTATTATAGATTTTATCCCAAGTTTCTTCATTAAGCGTTGAGTTCTCTTTAAACTAATAGTTATCCCTAATGCTTTTAGTGATTTATTTATTTTTGGTGCTCCATAACGATTCTTACTCACTTTGTAGATATTTATGATTTCTTTTTCTATCTTTTTATTTTCTAATTCTCGATTGCTTGGCCTCTTATTTAAATACCTATAATAAGAGCTCCTAGACACCTTTAAAACTTTACAAATTAGCTTAATATCATGATATTTCTTGTTGTTAGTAATAAAATCAAATACAGTAGTTATTTCCTTGCGAATATGCCCATAGCTTTTTTTAATATTTCGATTTTTTCTTCAAGCTTTGCATTTTTCTTTAATAGGTTCTTATATTCTGCTGCTGTTATGGTTGTATCTTTATCCAGCCAATTATTGTTGATTTTGATACGGCATATTCACTACTTAACTCTGCTAGGCTTTTTCCAGAGTTATAAAGCTCTACTATTGTACTTTTGAATTCTTCTGTATATTGTTTTTGACCTCTTGCCATTATAAACACTCCTTCTTTTTCTTATATTTTAAAGTGTTCGGTTTTCTGTATCTACAATATTATACTAGCACCACATTTGCTCGAAAATAATGTTAACCCAATATATATTCGTGACTTCTTGGGGCATTCATCGGTAACCACAACAGAAATTTACGCTAGATGTAATCCCGAATTGAAACGAAAGTATATAGAAGAAGCCAGCAGTTTTATAACAGAAACCATTCCAGATTATTCAAAAACAGAAAAGAATGATTTACTGGCATGGCTTCGTAAAAATATTTAAATATTATGTAAAGTGGTTATAGTTAAATAGACCAATATTTCAAGCTTAACCACTTTTACTCTACATAATAAACAACTTTGCATAAGATGAGACACCTGTCCAAGTTTTGATGGAGCCTGGTAGGAAAAACTCATCGGATTCCTATATGTGGGTTTACAGCACCTATGCAGGGAGCAAGAAGCCTACACGGCTCTTTGACTACCAACCTTCACGAAGTGGTGACTGTTCTCAAAAGTTCTTAAAAGGTTTCAAGGGATTTCTACATACGGATGCATACAGTGGCTACAATAAGGTCCCGGAAATAACCAGATACTTCTGCCAGGCGCATCTAAGACGTTACTTCGTAGAAGCCATTCCAAAGGACATCAGCAGCCCTGAAGCTACTCTCCCCGCAAAGAGACTTGAGTTCTGCAATAAACTCTTTGAGATAGAGAAATTACTCACAAACCTCTCGCCGGAAAAAAGAAAGTCCAAGCGTCTTGAAACAGAAAAGCCGATTCTTGATGCCTTTTGGTCATGGGTTGATTCAGTAAGATCTAACTGTTTACCTAAAGCTAAGATTGGCAAAGCAATGGAATATGCACTTAATCATAAGGATGGTTTATGAAGTATCTCCTTGATGGCAATTGTGTAATCTCCAATAGTATCTCGGAAAATAACATACGCCCTTTTACCATTGATCGTAAGAACTGGCTCTTCAATGGAAGTCCAAAAGGAGCTAGCGCAAGTGCAACAGTCTGCAGTATAATTTAGACTTCAAAGGCCATCGGCTTGAACCCGTATAGTTACCTTCAGTTTTTGTTTAAACAACTTCCAGCGGTTCAGTTCGAAGCAAATCCAGAATTCTTAGAGGAATTCCTGCCTTGGGATTCATGGGTACAGGGTTCCTGTAAAAAGAATAATTAAATCGAAAAGTACGGCCACCTTATCGGATTGCCGTTTCTATTTAGCCCTACACTAGGTAATTTATCGCTTACCAAAAATATATTTTATCTATACAAAATCAAGATAAAATGAGTAAAAGCCCAGATTATTTAAAATATAAAGTAATTAAGCCTATAAATGCAAATTATTTCAATTGCAAGTTGATGACATTGCCCCCGAGGGTCTTTTCAAAAGACTTGCCTTGAACTTGCTAATTCCCTAATCTATTTATATTAATAAATTTAATTTTCTTGTAAAGTAGAGAAATGTCTATTAAAAACTATTTAATATTTCTAATATTTTTTCACATGATCTTCCATCACCAAATATGTTTTTCTGTTTTATTTTTGGTTCGAACTTTATAATACAATTTAATATTTTATCCTTATTAGTGCCAACAACTTCATTCCATCCATTTTCTACAGTTTCAACCCACTCAGTTTCATCTCTCATAGTTATACATGGTTTCTTCATAAAAAAGGCTTCTTTTTGAACTCCACCACTATCAGTAACAATCTTTTCAGAATTCATTTCAAGATTTATCATATCTAAATAACCTACAGCATCTATTACTTTTATATTTTTATTAAAAGTTAAATCATAGTCACTTATATATTTTTTTGTTCTAGGATGCAATGGCAATATTACATTTTTTCCACATTCATTTAACGCTTGAATTATATTCTTCAATCTATCTATGCTATTAGTATTTTCAGCTCTATGTATAGTTGTCAGTATATACTTATCTGGTTCTACATCTAAATCTTGTATAATATTGTATTTTTCTTCTGCTAACTTTTTAAAATTAAGTATAGCATCAAACATCACATCTCCTACATTAAATACTCCTGCTGTAATTCTCTCATTACTTAGATTATTCAAAGCTGAAGCTGTAGGAACAAATAATAATTTTGATAAATGATCTGTCAAAACTCTATTTTGCTCTTCAGGCATATTCTTATTAAAACTTCTGAGTCCTGCTTCTATATGTGCTACTGGAATTAAAAGTTTACTTGCACATAGAGCCCCTGCTAAAGTAGAGTTAGTATCGCCGTAAACTAATACTAAATCTGGCTTCTCTTTTAAATATATATCTTCAAGTTTAATAAGCATAGAACCAGTTTGATGACCATGATTGCCTGATCCAACTTCTATATTGTAATCTGGTTTTGGTATCTTAAGTTCATCAAAAAATACCCTACACATATTCTTATCATAATGTTGTCCTGTATGTACAAGTACTTCGTGATGGTCTTTTCTTATTATATTTGAAACTGCAGCAGCTTTTATAAACTGCGGTCTTGTCCCAATAACAGTTAATATTTTCATCGAAGTTTCAACTCCATTCCGATTTCTTCAACATCCAAACTATGTTTTTAGCTTTCTTTACTAGCTGCCTCACTTTCAGTAGTTTTTTCTCAATTATGTCTAGCATCTTCTGTCTGTACTGCACCCGTGTAGCCTCTTTTCCAATTTAACTTTAGTTCTTCTTCATTCATGTCTATGCCCTTGCCTCTAAATGCTATTTAACTTATTATTCTATCGCAACACGAAAGAGTGATTGGGCTTATTACTTCCATCTGTATTTTTGACCGTTCAATTACATTATTTAGATCTAAAATCACTCACTTTACAACTAGTCCAATTCATAATTTGGCCAATTTGATCTTAATTTCCAAGATAAATCTACTAACTTTTTAAATTTAATTTCATCAAAGTTCTTCTCACACTCTTCTATTTCAGCAAAATATTTTCTAGGTAAATTCACATATAAACTATATACCCTTCTAAAGTTTGAAATTTCCATTGGTGTCATCTTCTGATTTCTAAGTATAGATTGTTCTGTAAATGTTCTAGCCATCTCATTTCCAGTTATAAATCCATTTTTAATACAATATTCTCTTAATGGAACACCAACAAAAGGGAAGAATATAGACATTATAGACAAATACGGATTTATCTTTCTTACCAAATTAATTGTTTCGAAGACTTCTTCTCTAGTTTCTGTTGGAAAACCAATCATAACATATGCTCTAGAATAAATTTTATACCTATGCATCAGTTTAAAAGCATTTATAGTCTGTTCATGTGTGGTGAATCTATTACATATCTCATTTAGTATTCTTTTTGAACCAGTCTCTACTCCACAAGACATCTCAATATGTACACCCATGCTTGATAAAAGTCTTATTTTACTTTCACATACACTTTCCGGTCTTGCTTGAATAATTATCGGAAGATTTATGTGTTCTTTATACCAACCACAAAAATCCTCTAATTTTTCCTCAGAAATGTTTAAAAAATTTTCATCCAAGAATTGAATCAAATTAAAACCTTGTTCTTTTTTATTTAATATATCTTGTTTTAATTTATCTATTTCTTTAAATCTTACAAATTTACCCTTATCCTTATATAGATTTTTTAAAGCTGTATTTACACAATAATTACAATTATAAGGGCATCCTCTAGACAATTCAATGATAGCCTTTTTATACATCTTACCTTCAAATGGTTTCAAAAAATAATCTTCAGAATTGTAAAATTCATAATCTGTTTCATATTCCCATAGTCTATCTTCAGAAATTAGATCTCTAATTGGATTTTTGAATATTTTTCCATTTTCCTTGACCCAAATATTTTTAATATCTGTAACGGCACAATTTTCTTTGTATTTTTCAATAAATTCTTCAAATGCCTCCTCACCTTCTCCAATACAAATTGCATCTACATACTTATTTTCTATAACTTGTTGTGGAGAAAAAGTAGCATGAACTCCGCCTACAAATGTAAATGGCTTGTTATCGAATTCTACATTTTGTATTAGTTGTAAAAACAAATCATATTCTAACGAATTAGCACTAACTGCTAATATATCTGGTTCAAATTCTTTTATTTTATAGTTAAACTCTTTAAACATGCTTTCATATGGTTTCATCTCTTTTTTAGGAATTTGATCCTTAACGGGTTTAAATTCACCGGAAAATGTTCTATCCTCAGCTGCAGTTGGTTTTTTATGGTAAAAAGATGTTTCAAAGTATTCTACTTCACATCCTAATCTTTTTGCAATAGGTGCTAATATCGTTATTGCATTGGATACCACACCCTCATTACTTGAATTTGGAAATAAAAACAATACTTTCAACATGCTGTCCCCCCTTACATTTAATAGCTTTGCTTATGAATTTGTGTATAATTAAATTCTTTTCATTATATTCTCGCATACTCTATCTACTCCTTCCTCTAAGGAAACAAGGTTTTCAAATCCTAGTAATTCCTTTTGTCGTTGCAAATTAGGCTGTTTAACTAAAGTCATTCTATTAGGAAGATTAATAACATTTATTAAATCTTCACTTGCTCCTAATTTTATTCTAATCATATCTGCTAATTCATATATTGATCTAACATCAGGATTACCAATATTAATTGCTAAGTAGTTTTCTACTCTTGTTGCAGCTTCTATAGCTCTTACAGCATCAGATATATGCATCCATCCTCTAGCTGAACCATCATGAACTTCTATACTTCTACCTGTAGCCAAATTATATGCAAATCTAATCATTGCAGAACGATGATCACCTAGATCTTCATTCTCATCATATATCATAAATGGCCTTAATGTAACTGCTCTCAGTCCATGTTGTTTTACTTCATATTCAACTAGTTGTTCAGCAAGTAGTTTAGATAATCCATATCTATTATTAGGCTTAGGAAGACAACTTTCATCCATTATACTATTATTGGGTCCGTATACTTCAGATGTTGAAAAATTAATAAGCTTAGCATCACAGTACTTGGCCAGTTCTATGATATTTTGGGTTCCAACTATATTAGTATGAATTGCCATACTTGCTGATTGTTCGCAAGTTACTCTACTTACCATAGCAGCTAGATGAAAAATATAATCCGGTTTGAAATCAAAAGCCTTAATTAAATCAATTGGTTTTGTTATATCTGCCATATAATAATTTTGTCTATATCCTGGTTTTATATCATAAGCGACTACATCATAATCATTCTCTTTTAAATATTGCACAAGTGGTTTTCCAACATTTCCTTCTGATCCAATAACTAATGCCTTTTTCACTATTATATCTCCTCACATATTTCTAATAAATTTTTTCTTATGTATGATATACTTTCTTCAAATTTAGTATATCTATTAATTTTATAATTCTCTAAAAGATTTTTGCATCTATTAATAGATTCTTGTAAAACATCCAATTTTTCTTTTTTAGATAGTTTTAATTCCCATGTTCCATATACTTTATAATCATTTATATAATATTTAATTAAATTGTAGTAGTATCCTGCGAAGAATACTATATCTAACTGTTTTTGTTCTTCTTCATTTTCACCAATAAACTTTAAATCCATATAATATTTTCTATCAAAATTACATATAATATAATCAATTATAGCAAGAACTTCTTTTAATCTACTTCTTAAGTTAAAAGTCATATTGTTTGTATGATATCTATACTTAAACATAGGATAATTTATTTTTTTATACTTGACCCCTCTTTTAATTGCAATCAAAGCATTTAAAGTATCATTTGAACCCTCTCCAAATTTTTCCCACGAATAATTATTTTTTCTATAAAAATTTGTTTTATGCATAGCAAATAAGTAAGGAAAAGGTCCTGATCCAAAAGAATTAAATGTGTGATTAACTACTTTTCTATCATCTAAATTATCTATATTAACATAGCTTAAAAAATCAGATTTTTCATTAATTATTACTTCATCACCATATATAATATCAAATTTCTCTTGATAATTGATATGCTCTTTAAGAAACTTTTCAACAGTATCTTTTTCAGCAATCATGTCATCTGCACTTAATATTATAAAATAATCCCCCTTACATAAACTGTCAATAAATTTTCTTATTCCATATAAATATCCTTTATTGTGTTTATTATATATACACTTAATAAAATCGTACTTTTCTTTATATTTGTTCATTATTTCTCTGCTATTATCAGTAGAACAATCATCAATTATAATCACTTCTATATTTTTATAAGTTTGTTTAATTACCGATAAGATACATTCTTCTATATATTGAGAATAATTATAGTTAGTAATACAAATTGAGACCAATGGTAGTTGGTTATTTTCTTCAACGGGTTCTTTACAAATTTTTAACTCTTTTACACAGGATTTTATACTCTTTATTTGATTTTCATATGAATAGTTTTTAGCTATAAATTCTTTATATTCATTAGATGAATATTTTCCATTATAAATCATACTAATTGCTTCTGTAATTGTATTCCACACATAATCCTCTGAATAGATGTTTTTAGCTCCTACAAAGTTATGAACAATAGGTTTTATTCCTTTAGCCATTGCCTGCATAACACTCACATTTTGAGATTCGAGTACACTAGTACATAGTATATAATTTTTATCTTCAAGCCATCTGTCTAAATCATCCTGCCACCCTTCATATATTACACTATTCTCCAAACCAAATTCTCTAAGCATTTGATTATAGTATAATACATCTCTGTCATCTTGAAACTGACCTGCAATATACAGTTTATACCTATGATCTTTATCGTAAATTGCTTTAAATGCATGTAGTAACAATAAGGGACCTTTTTTATAATTTATATATCCAACATAAGCAATATTAAATCCTGATTTTCTTTCTTTAAATGTGTACTTTGATAAATCTATACCATTTTGAATTATTAAAGTTTTATCTTTGCTAATCTTAAACTTTTCAATTACAAAATCTCTAATATGCTTAGCTACAAAAATAATTTTATCTACATTGTTCCAGTAAACATTACTAGGATAACCAGCAAAAGCCTCATAACTATGCAATCTACATAATATCTTTTTCTCACCTGCTAATCTGTGCTTACTCCCATAGGCCACAAGTTCATCGCACCACTCAAACCAACAAATATCTGCCCATTTCATTCCTTCATCGATTTGATTATATTCATTTACAATTATTTTTTTGGTTTCATATTCATAAGATAGTCCTTTAATAATATCACCTAAAAAACTATCCATTCCTTGCTTAACAAAAAAAACTACTTTACTTTTAGGCTTAGTTAACCCTGTATCACTTTCTTTTTTAAATTTATTAATAGTTCCTTCTAATTCTTTTCTTATGTCATGATTACTACAATTTTCTAATGCCTTGCAATAATAACTATAAGCCTCATAAATTTCTCCGTTTTGTTCGCATACATATGCCAAATTATAATTCAAGTCAAAGTTATCATAATCATACTTTAATCCAACTTTTATAATTTCCTTTGCTTCATCAAATTTACCTTCTATTATAAAAATAACTGCCTTCATAGAATAAGCATTGGGATCATCCTGCACCATCGCAAGATATTGATTTAGTAAACTATCCGCCTCTTCTAGTCTATTGTTATTTATAAGGAGTTCTATGTTGCCTTTTATTTCTTCTTTAATAGAATCAATACTATTATTCATATTTTCCCTTCTTCCCCTTAGAAACATATTTAGTTCTCTATAATTTATTGCTAAACTTTGATTAAATAGTAACATTATTCTGAATAGTTTTCTGTAATTTATTTCCTGTTATATTCATTCTAATATATTATATATCGCCTAAATTCATCAAATATTGATAGCATTTTTTCAATTAATAAAAGAGATGCACTTGATAAATACACCTCTTTAACCATATTAAACCATCCTACTTTTTAAGTGCTATTTTAGATTTAAATAATATTATTTCCAAATCATTTGGTACAATTTGTTCATACTGATTTATTATAGACTTAGCATCATCTAATTTGTTACTTTCTATTAACGATTTAATAGTATTTTTTACTTGCATTCTATACTGTTCAAATTCATCTTCTTTTTTATCAAGTTCTCGTTCCAAGTCTTTATTTAAAATTTCTATATAATCACTAAAATCATTATAGAAAAACAAGGCTTCTCTTAGATATCTGATATATTCCTTATGGTTATCTTTCTTAACATTGTGTGCTTTGTTTACAAGTACAAGAAAAGCATCTTCCTGCTTTAAATCATATACCATTTCTTTTTCTATAATCTCATCTTTATAAATACTTTTTATATACTTTCCACCTATATTTACATACTGGTAAAAAAGCTCTTTGTATTCTTCTTTGTTTTTGCTTTGTAACAGAATATTTTTCATTAATACCTTGCTAATTCTTAGGTGATTTATATTATTTTCATCAAATAATTCCTTAGAACTTATATATTCTTCCGATAACCTTAACATATTTTTAAATTTATTAAAACAATGTCTTAAGAACCTTTCAAGATTAGTTTCCGAAACGTTATATAATACTTGGTATAAATCTCCTCTATTTTTAACTATGTAATAAATAAGTGTACTAAAATAGTCAGGCAAATTGTTGAAATTCATTTCATTGGCAAAACTTAAAATTTCTTTATTTGCCTTTACAGTATCCTTTAAATTTTCCATAAGGATTATTTTATTATATATAGCATATCCATCATTTCCCTTAGCAAATATACTTCTTATACTATTTTGTTTTCTTTCATTAATTATCGTAATTTTATCTTCAATAATTTCACTAAGCTGAGTTTTGTAGTTAGAATCAACTTCATTGTAAAAATCAAACAAGTCACCCTCTAAACCTATATATGCTAATAAATTGCTATAACAATACATCTTCTTCTCTAGATTTTTTAGTTTATAAATATTCTCTTTAGCTTTTATATAATTACCTGTATCAAAATAATTTAAAAACAAGTTAAAATAAGCGCTCTCTATAGATACTTCATCAATATTATAAAAGCTTACAGTTAAATCCTTGGATATCTCAAGATTCTCAAAATTATTAATCAAATGTAAGTAAGTATTGAAACTCATTATAGAATCTTCATAGCAGCCTACTACCCTCTCTGTTACTGCTAAAATGTAATGTAAATCAACAAAGTCTTCTCTTAATTTCAACCCTTCCTTACAAATATCTATAACTTCCTCATACATTTTGTTTAAAGATGCACTTCTTGCAAAGGATCCGTAAATGTAAATTCTGTCCCTTCTATACTCATAAGGTTTGTCTATTATCATATTATAAGCCTTCTTAAATTCTTTATAGGCTTCTTTTCTATCGCCATGCATGTCATAAGCTACTCCAAGCTGAAATTGATAATAGTCATTATTAGGATTTTTAGATAATTCCTTTTCTAAAATTGATTTTGTTCTAATAAACTTTTTTTCCATAAGTTCTTTATCATCTAATATGTAACCATAATGATTTAACATTATATTGGTAATTTTTATAGGTGTTTTAAAAAGAGGTTGATTATGAACAGAACCTACGTATTTAAATTCACCGTCATTTTTAAACAACCTAGGTGATGGGTTAACTGCAGCTATATCCTTATTATTTAGATCATTGAAACTTCTAACTTGAAATATCATAGTATTGTATGAACTTATCTTTTTCAAGTTAATTATTTTAATAAGTTCATCCACATTGACAAGTTCTTCATCTGCATCGATTATAAGTATCCATTCACCTTTAGCATAGGATATTGTTTTGTTTCGCATATCTGAAAAGTCATTATTCCATGGATGAAAATATATTTTCTCCGTGTATTCCCTTGCTATATCAACAGTAGCGTCAGATGATCCTGTATCTACAACTATAAGTTCTGCCAACTTAAGATCTAATAAGGACTTAAAACTTTCAATACATCTTCTTAGATTCTTTTGTTCATCTTTTACCATCATACATATACTTACTTTCATTTTATTCAATCCCTTCAAGTACATTCTAAATAAAATTAATACTACACAAAATCATATATATTTTTATAGTACATATATGATTTTCTGGACTATTAACTTAAAAAAGAGTCAGAAAGTATCTTATCTGACTCTTTAAGTTATAGCAAATTAAAATTATCTTAATAATTGAAGAACACCTTGTGGCTGTTGATTAGCTTGTGCAAGCATAGCTTGAGCTGCTTGTGAAAGAATATTGTTCTTCTGGAAGCTCATCATTTCTTTAGCCATATCTACATCTCTAACTCTTGATTCTGCTGCTGATAAGTTTTCTGATGCTGTTCCTAAGTTATTTATTGTATGCTCTAATCTATTCTGTAAAGCACCAAGACTTGATCTTTGTCTTGAAACCTTAGCAATTGCCTTATCGATATTTGATATAGCACTATTAGCATTTGTAACATTATCAACTGCTATGCCTGTTGTATTTAAGTCTGCTGCTACAGATGACATTGAACTTATACTTACTGTAATTGTTTGTCCTTTATTAGCTCCTATTTGGAATTGCTTAGCATTAAAGTTACCATTTAATAATTTCTGTGTATTAAACTCTGTTTGACCTGAAATTCTATCTATTTCCTTATTTAACTGATCTATTTCTGATTTTATAGCTGTTCTATCTTCTGCTACGTTTGTATCATTAGCTGCTTGTACTGATAACTCTCTCATCCTTTGTAGAATGCTGTGAGTTTCATTTAAAGCACCTTCTGCTGTTTGAAGTAATGATATTGAGTCTTGAGAGTTTCTTGATGCTTGGTCAAGACCTCTAATTTGTCCTCTCATCTTTTCTGATATAGCTAGTCCAGCTGCGTCATCTCCAGCTCTGTTTATTCTAAGACCAGATGAAAGCTTTTCCATTGATTTTCCTGAAGCTGATGTGTTTCCTGTCATTTGTCTATGTGCATTCATTGCATTAAGATTGTGATTAATTATCATAGTAAATTCCTCCTTGAACTTTTAGTATACTTCCATGTATACTTGTTTTATATATACGTAATTTTTACTTTCTAAACTTTTATATAATGCATTATCTTAATAATTGAAGAACGCCTTGTGGCTGTTGATTAGCTTGTGCAAGCATAGCTTGAGCTGCTTGTGAAAGAATATTGTTCTTCTGGAAGCTCATCATTTCTTTAGCCATATCTACATCTCTAACTCTTGATTCTGCTGCTGATAAGTTTTCTGATGCTGTTCCTAAGTTATTTATTGTATGCTCCAATCTATTTTGTAGAGCACCAAGACTTGATCTTTGTCTTGAAACCTTAGCAATTGCAGCATCAACGCTTGATATAGAAGTATTAGAATTTGCAGTATCAGTAACATTTAACGCATTTACTCCTAAGTTTGTTGCTGACATTCCGCTTATACTTACTGTAATTGTTTGTCCTTTATTAGCTCCTATTTGGAACTGTTTGTTTTTAAAGTTATCATCTAATAATTTTTGTGTATTGAATTCTGTTTGAGCTGAAATTCTTGTTATTTCGCTGCTTAATTGGTCTATTTCTGATTTTATAGCTGATCTATCTTCTGTTACGTTTGTATCATTAGCTGCTTGTACTGATAATTCTCTCATTCTTTGTAGAATGCTGTGAGTTTCATTTAAAGCACCTTCTGCTGTTTGAAGTAATGATATTGAGTCTTGAGCATTTCTTGATGATTGATCAAGACCTCTGATTTGTCCTCTCATCTTTTCTGATATAGCTAGTCCAGCTGCGTCATCTCCAGCTCTGTTTATTCTAAGACCAGATGAAAGCTTTTCCATTGATTTTCCTGAAGCTGATGTGTTTCCTGTCATTTGTCTGTGTGCATTCATTGCATTAAGATTGTGATTAATTATCATAATAAATTCCTCCTTGAATTTTAAATTGTGGAATTCCATTTCCACCTTTTTTATTTACATTAAATATATCGTTAACTTTTTTTAATGCTTAATAGTTTTTTAAATTTTTTTATTAAAATATACTGAATCTACTGCAAATCTTTTATTATAACTTTTATTAGCAGTTTTTGAGACTTTTATCCCATCTATATTCTTAAGAGTATTAGACTTTTTTTCCTTTGTTACCTTTATCAGCTTCTGGTTTAGTACTAAAATATCCAGTTCTTTGCATAGGACTAAAAATTCCTCTTTAGAATAGGTTATGCTATCTATTTCATTCATTATATTTTGTCTGTTAGTCAACAGCTTCTCTAAACTATCATAATCCTCACCTTCAACATTAGCTATAAGTTGTATAGTTATATTCTTGTATTCAATTAGTTTTTCTTTTAAATTCATAATAAACTCTCCATATTAAGTTTATTTACTAGCCCTTACTCACTCCCAGCTGACTAGCCAGCCAACTACTTTGTGAATTCATATTATTCATTGCAGTTTCTAATTGAGCAAATTGTTTATAATATCTATTTTCTCTATCACTTATTTTTTCTAGTAATTCCTTTATTGCAGTTTGCTTATCTAAAATTTGGCTGGTAATAGTGTTTTTTAATTCTGTAAAATCTCCTTTAATTCCTGCTATTTCAAGAAGAGTTCCCTTCTTTCCATTGCTGTCTCTAAAGGTTGATATATTATTTTCTAAGATATCACTTATTCTATTAAATATTCCCTCTTCATTATATCTTTCTTTTCTATCATCACTTCCCAAGGTTCGTGAATAATAAGTGTGACTTGTAGACTTTTGGGTAAATAAATTCATTACTTTATCTGGTTCATTTTTTAAAGCTTCTTTTAACTTATTTTCATCAATAATTATCTTTCCCCTTTGGGATACATCAGATGAAGTGCTTAATCCTATTTCAGATAGATTAGTACCTGCACCCTGAACTCCATCAAAAAATGCCCTTCTCATTTCAAATAGCATATTTTCTAAAGTACTATCCTTAGAAAGTATACCTTGTTTAGCTTTTGTTTCCCACTTCTCTATTTGATTCTCACTCATGGACTCTTTTTGGTCATCAGTAAGTGGTAAATAGGTATACTGCTTTTTTTCTTCTACTGCACCGGAAATTTTACCTATAAGTTCATTATAGCTATCTATAAATCCTTTAATAGACTCAAATCCTTTATTCACATTAGAGTTTACAGAAAAGCTTACAGGACTAGTAGTAGTTCCGTTTAATACATAGTTTACCCCATCAATAGTAAAGTTGTTTGAAGACTGCTTAATAGTAGTAGAAGCACCATTACTAGTTAACGTAACTGTGGCATCCTTTCCAGTTTCATTTATGCTAGAAGATCCAAAAATTGAATCTAAGAAGGTTCCTGTAGTATCTGATGCAGTTAGAGTTTGACTAACTCCAGTTTGCGTTGAAGTCATTACAAACTGTCTTGTAAGCTGAGTATAGGAAATATCGACTCCTGCCTTACTTTCAATATCTCTAATTATATCATCTATTGATTTGTTTTTTGCACCTACTATAATATCATCTGGGTTAGTTTTGTTATCAGCATCACTATTAAAGTTATAGTGAAAAGTCTTACCATTTACAGTAAACTTAACTTCCCCACTCATTATATTTGACATTTTATCACTAGTACTCTGATCTACAGCAAATGAACTAGGCAGCCCTACAGTGCTAGCCCCATTTCCTGTTATTGTGATTTGGTTTTTTGAAGTAGATTTGAATATTAACTTACCATCCACAGACTTATCTGCTGTTATATCTGTTCCTGATAACTGAGTAGTAATTTGTGATGCTATAGTGCTTATGGCATTATTATTTGAAGCATCTTTAAACTCTGATGTTGCTGAATCCCAATGGAATGCTTGTGGAGATAATGTCACAGTTTTAGTTGTAGTACTAGTTCCATCAAAAATATTTACAGTTAATTTATCATTTACTCCAGTTATTATTTTTTGATCATAGGATAGTATATCTCCCGAAATAGTAGGATTAGATAAAGTAGTGCTGTTTGCTCCTACACCTGTGCTACTTAACGAAACCGCTGTAGCTGATACTACTGCACCACCATTTGAATAATTTACACTTCCAGCTATAGAATTATTACTACCGTCTACAAATGATATATTTAAGCCATCTGTTGATTGTGCTTTCACTCCTGTTGGAAACTTAGTAACTCCATCTGTGGCAGTAGCCCCTGACAGCTTACTATTGATTTGTGCTGATAAGCTTTCCATTGTATAGTTTCCATTTGAAACAGTAACATTATAATCTTTGCCCTGTACAGTTACCTTCAAGCTGTTATTTGTATCATCTATTTTTACTTTGTGATAAAACTTTATAGCGTTATCTTTTACAACAGCTTGTATACTATCACTTAGCTTGCCACTTCCATTATCAGTTGCTGCTAATTTTGTATTTATAGTTGAAGCAATATTACTTAAACTACTATAATTACCTGTATCAAGAATTATGCTTTTGCCATCTACTGTTATCTGATTATTTGAACTGTCTAATACTACTGGAAAAGTTAAATTATTTGTTGCCTCTTTTAAATTGATATAAGGTGTTGATCCTGACAATGAAGATGCTTTAGTTGCCATATTACCGACACTAACAGAATAATTTCCTTCTGTTGCTCCTGTACCTGCTGTCATCTTAACTGTATTACTAGTATCTGTGGTATTCACATCAAAAGTAGATATGTTTTTACCTGAAAGTATATAACTACTTGATAAAGTATCAAAATATTTACTTTTAAAGGAATTAATTTGTCCGATAAAATCTCGATACGAGTCCTGTTTCCATTGAAGTATTTGCTGCTGTTGTTTTACTTTATCTACTCTGCTGTAGTAAGTAGACATCATTTGTTTTATTGTAGCATCAGTATCGATACCTGTTGCCATTCCTGTCAATCTCAGTTTGCTACTAGTACTAGTTATGCTACTCATAACTTACTCCCCTTCCTACAAATAGTTTTTCACTTTATTTTGCTCCTCTGGCTAACTTACTAGCCTCGTGCCAAGTATCTCTAATATCCTCTATTAAAGGAATGACCTCTTCCATTATTGCTACATCTTTCTTGATGTTGGCATACACAAGCCTTCTTACTATAAAATCGTAAATACTCATTAATCCCTGAGCCCACTGTCCTCCTTTATTTACGTCAAGAGTTACCATAAGCTCATAGAATATATCTTGAGTTCTCAATATATCTTCATGGGCCTTCTTTATATCTTTATCAATAATTGCTTGTCTACCCATCTTGGCAAATTTAACTGCTCCGTCTACTAGCATTAATAGTAATTGATCCTTTGAAGCATAATTTACACTATTGGTTTTATACGCATTATATGCATTTGAAGCATACATAATTACAACACCCCTTTTTCCACTAAAAAGTCAAACCTATTTTCTAACATCTAAAATATTTCCTCTCATCTCATCCTTTGAAGATTCCGGTTCCTTAAAAGCTGGAATATTAACTTCCTCTAATTTCACCGCTTCTATAGTAATTTTCTTCTTATTCTCTTCCTTTTCCTTCTTCTGTTTTTCTAATTCCGAACTAAATTCTGTTCCATCTTTTTTATTCTTATTTTTACTATCAGTATTTACAGCTATTTCAGCCTTATTGTGAATCTTTCCCGGTTTTGTAGTTTCTTTTATTCTTTGACGTAATTCCGGATCAACTTTGTTTAACCTATATTCCATAAATCCACCACCCCTATTTCAAATAGAGAATTGACATAATTTCTTATGCAATAGCAGTCAACGTTTGAAACTTTAAGCCTTTTGATCTACAAACACTCCTGCTAATTCACATAGTTTGTCTACCATGTCTATAAGTTTTTTCGGTGGCATTTCTCTTACTACTTCTTTCGTTTTATCATTTACTATTCTTATAGTCAATTCCTTTGACTTTCCATACAACTCGTACTCTACATGGGTAGCCTTACCCTCTAATAGCTTATTCAATTTATCCGCTGCCTTTTTTACATCCTTTTCTGATACACCTTGTTTATTATTTGATGGAAAATTCCATTCAGAATTTTTGCTTTCTGAAGCAGCTGCATTACTCCCTGAATAGGTTGTTTCTGCACATTGACTGCTGTTATCTGCAGGGTTTGTGTTTAAACTAAAAGATGTTTGTCTTCCTTGACCTAGGTTTTTAACTTCCATGCATAACACCTCCCATTTAAAATAAAAATTTAATCTACTAACAAATTTACTTTCCTATCTTTTTCAACATACTAATATCATAAGCTGCTGCATTTTTATTTTCTTCTTCTACTTCTTTATACAACTCTTTCCTTAGAATTGTTACACTCTTAGGAGCAGATATAGAAAGTTTTACAGAGTTATCATCCAATTTTACTACTGTTATTTCTATATCATCCCCTATTAGAAGTGACTCGCCTTTCTTTCTACTTATGACTAACATATAACCATCTCCTCGGAAGCCCTAATCACTCCTGCTATTAGAAGTGTAGAGTTTTCTGTTGCCATAGAAAACTATTGATCTCTTTTATATATTCCTAATAGTACTATTTTCCATATAATGGATGCTTTATAACATAATTAGGGTTATCTAGTATTATTTGTTCCCCTAAATTACTTTTTATATTTATAATTATTGGTGCTTTTAAGTTTACGGTGATATTTTCTACTTTGGAGTTTAATGTCACCGTATTTAAAACCAAAACCTCTTCCGCTCTTTCTATCTTAAGTTCACTAGTTTTTTCTTCATCTAATTTAAGTTCATAATCCTTTATCAAATTAAAAGGAGATATTACTATCAGTCCTATATTCATATCCTCTGTTGATTGGAGAATACTAAAGACTTCATTATCTTCTACGGTGAAAAGAATAAATTTCTTTAACTGTTCAAAACCAGGAAGTCCTTTTTTAAATGTTATAATATCCTTTTCTTCAAATTCTCTTACTCCATGATATTTTGTATTTAATTTCATCCCTTAACACCTCTTTTGCCAATATGACAATTAAAAATTTCTCAACCTTCATTGCCTATTGAGGCTCTATCTCATATAATCCATTAGTGTTGGCTGTAATACTTTTGCACTAGTTTGCAGTGATGCTAAATAAACTGTTTGCATCATTGCATATTCCATAGTTTTCTCCGTTATATCTATATCTTCGGTCTTAGACAATATGTCTGTCATATCTAAATTGGATTGTTCATTCTGATCCTTTGCACTTTCCATTCTATTTTGCTTAGCACCAACTTCTGAACGAACCTTTAGTATTTGTGACATAGCAGCATCTAAATCCTTTAAGTCTTGGCCTGTTAACGCTTTCGTTGCATTTGCCTCGTCTAAATTCCCATTTTCATCTTTACCATCTAGGTGATTCATTATTCTATTTAGTAAGCTTCTTATATCATCTTTATCATCTTTTCCATACTTTATAACATCTACTGCTGAAACATTATATTTTACCAGTACCCCTTGTGAAAGTTCCGTTTGGCGGCTTCCTGAAAGCATATTTACCTGTATGCTTGGTAGCTCTGTAGAAGGACTATTCAATTGATTATTATCAACATTATTTGATTTAATACTTACTCCATTACTGCCTCCATCGAAAAATAATATTTTCTTTCCATCGGCACTTCTTTCTGCCAAAATCTTTCCTGCTAAGAGCTTCACAGGAGGGGTATCTGAAGTTTGAAATTCATTAACTTTTTTATTGATACTATTTATAACATCGTCTATAGAAGAATCTGCAGTAAAGGTATCTAAAGCTATCTTAGCTTCAGTACCATTTATACTAAAGGTTATTTCCTTTTCTGACCAGCTTTCCGGATTAACTATTTCAGATGTAACCTCTGGCAAAATCTTTAACTCTTTCCCATCATTACTCGTGTATATTAGTCTATTATTTCCTGTAACACTGTCTGCTTTTACATCTACAGGCTTAGATGCTCCTTTAGTACCGCCAAAAATATATTCACCATCAAAGCTTGTGTTTAAAATCTGAGCTATTTGCCCTACTCTTTGATTTAGTTCATCCTTTATCTTTGCCCTTTCATCTGAACCATAGGCTGCATTTCCTGCAGATACTAATTTTTCTCTTATTGACTGAAAAACATTTCCTACTTGACCTAATGCTGTATCTGTAGTATCTAGCCAGTTTATAACATTAGTTATATTTTTATTATACTGAGTATTTGCATTTATCTGTGAATGCATCTGCATAGATCTCGAAACATTAAAGGGATCATCGGATGCTCTTCTAAAGTTTTTTCCTGATGCCAGTTGCTGCTGAAGAGTTCTCATTTTATTTAAATTTGTACTCATATCGCTTAGATAGTTGTTTGAAAGCATTTTATTAGTTATACGCAATTTATATTCACCTCATCTTTATAAACTCAAAATTCATAGTAAAGATTGGCCTTTCTATAGTTCTCTTATTTCCAGTCCTTCATCAATGTATTTACCTCTTTAATCCATTTACTACTACATCTAACAATTCGTCTACTGTCGAAATAATCTTTGCATTTGCTTGATAGCAATGTTGAAATTGAACTAAGTTTGCCATTTCCTCATCAAGGGACACCCCTGAAACGGAAGCTCTTGATTCCTCAAATCCTGCTAAAAGTTTTGCTTGGTTTTCTACCATTCTTCTTGCTTCCTGCTCTTGTATTCCAAGCCTGTTTACTGTATCTTTAAAATAGCTATCTAGTGTCATACCACCGATATCATTGGTTATTACATTCAAATTTCCTAGACTAGGATCTTGACTAAATATTTTATCTAAGAAACCTGCTTTTGTAGTGTCACTGTTTACATTTTGAATAGACATTAATCTATCTCTAAGCATTTCCACTGCTAAAGCTCTTGTCCCATCACTTTCTCCGCTTAATGGATTTCCATTCTCATCATACTTAGCTGCTGTTTTAATTCTCATAGGATTATCTATTATTGCTTGATTAATAGTAATATTAGCTGCAGTTATATTTTGTTCCGCTATGGATATAGCACTTTCATCTCCTGTGTAAACCCCATTTTTTGCTGCATCTCTATTTACAAAGAAGTTATTTATATCCTCTCCATTATCTTTAACAGAACCTTTACTTTGGCTCATAATTCCATTTACTGCAAAAGCTAATGCCTTAGCAAACTTATTTAACTGACCTTGATAGGTCTCTATATCTTGCTGTACAGACATATATCCCTTTAGCTCACCAGTTGGAGGTTTAAATAAAGCTAATTCTTCAAAGCTACAGCTTTGATCATTAACTAAATTACTTTCATCCGCTAAACCAGATATTTTTCTTGTGCCATCAACCTTTAATGCTACACCGTTATTATTAGCCCAAATCACTCTAGATTCATCTAATTGTTTAAACTTATCTGCTGCACTTACATAACCGGCTTCTCCTGGTTCCCCTGTATCCTCAAGCTTAACTTTTATAGTTACCTTGTTTTTTTCTGAAGTTGTATCACCATTTTTATAGTAGGTAACTGTATATTCTCCTTCTCCATCAAACTTTTCCTCTGTGGAGCCTTCCTTTACGATGCTTTTTATATAAGAAAACTTAACTGAATTATTTGGATCCAGTGCTTGAACTATATTTAACGGCTTACCATCTGTTCCAAGGGGCGCATTGCCGTTATCTCCTGTGCCTGCGTATTTTCCATCATTTGATGTGGTAACATCAATTCCATCAAACTGTTTTTTGTCTATTTTTATTCCAAATTTAACACTTAGCTTGTCTAGTAATAAATCACGTTTATCCATTAAGTCATTAGGAATATTGCCGGATACCCTTACCTGTTTTATCTGCTGGTTGATCTGATTTAGCTGGGACAGCATACTGTTTATATCAAAAACTGTATCTTTTATCATTATTTGAGTATTTCCCTTAAGACTTTCAAGATTGGTATAGGTATGATTTAACTCATTAGTGAGTGCTAAGGATTGCTGTGCAACTATTGATCTAGCATTGGATTCTTTTGCAGAAGTGGCAAGAGTATTCCAAGCATCAAAAAATTTACCAATTAACGTAGATATACCGGTGTCTGTAGGTTCATTCATGATATTTTCTATCTCGCCTAAAAACTTATCCCTTCCCTTAAACTGACCATCAATTCCCATCTCGGTTCTTACCTGATAGTCTAGAAAGGAGTCCCTTATTCTATTAATGGCTGAAACCGTTACCCCTGTACCAATCTGCCCTGGTTCGGCAGCATTATTCATAGCTGGCATTGGGTAAGGTCTTGAAGTTTCAAGTTCAACCCTCTGTCTTGAATATCCCTCTGTATTAGCATTTGCAATGTTATGCGATGTTACATCTATGGCTCTTTGCTGTGCAAAGAGTCCTCTTGTGGCTATATGAAAGGTCCCAAATAAACCGGACATTTAATTCACTCCTTCTATCTTTTCTTCCCATAAGGGTTATAAGTCTTTGGTCCTTTATCAGGATTTAGTACATTAAGCATCTGAGTAGTAAACCCAAGACCCTGTCTTATTAGAAGTTCATTTGTATCCTTTTGAAGTTGTATTTCTTCTAAAAGGTTCTTTATATTTTTATAATTGTTATCTAATTCCTCATTTTTTAACTGGCTAACTAGTTCACTCATTCCTTGACCGTTAGTTAGCTGTCTTCTCTGAACCTCAAATTTAGCAACCTCTCTTGCACATCCTTCGATTGTAGCTGCAATTTTATCTAGTGCAAAGACTTCTCTTTTAGTTAAATGTTCAAATTGCTCATCTAAAGCAGAAAGAAGAGCTTTTAGGGCTTTATGCTCTTCTAGTATAATTTTATTTAACTCACCGACCATAGCCTACCTCCACCTTTATTTAATGAAAAGCTAGCATTAACTTCTCTATTGCATTATTTTTGTTTAATTTCTTCAAGTATCTTCGCTGCTACTAGTTTTGAGTCTTTATTATAAGTACCGTTAGAGATTTCACTCTTTAATCTCTCAATCTTTTCCTTTGAATTTATAAACTTATCATCTATTGAATATGAACTTAAGCTTTTTGCAACAGATGAAATCTGAATAGAGTCCTTTTGCTGCACTTGCTCTTTCTTTTCTATAGTTTTTTTATTATTTGCATAAAGATTTACTATTTTACTTGGATTGACTCCATTAATCTTCATATAAATTACACTCCTAACCTACAATCAAAATCATTGTTACCCTATTATTAATATTATCGGGTATCTACCTGCAATGTTTATACCTTTAAAATGTTATTTTCAGCTTAAAACCCTTTATTTTACTACTTTAGCAAAAGTATAAGTTCAATTAAATTATTAGTTAAAAAGGTATATTATTTAATTATTTTAGCGAAAAAGAAAACAGCCCTTTAAAAAGGCTGTCCTTGTCTTCCTAGAGACTTAATTCTATCTTCATTACTAACAATACTTGTAATTCTTACGCCAAAGTTTTCATCAACTACTACAACTTCACCATAGGCTACTTTTTTTCCATTTACTAGTATCTCCACCGGTTCTTCTGCTAATTTGTCTAGCTCTATGAGCGAGCCAGTTCCTAAACTTAATATATCTTTAATATTTTTCTTTGTACGACCAAGGACTACAGATATCTCCAAAGGTACATCTAAAATTAAATCTATATTCTTAGGCACAGTTTGAGTCGTACCTGGCGAGTTTAATGGCTGGAAGGTAGCTTGATTTATCTCTACTTGAGGTTGTCTATGTGTCTCTATCGGTTTTTCATATACTGGCTGAGAATAGTTATTGTATTGTTGTGTATTTTCATATGCAACCTGTTGAGCCGCTGGCTGTGAATATTGCTGTGACACTACCTTAGTCTCCGGTATATTCTGTGGTTGTGCCTGTTGTGTATTCGATTCTTCTTGTCCCATCATTATTGAAACTATCTTTTTAGCAGTTTTTATTGGAAGTAACTGCATCATATAGCTATCTACTAAAGTTCCTATAGTTAAGGAAAAGGATACCTTTACTATCGCTTCATCATCTGATATACCTTCTGCAAGAGGCTCCGTTAAGTCATTCCATATCTTAGACATAGGCGGAGATATATTAACCTCTCTCATAAACATAGTGGCCATTGATGTAGCTGCTGAGCCTATCATCTGATTCATTGCCTCTGATACGGCACTTAATTCTATTTCCGTTAACTCTGTAATTACATCTGAGACAATACCTTCTCCACCCATCATTAGGTTTGCAATTACAGCAGCATCTGTTATTCTCATTACAAGAAGGTTTTCCCCAACTATACCGCTTGTATACTTAACCTCTAAAGCAATATTGGGAACTTCAAATTCACCTTTTAAATCTCCTAGTGTAGTTAAACTTACTACTGGTGTAGTAATATTTACAGGCTGATTTATAATCTGAGAAAGTGCTGTGGAAGCAGATCCCATCGATATATTACCTATTTCCCCCAATAGATCTTTCTCTAAATCTGATAGCTCCGTTAAATCTGATTCTGCTGCAACCGCAGCTGTAGTTGCTGGTGAAGGGTCCGGTTGAATGTCTCCTCCTCCATTTAAAAGTGCATCTATTTCTTCTTGTGAAAGAAACCCATTACCCATAATTCTCCACATCCTTATCTATAATATCAAGTATCTGTATCCCCATATTTTTACCTAGTGTACCAGGTTTACCGTAATAATATGGTTTACCGTCTACCATTAGTTTAACAGGGCTGCTGGTTTTTTCATTTAAAGTTATTACATCACCTATATTTAAATTCAAAAACTCGTCTACAGTAATAGCCGCAGTACCAAGTACAGCGGAAAGCTCCATACTTACTATCTTTAATCTTTCTCTTAACTTTTCTCTTGATTCTTTTACTATATCTTCATCATTTTCCTGGAACCAATATTGAACAACTAGCTTGTCTAAAACCTTTTCTATACTTAGGTATGGTATACATATATTAAGAAAGGTACTTCCCCTGCCTAATTCTACTGAAAATGTTATTAAGGCTACCGGTTCATTCGGCGCAAGGGTTTGGTTTAGTGCTGGATTAGTTTCCAGACCTTCTATTTCCGTCTGAACTTCTAGTACATCCTCCCAAGCAAGTCTTAAGTTTGATATCAGTCCTGAATTTACAACCTTAATGATATTTTTATCTATATCAGTAAACTCTCTTAGCTTATGCTTTCCTCCACCTTTTCCACCGAGAAGCACATCTATTATTTCAAAAACAAACTGAGGGTTTGTCTCGAATAATACAGAACCGCTTAAAGGAGGCATTCTAAACACAGTTAAAATAGTTGGATTAGGCACAGAATGAATAAATTCTTCATAGGTTATCTGCTGAACGGATTCTATTTTAACTTTTACGTTAGCTCTCATCTGTGCAGTCAAATAGTTTGAAATTATTCTGGCATAATTATCATGGATAAGCTCAAGGGTCCTTATATGATCCTTAGAGAACTTCTGAGGACTTCTAAAGTCATAAGGTTTTACTTTTTGCCTTTCCTCTTCCTTCGGCACTTCGTCCGGTGTCAGTTCTCCAGTGGATAACGCAGCTAAAAGGGCGTCTATTTCGCTCTGCGATAATACGTCTGCCATATTTTTCCCTCATTTCTAATTACAATTTCTTATATTATGCTGAAAGCAACTTGTCAATATCTATAAGCGTTACAATTCTATCCTTAAAATTTATAACCCCTTCTATATAAGCTTTCTTTCTTTCATCACTTATTTTTTCGATTATATCTTCTTCTACATCTAAAACTTCATCTACCTGATCTACAGTTATTCCTACAAGTTCATCTTCCATCTCTAGTATAATTATATTATTTTGTTTTTCTTCTTCCTTTGGTACGTCAAGTAGTAGGTTTATATCTAAAAGTGATATTACATTTCCTCTTAAATTAATAAGACCTTTTATGTGTGCTGGAGCCTTTGGCACCTTTGTTATTTCCATAGCATCATTTATACTTTGAACTTTAGCAGTTTCTACAGCAAACTGCTCATTATTTAACTTAAATATAACAACCTGCATGGCTGCACCTCCATATAATAAATATTTATCATAACTTTTATATACACTATAAGCTTTAAATCCTAAATAGTTCAATTGAGAACTGAGAATTAAGAACGAATATTCTTCATAAAGCTGAGCAGTAAACTCTTTTAATACTTATAATATGGAGCAATTTTAATTAAGTTTATAATTGTAATAAAATATTTACTATTACTTGATAATTTTCGACCAGAATTTAATTTTCTTTATAGATTATATGCAATAATCTATATAAAGTTCAAATGAAATTCATCCCACATATAAGTATTAATTGGCCTATTGTTAGGTTTTGCTTTTTAGTTAAATCATTCTCAATTCTCAATTCTCAAGGTAACTCTTTGCTACTAAAAGTTTAACTAGTTTTAATTTATGTACCTCTATCTGATATATTTAATTGTTTCTGTAGGTTATCAAGACACCTAGAACAATTAATGCTACAAAAGATAGAGGTACATCCAATACTTTGATTTAGTTTAATATTCTATTCCTAACCTATAACCTTTTTTATAGCTTCTAGTACTCTGTCTGGCTGGAATGGTTTTACTATAAAGTCCCTTGCTCCTGCTTTTATAGCATCCATAACCATTGTTTGCTGTCCCATTGCTGAGCACATTATTATTTTTGCTGCTGGATCAAAAGCCTTTATTGCTTTTACTGCTTCTATACCGTCCATGTCTGGCATAGTTATGTCCATTGTAACTACATCTGGCTTTTCTTTTTTATATAATTCTACAGCTTTTATTCCATTATTTGCTTCTCCAACAACTTCGTATCCATTTTTCTCTAATATGTCCTTTATCATCATTCTCATAAAAGCAGCATCATCAACAATTAATATTTTTGACATTTTATTCCCTCCAAAATCCTTCACATCTAGTGTTATTAACTAATTCCTAAAGTACTTAATATTTTCTCAAGTGAGCCGGGCATTGGTACATAGTAGAAATGCCCGCTTATTTCTGCGTTATTTTCTATAAATACAGTTTCGATGTCAAGTACATAATCATCAAACTGTCCTGACTCTATAAAAGTTGTAGATAGTATTGCTCCAAGCATATCGTAAGTTACAGCTGGAACAGAAGGCATTATAGTAAGTCCAGTGAATTTAGATATGGCATTCATATAGGAACTTGATATAATGTTCCCTATTTCACATATTACAGAATTGCCCATTTCACTTAGATATTCTTCCTTTTCTCCTGTCAAAATTTGAACTAAACTTAAAGCGGTATTCTTTTCAAATACAAATAATATATTACCTGGAGTCTCTCCTAGTACTCTAACTATAACTCCTACAACTATTTCATCTCCACCTATGCTTGAAAATATATCATCAAAAGGAACTATATTTATATTTGGCACCGTCATATCTACCTTTTTATTTATAAGCTGTGATAGAGCCGTTGCAGCATTTCCCGTACCTATATTTCCTACTTCCCTAAGAGCGTCAAGCTGTAGCGGACTAAGGTTTTGATAGCTCATATATGATTCTTACCTCCTTACACCAAAGCAGCAACATCAAGTATTAGAGTTACCAATCCATCCCCTAGTATCGTTGCTCCTATATATTCTCTAAGTCCTTGAAGTGTTTTTCCTAGTGGTTTTATAACAATTTCCTTCTGTCCTAGCAATCCATCTACCATAAGTCCCACTGTTTTCTCTCCGACTTTCACTATTACTATATAGTTCTTAATGCTGTCAGACTTTTCAACTCCTAATCTATTATGAAGTCTTATAAGAGGCGTAACATTACCGTTATATATTATCACTTCTCTGTTATTAGTCATTTTTACTAAATCATCACTGTAGTCTATAACTCTATCGATATAACCTAGAGATATAGCCATAGTTTCGCTGCCAACATTTACAAGGAGAGCTTGGATTATCTGTAGTGTTAGTGGAAGTCTTATTATAAAGGTTGAACCCTTATCTTTTTCACTTATTACATCTACAGTTCCTCCTAGAGCTGATATCTTTGTTTTAACTACATCCATACCAACTCCTCTTCCTGAGATATCTGTAACCTGCTCGTTTGTACTGAAACCCTGCATAAAGATTAAGTTTCTAATATCATTATCAGTCATTCCGTCTGTATTTATGCCAAGTCTTTCTGCCTTTGCCTTAACTTTATCTACAGGTATTCCTGATCCATCATCTTCAACCTTTATTACAGCTTTAGTTCCTTCTTGGTAAGCTATAAGCTTTATTTTTCCTATTGGATCTTTTCCTTTTGCAACTCTTTCTTCCTTTGACTCTATGCCGTGGTCTGCTGCGTTTCTTATCAAATGGATAAGAGGTTCTCCTATTTCATCTATTACTGTTCTATCAAGTTCAGTATCTGCTCCCTGAATTAATAGTTCCATTTCTTTCTCAAGTTCAACAGAAAGATCTCTTATCATTCTTGGAAATCTATTGAATACGGTATCTAGTGGAAGCATTCTAATCTTCATAACCAAATCCTGAAGGTCCGATGTAGTTCTTGCAACCTGCTCTAGAGTTTCATTTAAATCTGTTAATCTATGATTGCTGCTTATCTGTTCAAGTCTTGTTCTATGAATAACAAGTTCCGATACCATATTCATAAACTTATCAAGTCTTTCTAAGTCTACCCTTACAGATTGATGAGTCTTCTTATGAACTTCCTTCTGCACCGGCTTAGCAATATTATTCTTGACTTGTGGAGTTGTAACCACAGGTTTTGGCTCTATTTTAGTTTTAATTTCTTCAACCTTAGTTTGTTCTTGTTCAATCTTTTTAGCTTTTTCTGCCTTTACATCTACACTGCCTACTAAAACCTTGTCTACTTCTGAAATATTCATCAGTGTTTCGTATATTTCATTTTTATCCTTAGTAGATAGGAATATCAAATCTATTTCAAAGTCAAAGTTTTCATTTTCTATATCCTCTGCACTTGGTATAGATTTTATTATTTCACCAAACTCTTCTAAACTCTTAAATATTAAAAATGCTCTAGCAGATTTTAACAAGGTATTTTCACTTAGCTTTATTTTTATCTGATAAGAATGAAAACCTCTATCTTCCGCCTGTTTTACCACATTTATATCATACTCGTTTAACTCAACTGGTGTTCCATCAACTTTTTCTTCTTGAATCTCTTCCTTAGTTTGTGCTTCCTCTGCCTTCCCCTCAGTAATAGACCCTAGTTCCTTTATTATTTCCTCAATAGGTGTTTCATCTTCTACCCCATCAGAAATATTATTAACCATCTGCTCTAAAGTATCTAGGCACTTAAATAATACTGTAACAACCTTCTCTGTAACCTTAAGCTGTCCATCTCTAAATTCAGAAAGCACATCTTCCATTTTATGAGTAAGCTCTGCCATCTGGTTGAATCCCATTGTCGCCGCCATTCCCTTTATTGTATGAGCTACCCTAAATATTTCATTTAACTTATCTATATCATCTGGCTCTTGCTCAAGTTGGAGTAGAGAATCATTTAATGTCTGTAGGTTGTCCATTGATTCTTCTAAAAACATCGACATGTACTGTGATGTATCCATTATATTCCCTCCTTACAGCTTCCTATATATGAAGGTGGAAGCTTTTTCAAACCCATAATCTCTATAATTATATATACTTTCAGTGGCGCCTACAAACAGCAGCCCACCTCTTTTTAAGGATTGACTAAATTTTTTATAAATTTGATCTTTCACATCCTGATTAAAATATATTACCACATTTCTGCATACAATTAAATCAAAATCTCGTTCATAATTTTCAAGTATAAGGTCATGTTTTTTAAAGGTTACCATACTCTTTATTTTCGGGCTTATATTATATTTATCGTCCTTTATTGCAAAATACTTACTTAAGTATTCTTTTTTCACGTTTTTAATTTCTGAGGAAACATATTCCCCTTTTTTAGCCTTTTCAAGTATAGTATTATCTAAGTCTGTAGCTAATATTTTATGCCGCCCTGATGGTGATAGTTCTTCTAAGTACATAGCTATAGAATAAGGTTCTGCTCCAATGGAACAGGCAGCACTCCATATTTTAAGTGAGTTACTATTTTTCAATAGTTCACTCTTTAACTTTTCTTTTAAATCTTCAAATATCTCTGGGTTTCTAAAAAACTCTGAAACATTTATTGTTATGAAATCGAGAAATTTTTGTTTTTGAGCAGGATCCTTTTTTAACAGTGTTATATACTCATCTATGGTTTTGGCACCTACTCTTGACATTAAACTCCCTATTCTTCTATGCAGTTGATTTGACTTATAAGCGGATAAGTTTATATTAAACTCTTTCATCACCCACTGCTCAAAATAGGCCATATCCATAAAGCTTACCTCCAATTCCCAGCTACTACTTTTATAAGTTCCTGTGCTATACTATCTATCGGAAGTACCATATCAACCATACCTGTTTCAAAAGCTGCCTTTGGCATACCATATATGGTACAAGTAGATTTGTCTTCTGATATAGTAGTTCCACCGTGTTTTTTAATTTCTATTGTCCCTTGAGCTCCGTCTTTCCCCATACCTGTAAGCACTGCACTTATAATATGAGCTCCATAGGTCTTTGCCGCTGATATAAATAGCTTATCCACTGCTGGCCTCACTCCCCATAGAGTAGGTTCCGTATTTAAGTGTATTTTTTGGTCACAACCTACTTCCATATGAAATCCTCCTGGAGCGATATAAACAGTATTCTTTTCTATACTCATTCCATCTGATGCTTCTACTACTTTTATTTTACTATTTAGATTAAGCCTCTCAGCGAAAGCCTTTGTGAAGCCAACAGGCATATGCTGAACTACGAAAACAGGAACTCCTAAATGCTCTGGAAGAGAGGTTATTACCGCATATAGTGCCTTTGGCCCTCCTGTAGAAGCGCCTATAACTATTGCATCTATTTTTCCAACCTTGCCTTTTCTATGGTTTTTGCTGCTATTACATTCTGTAACCTTTACAGTATCTTTAGGCTGAACAGCAAGTTTTCCGTATGCCAATCTTATCTTTTCAACTAAATCAGTTTTTACTTTGTTTATGTCCAATGATATGGCTCCAGAGGGCTTAGGTAGAAAATCAAAAGCGCCTGCTTCTAGGCATTCCATAGTCATATGAGGACCTTTTTTAGAAACACTGCTTAAGACAATTACCGGGATATTCATATTTCTTTTTTTCAGTTCCTTAAGAGCAGTGATACCATCCATTTTAGGCATCTCTACATCTAAAGTTATTATATCTGGTAAATTAGTATCAAGTCTAGTTAATAGGTCCTCTCCATTTCTTGCTGTACCTATTACTTCCATGTCCATCTCTTCATTTATCATATCGGAGATTATTTTTCTCATTAAAGCGGAATCATCTACTACTAAAACTTTTATTTTTTTCAAGTTAGTATCACTCCATTTTTATTAAAATTACCTCTTAACTAAAGCTCTTTAACTCCCATTCCAACAGTTTTTATTTGAACTAATCCATCAGAACTGCTAAGTATCATTGTCCTTCCTTTGTTTCCACCTACATCTTCTGCAATTATTGGAATAGAGTGCTGTTTAAGTGAATTCCTTACTGCAATGCTATTTCTATTTCCTATATCCATAATCATACTCTTATCTGAAAAATTAAACATAGAAGCACCTCCAGCTATTTTTGCCTTCATAGTTCTTCTTGATGCTCCCAATTTTTCTAATTTATCTATAAGCATAGGAATGGCTAAGTCTGCAAATTTTAGAGGGTTAGTAACATTATTAAATTGTGTGCTGTCTGGCAGCATTATATGTGCTAGTCCCCCTAAACCCTTTGTTTTATCATATATAGCTATTCCAATACATGAACCCAGTCCTACTGTTATTATTCTATCAGGGGCGGAGGCAGTATTCATGTCTGCAATCCCTACTTTTATTTCTTTTACTTCCATAAATATGCACCTTTCAATTTATACTAAATAAACATTTTTTCTTCCTCTGTTAGTATTGTACCTAGGTTTAGGAATATAATTATTTTACCATCTATTTTAATTAGTCCTTTTATATATCGTTTTGAAATACCTGAAACTATTTCTGGTGGTGCCTCTATATTTTTTTCGTTTACATCTCTTACTTCTGACACCACATCAACTATAATTCCAATCTTACTGCCTGACTGCTTGGCTACTATTATCTTTGATTCATCCTTTTTGTCGCTGTTTACAAGGCCGAATCTCTGAGTAAGAGATATAACTGGTAGAATACTACCTTCATAATTGATAACCCCTTCGACGAACATTGGTGAATCTGGAAGTTTTGTTGGTTCCTCGTAACCTAAAATTCTCTCCACTTCCATTATATCTGTAGCATAATGCTCTCCATTTATACTAAATATTAAAACTTTTATTTCTTTGTTTTCCATAATGACTCCTCCCCGTTAACTCTGTGGTAACATGAGTTATAATTTCATTATATAATAAAGTATCGTCTGTAGTAAGAATTTATTAACTATCCCTTTATAATTAATGATTATCTATGGTAGTTTTTCTACAACTTTAGCCTATCTACAACTATGTCATCACTGCTATCTAAATAGCCGTGTACATTTTTACTTGGAGCATCTAGAACTAACTCCCTTGGCCCTACTACAATTATAGTATTTTGGTAAGCTACATCTACCCATATATGGCCTTCTTTTTCTACCTGAAGCTTTGTAGCTACCCCCGCTGTGCTCCCAACAGTTCTGCATTTGATTTCCTTTTTAGCTTTTAACACACCACCTCTTGCAACACTTTTTTCTTCAGTAAAGTATATGCTTCCATTAGCAGTAATGTCAGATATATACTCCCCTCTTCCTGTTATAAATATATCTCCAGAACTATTTATGCTGCAATCCTGGCAATAGGCTACTTTTACGTTTACAGGAAGGGCTAAGGTGGCACTAAGGATTGTAATTATTTCATCTATATAATTTAGTATCAAGTCTAACTCTGAATAATGCTTAATAGTAATTGGAGATATACCAAGAAGCTTCCCTTTTATTAAATCAATTAAATTATTACTGTCTGAATTGCTTATGCTATCATCCAATAATCTTATGTCACTAATAACACTAATACATAATTTAGGCAGCATCTTAAACTTATTTTCTATAAGAATTTTTACTATCTCTCCATCTTTTCTATCAACACCTAATAGATTGAATTTTTTTATTTCTTCTACAGCTTGCATTAAGGCATTAAGTCCATCTTTTAAAGCTCGCAAATCATTAAGAGATTTAATTTTTTTTACATCTTCCCCTCCTGCAAATACTTTAGAAGCAATAACATTACCCTTAATTTCTATATTTCCGTTGGCTTTTATTTTAGCCCTTTCAACATCCTTTTCTATATTTAGAGCATTGCCACACTGGATTTCCATGCCTTCTTGAACACTGCCATATACTATTACATCACCAATAAATTTAATATTTCCTGTTTTCAAATCCACATCACTTCTTACTTCATGGAGCTGATATACATAAAAAGTATTATTTTTTACACAAGGCTTTCCATCTATAGCGGCGGCTATTGTATTTTCATCAACAAGTATGCATCCTTCTCCCACCTTCAGCTTAAGCTTTTTTCCCACTTTGTGTTTTTTAACCTTTCCCGTAATATCATACCCGTCCTGTCCTTCTTCACCGATGTGTCTTACTGCAATTACATCACCTTTATGAACTGCTTCTACTGATCCTATACTTTTAAAATCTATATTGCCTACCTTATCTTCTTCTAATTTTTTAAGGTCTGTTTCCATTTTAAATTTTATCTCTATGGCATCATCTTGTCCATTTTTTACCTGTTGCCCTTGAGCTACTAAAAACTCTTTACAACTGTTTTCTACACATTGTTTCAAGTTTTCTTCTATTATACCATAAACTACATTATTATTTGATAATTCTTCTTTAACTTCTCTTATATTATATTTAGGTGGATTGATTTGTGATACTGTTTCTGGCTCTAAAGTTACTAATTTATTTTCCCTTTTATCCTTAAGCTTGTATATATTTTGAGGTTCATAAATAATTGTAGCATAGGCTTCAGTATAGTTTTCTGATAAAGATATCTTAAGCTCTCTTGAAGCTTTGTTTTCTTGAAAAAACACTTCTATATTATCATTTTCATATACTTCTCTTCTACCTTTAACCCCTTCTCCATTAATAACAACCTTTAGGTTATCAGCCACTAAAACCTCTGCTGCTTTTCCATCTTCTTCAGGGTTTTTAACTATTATCTTTCCGTCAGCTATTGTTACAGTTCCATCTTCTTTTTTAAAGTTTCCATCCTCTTCAAGAACACTATCTGCCTCTAATCCTATATTCTCCTCTGGAACTTCTACTTCTATTAAAGCCTTTTTTCTAAATAGAGATTTTTTTTCCTCTATCACTTTATAGTCTAAATTTTCTCTTGATATTCCTAAATCCTCACATGCCTTTTCTATACACATTTCTACAGTAGCCGCCCCATATACCTTTTTCATCATTAAATCCCCCATTTTTGTAAATTTTCATAGATTATCTTTTCCCAACTTAATCTTCAGATATCGTTTTCCTGTAAAGCATCTCGAAAATCAAATAAAATGTTATTTTAGTAAATTATTGGCTTTATAAAATCATTATACCATGTAAATAGCCACTTAGAAACAGGTATTAAAATCCTTCCGCTTCTCCTTTATCTATTATCTTCTAACTATTGATTAAATAAAAAACTACCGCATAGGCAGTAGTTTTAGTCCTGGTTTTTTAATATTATTTCAGCTGCAATTTTTCCCTTTTCCATCTTGCCATACGTAACATTTAATCTGTCCACCTTCTCCATATTAGTTACTATTACTGGTGTAAGATTACTTTTTGCCTTTTCTTCTATTAGTTTTCTGTTAAAAGTTATTAGCAAATCTCCTTTTTCAACTCTATCTCCCTGTTTAACATAGGCAGTAAAACCTTCTCCTTTTAAAGCAACAGTATCTATTCCTACATGAATCAGTACTTCAATACCCTCTTCAGTTCTTACCGCTACTGCATGATTAGTAGGAAATAAAACCTTTACTATTCCTTTAACCGGCGAATACACTTTGTTATCCTTTGGCTTTATAGCAAATCCATCTCCAAGCATCCTGTCAGAAAACACTTCGTCCGGTATTTTCTCCAGGTGAATTACCTCTCCTTTTATTGGGTTTTCCAACTGAATTGATAAGTTTAGCCCTTCAGCAGTTTCTTGTAGTTCACCTATATTCTGCTTATAATGCCTACTCTTTATAATTTCTGCTTTTACATCATCCTTTATGCTTTCCGCTTCTGTTCCATATATTATCTGTATACTATTTCCTAATTCCAGTGTACCAGATGATCCTGTTTTTCTTAGCAAGACTTTATTAACAGCTTTTCGATTTTTTAGAGTCAGTCTAAGCCTTGTAATACAGGCGTCAATCATTTCCACATTATCTGCTCCTCCAACCGCCTCTAAAATCATAGACGCTCTTTCTGAGCTAGCAGCTTTTATGTTATCCAATGAAGTCTCTATATCTTCCCTACCTGGAGTTTTTATATCCATTCCTATAATTGTGAAATAAAATACTATAAAATAGGTAATAAAATAAAGCATTCCAATGGCCCATATTAGCAATGGATGTTCTGCAAACTTATACCCTAAAACATAATCAATGGCCGATGCAGAAAAGGTATATCCTAACCTTATATTTAAAAGACTTGTAACTATTCCTGCGGAAAAAGCTGCTCCTACATGAAATAGAAAAAGTATTGGTGCAACAAATATAAAAGAAAACTCTATTGGTTCCGTTATGCCTGTTAGGAAAGACACAAGTGCTGCGGAAATCATAATTCCTGATATTTTCTTCCTGTTTTCCTCTCTAGCTGTTGCTATGATAGCTAATGCTGCTGCAGGAAGCCCAAACATAAGTATAGGATATTCTGACGCCATGAACATTCCTGCTGTCTTATCTCCATGAAAATACCTAGCAGTATCTCCAAAATAAGTTATTCCATCTGCTGCTGTAAAGGAACCAAACTGATATAGAAATACAGGATAGTACACGTGATGAAGGCCTATAGGTATCAAAAGCCTTTTTCCTGCTGCATAAAAAGCGGGACCTAATATAGAAGTTGATGCCCAACCTGCAAATGTATCTATTATCTGCTGCATAACAGGCCACAAACTTACACCTACAGAGGCAAATATTAAGGCTGCCACTGAAGTTATTATTGGTATAAACCTTTTACCTGAGAAAAAACCAAGAACCTGTGGGAGCTTTATACTATAATACCTATTGTAAAGAGTCGCTGAAATCAATCCAATTGATATTCCTCCGAAGACTCCCATATCTATAGCCGTCCCTATATTTTTACTTCCAGCAGCCATAATAGCCTGCAAAATTATTTGACCTACTACCGCTGCTAAAGCTGCAACTGCCTCTCCTCCTGAAAAACCTATTGCCACTCCTACTGCAAAAATCATTGGCAGGTTAGTAAAAATAGCATCTCCTGCAGTGGCTAAATATTTAAAGGCTGCGCCATATCTGCCAAGCAAGTCCTCCTGTCCAAGTCTAAATAAAAGTCCTGCTGCAGGCAATACTGAAACAGGAAGCATTAGTGACCTTCCTATCTTCTGAAATACTGCAAATAATTTTTTCATATATATCACCTAGTTATTCTACCAGCCTTTTGATATGTAGAGCTATGTATCCAATTTCGTCTTCAGGAATTGTTATAGAAAATAAATCCTCAATTTTCATAGCTATTTTAATACCTACACTATATTGAGCTGCTAACCCTGTTTTTATACTTTCTAATAAATCATTTTTAATTGGCTTACCTTTTTCAACTCTTTCTATCATAAAGTTTATATGGTTCATTGTTCTTATATAGGCTAGAGAGCTTTTCTCCAATTTTTTACCTGTAAGTCTTTGAATTAGTTCCATTACCTGACCTATCTTTTTTGTATAGGCTAAAGATTCTGACACCTCTTTTTTTGTTAGTGCTGCTCTTATATGCAGACATATAAAACCTGCTTCATCTTCTGGAAAATTGATGTTAAATCGTTTATTTATAGCCTCCACAGCCTCTACAGATATTCTATATTCTACAGGATATAATGCATTCAGCTCACTTTTAAAAGGATTTTCTATATTTACACCTTTGTTTATTCTATTTAACGCAAAACTTATATGATCCGGCAAAGATATATGTATTGCTTCATTTAACTTTACTTTCAATTCTTTCTCTGCGTAGTTTATAATTTCTTCTGATATACCAACTATGCTGCTTTCTATATTCTTTAATACCTTTTGATAGTTCTCCCCTATCTTTGAAGTCTTCTTTATAAATACATTTTCAACTCTGTCTTTAGGTATTATACCGCTTTTTCCAAAATCAAAACCTATACCTTTACCTACTAATATCAATTCCTCAGCATCTTCTTCTGCTATTACAACGTTGTTATTCAAAACTTTCCTTATCTTATAACCTTCCATCCTACTCCACTCTACTCCTTACGAATTGGTAATATCCTCATCTACTAGTGTATTATATCCCTTCATAATTTTTAGAATCACTTCATTTTTTGCAGAGTCAAACTTCATATTGTCTACTTCTCTTATAGGTAAAACCTTAGGTGATGTTCCAGATATAAATAATCCATCCAAATCCTTTAGAACTTCATAGTGTATTTTCTCTTCTGCAACTTCAAACCCTATATCCTTACACTTCTCTATTATAACATTTCTCGTTATTCCAGGTAATACATCCTCTAGAGGTGATGTTATTACTTTATCACCTTTTATCATAAATATATTAGATTTACTTCCCTCTGTTATATAGCCCTTACTATCAACTAGTATAGCTTCGTAAGCTTCCTTCTCTCTTATTTCTTTATCTACTGCTTCTCTAAATCTCATATTTATAACCTTAGCATTAGGATTTTTTCTTTCTCCATGGTAGAGAATAGTCCTTACTCCCTTTTCATAATCCTCTGTAGATGGGTAGTGGTGTTTTACAAAGTAAGCAGCGAAAGTATTGTCCTTATTAAAGTTAAATATAAATTTCACATTACCAATTGCTGTGTCATTCACTCTTATGAGCTCAGTTATCTTCTCCTTTAACTCATCAATTGTAATCCACAACTCCATATTAGTTACTGCAGCGGAATTTTCAAGACGCTTAAGGTGCTTTTGCAAGAATAATGGTTTTCCATCTATTATTCTTATTACTTCATATAAGGATTTTCCTTCACTAAGGATTTTTTCATCAAATTCATTAGAATTTTTTATTTCATTATTATATATAAAATACTTATTAATACACTCACCCATTATATGCCCCTCCCTTTGCTTTATTTCCAGTTTAATATTTTTATTTTGTCATGTCCTTTCTTGTAATTAATAAGGTAAGGATTTCCCACAAGGTTAAAAAGCGGTAAGTCTGCCAGTGAATCTGAGAACATATAGGAATTGTTAAAGTCCACTTCTATATTTTCTTCTTTCAGAACTTCCATAAGTCTTCTTACCTTTTCCTCACCTTTGCAGTTTTTACCTGCAATCTTTCTACTGTATTTTCCTCCAACCTGTGTGAACCTAGTTCCTATTACTTTATCTACTTCTTTTATCTTATACAATTCATTCAAGTAAAATTCAGCAGAAGCAGATATTAAATATACCTTATACCCCTCTGACTTCAGCTTTTTCATGGTATCCATAGCATCCTTATAAAATATTCTGCTTAATCTCTTTTCATAAAATTCTTCTACTATTTTCTGCATATCCTTTTCATGAACTCCATCTATAAAAGCTATAAAATTCTCCTTTGCTCTCTGAGAATCTAACACCTTTATTGCATACAAAAATGCAGAAAAAACTCCTCTCGGTGCATGGACTATAAGCTTTGGATATTTCTTTATCATAAACAGATAAAATTCTGCCAAAGTTTCTCTCTTTGTTAGCGTATAGTCTACATCAAATATAGCTAGTTTATCCATTTAAAGCACTCCTTTCCAATTAGTCACTAATATTGTCTTTATCACAAAGAAAGCCGGTGCTACTTAGCATCGACTTTCTTATAATTTTCTCTTAATTTAATTTTTTATTCTTGTTCATCCATTAATTGCTCATAGTAAGCTGAAACTTCTTCGAACTCTGAATCATCAGGAATTACAAGTTCTCCTTCGTCGCCTTCGCCTACTACCTTAAATAAGTATACAGCTCCATTTTCTGGATTTTGCACTATAGCATATTCACTATTTTTATATTCAAATCCATCTACTACTTCACATGGAACAACGTTTCCGTTTTCATCTTCTAAATCAACTATTAAAGATTCGTGATCTCCTTCTCCGCATCCGCATCCACACTCATGCTCATGCTCATGGTCGTGTCCACCGCATCCGCAGCCACCGTTATTTTCTTCTCCGCAGCCACAGCCGCATTCATTTAATTTATCCTTATCCATAATATATCCCTGGAATTAATCTAGTATAAGTATACAGGCTTTATAAACATCCTGAACCATTAGATAGTAAAATTGATACTATCATCTAGTCTATCCAGGACTTACACCTCCTTTTAGTATTATGTTCTAATTTTACCCTTAATTTCGAAATAAAGAAAGAGTTTTTTTTAAATTTATTATTTAAATTTAATTATTACATAAAATTCAATATTAAGCATACGTAGTACCTAAGTATATTTTATCAAATTTCACTTTTTATATTCTAAACAAATATTATATTTATAAACATTAATTTTAAAATTATTAGTAATAATTCTATATAAGCACTAGCCCCTGCCTTATAATTTTGCTACATCACTTTCTTTAACACAAAAAGATGAGGTTCAAAGCACCTCATCTTTTTATTATATACTATTGATTTGCAAGCTTCTTATAGCCTTCAAGTCTTTCCATAGCATCTCTTTGAGTTTTCTCAAATAATGCTTCAGCAGCTTCTGGGAATTGCTTAGCAAGTGAAGCATATCTTACTTCGCCCATTAAGAACTCTCTGAAGTCTCCTTTTGGCTCTTTTGAATCTAGGATGAATGGATTCTTTCCTTCTTCTTTTAATGCTGGATTGAATCTGTACATAGCCCAGTATCCGCACTCAACAGCTTTCTTACCCTCTTGTTGGCTCTTGCCCATTCCACCTTTTAATCCGTGGTTGATACATGGTGAGTAACCAATGATTAATGATGGTCCTGGATAAGCTTCAGCCTCAGCTATAGCTTTTAATGTTTGAGCCTTATCTGCTCCCATTGATACTTGTGCTACGTAAACATATCCGTAAGTCATAGCCATCATACCAAGGTCTTTCTTCTTAGTTTGCTTACCGCTAGCTGCGAATTTAGCTATAGCAGCTGTTGGAGTAGCTTTTGAAGATTGTCCACCAGTGTTTGAGTAAACTTCTGTATCAAATACAAATACATTTACGTCTTCTCCTGATGCAAGAACGTGGTCTAATCCGCCGTATCCGATGTCATAAGCCCATCCGTCTCCACCGAAGATCCAGTTTGATCTCTTCACTAAGAAGTCTTTGTTTTCATATATTTCTTTTAATGTAGGACAGTCACAGTTAGCAGCTTCTATTGCAGCTATTACTCTGTCAGCTCTTTCTCTTGAACCTTCTCCTACAGTCATGTTATCTAACCAATCTTGAAGAGCTACTTTTACTTCTCCTTCTGGAGCGTTAGTTAAAGCTTCTTTTACAGTCATAGCTAATTTTTCTCTTACTTGTTGAACTCCTAAGTACATTCCAAGACCGAACTCAGCATTGTCTTCAAATAATGAGTTAGCCCAAGCTGGACCATGTCCTTTTTGATTTTTAGTGTATGGAGTTGCTGGTGCTGATGCTCCCCAGATTGATGAACATCCAGTAGCATTAGCTATCATCATTCTGTCACCAAATAATTGAGTTACAAGTTTAGCGTATGAAGTTTCCATACATCCAGCACAAGCTCCTGAGAACTCAAGTAATGGCTGCTCGAATTGGCTTCCTTTTACGCTGAATTTGTTCATTGGGTTTTCCTTAGTCTTAACTGTCATAGCAAAATCCCAAGCTTCAGCTTTATCTAATTGAGTATCAAGTGGCTTCATAACAAGAGCCTTTTCTTTAGCAGGACAGATGTCAGCACAGTTTCCACAACCTGAACAATCAAGTGGTGATACAGCCATGTGGAACTTAAGTCCTTTTGCTCCTGTAGCATCTTTAGCTACAAATGTAGCTGGTGCTTTTGCCATCTCTTCTTCATCTGCAAGTATTGGTCTTATTGCAGCATGTGGACATACGAATGAACATTGGTTACATTGTATACATTTGTCCATTTGCCATTCTGGAACGCTTATAGCTATTCCTCTCTTTTCAAAAGCAGCAGTTCCGTGTGGGAATGTACCATCTTCCATTCCAACGAATGCACTTACAGGAAGTTTGTCTCCTTCTTGTCTGTTCATTGGGTAAACAATCTTGCTTATGAACTCAGGAACTTCAGTAGTTGCAGCAGCCTCTTCTACAGCATCTGCCCATGAAGCTGGAACTTCTATCTTAACTATTGACTCAACACCTTTGTCGATAGCAGCGTTGTTCATGTCAACAACTTTTTGTCCCTTCTTACCATATGAAGCTACAACTGCATCTTTTAGGTATTTTATAGCATCTTCAACTGGAATAACGTTAGCAAGCTTGAAGAATGCTGATTGCATTATCATGTTAATTCTTCCGCCTAGTCCAATTTCTTGAGCTATCTTAACAGCATTTAATGTATAGAACTTAATGTTGTTTTCAGCTATAAATTTCTTATAAGCTGCTGGTAAATTCGCTTCTACTTCTTCTGCAGTCCAGATAGTGTTTAATAAGAATGTACCGCCTTTTTTCAATCCTTCTAATACGTTATATTTATAAACATAGGATTGGTTGTGACAAGCTACGAAATCAGCTTTGTTTATTAAGTATGGGGACTTGATTGGAGTCTTACCAAATCTTAAGTGTGAAACTGTTATTCCACCTGATTTCTTAGAGTCATATGCAAAGTATCCTTGTGCATACATGTCTGTATGGTCTCCGATGATCTTTATAGCACTCTTGTTTGCTCCAACAGTACCATCTGATCCAAGACCCCAGAACTTACAAGCAGTAGTTCCTGCTGGTGTTGTATCTATATCTTCTCCAACTGGTAATGAAGTGTTAGTTACATCATCAACTATACCAACTGTGAATCTGTCTTTTGGATTCTCTAATTTTAAGTTTTCGAATACTGGAAGTATTTGTCCTGGAACTGGGTCTTTTGAACCTAATCCATATCTTCCTCCAACTATTACTGGCTCAAACTCTTTTCCGTAGAATGCATTCTTAACATCTAGGTATAATGGCTCACCGATTGAACCTGGCTCTTTAGTTCTGTCAAGAACAGCTATGCTCTTAACTGTTTCTGGTATAGCTTTGAAGAAGTGTTCTAATGAGAATGGTCTATATAAGTGAACATTTAATAAACCAACTTTTTCTCCTTTAGCCATTAAGTAATCTATTGTTTCTTCTATAGTGTCACATACTGAACCCATAGCTATTATCATTCTTTCAGCATCTGGTGCTCCATAGTAGTTAAATAGATGATATTCTCTTCCTGTAAGCTTTGTCATTTCTTGCATGTAGCCTTCAACTATTTCTGGAAGTGCATCATAGTATCTGTTTGAAACTTCTCTTTCTTGGAAGTATATATCTGGGTTTTGAGCAGTACCACGAGTTACTGGGTGGTCTGGGTTTAATGCGTTTCTTCTAAATGCGCTAACAGCATCCATGTCAACTAAGCCTTTTAACTCATCATATTCTAAAACTTCAATCTTTTGTACTTCGTGTGAAGTTCTAAATCCATCAAAGAAGTTTACGAAAGGAACTCTTCCTTTTATTGCTGATAAGTGTGCTACAGCTGATAAGTCCATAACCTGTTGTACTGAACTTTCTGCAAGTAATGCAAATCCAGTTTGTCTTGCAGCCATAACGTCTTGGTGGTCACCAAAGATATTAAGTGAGTTTGCAGCAAGAGCTCTTGCTGATACATGTAGAACTCCTGGTAAAAGTTCTCCAGCTATCTTATACATATTTGGAATCATAAGTAAAAGACCTTGTGATGCAGTATATGTAGTAGTTAATGCACCTGCCTGTAATGAACCGTGGACAGCACCAGCTGCTCCTCCTTCAGACTGCATTTCCATAACTTTTACAGTTTGTCCAAAAATATTCTTTCTTCCTTGTGCCACCCACTCATCAACGTGTTCAGCCATTGGTGAGGATGGAGTTATAGGAAATATAGCAGCTACATCTGTAAATGCGTAAGAAATATGAGCTGCAGCGGTATTTCCATCCATAGTCTTCATTTTTCTCATTAAAAATTCCCTTCTTTCTTCAATCTTATATTTTTCTATAAATTAAGAATATGCAACAAAACAACAGCTGCATATTCATTATAGGCAATTAACCGGAGCCAAAATCTATAATTTAGTTTAATTAAATAGATTTAAAACATTCAATCTGATTATCTAAGAATTACTCATCTTATCATCATACCACTATAAAGTTACAAAATTAACTTTAATACAACAAAAAACTTAAGTAATTTTGCAATAAAAGTTACATTTTTACTATACAACAAATTTTCCACTATGTAAAACTTCATTTAAGCAATTTTTATGCCTAAAAAGTAATCTAGTATAATTTAAACTTGTCTTACTTTAAAAGACGCTTTAATTTAATAAATTATAACAGTGTTTAGTTTATTAAATTGAACTGTTCATCTTTTTTAATAAGATATTTACTAGCCTTAAATAACTGTATTACTTATGCTTCATTGCTGTTTCTCACAGCATGACGCTAACTAGAAGGTTTTTTATTCAAAAATAAAAATTTAACATTTGGCAATGAATGCTTTTTATTCAAATCCTTAAGTATAATTATACCTTTTCTGCTTAATAATTCAATAGGTCTTTGTTGATTTTTCGAAAGATTTAATTTTTTATTAACAATCATGAAATATATTTCATCATTTAGTATAAAAAAACCTTCTACTTAATTTGTTAGAAGGTTTCTTTTTTCTATAAACTATGCTTTTCTATAAGTCTAATTATTTCATCAACTCCATTTTTAAGAGGACTTGAAGACATTTTGCTTATATATCTATCTTTATCCCTATAAAGTTCCTCTAATTTATCCGCAAGAATTTCTTCGTTAAGTTCTTCTTCTTGAATAACCATACTGTATCCACTTTTCTCAAAGGAAGCAGCATTCAGAATTTGATCTCCTCTACTTGATTTTTTTGAAAGAGGAATTAATAAATTAGGTTTCTTCAACGTCAAAAGTTCAAATATCACATTAGCTCCAGCTCTAGATATAACTATATCAGCAGAACTCATTATATGAGGAAGCTCTTCACTTACATACTCAAATTGTTTATATCCACTTTTTCCATTAAGTTTTTCATCTAAGTTATCTTTTCCACATATATGAACTACATTGTACCTTACAAGTATTTTATCCAGTATGCCTCTAACAGTGTCATTTATATACTTTGAACCTAAGCTCCCACCAATTATTAGTAACACTGGTTTTTTATCTACAAAATGGCATATTTCTCTTCCTTGTGCTGCATCCCCCTTTAGAAGCTCCTCTCTTATGGGAGTTCCTGTAAGCACTGCTTTATCACCTTTGATATTTTTTATAGACTCAGGAAATGTAACACATACCTTTGTACAATATGGTGCTGCCAGTTTATTTGCTAGTCCTGGAGTTATATCTGATTCATGTGCAATAACAGGAATTTTGCTTAAATGAGCAGCTATTACTACCGGTACAGATACAAAGCCTCCCTTTGAAAATACTATGTTAGGTTTCACTTTCTTCATTATAAAAATAGCCTGCAGTATCCCCTTTACTACTTTAAAAGGATCTGTAAAGTTCTTTATATCAAAGTACCTTCTAAGCTTTCCGCTGGATATAATATGATACCTGATTTTTTCTCCTTCAATAATTTTTCTTTCTATACCATCCCTAGTTCCTATATATTCTATCTCATATCCCATTTTTCTAAGCTTTGGTACAAGCGCAAGATTTGGTGTAACATGTCCTGCTGAACCTCCACCAGTCATTATAATCTTTTTCAAGGTGTATCCTCCCAACTTCTTAGAAATTAGAACCAAAAATTGAGATTTGAAAATTAGAACGAAAATCATTCCTTATATCTCATCTGCAACCTTAATTCCCAACTTATATCATACTATATTTTTTTTAGGTAAACAATTATACATTGTGAATTATATTAAATACATGATTGGTTACAATAGTAAGAAATAATTTAAGAATAAAAGGAGGAGTTGTATGTTAAAAAACCAATCTAGAACAGGATTAAATAAAATTAGAATTGATACTTTAATGGAGCTAGGTGAAGATATGAATACTGAATATAAGGATAACTTAACTTACAACACAAATAGTTCTACAATTATAAAGATGATAGCAGAATATGAAAGAAACTTAATTGGAAAATAAAAACAACTGCAAAACAAACATCTGCCGCTTTATTATAAATACGACAGATGTTTGTCCTAGTTTATATCTGAAAACTCTATATTTATCCTATCAATATTTTCAGATAGAATAGCATAACTGTTTATATTACTGCTATCTGCACCTACCTTTTTAATTTTAACTGTAAACTCTGTTCCTTTTCCAACTTCACTTATTACTTTTATTTCTCCATCCATTAGTTCTACAATCTTTTTTACTAGTGCTAAGCCTATACCAGTTCCCTCTGCCCTTCTTGATAGAGAGCTATCAACTTGAGCAAATCTATCAAATATTGCCTCTGTTTTATCTTCTGGTATTCCAACACCATAGTCCTTTACATTGAGGTAGAAATATTCCTCTTCTATTACTAAAGATACTATAATTTGCTTTCCTTCTGGAGTAAATTTGATTGCATTTGATAATAGATTTAAAAGCACTTTTTCATACTTATCTCTATCAAGCTTTACATTACACTCCTCTTCATTTGTGTCAAATATCAGTTCTATTCCCTTACTAGTTGCATAGGAGTTAGCTGAATTTACTATTGCTTCACTTACGTATACTATGTCAAATTCCGTGGTACTTAAACTCAAGAATCCAGCTTCTGCTTTAGATATGTCTAATATGTTATTAATAAGCTTAAGTAATCTGCTGCAATTTTGGTTAATCCTTGATAAAGTTTTATCCATGTTAGGAGTTATCTCTTTACCATATATATCATAAGCCAATTGAAGAGAAGAATATATTATAGTTAGCGGAGTTCTTAACTCATGAGAAATTATAGTGAAAAATTCATCTTTTAATCTGGTTATTTTTTCAAGTTCTATATTGTGATTCACTTCTTCTGTGATATCTGATCCATGAATATGTATTCTTGTAGTGTTGTCCTTGTTCTTACATGGTATAAATTTTATTTTATAAAACCTTTCCTCTCCTTTATGATTTTTCACTCTATAAGGGCTTACAGTATAAGATTTGTAACTTTCCCCCACATTATTAATTATTTTATATAGCCCCTCATTTATGTATTTAATTTGTTTGCCGTATTCATTTTCTTCTTCTAATACTTGATTTTTTCCAATTACTTCTTCATATTTTTTATTTGTAAGCCTATAGGTTGTATTTGGATAATCCACTACGGCTATGGGAACACTTACTGTATTGACTACATCACTAATAAACTCTGCCTGCACTTCTGCATTTATTTGATGAAGCTTAATTTCCGTTACATCCTTAATAGTTAATATAGTATGCAAAAGCTCATCATTTTTGTTAATTATAGGAGCGCTATTTATTTCTATATATTTAGTTTCCAAAGTAGTTTTTTCTATTAACTTAAATATGGCATTCTTCATAGGATTTTTGCTTTTAATATAGTGTTTTAGTATTTTAGCACAGTCTGTCTCTTCCTGTTCTATAGGGATTACTTCATATTTTTCAAAAATTTTATTCTTATTAACGATGTCTATAGCTCTTAAATTTAATATATCAAATACTGATTTATTACAAAGACTCATTCTTCTATTTTTATCAAAAACCATTATTCCTTCTGAAATATTGTTTATAACATCTTTTAAATGCATAAGATGCTCTTTTTCTCTGCTTCTTAGTATTTCTATTATGTCACACTTAGCTTTTAATTCTGTAGACAGCTCAAGAAACTTTTGTCTTTCATTTTTTATTTTTATTTTGTACAGGTAATCTTCCGTTACATCTCTTAAGGTTACAACGGCTCCTATAACCCTCTCTCCTTCAAGCAAAGGAAAGCTAGATATGGAAAAATACAGGTCCTCATTACTTATATTAAACTTTACTATTAAGTTTTTAACTTCCTCTTTATTTTTTAAGGATTTATACAGAGGGAAGTCCTGCTCATTAATCTTAACATCATCCTCCAAACAGCCATTGTAATTATATAAAAAATCATATCCATTTTTTATAACTGGAATCTTTAATTGCTCTAGTGTCATATTACCTTTATTATTAATATAAATTATATTTCCTTCTTCATCTGTTATGTATACAAAGTATGGCAAAGACTCTACTATCTTTATTGTTAAATCACTACTCTTCAATACATCAATTGTACATTTTTGCATTAATAACCTTCCCCCAAAAATTTAATAGTTTATTAATTCTATACTTAATAAATAAATTCCTTCTATTATGTATTTTATCATAAATATATCCTTTTACACCAAAAAACCTCATCATTTTTGAATCTTCCAAACTTTACATAGTCATAAATGTTGTTATCAGTTCCAATGTGATAAGGCGATAACTTTTTAAGTAAAACTTGATTTTTTTTAGTTAACAACTTAAAATGATTTTAGAATTACTGGCTAATACTTGCATAAATATAGATTACAATTTAGTTAGGAGCATTTTAAATGACACATGAACCTATAGTAAAACCTGTTTATCAGCAAATAGCGATTGATATAGCGAACAAAATAATCTCTGGAGATTTTCAAATAGGTACAAAACTTCATGGCAGGTCTTCCCTTGCTGGATACTATAATGTTTCTCCTGAAACCATTAGACGTGCAGTAATTTTGCTTTCAGATATGAATATAGTGGAAGTTGCTAAAGGTAGCGGAATTATAGTAAAATCTATTGATAATTCTTTAAAATTTATAGATAAATTTAGGGATATAGAATCTATAAGCTCCTTAAAAAAGGAGATATCAGATTTAATTGCAGAAAAACAGGAAAAGGAAAATAAATTAGAAATTTTGATTAACAATCTTATAGATTATTCAAATCGTTTTAAAAATAGCAATCCCTTTATTCCCTTTGAGTTTGAAATAAATAAGAATTCAAGATTACTAGGAAAAACTATATCAGAAATTAAATTTTGGCAGAATACCGGTGGCACAATAATTGGAATCAGACGTAATAACAACTTAATATTATCCCCTGGGCCCTATGCTACCTTTAATGCCGGTGATATTTTTATAGTAATAGGTGACGAAAATACCTATGAGAGAATTAAAAAGTTTTTAAAGGAATAAGCAGACACTAATAAAAGCACTATAGATATCATTAAATCAGCTGATATTTATAGTGCTTTCATTAATCATTAACTGCTTGATAACCTAAAATCTTTTACTATTAACTGCAGGCTAACATTACCATTATACTCATTGATAGATGGTGAGAATATTAAGTCCATTTTTAGATTTGTAAAAGCTCCATTTATAATTTCTATAAGCTTTTCTTCTCCATAGACCTCTTCTATGAGCTGCTTAAACTTATCTGCTCCATCAAAGGATATTGCATCTATTTTTTCCATGCTGCCCTTTGGTCTTACAAAAAGTTTTAACACACTTTTTTCCTTGCCCATTAAGTATACTCTAAATACAGTTACCTCTTTTTCGGCAAAAATTGGTGATGAATTTCCTTTTCCAAAGGGCTCTAATCTTTCTATATCTTCTATAAGCTTGAAAGAAAGCTGCTCTAATGGAATTCGTTTATCTATTCTTATCTTAGGTATTACATCTTCCTCTGTAAGAGTACAATTATCGTTTAAAGTTTTCCTAAGCTTATCGATATTCTCCTCTTTTATAGATAATCCTGCTGCTAAAGGGTGTCCCCCGAACTTCTCCATTAGATCTTTACACTTTATAAGCTCTTCAAACATATTATATTCCTCTATAGATCTTCCTGAACCTTTAGGCGTTTTTTCCCCTTGTGTAAGAACTATGGCTGGTACACTATATCTTTCTTTTAGCCTTCCTGCAACTATACCTGCTATACTTTCATGAACATCAGGCTTATATACAACTAAAACTTTATCATCTTTCATATTAGAATTTTCTATCATATCAATGATTTGATTTACGCTATCTACTGTCATATTTTGTCTTTCTATATTTAACTGACGAAGCTTCTTTGCAAGATCCTGCGCCTCTTTTTCATCTTCTGATAATAATAATTTCAAGGCTAAGGCTGCACTATCCAGTCTTCCTGTAGCATTTATACAAGGTCCTATAACAAAACCTATATGATAGGATACTATCTTTTTATTTTCTAAAGAATTTTCTTTTATAAGTGCTTTTATTCCTATATTACTAGTAGAATTTAATAGTCCAAGTCCACTTTTAGCAATAATTCTATTTTCTCCAATTAGATCAACTACATCACAAATAGTTCCTATAGCTGCATACTCTATAAATTTATAAGCTTCCCTTTTATCTATTCCTATTTTGCCATATAAAACTTGTACAAACTTAAAAGCTACACCAGCTCCGCAAAGTATTTTAAAGGGATATTTACAATCCTGTTGTTTAGGATTTACTATTGCATCTGCTTCTGGTATGGTAAATTCTCTTTCACCATTATCCTTAACTATAAAAGGAATATCATGATGATCGGTAATTACTATTGTCATTCCAAGTTCTTTAGCAAACTTAACCTGTTCTATGGCAGATATACCATTATCACAGGTAATAATTACTTCATATCCTTCTTCCTTTAAAGTTTTTATACTATCACTATTTATTCCATAGCCCTCTATAATTCTATCCGGTATATGATATTTTACCTCTGCCCCACAACGTAAAAGTGCTGAGTATAAAATATATGTACTAATTATGCCATCTGCATCATAATCTCCATAAACAACTATCTTTTTTCCCTCTTCTAAGGCATCCTTTATTATACTAGTTCCTTTATCCATATCCTTCATGAGAAGGGGATTTTGTAGATTTTCTATACTGGGATTCATAAATTTGATTATTTCTTCTTCAGTTTTTATATCTCTATTCGCTAATATAGTTACTAATGTTTCACTTATTCCAGTAGCTTCAGAAAGCTTTTTTATGTTAATAGCTCTTTGTTTTAACATCCATTTAGCCATTTAATGCATCACCTCTTTCCGTAAATATTATACCATGTTAACAATAATATTGATTAATAAATAAATCATCTTTTTATTTATAATATGGAAATTTATTACTATAGTGGTATAATACAAATATAATATGTATTACTAGTAAATAATAAAATAGAAAGGTGGATGGTACCTATGAATAAAGAAACTTTAAAAAATTTTTTAAAAGCAGATGCCTTTGAAGAATTAAAACAGATTGAAACAGACCAAGATAAGGAATTACCTCAACCAGCTGTTCAAAAGAGCTGTCCAGCTTCACCTAAATTAATAGACTTAGTTTCTGCTGATGCCTTTGAGTGTGGTTCTATGAGCGTCTTGGATTCTCTAAAATTCAGAAAAAGTAGAAGAGTTTTTTCAGAAGATACTTTAACTATAGAAGAATTATCCTATCTTCTATGGAGCGCTCAAGGAGTTAAGAAAATAGTGAATAAAGGTTATGCAACTTTAAGAACAGTACCTTCTGCTGGTGCTAGACATTCCTTTGAGACTTATCTGGCAGTATTAAATGTAGAAGGCTTGGAAAAAGGAATTTATAGATACTTACCCTTAGAACATAAATTACTATTTTTATACTCTGACAATAACCTTGCAGATAAGCTTAATTCTGCTGTTTTAAACCAAAAGTTTGTATCAAACAGTGCAGTAACTTTTATATGGTCTACTATTCCTTACAGAATGGAGTGGAGATATAGTATAGCTTCCGCTAAACTTATTGCTATAGATGCTGGTCATGTGTGCGAAAATATTTACCTTGCAGCAGAATCCATAAATGCTGGTACCTGTGCTATAGCTGCTTATGATCAAGATCAAATGGATAGACTGATTGGTGTAGATGGAAACAATGAATTCACTATCTATTTAGCTGCAGTAGGAAAAGTAAAGTAAGTCTGTGTAGATTATAGGCTGCTGAAATGCAGAATTAATTGGGGCAAATGCCCCATTTGCTAAAGATTGCTAGTTATATCTTCTCTATATCTGTTACTTCATAACCAGTGTCATCTACTGCCTCTTTAATTTTATTATCATCTATACTGGTTCTGCTTTCTACAAATGCAGTTTCTGTTCTTAAATCTATGTTTACTGAGGTTACCCCAGGGAGCTCTACCAATGCATCATGAACCTGTCTTACGCACTTCATACAGCTCATTCCCTCAATAGTTAATATCTTTTTCATTTTTATTCGCCCCTTTTTATTGTATTTTTAAATAATAGTTTTATCCAATTTTACAGGTTTTATAACAATTTACAATGTATTACTATAATATTATTTTTGTTATAACTCTGTTCCAAGGAACTATTATAATCACCTAGCCCTTTAACCTTTTGTTATAATTTGTATAGTTGGATTTATTAATACCTTCCTTATAACCTCTAGTATATTTTCCTCACTAATACTTTGTAATCCATCAACCTCCTCATAAATCCTTTCTGCTCTATCATACATAAGCTCATAGGTAGTAAGCTCCTTGCATAGCTGAATGGACTTTTCCAGTTTAAGCTGTCTTTTAAGCTTGATATTTTTGCTTAATTCTTTTATTCTCTCTTCATTAAAATATCCCTTTAATTTTTTTAATTCTTCAATCTTATTACCTATAATATCCAAGGCCTTTTGCACTTTATCCTCTGAAGTTCCTAGATTAATGGTGAAAATTTTAATTCCTCTTTCGTTTTTTATGTAGCTCCCTACATCGTAGGCAAGAGCATTTTTGGTTCTTATCTCCTCGAAAAGTACACTGCTTGTTCCCTCTCCGAAGGCAGCATTAAACAAAGTTAAAGCCTTTAATTCATTTTCTTCTAGTTCTTCAATATTAAATAAGTACTGAATTTTAGCTCCTCCTATAGATCCTGATTTTTCTTCAAATATCCCTGCCATATTCCTTTCCATCTTTATGTTACTTTTACTCTTATCTATATTTGTAGAGATTACCTCATTTTTTCCTAACCACTGTCCAAAATATTCTTTTACCACTGACAATATCTGCTCACAGCTTAAAGAAGAACATACACTTATAACGCAATTTTCTGGAACATAATACTTTTGATAAAAATCTTTTATATGCTTTAAGGTAATAGACTTCACACTTTCTTCAGTTCCTATTATCAAATTTTTTATTCTCTTATTATTGAAGGCATTATAAAGAAGGCTGTCTTCACAATGCTGATATATGTCATCCTTCCACTCCTTAAGTTCTTCTAATATAATGTTCATCTCTTCTTTAAAACCATCTTTTCTAAAAGCAGGATTTAAAACTATATCTGAATAAAGTTCAAAACCTGCTTTAAAATCCTCTGATAGAGAAGTTCCATAATATATAACATAGGGAAAGTTGGTCATAGCATTCTCAAAGCCAAATATTTTGTCGCATAGGTTATTTATTTCTTTTTCACTTCTTGTTTTTGTTCCTTTTGATACCATATGCTCTACAGCATGAGCAGTTCCTAATGGAAATTCATCAGTCTCCTCTATAGCTCCACCGTTAAAGCCTATACAAAAGGATGTTATGCCTGCTGGGCGATGTTCATAAATTAATTTCACTCCATTATCTAATATGTATTTATTCAAATTCATTTCCACCTCTCTAAATCAAAAATAAAATAAGCACCAGTATCTATACCAGTGCTTATCTTCTCTATATAACAAGGGGACTCATTATATTGTTTTTCCTAAGCTGCTTACCTAGGTCACTTATTATTATAAATGATAATTGTTACATATTTGTGTCGTCACTGTTACATATTTGTTTACTTTTTAGCAAAACCTTATTCTTCTATTATATAAGGTATAGTAACCATGGCAATATTTCTCCTTCTAAGCAGCATGGTTTTAACCAGTAGTGCTGTTTGATTATGAAGTATATTTCCCCACCACTTTGTAACTACAAACTGCGGCATTACAACGGTTATTGTATCCATCGGTCCTGCTGCATATTCTTCAGACTCTATAAACTTAACTAAAGGTCCAACTATATTCCTATATGGAGACTTTTTAACAACTATAGGTATACCTACTCCATATTCCTCCCACTTCTTAAGAAGTTTTTCTGTACACTCTTCATCTACAGATACGTGGAAGACAATTATATTTTCTGACATAGTTCTGGCATAGTTTAATGCCTTTAAAAAAGACTTATTTAAAGTATCTATAGGAACTATAACGTATCTTTTTTGCTCCGCTAAATCTACTGCCTTTGGTCTTTCATAAACAGTAAGCCTTAACTGTTCAGCAACATGGATGTAGTGAGCCCTAATCTTTAACATTGTAGTCACAAATATAGGTATTAATATACACACAATCCATGCTCCATGAAAGAACTTTGTTACTCCAATTATTATTACAGTGATAAAAGTCACCAATGCCCCTAGCCCATTTACAAAGGCCTTATGTCTCCAGCCCTTTTTCTTTTCTGTAACCCACTTAGTAAACATTCCAGTTTGAGATAAGGTAAAGGATACAAATACACCTACAGCATATAGAGGCATAAGAAGGTGTGTATCTCCTCTAAATAGTATTACTAGGATAGATGCTAAAACTGCTAAAACTATAATACCATTAGAAAATCCTAGTCTCTTACCTCTTTTTGTAAACTGTCTTGGTACAAAGCCATCTTTAGCCATAAGAGCTAAAAGTAATGGAAGTCCTGCAAAGGCAGTGTTTGCTGCCATTATTAATATTATTGCAGTAGTTGCCTGGATTACATAGAACATAAAACCTGTACCAAATACCTGAGCAGCTATTTGAGCAATAACTGTAACCTCTGAATTTGGAACTGCGTGATATAAGGTAGCTAAATAAGATAATCCGCCAAATATCATTAAAACAATAGATGCAAGTAAGCCTAAAACTATTTTTGCATTTTTCTGTGCTGGCTCTTTAAAGCTTGGTATACCGTTACTTACAGCTTCTATACCTGTTAAAGCAGTACACCCGGAAGCAAATGCTTTAAGAAATAGTATAATTGTTATATCCCCTGTCACCTTAGGAACTTCATATAAGGTTTGAGGAGTATAGCCAAATACAAATACTTTAACAACCCCTGTAACTATCATAGCTAGTACCGAAATCATAAAGAAGTAAGTAGGAATACCAAAAATTTTTGAGGATTCTCTTATTCCTCTAAGGTTTCCTATGGTCATAAGCAATATAAGCCCTAAGGTTATAGAGATCTTATGGGTTAATAATGATGGAAAAGCAGATGTTATTGCCGCCGTTCCTGCACTGGTACTTACTGCAACGGTTAATATATAGTCAATAGTAAGTGCTCCGCCAGCAACCAGCCCTGGCACTGTTCCCAGATTTTCTTTAGCAACTATATAAGCCCCTCCACCATTTGGATAACTGTCTATAGTTTGTCTATAAGAAAATACTAACATAAACATAAGAAATACTATACATAGAGCAGCATAGAACATATATCTATATGACATTAGCCCTATAATAGGTACAAGTACCCACAAGATTTCCTCTCCTGCATAAGCTACTGAAGATATAGCATCACTAGATAAAATAGGCAGCCCCCAAAACTTATTGAACTTTTCATCCTTCAATTCCTCCGTTTTTAAGGTTCTGCCTATGAGTAGTCTTCCTAATTTAAATTCCATTTTCCACACCTCTAAATATTAATTTTTTATAAACTTTTAAGGTATGGAATGATTATATACCATCCTAAATTTATTTCATAATCCTATTTTTTATGTTTTTAGCTTGTTTTAAGTCAGTTATCTCCAATTAAAGGTATAGGTTTGTTCTTTATAAATCTTAATCAAAGTTTCTAGCTATAGGTCTATTATCAGCATTTTCAAAACTTTACAATTAATGTTTTCTATTATTCATTTATTAGCTTATTCTGCACAAAAGTTATGAGCATAGCCTCTTTAAGCTGTTCTACAGTTTCTTTATCTGTTAAGTTCTCTAATATTTTAAAGGAAAAATCCATAGCAGTTGCAGGTCCTCTACTAGTTATAATGTTGCCATCTTGAACTACAATCTCTTCACAATATCTTATATCTCCTAGTTCTCCTTCGTAGCCAGGATAAGATGTAACTTTCTTGCCAGTTAATACTCCTGCTCTACCTAGAACTATTGGTCCTGCACATATTGCAGCTATGATTTTATTATCACTATTAAACTTCTTAACAAGCTCAATTACCTTTTCACTATCTCTAAGATTAGCAGCTCCAGGCATACCTCCTGGAATAACTAATACATCATATTTGTGGAAATCAACCTTTTCTAATAGGCTATTAGCTTTTACATGTATGCTGTGGGAACCTAGAACTTCAGCATCCTCATTTATTGAACAAGTAATGCAGTGTACTCCTCCTCTTCTTAAAACATCTACTACCGTAAGAGCTTCCACTTCCTCAAAACCCTTTGCTAGTAAAACTATTGCCTTTTTCATGTAGATCTCTCCTTTTTAAATTATATTTTTTCCTTTTCTAGCAATTGTAATATGCTATTTAGCTTTTTTTCTATATTAGCTACAGAATTAGAAATATTTATTATAGATTTAACTACTTTTACTATAATAAATATTATACCAATTAGTATAGCAAAGTTAATAATTGTGACGATAAACTGACTAAAATTAATCTCCATGCTGAAACCTCCATTCACTATGTTATTTAATATATACTAAGCATATCATAAAATAGTTAATTAATTACAAAACTCTTGTTAAACCTAAAAACAAAAAGGACGTAACTTAAGGTATCCCTCTAAGTTACGTCCACATCATAGACTATTATTTAGCCCATCCCATAGATCTCTTAACAGCTTCATGCCATCCTTTTAATAATTCTTCTCTTCTTTCATCAGCCATATTTGACTCAAAATTCTTAGATATAGCCCAATTCTTAGCTACCTCATCTCTATCCTTCCAGTATCCTACAGCAATACCAGCAAGATAAGCTGCACCTAATGCAGTAGTTTCAATAACCTCTGGTCTATCTACCTGTACTCCTAATACATCAGATTGGAACTGCATTAAGAAGTTGTTTGCTGATGCTCCTCCATCTACCTTTAATGCCTTAAGTTCTATTCCCGAATCCTCCTGCATAGCCTTTAATACATCATAAGTTTGATATGCTAATGATTCTACCGTAGCCCTTATAAAATGCTCCTTTTTAGTTCCTCTAGTTAAACCAACAATAGTTCCTCTAGCATACTGATCCCAGTATGGTGCACCTATTCCAACGAAGGCTGGAACCATATAAACTCCATTTGTATCTTCTACAGCTGTACAGTATTTTTCTGTCTCAGATGCTGATTTTATCATTCTAAGCTCATCTCTTAACCATTGAATAGAAGCTCCTCCAATAAATATACTTCCTTCAAGGGCATATTCAACTTTTCCATCTATACCAACAGCTATGGTTGTTAAAAGTCCATTCTTAGACTCAACTGCTTTTTCTCCTGTGTTCATAAGAAGGAAACATCCTGTACCATAAGTATTTTTGGCTGTTCCTGGTTTAAAGCAAGTTTGTCCGAATAATGCAGCTTGTTGATCTCCTGCATCTCCTGCTATTGGAATTGATGTGTTAAATAATGCATGATCAGTCTCTCCATAAACACAGCTTGAAGGTTTTACTTCTGGAAGCATTGATTCTGGTATATCAAAAATCTCTAATAGTTCCTTATCCCACTTTAATTCATGTATATTGAATAGCATTGTTCTTGATGCATTTGTATAGTCTGTCACATGAACTTTTCCTTTTGTTAGGTTCCAAATAAGCCATGTATCTACGTTACCAAATACAAGATTTCCTTTTTCAGCTTCTCTTCTTGCTCCTGGTACATTATCAAGTATCCATTTTACTTTAGTAGCTGAAAAATATGCATCCAAAATCAAACCAGTTTTATCTTTAATAACTTTATCTATACCTTTTTCCCTTAACTCATCACAAATGCCTGCTGTTCTTCTACACTGCCATACTATTGCATTATAAACTGGTAGGCCTGTTCTTCTGTCCCAAACTACTGTAGTTTCCCTTTGGTTTGTAATACCTATGGCTGAAATATCCTCAGCACTTATATTAGCTTTAAATAATGCTTCTGTTGCCACGCTGAACTGAGTTGCCCATATTTCCATTGGATCATGTTCTACCCATCCAGCTTCTGGATATATTTGCTTAAACTCTTTTTGTGCTGAACTAACAACTAAACCTCTTTCATTAAATAAGATACATCTTGAACTAGTTGTTCCTTGGTCTAATGCCATAATATATTTTGCCATTTTACACCCTCCAATATTAATAACGTTTTCACTTATTTTATCAGTGTTGATTTCTAATAATCCCTATACAAAACTTAATAAAGAAGAAATCAACACCTAAACCTTTTATAGCAATAATACTCAGTTATTATTTTTAAAACAATTTAAAATACTTATAATTCCCATAACTCCTGTTCAGTAGTAGATATAGCAATAGCTCCTGCTGCAAGGGAATCCATAACATCCTTCTTATTTTTAATAAGGCCGCCTGCTATAATATCAGTCCTAACTTCCTTATTTAAAAAGCTTATTATTTTACTTGCAACCCCAGGCATTACTTCTACTGCATTAGGCTTTATATCTAGAATGTTTTTTATCCCTGTTTTTAAAGAAAGTGAATCTATAACAAAAATTCTTTGTATAGTGTACATTCCTAGTGCATTACCATATTTAATATTTGAAGTTTTAGTACTTATTATTCCATCCGGCTTGACATATTCCTTCACATATTTGATTCCTGCAGAATCTCCTCTTAGCCCCTCGATAAGATCCACATGAATAAATACAGTTTTTTTATTTTCCTTAAGACGTTGACATATCTTTGGAATAGTTAAAATGTCACCGTATAGTACAAAAACTATACTTGCTTTACTTTTAAAAACCTTTTCTAACTCTTTGTTATCTCTTATAGCTGCTATGATGGGATTTTCCATCAACATTTCTCTTAACATATTCATATTCAGCACCCCTTTTAATTATATTCTATTCTTTAGTATATCCTATAATTTTATCACTTTTGAATCTTCTTGCAAGGGTATGATGCTGATGTAATAATTTTAGGTAATTTGTTTATTAAAACACTGCTACAAATGCTAGTGCTGCTAAAACGCCTCCTACAACTGGTCCTAAAATTGGAACCCAAGAGTATGCCCAATCAGAATCTCCTTTTCCTGCTATTGGTAATATAGCATGAGCTATTCTTGGACCTAAATCTCTAGCTGGGTTTAATGCATATCCTGTTGGTCCTCCTAGGGATAAACCTAATGCCCAAATTAATCCACCTACAACAAAAGTTGATAGTCCCTCAGCTGGTTTTTGTGTACCTATTCCTAATATAGCGAATACTAATAACGCTGTTGCAATTACTTCTGTTAAAAAGTTAGCTCCATAGCTTCTAATAGCAGGACCTGTGCAGAATATTCCAAGCTTTGCACCCTTGTCCTCTGTTTCCTTCCAATGAGGAAGATAAGTTAACCATACTAAAGCTGCTCCAACAATTGCTCCTAACATTTGTGCTATTATATAGCCAGGAACTTGAGCCCATGAGAATTTACCTATAGCTGCTAAAGCTATTGTAAGTGCTGGGTTAAAGTGTGCACCACTTACACTTCCAAATATGAACGCTGGTATCATTACCGCTAAAGCCCAGCCAGTTGTTATAACTATCCATCCGCTATTTTCTCCCTTACTTTTCTTAAGTAAGACGTTTGCTACAACTCCATCTCCTAAAAGTATCAGGATCATTGTTCCAATGAACTCCGCCATTAAACTTGACATAACATTCCCTCCCAAAATATATATTTAATTTTTAATGTAAATATTGGTAATCGATTACATTAAGACCAATTTTTAAGGCTTGTACTAGCACAAAAGGCCACACTTAAAAAAGTACACTAACATACCCTTTTAAATGCGGCTCTCTAATTCTCTGCCTCAATATTAACATTATAGTTTAATTATAATTACCTGTTCTACAATTTGCAACAGTTTTTTATCTGAAAATTTGGTTAACTTTTTAACAATTTCATATTAATATTATAACTTTATTTCAGTTATTACATCATCCATAACTACAAGCATTAAGCTTTTCCCTCTTCCTGCTCTATTCTGAATCTTAAGTTCCCTAATATTTATCTTTCCTTCACTACCCTTTTCTGACTTTAGCATAAATACCCTATCTTTATCCTTTTCACTCTGAAGTATATCAGCGTAAATTACTTCATCGTCATCCTTAAGGCTTATACCAGTTACTCCTGATGCAATTTTACCCATATAACTTACGCTCTCTCCTGAAAATCTTATAGCCATAGCCTTTTTAGTTATTAAAACAACCTCTTCCTCGCCATTCTTAACATACTTAATACCTATTAATGTATCTTTATCACTTTTAAATTTATAGCATAAAGTTTTTAAGTAGTCTCCGTCAAATTCACTTAAGGCTGTTTTCTTTACCATACCCTTACTTGTAAAAAAGTAAATACTTGAGGCTTCATTAAAGTTATCTACTGAAAGCATACTTATTATGTTCTTTCTGTCCATATCCTCCCAAAGCTCATTTATACTTACACCCTTTTTATCTAAATTTTGAAGCATCACTGCTGGTATGGAGTATACCATACCGTCCTTAGAAAAAATTAAAATTCTACTTGCTGTGTTGGTTAAAGTGCTAATTGCTCTGCCAGATTGCTGTCTTTCAGAAACCTTAATTACACCTAACTTATCTATAGATATACTAAAGCTTCTATGAAGAGCTTCATTAACAAATTCTATCTTAACTACTCTATCTTTTGAAGGTAAGGTAAATAGCTGAGTACCTATTATATTTCTGTCTACAGACTCAATTTTTGGCTCTTCTACAGTAAAATACAATCCCTTTTCAGTGATTACATTTATAAATCTTTCATCCCTATTTTTATCAAATAACCTAACATCTATTAAGTTTTCCTCTGCTTTAAGCTTAAGGGCCATAATTTTTGTATAGTTTGTTATAAATTTATCTATGCTCGTCTTTTTCATAACTCCAGTGCTGGTAAAGAACATAAAATCTTTCTCATCTGAAAAGCTAGAAATAGGATGAACTGCTATAATTCTCTCCTGAGCTAAATCCAAACCTCTTATTAAGGAGTCTAACCTTTCTCCCTTTTCCTTCCACTTAAATTCAGGAATATTTACCCCTTTAAGCTGATACATATTTCCTTTATCGGTAAAGAACATTAAAATATCCTTAGTATTTGAATTTATAAGGAGTTTATTATAATCTCCTTCTCTATATTCTATGTCCTCCACTTCCACATTAGAACGGTTATATGTCTTCAGCGGAATTCTTTTAATAAAACCTTCATTAGACATAGTTACTACTATATCCTCTTCTACTATAAGCTCTTCTATATCAATCTTCGCTTCCTCATCATTTTCAACTATAGCTGTTTTTCTACTGTCACCATATTTTCCTTTTACTTCCAGAAGCTCTTTTTTTATAACCTTTAAAAGTTCTTTTTCACTTCCTAGTATTTTGTTAAGTCTTCTTATTTCCTTCTCTAATTCTTTATATTCCTTTTCAAAGGCTACAATTTCAAGTCCCGTAAGCCTATAAAGCATAAGCTCTAATATTGCCTCTGCTTGAACTTCAGTAAAGCTGAATTTTTCCATCAAGTTATTGGCTGCATCTTTTTTAGATTTTGAAGCCCTTATAGTTTCTATAATCTGATCCATTATTCCTATGGCTTTTATGAATCCTTCAATTACATGAAATCTTTTTTCAGCTATCTGTAATTCTCTTTCGGATCTTTTTGTAACAACTATCTTTTGGTGATTTATGTAGTGCTGTAGTATTGACTTTAACCCCAAGGTCTGAGGTTTTCCTTCCGCTATGGCAACCATATTAAAGGAAATATTACACTGTAAATCCGTTCTCTTAAATAGGTATTTAAGAACCTTATCAGCAGTTTCCTCATCAGCAGATTTCTTAAACTCTATTACTGCTCTAATTCCAGTTCTATCCGATTCGTCTCTAATATCAGAAATAGCTTCCAATGCTTTTGAGTGTTTTTTATCTGCAGTCATTTCTGAAATAATTTGAAGAAGCTTTGCCTTGCTTCTTCTAAAAGGAAACTCTGTTATAACTATTCCAACTCTTCCGTTTTCTAGTTTCTCTATTAAAGTTTTTGCTCTTAAAGTAACCCTTCCTTCTCCTGTTTCGTAGGCAGAAATTAAAGAATTCTTTCCTATTAAAATCCCCCCTGTAGGAAGATCTGGTCCCTTTACATACTCCATTAGTTCCTTGGTGTTTAGCTCTGGGTTATCGATTGCTGCAATAGTTGCATCTATTACTTCACCTAAATTATGGGGTGGTATATTGGTGGCAAGTCCTACCGCTATACCAAAGGCTCCATTTACAAGAAGATTAGGATACCTTGCTGGCAAAACCTCAGGTTCTTTTTCTGAGTTAGAGTAGTTATCTACCATATTAACTACTCCCTTTTCTATGTCTCTTATCATTTCCATTGCAATAGGCGTAAGTCTCGCTTCAGTGTAACGCATCGCCGCAGCACTATCTCCATCCATACTTCCAAAGTTTCCTTGTCCATCTATCAATGGTTTTCTTGTATTGAAATCTTGAGCTAATATAACCATGGCATCATATACTGATGTATCTCCATGTGGATGATATTTACCTAATATGTCCCCTACTATTCTTGCTGACTTGTAGTAAGGTTTATCTGGAAAAGCCTTAAGCATATAGGAACCATATACTATTCTCCTATGTACTGGCTTTAATCCATCCCTTACATCCGGAAGTGCTCTGTCTTTAGCTACTTCTACTGCATAAGGAAGATAGTTCTCTGGCATAGCTTCTTCAATAGAAACTTTTACTATATTATTATCACGTGGAATTACTGTCTGCTTTTTCGCCATTATACTAATTCCTCCCTTTAAAACTCTGCGTATTTATACATATAACTTTTTCTTGGTGCTACTACGTCTCCCATAAGCAATGACACCATTTTTTCTGCCTTTGCTGCATCTTCTATGGTTATTTGATGTAGAGTTCTTGTCTCAGGATTTAATGTAGTTTCCCAAAGCTGCTCTGCATTCATTTCCCCAAGGCCTTTGTATCTTTGAAGTAATGCACCTTTTCCTACTTCTTTCATTGCCTTTTCTAACTCATCATTACTGTAAGCATATTTTAGTATTTCTTTACCTTTTGCCTGTTTATACACTTTGTATAGTGGTGGTTGAGCTAAATAAAGATGCCCATTTGCAATCAATGGTCTCATATACCTGTATATATATGTCATCCATAATGTTCTAATGTGGTACCCGTCTACCTGTTACTACCCTATCTTTCGATATATTTGCATAAGTCTAGATATTTATTATATTTTCTTTCTAAATACACTGAGGAATCTGCATATAAAATGCTTAATACATCTTTAACTTGATGATTTCCTCCTATATTCATATAAAAAGCATTATGTCTAGTTTTAATGACAACCCTTTTATTAAAAAACTTTCTAATACCATCTATTATTTCTTTTGTTCCTGTAAAACTTAATTGATAACTAAAATGATCATATTTTTTATCTTGTGAACAATAAATAGTACCATCTCCATCAAAATATCCTCTTATAAAATGTCTAATTAAATTATTTGGTACTATAAGCTCATTTGGAAAACTTAAATTCTTAGTTTTATTTTCTATAACACCTAATTTTTTCAAATCCACTACTGTTTTCTGACTTGTCAAAAGTATCTTAGTAAATCTCCCATTAGAATTATATCCACTACCAATATATGTCTTGATAGGATTTGTAGCTTCTATATGGGTTTTAAATTTATACAGATGACTTTCATCAATAGCACTTAATGTTATTCCTAACTTTTGGCTATTCGAGTCTCGTTTTGACTCTATAAACCCATCTGCATATATAAAGCCAAGCCAGTAGGCCTTAATCTCATTGTCTATCTGCTCAAAAAAGTTTTCATTATGTGTATATTTTCTACTATTTAAGGTGTTATCCCTAATACTTATTCCACTTTTTCTCAAAACTTTAGATAAGTATGCCTTACAGTGTGTAGATTCTTTTTCCATCTGCCTGAGTGTTTTTCCAGATAAATAATCATTAATTATCTTATTAAGTTCTTCACTAGATAGTTGATACTTTCCTCCCATTCGCACACCTCCATATCGGTGGTAGCTTTCATTTAATCACTAATATATAAATATTTTCTAGACTTATAGGGCATAGATCATATCATCATCTTCAATAGAAACTGAAGAGCCTTGCGCTTCGGATTTCTCCTACTCCCATGCCTGGGATGATCGTTGAACGTTCTCCTTTTTAAGAAGCTTCGCTGCGTGGTTACCCAATCTTTAATCTTTTTACTATACCTCGGTAATTACTCCTCGCCATCCATATGTCACTATATGAACTTAGTAATTAAAGCTCTAAGGGATTTCCCGCAATTCACAAGGTTATCACTATGCAATTACTTGCATAGGGGACAATAGTTTATCCGCATCTGACATTATAATTATCTTATCATACTTCAAATCACTTTCATCATAGTTATCCAATACTCCTGTACCTATAGCTGTATTGAATATCTTAAGTTCTTCACTGCCAAGTACGTTCTCCAGCTTTTGCTTTTCTGTATTCATAATCTTACCTTTAGAAGGCATAATTGTCTGGAACCTTCTATCTCTAGCCTGTTTTGCAGACCCCCCTGCTGAATCTCCCTCAACTACAATAAATTCACATACAGAAGGATCTTTCAAGGTACATACTGCTATTTTTCCTGCAAGTGGTGCAGCACCTTTTCCTATTTTCTTTTTCTCTGCTTCATTTATCTTTTTTATCTTCTCCCGTCTTGCTGCCGCTTCTACTGCGTTATTTATTATACTTGCTGCAGTATCCTTACTATCCTCTATCCACTCTGAAAATTTAGTATAAGCCAAATCATTCATCATGGTATAGGCTTCTGTATTTCCAAGCTTTGTTTTCGTTTGACCTTCAAATATAGGATTGCTTATCTTAATTCTGACTATGGCTGTCATACCTTCTCTTAAGTCATCGCCTTCAAATTCCTTATCTTTTTCCTTAACTAGATTGAGTTTTTTAGCCCATTCCTTAAAAGCTCTAGTCATACCAGTTTTAAATCCGCTTTCGTGAGTCCCTGATTCTGTGGTAGGAATATTATTTACATAACTAGCTATATATTCTGTAGTAGAGTCGGTAAACTGGATACAGACCTCTCCATACATATTTAAACCATTTACTTCTCTTTCACCTTCAAAGAGTATCGGTGGAGTGTGAAGAACAGTTTTGCTTTCGTTTAAATAGTCTATAAAATCTAAAAGCCCTCTTTCTGAATGATACTCCTTCTCCACTATTTCATCTTTTCTAGTATCAATAAGCTTTAGCCTTATACCTTTATTTTGGAAAGCCAGCTCTTGAAGTCTTTCATCTATTACTTCAAACTTAAATTCTGAAGCTCCGAAAACCTCTTTATCTGGCATAAAGGTTATCTTTGTGCCAGTTTCTTCTGTTTCCCCTACTACTTTAAGGGTAGTTACCGGTGTTCCCGGCATTTCTCTTTTAACAGTTTTATCATAAGCATACTCAAATCTCTGTCTATGAATTTTGCCATTTTGCTTTACCTCAACCTCCAGCCACTTTGAAAGAGCATTAACTACTGCTGCTCCAACTCCGTGAAGTCCTCCAGAGGTTTTATAAATATCATTATTAAATTTTCCTCCAGTGTGAAGCTCTGTAAAAACCATTTCTACACCAGACTTTTTCTTTGTAGGGTGTATTCCAGTGGGTATTCCTCTGCCATTATCTATAACAGTTACACTTTTATCCTTATTTAATATAATTGTGGCCTTATCTCCAAAGCCATTGGATATTTCATCAATAGCGTTATCCAATATCTCCCATATGCAGTGATGAAGACCTTTGCTTCCTGTAGAACCTATGTACATCCCCGGTCTTATTCGGACAGGCTCTAATTTTTCTAAGGAAGTTAAGGCTGTGACATCATAAACCTGCACTTGTTCTTCTCTTTGTTCCATAACCGTCCTCCAAACTTTTTAGATTAGTCATTTAAATAATTATATAAACATTATTAAGTTTTTATATGAAAGATTCTAAACTTAATTTCAGTTTGTTAAATAATATTTAATTTATCCATTTTGTCACTATTATAACAGAAAAAAAAATCAAAAACAAATGTTCTCATAAATTAAAATTGTTACTTTCCAGACTTTCATTGATTATACAGTAGAATCCACTAGTTTTCAAATTTATAAGCTAAATAATTATTAAAACAAAATAAAGCTAAACTCCTTATAAATATGAGTTTAGCTTGTTTTTTTAGGTGATAAACTTTTTTCCTAGATATATCTTGTTAGCATTTCTGTGGCCATCCTATTCCTTTTTTGTTAACAATGCTGCAGCTATCCTTATAACACATCTTATATTGTCGTCATCAATGACTCTTCTAAAATTCAACTCTGTCAGTGCTTCCTTTGCAAGCTGTAGAGCCTTATCTTCTTTTGTGGCGTTATCCTCATTTTTATAGTTATCTTCCACATAGGTTACAGCCTTTGAAACCAATCTTAATATGCTTTTTACGTTATCTGGTGTTCTTTCTTCCTGTCCCAGGGAGTTCAATATGCTGTGGGTTATGCCGAAATAATCTTCATTAAACTTATGCCCCTTTTCCTTTAAAAGGTATAAAAGATATCCAACTCCAACAACTAAAAGAACAACAAAAACATATTGAATAACTATATAAGTCATAATTCTCCCTCCTTATATATTACTGCAAATACCTTGTTACTATCTTTATATGCAGAGTTTATATAAGAGGGACTACCTTTATGTCTTGTCTTTGTAAAATTTTAATATATCATTGAAAAGTAGACAGGTATCAATTATTCCACAGTAAGTGCAGCTTCCTTAACACTTAAGTCAATAAGCTCTCTGCTCCACTGGATTATCTTACTGCAAGCTTCCTCTATACTTTGAACCTCTAAAGTTAAATCCCAATCATATTTATTATTTTCATACATTGGATCATAATATTTCACCATTAACTCCTTAATTACCCAATCATAGTTAAAAGCTTCTACTTCACTTATATACTTATCAATATTTTTGTCACTAATGTATCTTCTGAGTTTATTTAAAGCTTCTATAAGCTCAGAATTGCCACTTTCAACGTAATCCTCTGTAATGTTTTTTACTCTAAAATCTATATCACCGGTTACTCTTATGTGCTTTCCCTCTACCATCTTTGAAAAAATGAAATCAGCCATAATTATTTTGCCTATTCTTTTACTTTCACCTTCCACAAAGACTAAGTTACCTTTTCTTTTCTTTAGGCTTTCATAAACAAGACTTTCAAACTGTTTTTGGCTATACTGTTCTCCAAGTCCTACACTACCTAAGAGAGAGCCTCTGTGATTTGCACAACCTTCTAAATCTAAGGTATCATATCCTTGTTCTGATAAGGTTTTTAACATCTTAGTTTTTCCCATACCTGTATTACCATGAATTACTACAAACCTTATCTCTTCCATTACCTCTGGCAATTTCTTATTTATATAGGATCTATATCCCTTATATCCACCCTCTAACTTATAAACCCTTAACCCTAATGCAGTTAGAAGCGAAACTATAGATCCACTTCTCATACCACCTCTTGCACAAAAGAATACTAATGATTTATATTTCTTGTGAAGTTCATTTATTTTTTCATATATTGCAGGCAGCTTCTTTGCAACTGCCTCTACTCCCATTTTTTTAGCCTTTTCAACACTTTCCTGTACATAAGTAGTGCCTATACTCTTTCTCTCTTCATCATCAAAAAGAGGTATATTAATTGCTCCAGGTATAGTGGAATTCGTAAATTCTTCTGGACTTCTTACATCAATTAAAACATAATTACCATCATTCTTATCTTCATCAATTTGAGAATACTCTATAGTTTTCATTAAAAGCATACTATTTACCTACCATTCTATTTTTTATATATAAACATTTACTTATAACTAATACATAATCCAACTATTCATTATTTAAAACTTATTCACCCTACAGCAACTATAACACATCAAAAAACACCCTCCTCTGCTGAAAGGTGTTTATGAAGGTAAATTAAAGTCTATAACTATTATATTAGTAATATATTTATTATGCAAATTTTATTTATTGTAAAAAAATCTAAATCTATGAACAAAATTGTGGTGAATAAAATCACGGTTTTTTACTTGGCCAGTTAGTAAGATAATTGCAAAAAAATACCTTCTATTTCTAGAAAGTATTTTTTGACTAGTAACAAATCTATATTTAGGCATCTAATGAAATTTTTTCGTTAACTTGAGATTTCTTAATATGTGCATAAATAGGTAGTCCTATTAAAGTAAGTCCTATTCCAAACAATGCATTCATTGTTCCTGTTAATAAAGTACTTACAACAACATATAACGCTCCAACTAAACCTATTAAAGGAACTATTGGATATAATGGAACCTTATATGAATTTTCTGTTATTAAATGTTTGAATTTTTTTCTTAATACAAATACTCCAGCTATACCAAGAATAAAGAATAACCACATAGCAAAAGTAGCCAAGTTAGTTAAAGCTTCAAAAGAACCAGATAAAGCATATGCAGCCGCAAGTACACTTTGGAATATAACTGCATTTGCAGGTGTAGCTGACTTTTCACTTAACTTTCCAAAGAAACCTTTAAATACAAATAAATTATCTGCAGCCATAGCATAAGGCATTCTTCCACCAGTCATTATAAATGCACTTAAGCATCCAGTAATAGATATTAAAATTCCAGCTGCAATAAGTTTTGCACCTATTGGTCCAAATAATATAACAGAAGCATCTGTAGCTGCTTTTTGTGATGCAGCAACTTGTTCTACTGGCATTGTGTTTATTATAGCTAGGTTAACACCTAGATATGCTATAGTAATAATCGTTAATCCAAGTATTATTGCTTTAGGTAAGTCTTTAGCAGGGTTTTTCATTTCTCCTGCCATATTCGCTACAGCAATCCATCCCTCGTAAGCGAATAAAACTCCAAGTAACGCAGCTCCAAATCCTGCTCCAGTACTAGCTGATGTTGTAAGTGGAGTAAAGTCATGAACCTTTCCCATTGCAAGACCAGCAATAATAATGACACCTATTGGTACTAGTTTTCCTATTGTAAATAAAGATGCAAATTTAGCACTAAATTTTGCTGAAATAAGGTTTACAGCAGTTAAAAAGGCAATTATCCCTACTGCAACAATTTTTTGTCCTGTTGGTGATATATCAATAAAACTTGTGCATTGTGTTGCAAAAACTACTGCTAATGCAGCACTCATTCCTGGATAATAAATAACAGTTTGCATCCATCCAAGTAAAAACGCCCATTTTTCTCCATATAGGTCCTTTAAATAAGCAAATAGTCCACCGGCCTTTGGTATAGCTGAGCCTATTTCTGCGATAGTAAGTGCTCCTGTTACAGTTATTATACATCCAACTACCCAAGCAAGTATTCCAAGACCTGGCGCTCCTGCATTCTTAAAAACTGCTGATGGCTTGAAAAAAACTCCACTACCTATAACTATACCAACTACAAGCAATGTAGCTTGCATCATATTGATATCCCTTTTTAGAGCAGTTGTGTTTTCTTTTGATTTTTCCATTGTAGTCTCCCCCTTGTTTATATTTTTTTATTTGTTTTATTTGTGTTTTCACTATATTATAATAGCAATTTCCGTGCCACTACTCTTTCACTATAAATAAAACTTTAGAATATAGATTTTACCTATTGTTTTCATGGATATGTATTTTTTTGCATAAATAAAAGTGAATTTTTTTTCACTTTTACCGTGAAAAAAAATTCACTTTATAATAATCTTAAATAATGAAACTTTACTTTATGTCGTACTCAGCAATCTTATTAAATAATTGTCTTTTGCTTATTTGAAGGCATTCTGCTGCTTTTGATATATTTCCCTCACATTTATCTAAAATCTTAACAATATAATCTTTCTCAATATCTTTTCTAAAGTCTCTTAAGGACACTACATCCTCCACTTTGCTAACATCACTTATAGTAGTTTTCTTCCTTTGGGGCAAGTCCTCAAATCTTATAACACCGTTTTCAGACAAAACAACTAACCTCTCAATTATATTTCTCAATTCTCTTATATTCCCTGGATAGTTGTATGACAGTAAGAATTCTATAACATCCTTTTCTACCTTAACTATTTTTTTCTTTTGTTCTTTTTCACATTTCCTTAAGAAAAATTCTATAAGCATATTTAAATCTTCTTTTCTCTCTCTTAGAGGAGGTACTTCTAATATTATAGTGTTAATTCTATAAAATAAATCCTCCCTAAAAACGCCTTCTATAATTGCATTTTCTAGGTCTTTATTGGTAGCAGAGATAAGCCTTATATCTACATTTATGCTTTTATTACTTCCAAGCATCTCAATGGTTCTAGACTCCAAAACCCTTAAAAGTTTTATTTGTACATTTACAGGCATTTCTCCAATCTCATCTAAGAATAATGTTCCTCCGTTAGCCTGCTGGAATCTTCCTATTCTTCTTTCAAGTGCACCAGTAAAGGACCCCTTCTCGTGTCCAAAAAGTTCTGACTCTAGCAAATTTTCAGATAAAGCTTGGCAGTTTACAGCAACAAAATGTTGTTGTCTTCTTTCACTTATTTCATGAACATATCTAGCTAAAACCTCTTTTCCTACACCTGATTCACCGGTAATAAGTATATTTACATTGCTTTGTGCTGCCTTTCTTACTATATTTAGTATATCTTTATATTTTTCATTGTAAGTTTGCAAAATATAACTTGTACTATTTTGCTGGTTTCTTAAAAATTCATTCTCATATTTTAACTTCCAGAACTTCCTGATTTTTTCAATCTCCATTAACAATTCTTCTGCACCATTATCTCTAACAAAGTAGCTGAAAGCTCCTTTTTTCATTGCTTGTACCGCTGTCTCAATGGAGCCATAGCTTGTTAAGATTATTACTTCTATATTAGAAAAATCCTTTTTTATCTTTTCAGTAAGTTCAATTCCATTCATTTCTGGCATTCTTAGTCCTGTAATTACCAAATTGTAACTTTCTTGCTTAAGCTTTCTCACAGCTTCTGTTCCTGATAGGACTATTTCTGAATTATAATCTTTTTCATCTAATAACTTTTTCATTGAATTTAGATAATCCACTTCATCATCTACAATTAATATCTTAAAATTGTCCTTAAAGTTCAAAGTATCTCCTCCTGTTTATGTAGCTAATCAATTAGTTTTTATACTTAATTATGACATATTTATTAGAATATTTCATTTATTTTTTCAAATAAAGCCCAATTTATTTTAAAATTATAGTTACATAAGATTACATTACAATTTTTCAACGATATACCATATAGTACAATTTAAACTGGATAACTTAACTCAATAAATAAATATAAAAAAGCCACTTTCATTGAGTATCTTTGAAAGTGGCTTTTTCTCTATTTCATTATCTTACATATATTGTTTGTAAACTCTAATGGATCATTTATTGGCAATCCTTCAATAAGTAACGCTTGATTATACAATAAATCTGTATATAAATTTAACTTATTCTTATCATTTTCATAAGCTTCCTTTAAGGATTCAAATACATCATGATTTACGTTTATTTCTAAAACTTTATCTGCCTTTATATTTTGGTTATTAGGCATGGAGTTTAGTACCTTTTCCATTTCAATTGTAAGTTCACCATCGTTTGATAAACATACTGGATGATTTTTCAATCTTTTTGATGCTCTAACATCTTTTACTTTACCTGATAAAATACTTTTCATACTTTCAAAGAGCTCTTTGCTCTCTTCGTTATCTGCATTTTCCTTTTCTTCTACTTCAATACCTAAATCAGAACTGGATACAGATTTGAATTCCTTATCTTTATACTTCATTATCATTCGTACAGCAAATTCGTCTACATCATCAGTAAAGTATAAAATTTCATATCCTTTGTCTAATACAAGTTCTGTCTGAGGCATTTTCTCTATTCTTTCATTTGACTCTCCTGAAGCATAATAAATATACTTTTGTTCTTCTGGCATTCTAGAAACATATTCTTCTAAGGTAACCATCTTTTTCTCCTTTGACGAATAGAACATCAATAGATCTTGTAAGATATCCTTGTTACTGCCAAAGTCACTATATATACCATACTTTAATTGTCTTCCAAAGGATTTATAGAACTCCTCATACTTATCTCTTTCATTTTTCAATAGATTTTCTAATTCATTTTTTATCTTAGTTTTTATGTTTTTAGCAATAAGTTTTAACTGCCTATCATGCTGCAGCATCTCTCTAGATATGTTAAGAGATAAGTCTTCTGAGTCTACTATTCCTTTTACAAACCCGAAGTAGTCAGGTAGCAAGTCAGAGCACTTATTCATTATTAAAACACCATTTGAATATAACTCCAATCCTTTTTCATACTCTTTAGTATAGAAATCGTATGGCATTTTTTCTGGAATAAATAGGATCGCGTTATAACTTACTGCTCCATCTACACTAATATGAATATGCTTTACTGGATTATCAAAGCCGTAGTGCTTTTCTGAGTAGAAATTGTTATAATCCTCCTCTGTAAGCTCATTCTTATTCTTTCTCCATATAGGAACCATACTGTTTACAGTCTGTTCCTCTGTGTATTCCTCATACTCTTTTTCACTGCCTTCTTTAAGCCTACTTCTAGTAACATCCATTTTTATAGGATATCTAATAAAGTCAGAGTATTTCTTTATAATTGATTTTAGTCTATATTCTTCTAGATATTCATCAAAATTTTCATCCTCTGTATTTTCTTTTATCTTAAGTATAATATCTGTGCCAAAGGAGTTTCTTTCACAAGGTTCTATGGTATAGCCTTCTACTCCTTTAGATTCCCATTTATAGGCTTCATCACTTCCGAAGGCTCTACTTATAACAGTAACAGTGTCAGCTACCATAAAGGCAGAATAGAATCCTACACCGAACTGTCCAATTATATCATATCCATCTTTTAAATCATTTTCTTTTTTAAATTTTAAAGACCCACTTTTTGCTATAACCCCTAGGTGGTCGTCTAGTTCCTCTTTTGTCATGCCAATACCGGTGTCTGAAATCTTTAATATTCTATTTTCCTTATCACAGCTCACCCTAATATAATAGTTATCTTTATCAAAGCTCAAGGAGTCATCTGTTAATGCTTTATAGTAAATCTTGTCAATTGCATCACTGGCATTAGAAATGAGCTCTCTTAGAAAAATTTCCCTATGGGTATAGATTGAATTAATCATAAGATCCAGCAGTCTTTTAGATTCTGCTTTAAACTGTTTTGTTTCCAAGTAAATCTCCCCTCTCATGATAATTATTAGCACTGTCTTCTCTTGAGTGCTAAGTCCTATTTTTTTATATAACATATTTTCAATTTTATGTCAACAGGTTTTACTATTTGTCTCTACCCTTAATATATATCAAAAAGACCTAGAAATGTTACATTTCTAGGTCCCAATAAACTTTAATGATTATAATAATTTTTCTTGATTAATTTGCTATTGAATTATTTTATCCTAAACTGGCCTAACTCCTCTTCCAAGCCTTGAGATAAGCTTTGAAGTTCCGTAGCATTTTTGGTAAATTCACACATCATAGCGGTGATCTCTTCTATAGAAGCATTCACTTCCTCTGTAGAAGAAGCAGTTTCTTCAGAAACAGCAGATATACTCTCTACTTGACTTACAATAACACCCTTTTGATCATTAATAGTTAAAATACTACTTCTTATCTGACCTGCCATGGAGATTAAACTATTTATTGAGCGGTAGATTTTATTAAATATTTCTGTAGTCTCTTCAACAGTCTTACCTTGATCTGTTATCATAGTACTTGCTTCTTCCATTGCCTTTACTGCTGTTGAAGACTTCGATTTAATAGCTTCTACTATAACCTTTATCTCGTCAGTAGATTTTCTTGACTGTTCCGCTAATTTTCTAATTTCATCTGCTACAACAGCGAATCCCTTACCAGCCTCTCCTGCACGTGCAGCCTCTATGCTTGCATTTAAAGATAAGAGGTTTGTCTGGTCAGTAATTTGTGTAATAGTATCAGAAATCTTGTTAATTTCCTGTGTACTTACATTCATATCTTCTATTATTTCTGTAACAGTTACTGCTGAAACCTTAGTTTCATCTGATTTATCAGCAAGAACTTGAACCATTTGTAATCCTTTATTGCTAAGCTCCTGTGCACTACTAGATAGTTCGTTCATTTCCTCTGTAGCTTCAGCAATGTTATCTAAGCCTTGTGCTAACTGTTCCATTCCAAAAGCTACTTCCTGGGTACTTGAAGCCTGCTGTGTTGCACCTTGAGAAATTTCTTCAATAGCCCTTGATATTTCCTCAACAGAAGCAGTAGTTTCCTCTGACATAGCACTTAGATTAGATGATGTGTCAAGTACAACTTTTGATGAATTCTCCACTCCTACCATCATTTCTCTTATGTTCTTTGTCATCAAATTAAAGTCCTTTGATAGTTTTCCTAGTTCATCCTTAGATTTTACGTCAGCTAGAGTGACTAAATCTCCTCCTGAAGCTACATTCATAGAATGACTTAATTTATTTATATTGTTAGATATTGCTCTGCTTATAAGAATAGACAGAAGTACACTTAATGCTGATGTTACAAGTACCAATATAAAAGTTAAAAGTCTTATTTCTGCTGTATCCTTGGTCAGTTCACTTTCATTTAATGCAGCAAATATCTTCCAGTTTGTAGTTTCATTTGTAGTATATACTCCAAATTTTCTATTTCCTTCATATTTATAGTTTGTAAATCCCTCTTTATTCTTTGAAGCCTGATCCCATAAACTCAACTTTTTAATAGTATCAGTTCCAATTAATTTTTTATCTGGATGAACTACAGCAATACCACTTTCATTAGTTACCATTATGTATCCGTCGTCTCCGACCTTTACATTTGATAGGTTTTCCGTAAACTTAGAGAGTGTAATATCCATAGAAACAACTCCAATTGCTTTACCTTCTTTAACAATAGCCTTTGCAACAGATATAACAAATTCTCCACTGCTAACATCCTTATAAGGCTCTGTGTATATTACTCTATCTGGAGTGTCTATAGCTTCTTTATACCAAGGTCTTTCTTTATAATTATATCCTTCTGCCAATTTAACTTCAGGATAGGTTGTAAAGTGTCCACCCTCAGTTCCAAAGTAAACACTTATTATATCATTATCACTTTCTTGAACATCTTTAATACTATATTTAGCATACTTAAAAGAATCTTCATTTTCCGTATTATCAACGTTTACTAGGTTTGCATTAACAGATAATACCTTTACTTGATTCCCCATAGCATCAAAGTAATTATCTATGCCTCTATTAATCTCCTTTAGAGTCTGCATACTTGTAACTTCAAGTTTCTTTTCTAATACATTTTTAGATTTGAAGTAAGATGTAACTCCTAACAAAATCACGGGAATTAAGCAAATCGCTACCATGGTTACAATTAATTTACTTTTTATTGTGTTTAGCATTAAATTTACCTTTAACCTTTTCATAGTTAACTCAACTCTCCATCTACAATTTATAGTTTACAATTTTACTCTATAATTATATAACATTTTTTTACAACCTTCAACACAAATTGACATTTTTCTCGAACGATAATATGAAAAAGAGCCTTTCCCTAAATTAGGAAAGACTCTTCACCAATATCACAATGTATTTACTTGTTAACTAGTTATATATCTAAACTTAACTTATATATGCGGCTATATATCAAATTTCAAATCACTGCCATTAGTTTCGTTAAACTCTCTTACATGCGTGGAAATTTTGTTCAAATATTGCCTATCTAAAATAACAATTGAATTTTCATCCTTTCTTATACAGTTTTCCTTTATAAATCTATTTATAGTATTATATAAACCTTTTCTGCTCACTGATAAAACTTTGCAAAGACTGTACATACTTTTAAATTTAAATATATTATTTTCAGAATTTTTCAGTATGTGAAAAGCAAATAACTCCTCAAATTTAAACAAATCCTTCATCATTAATTTCTTGTACATATAATATATTCTATTACTAGTCTTCAACAAAAATATTTTCATGAAATCCGAGCTTTGCTGCAATTTTTTAAAGGTATTTTTATCTATTTTTAATAAGGATGCATTACTTGTAGCCTTAATGTCACAAAATAAATTCTGATCATGCATGTAACTGATTTTCCCTACGAACTCATTTTCCGACAGTTCATCTACTAAAAAGCTCTTGCCATACTTGGTTATACACTCTACCTTAACCTTTCCATCTAATATAAAAAAAATCTCTTCAAGGTTTTCACTAGAACGAGTTATATATTGTCCTTTTTTATAACTTACAATAGATATTTCATCTAAGTAATCCTTTATGTGATCATATATACATATGTCCTTTAACTCCATGCTCACTCATCCTTTGAATAAAATATATACTTATATTATAAATGAAAAACTAGCAATTCCAATAGTAGAATTACTAGTTTTAATAAACTTGATGGATTTTTAATATTATGCTGTATAAATAACTATAATAATATAGTTAAAACAAAGTATCGTGGCCGATGTAACAAACTATGCTGTTCTGTAAAAACATATTCTGTATTTCTTTTAGCCTAGAATCAGAAACGTCTCCCTCTAATGAGTAATCATAACTTTGGCCAAGTTGTGTCCATTTTGATTCTCCAAGTCTATGAAATGGGAGTATATTTATTTCCACTAGACCGTTAAAATTCATAAATTTAACTAATTGTAGTATATTGTCGTCATTATCATTAAAGCCATGTATTACAGGCATTCTCAGCACAAGTCGGCCCTTCCAGCTAGATTTTGCAAGTGATGTTATGTTACTATGAATTAAGTCATTGTATACTCCAGCCTTCTCCTTATGCTTTTCTCTATCCATATGCTTAATATCAATAAAGGCAAAATCTATATGCTTCATTACATCCAGGAATATTTCCTCCTTACTATATGCAGTTGTTTCTATCGCTGTATGAATACCTTTTTCCTTGCACTTTTTAAGTATCTCAAGTAGAAAATTACTTTGTGAAAGCGGATCTCCTCCACTAAATGTAACGCCTCCACCGCTTCTCCAATTATTAGAGTCCCTTGTTAATATGTTCATTAATTCCTCAGTGCTATATTCTTTAGAACATACTTTAAGAGCATTTTGATAGCAGGCTTTTGCACATTCAAAAGTAGTACATGATTTACATATATGAAAGTTTAGTACCGGCTTATTTTCCTTATCAAAGCTTAGCCCCTTTTTAGTACACTTATCTTTACATATTCTACAGCCTTTTTCATATTTGCAGGACAATTCACTAAACATTATATGAGGCTTCTTAATCCAGCTTTCCGGATTTGCACACCATCTACAGCTAAGTGGACACCCGCTCATAAATACAGTAGTCCTACAACCTGGTCCATCATGAACAGAAAAACTCTGTATATCAAATATCAATCCTTTAGTATTCACAATATTAACCTTTCCTATTGAACTTATGACCATTACAAGTTACTGCATTTAAACTGCCATAAACCCAATCTTCTTTAGATAAACCTTTGCATATTCCTATACCATTTTCATCTGCATTATGAAAGTTCTCACAGTTATTGCATTTAGGTGCTAAATCAAATTTACTACAGGTATCAGTATCTATATAAATTAGATTTTTAGTCACTCTACATATTCCCTTATTCGCATCTATACTACAAAAATTTAAACAATCATTATGTTTTAATGCCATATTACTACACCCCTTCATGTTGAGTTCTTGATATTACTTCATCTTGAATAGGCTTACCTAATTCACACCAATACTGAGTAAATCCTGCTACACGAACTAATAAATCCCTGTACTGATCTGGAGATTTTTGTGCTGTTTTTAATATAGTAGAATCTATAATGTTGTATTGTACGTGGGTGCCGCCTCTTCTCATATATGCTCTAGTTAAATCTAATAATTTTTTCGTGCCCTGAATGCCCTTTAGTGCAGCTGGATGAACTTTTAGATTCATTTGAGAATTTTGTGATGTAGTGTGATCCCAAATGTTAGCTGATTCAAATAATGCATATAAACCATTTCTATCTGTTCCTGGATATGCAGATACTGAACCATCAGAATAAGTAGTTCCACCTAACCTTCCATCTGTAGTTGCTAAAGTAGCTGCTCCCTGTGGTCCATGAGTAGACACAGATATTTGACAAGGATACATTTTCTTACCATATAAGGATTCAACTTTGCTGCATGCCTCTGCTAACCATTCTTCATACTCTTTTAAAATACTATCAACATAGAAGTCGTTATTTCCGTACTTAGGTGCTTTTAGGCAATCACCATATATCCTGTCATACTTATCAACGCCATCAACTTTTACCTGTTCTGCTAATGAGTAGTTTCCAGTTTCAGATGCTTGTTTATAACCAAAATTATTTAAAATTCCATCTATCATCTCATTGAGAGTATATTCCTTACTATCATACACTAAGCTTTTTAAAGCTGCTAAAGAGTTTATCATGGTGATAGTTCCACAGGTTTCTACATTAAAGGTTCCGTTATATCTATAACCCATATTTCCTATATGATGACCCTTATCTAATGAATCTGGCTTAAGAAAAGAATTTATAACAGCCATATTTTGTTTTCTCCAGATATCATGTTCGATATTGTTAGTTTTAGCAAGAATCTTTATTGTATCTTCATAATATTGTTCAAAGGTTTCAATTAATTCTTCAAAAGTTTCAAGTTTTCTATTATGAGGTGGATAAACCTGCATTCCAGTTCTATAATCTTTTCCATTAGTTAAAACTAGTTCAAGAACTTTTGGATTTGCTATAAAGTGAACGCCAACACTGGTAGGCTGACCAGCACCACCTGGAATTTCATAGCTTTTGCCATTTAAGGTTAGTACTTTCCAACAACAAGGAGATATCTCTAAACAGCCTCCAATTGCAACTGATCTAGCTTCTTCAATAGTCATTCCCTCTTCAGCATATTGATTTATCATGAAATCCATTGCATTTCTATTATTAACCCATGCAGGATATCCCGTTCCAGTTTTACAACATTCAGCAGCCTTTATTAAAAATTCCTCTGGAAGCTTTTCATCATACATTACCGTTAAAGTTGGCTGTGGAGTTCTACAAGTTATTCCCGCTTCTAATATTATCATTTCTAATTCATTAGCTGCACTTTGGTTTTGTCTTGTTAATCCTCCTAAAGATAGGTTGTTAAAAGTGTTACCAGATAATACTCCACCATTAACCCCTGCTGAAGCAAAAACATCAATGCAAGTTATTTTAATTCTGTAAAGTTCCATAAGTTCAAGAACTTCCTCTTTTGTTATCTTACCGCTGGCTATGTCCTGCTCATACCAAGGGTACAGTATTTGTCCAAGTTTGCCTATAGATAGTCCGGATATAACATCTTCATTTAATACGGCTATATGAAGAATGTAGGACAACTGAAGTGCTTCTCTAAAATTCTGTGGTTGATTATGAGCTATAGATTCAAGACACTCAGCTATATCCCTATACTCCTTTTTCTCTTGATCACTAGAGGACCTTCCCTCTAATAGCCTTGCATGATTAGCATAATTAAGAATCCACTGTTGAAGTCCTTCTATAACAATTATAACTGCTTCATAAAAGTAAAGTCTGTCCATACCTATTAGTCCATCACCATCTGCATTTCCAGCAACTTTATCTATGCATTCCTTTGCTATTTCCTTAAGCTTATCAAAACCATACTGCAGTGGGTAGTAATAGTTAACTACTTCTCTTCCCTGTGGTATCGTATATCCAGAATCAAACATGCATACTAAGCTTCTCATTATTTTTTCCTTAATTTCATATTCTGGTACCATTTTTTCATATCTAAGACTTACGTCCTCAACAGATTTGCCAACCCATTCCCTTGCAACCTTTAAAAGTGCAGGAATTTCTTCCTTTCTCATTCCAAACTTGCCGGCAATAGACACTACCTCTCCAAAGCTTTTGGTTACGTTTCCACCGCCTTGTCCAACATGACTTAATTCGTCTGCTGCACTTCCAACTGATTTAGAAGCCTCCCTTGAGATCTCATCCCCCTGTGCAACGAAGAAACTTTCGCTAAGCCATGGCATTGGGAAGGACCCTCTATAGTTTCGAGTTTTTTGCATAACTAGCTTTTCGCCTGGTATTATATTTGGTGTTACGCGGGAAAAAGCTTCTTTCAAGGCTTTGGCCCTTCTAACTATGGTAATTTCACCATCTAATTCCTTCCACTTTCTATTGTACCAGTATGGAAATTCCATATCTGCTGTAGCTAAAGTATTATAGAAAATATCTCTTAAGGCATTAGCTCTAGGAGTTGGTTCTTTTGGTATATTGTCTTGTTCTCCATTATCACTGGAGCAATTGCTAATATCTATTCCCTTTGACAATAATATTTCTTTCATTTTATCTTCCACTGACTTATTCATCTATTTTCCCCCTCTTACTACAATCTATAGATAATATACTATTAATTTAAAATAAGAAGATAGTGTAAAGTATACTAAAATTTAAAATTTTAAATAAATTCACACAAAAACTCTTCAATTAGTTTAAGCAATATAATTTCTCTATATCTTAAAAGTTTCAATTCTCAACCAAAACTCAAAAACCCGGGTGATTTTTTGAATCACCCGGGTTAGTTAACAAATTGATTTATTATACATAATGACCTACTTCATCAGCATTTTGTTCTTCTTCATCTTTTACAACTAAACTGTTCAACTTATTATCTAATAACCAAAGAATAATACCAGCTGCAATAGCAATACCTGCGATTACAAAGTATACAGGTGCAAATTTGAATTTTAATGTAAACTCATACAACCATCCGTAGGACTTTCCTGCAAAGAAGACAGCAAGTACCCAAACACTCATCATTCTTGATAATAATCTAGGTGGAGCAAACTTACTGATGAATGAGTTTCCAAGTGGTGAGAACACCATTTCACCAAGGGATAATACTATACCGAATGCAATGATCCAGCCAAGTGATGCAAGATTACCGCCTCTTGTAACATCTGCCATTGCAAAAATTACATAAGATAAACCTAATAATAACATTCCTAAAGCAGTCTTCTTAAACATACTTAAGTCACCTTGAGGTCTCTTAGCTAATTTTACCCATAATCCACCAAGAATTGGTCCTAATGAAATACACATTAATGCATTTAATGAATCAAACCAAGCTGTTGGCACTGTAAAGTTACCTATAGTCCAGTTAGCAAGTGCATTGTCGCCGCCCCAATAGTAATACACAGGCATGTAGGCTAAGTACCAGAACACCCAGAATATTACAGAGAAGAAGGAGATTAAAACGATTGCAGCAACTCTTTTCTTTTCCATTGATGTAAGAGGCTTCTTTTCTTCTACTAACTGCTTCTCTTTTACCTCTTCGTGTTCATCAACCTTGAATGGTTTTTTACCTGTTTCGCCTAAGAATCTCCATCCAAAAATGAACCAAGCGGCATCAATAAACATCATAATTGCACAGATTAAGAAACAGAAAGCGTACCCCTTAGTTCCTACAAGTACCCCTATAATGGTTGTACCAATAAAAGAACCAATGTTAACGAAAGAATACTGAATAGAAAATGCACTATCTAATTGTCTTGGGTCATCGAAAAGTCTGCCTGTTATAGCGTTTGTCTGACATTTGAATAAACCTGTACCGATAGAAACTAGAATAATCATTAAGTTAACCATAGCAGCACTTGAGGCTTGCCACCCCACTAAGTAACCTGCTCCCATCAAAATCATTCCTATTGGAACAAGGTATCTAGCACCTACGATACGGTCAGAGATATACCCACCGATCAGTGGAGCAAGATAAGTAAATGCTACTAAGTTTGCAGACATTTTTGCTCCTTCTGCAGCGGAAAGACCAAGTCCTCCCTTTGCTACGGTAGCAACTACGAATACTGCGATTAACCATTTTGCTGAGTAGAATGCAAATCTTTCTAATGTGAAAGCAAATGAGCACACATAGAACCCAAATGGTCTTCTGCTTGTACTTTCCATCTTTTCATTCCTCCCATAAAAAAATTTTAATATTGAGTTTGTATTTCAAAAGTCATGTGCATATCTCTTAGTTAAGTGGTTTGCACTGACTTAAATACCACATGTTGTAAAATTGTTACCTTCACATAACCTATAATAGCACAAACTTTTCACCAATACAAAGAAAAAATGTAAATAATTTCATTTCCAAAAATTCAAAAGCTTCAATGTAAACATTGACATCTGAAGACAAGCGTATTATATTAGTAATCGTATTATACTAGTATTTAATAACCAAATTGGGAGGCAATAACTATGAACATAAACAAATTAAACAGGGTTTTAAAATCAATGGAAGAACATGAGATTCCTCAAATGATTATTTCTGATCCTACAGCTATTTTTTATTTAACAGGCAAATGGATTATGCCAGGAGAAAGATTACTAGCATTATACCTAAATGTTAACGGAGGCCACAAGATCGTTATTAATGAACTGTTCCCACAAGAAGAGGATCTTGGTGTAGAAATCGTATGGTATAACGATATCCAGGACGGAGTTGAGATTTTATCCAAATTTGTAGAAAAAGATAAAGTTATTGGTATCGATAAAGTATGGCCATCTAGATTCTTATTAAGATTACAAGAACTTGGTGGAGGAAGCAAATTTGTAAACGGTTCCTTTATCGTTGACTACGTAAGAATGATTAAGGATGAAGAAGAAATTGCTATCTTAAGAGAATCCTCAAGATTAAATGATCTTACAATGGATGAATTGATTCCATGGGTAGGGAGAGGTTTATCTGAAAAAGAATTAAATGCTAAAGTTCGAGAAATTTACAAGAAACATGGTATTAACGAAGTATCTTTCGACCCAATCACAGCATATGCTAAGGGAGCAGCAGATCCACATCACGTAACAGATGATTCAAAAGGAAAATATGGAGATTGCGTTGTTCTTGATATAGGTGGATTCTACAAGAACTATGCATCTGATATGACAAGAACTGTATTTATCGGCGAAATTTCCGAAAGACAAAAAGAAATCTATGACATCGTTGTAGAAGCAAACTTAAGAGGTATTGCTGCTGCAAAACCTGGAAATAGAATGTGTGACGTAGACTTAGCTGCAAGAAACTACATCGAATCAAAAGGATATGGAAAATACTTCACACACAGAACTGGACATTCTTGTGGTTTAGAAGATCATGAATTCGGTGATGTTTCTTCCGTAAATGAAGACATCATCAAACCAGGACAATGCTTCTCTGTTGAGCCAGGAATTTATTTACCAGAAGAAGGAATAGGTGTTCGTATCGAAGACCTTGTTATCATAACTGAAGATGGCTGCGAAGTATTGAATAAATATACAAAAGATGTAATTATTGTTCCTGAACAGAAATAGAGATAAGGAGATTATTTTATGAAGATTACCGAAGGTTACATGCCCTATCTAGAATATAAAACTTACTATCGTATAGTGGGTGAATGTACTGGAAATAAGAAACCATTGCTCTTATTACACGGCGGACCAGGTTCTACACATAATTACTTTGAAGTACTTGACAAGATTGCAGAAGATGGTCGTGCAGTCATTATGTATGACCAATTAGGATGCGGATTGTCCGCAACACCTTCCCGTCCTGACTTATGGTGCGCAGAGACATGGATTGAAGAATTAATTCAGTTACGTAAACACCTAGGCTTAGATGAAATTCACTTACTAGGACAATCCTGGGGAGGTATGCAGGCAATTCAATATGCTTGTGAATACAAACCTGAAGGAATTAAAAGTTATATTTTATCTAGTACTTTACCATCCTCTGAATTATGGGAAAAAGAACAACGTCGAAGAATTAAATTCCTTCCACAAAAAATGCAGGATGCTATTGCAAAAGCAGAAGAGACCGGGGATTATTCCACAAAAGAATATCAAGAAGCAGAGGCAGAATTCATGCTTCGTCACTGTGCATATCCATTAGGGCCGGATTCACCAGAATGCTTAAGACGTCCAAAGGTTGCTGGAACAGAGTCCTATATAACTGCATGGGGTCAAAACGAATTCACTCCAACTGGAACATTAAAAAACTTTGATTTTATGAAAGAGATTGAGGATATTCAAGAACCTTGTTTAATCACCAGCGGCTCCCATGATCTTTGCTCACCATTTATTGCAAAGACAATGTATGACAAGATTCCAAATTCAGAATGGGAATTGTTTGAATCTAGTCTTCACATGCCATTTGTAGATGAAAATGAGAAGTATATAGAAGTACTTAATAAGTGGTTGAATAAAAACGATTAATTTTAAAAACGAAAATGCTTTCGGTTCGTTATTAATCATAGAGGAGGTGTTTCAAGACTAATTGCTTAGTTTTGAAACACCTCTTTTATTGATTTTAATAATAGTAAACAAACAGCAGTAACAGAGACCTTTACAAATGGAACAACCAAGTTAACTACTAAAGCAGACAATATTTTAAGATGAATTGAATAAAAATTAAGAAAATTAGAATTAATCTATTAACATATATAGATTATCGATATATAATAATATTAATAATAGATATATAGATTACCTATATATGAAAGGGGTGGTTAAGTTGTCAGTTAACAACAGTTTATATTCTGGGGATATCACTATGCTTATTTTAAAATTACTCCAGAAAAAAGATATGTATGGTTACGAAATGATTGAAACTTTAAAAAATAGTTCAAACAATATGTTTGAACTTAAGGCAGGCACATTATACCCTTTACTACACACTTTAGTAAAACAACAATATTTAAATTACCATGAAAAAGAAGTTAACGGAAAAGTTCGCAAGTATTATAGCCTAACATTACAGGGGAAAAAATTATTGCAAGATAACACTTCTATATGGCAAAAATATGTTAAAACTATGGCATCCTTACTAGAATTAGAGGTGTATTAATATGAAGGCAGATGAATATTTACGTATTTTAACTAAAAATATCTCTAACAGAAAAATAAGAAAGGAGATTTGCGTGGAAATGAAAAATCACATTACTGACCAAAAAGAAGCATATATTAAAATGGGGTATTGTGATGAAGATGCAGAAAATGCAGCTATTAAAGACATGGGAGATCCTAAAGCTACAGGTGAGATGTTAGATTCTATACACCCTGTAACTATTGATTGGCCTCAGGTTATTGCTCTAATTATAATAACTCTAGCCTTGCAATTAGTAAAAAAACTATTAGAACTAAATGGCTCGGATTTTTTATCTATAGCACCCATTGATATTTTAAGAATCCTAGGTATATTCTTATCAGTATATGCCCTAGTATGGATAGGCGTTGAAAAATATTCAGATCTTCCACTCTTTTACGGTAAAAGTCAACGTGGAGGTTCAAACGCCAATGGTGTATTTATCTGCTCATTAGGAATAGTAATGATATCTCACTCTCTTTTACAGACTATAATCCTAATATGTATTTTTGCTTCAATAATAAGTATTGAACGATTCATTATTGAATCCAAAAGAATAAAAAAAGAGCAAAAATTTCTTTGGCAACAAGGAATAGCTTGTGAGGACTTTAATCATAAGGGTAAGGGACTATTTGACAATGCTACAAAGACAGTTTATTCTCAACGCCAGTTAATAAAAAAGGGAGACCCGCTTATTATAGTTAATATGGATGGGTTCAATCTAATTGTAAAAAAGGCAGAACCTTCATAATAAAAAACGGTCAGTGTACAAGAGTCTATAATTTAACTATTTAAAAATAGAGCCTTCTATGATCAAAAATAACAACTCATAGAAAGCTTTTGTTATCATCAGAAAATCAAAGGTGTGGTAAATAAGTAATTTCTATTACTTATTTACCACCTATCCTTGATATTACTTACTTAACTTAACCACAGTTTCGATATGGGGCGTATGTGGAAACATATCCATTAGCTTAACCTGCTCCACAGTATATCCTGCTTCCTTAAGCACTTTCAAATCAGTAACTAAAGTTTTCGGATTACAAGATACATACACTATATCTGGTGCGTTAAACTTAATAACATAGTCTAAAGCCACAGGATGTACCCCTGGTCTTGGTGGATCTAGAATTATTACATCAGGTTTGTCTTTAATAGTCTTAATAACCTGAGCTACATCTCCAGCTATAAAATGACAATTTGTCAACCCATTAAGCTTAGCATTCTCATTAGCAGCCTTAACCGCTTCTTCTATGAGCTCCACTCCTAGAACCTTTTTAGCCTTAGATGCTACAATTTGACCAATAGTTCCTGTACCACAGTACAAATCAAAAACTACCTTAGATGAGGCATCTCCTAAAAAGTCCTTTACCATACTATACAGCTTTTCTGCTCCTCTAGAATTGGTTTGGAAGAAGGATTCAGGAGATATTTTAAACTTAAGCCCTAAAAGTTCTTCTATAATGTAATCCCTTCCATAAAGAACTTCTACACTATCAGCTTGAACCACATCAGAGAAGCTGTCATTTATAGTATGTAATATTCCTTTTAATTCACCTTCATAATTTAAGGCTTTAAGGATTTCTGTAATCTCTTCAAAGTTAAAGTCTAACTGAGAAGTAGTAACTATATTTATTAATAATTCTCCAGTGTTTCTAGCCTTTCTCACAACAAGATTTCGTAAAAAACCTTCTCGTTTCATTACTCTGTAGTAAGGAAGTTCCTTTTCTCTAAAGTAATTTACCACTGTATCTAAAATAACTCTAAAGTCTGCATCTACTATCTGACATCCGTGAACATTTACAATACCAAAACTTTTACCTTTGATGTGCATGCCTAAAGTAAGCTCTCCGCCCTTTTCTTCATCCCCAAAGGTAAACTCCATCTTATTTCTGTATTCAAGTTCATCTGGACTCTTTTCTATACCTAAATACTCAAAGCCATCAATCTCTGCTTCACGAAATAATTCCAAAACCTGTTCAGTTTTTAACTCTAATTGTTTATCATATGGTAAAAACTGAGAAGTGCATCCTCCACATAGATTAAAATGAGGACATGTCGGCTCTACTGCATAATCTACATTATCTATTACTTCTACTATCTTTGCTTCTGCATACTCTTTTCTCTTTTTAGTAACTCTTGCTTTAACCTTCTGACCTGGTACTGCATTTTTAATATAAACTTTAAGGTCATCCATTTTTGCTATTCCTGTACCAGGAAACTGAGTCTTTTCTATGTTAAATTCATATTCATTGCCTTTTCTCAACTTTTACTCTTCTCCTTCTTACGCTTCTCTTTTGCCAAATTTTTCGCCTATAGTTTTGCCGTGCTTTGATCTATACATTATAGGTGGATATATAACTAGTATTATTAAGAATATTATAATATATACTCCTTTTAAATCTGCAACATAATATCCGAATATTAATCTTAAAATAAGATCAAACAAAAATAGAGCTGCAGTAGATAAAAGAGCTGTTACAGCTGTATCTATAAATGATGCTTTAAAATTTTTCATCCAGAACTCTGGCTTTTTCTTTTCATCTTTTTTATCTTCAACTACACTTATATTTTTATCTTCAACGCTATCTAAAGCCGATTCTTCTATAGTATTTTCACTGGTATTCTCACTTTCTTTAAGGGCCGCTAAAATTTTAGCTCTTTCTATTTCCTGAGTTTCTTCTAAATTTTTAGTTCTTAACTCCTCTAAGAATTCTTTTTTAGCTTCTTCATCTATAATAAGACCTTCTTGAATTTCATCCTTATCTTCCATGACTTTCCCTCCTATTTTTTCTTATAATAACAAATATATTATGCTATACTATTTCCCGTATGTAAATACCAATCTAAAAATACTTCATATACTACTAGATGTTGTTGCATAGCTTTTATCTATTTGTTAAAATATATAAGCCTTTATTAATTATAGTATTTAAAGCCCCATATCTGCAACAGCTTAATAATTTATTCACAAATTATTTTATGATTATACATATATCTATTCTATAATTTAGAAGGATTAATTTTACATACTTATTGGAGGATTTATTAATGAAAAAAGCAAGTTTCTTTATGAATGCCTATATAGATTTATTTTTATTTGTACTTTTTATAACAATTAAAATTCTAGTTTACGGTAGTCAAATGCAGCCAGACTATTTCTCCTATGCTGCACTATTGCCTCCAGTACTTGCTTCAGTTTTAATTCTATCTGCTATATCTCTTTTATTTAAAAATAAATTTCGAATAAAATTCTTATATATCTGTAACCTTCTCATAACCCTTTTTATAATAGGCGACTTAACTTATTTTAGGTACTTTAAGGACGTTATATCTATACCGGTTTTAGTAAACGGTGTTGCCTTGGGAGCAGTTAAATCCAGTGTAGCTAGTCTCATAAAATTAACTGATTTCCTTTACGCTGCTGACCTTTTGCTTATGGTGCCTTTCATCAGGGGTTATAGAGCTAAAGACAACTTAGAGTTGCCAAAAAAACTTAGGTTTTCACTTCTTATGATTTGTTTAATTATAGGGTTAACTGCCAACATTAAAAGCTTTTACAGCTTATCAAAGGAGCAGCCTAGACTTTTAAGTACAATGTATAACAAGGTATATATAACTAGAAAACTTGGTGCTGTAAACTACCACAGTTTGGACCTTTATAATTCTGTATCTGCCGGTATAAGCAGGTTAACTCCTCTTTCCAATGTAGAGGAAAAAGAAATAAAAACCTTTCTGCAAACAAATTCCCAAGAAGAATCTAACTTAAAAGGAGCTGCGAAAGGCAAAAACCTGATTATGATTCAGGTAGAGGCTCTTCAAGGCTTTGTTATAGATAGTAAGGTTAACGGTGAAGAAATAACTCCTAATTTAAATAAGCTAGCTAAAAATAGTGTTTACTTTAATAATATATTTTATCAAACTGCAGCTGGAGGCACTTCTGATGCAGAGTTTATGACAAATAACTCCTTATACCCTGCTTCTTCTGGTGCCGCTTACTTTTTATATGCTAGCAACGAATTTAATGGAATGCCTGAAAACTTTAAAGAAGCTGGATACGATACTGCTGCCCTACATGGTTTCACAGAGACATTCTGGAATAGAAACGTAATGTATAAAAAGCTTGGATTTAATAATTTTTACGGAGAAAAAAGTTATACAGTTGATGAAACTGTTGGCCTTGGTCTAAGTGACAAGTCCTTTTTAAATCAAGCAGTAGAAAAGATAAAGACCTTGAATAAGCCCTACTATAGCTTTTTAATAACCTTAAGTAGTCACTTTCCTTATGATGATCCTAGCAAGTACGGCCCCTTTAATGTAGCTTCCTATGAAGGCACTCTTCTTGGAAATTACATGAAGTCCATACATTACACTGATGAACAGCTTGGAATTTTCTTTGATAAACTAGATAAAGAAGGAATATTAAAAGATTCTGTAGTGGTTCTATATGGAGATCACTATGCTATTCCTAAGGAACAGATAAATCAGTTATCTACATTTTTAAATAAATCTTCCCTATCAGATATAGAGTGGGCTCAGCTTCAGAAGGTACCATTAATTATCCACTTCCCTAACGAATCTCCTAAGGGCGTAAATGACATCTATGCTGGCCAAATAGATATCTATCCGACACTATGTAATTTATTTAGTCTTCCAAATAAGGGCTTAATGGGTAGGGATTTATTTAACTCTAAAGAGGAAAAAGTAGTTTTTAGGGACGGTTCCTTTACTGATGGGAAGTATTATTATATGGCCCAAACTAACACCTACTACAACCTAACTACCTATGAAAAAGTAACAGAAACAGAGGTCTTAAAAAAGAAAAAAGATGATGTAATAAATCAGCTAGAGTATTCTGATGATATTTTAAAGCACAACCTGCTAAAAAAGTTTAAATCAGAAGGTAAACAATAGCATAACAATAATATATAAACTTTTTTGAAGCTTTCCTTCTATGGATAAGCTTCTTTTTATTTATATCACTTTATAAGCTAGTAGTGCATATCTATTTTTTATGATAATATCTTATTTGAATAAATAACTTAATGTAATGGCGGTGTATTTTATGACAATGAACTTAGTATTTTTATGTACAGCTGGATTTTTTGCAGCTCTTATTGATTCGATAGCAGGTGGTGGCGGCATTATAAGCGTTCCTGCCTTCTTATTAGCAGGTGTTTCCCCTCATATAGCTTTAGGTACAAATAAATTTTCCTCTTCCTGTGCATCCTTTACCAGCTCAATTAAGTTTGCCCAATCAGGAAAAGTTGATTTTAAAATTTTAAAGTACTTAATTCCCTTTACTCTAGTTGGTGCTGTTCTTGGGGTAAATACGGTTTTGGCTATAGATACAAAATACTTAAATACTATAGTACTTGTGCTTTTATTGTGCGTTGGAGCCTACAGTCTATTTTCAAAAACTATAGGTATGGAAGATAAATTTGAATCTCTTAATAAAAAGAATATACTTCTAGGCATGATCCTTGCACTATCTATGGGATTTTATGATGGTTTCTTCGGTCCTGGTACAGGCTCCTTTTTAATTTTTGGACTTATATCTATTTACAGCTTTGACTTTGTACGAGCTGGCGGAAACGGAAAGGTCTTGAACTTTGTAAGTAATATTACTTCTTTAGTTGTTTTCGCAATTAATGGTTCTATTGATTATAAAATAGGTATACCTGTTGCAATATTTATGATACTTGGTGCAAGAGTTGGAACCAAAGTTGCTCTTTCCAAAGGTGCAAAACTTATGAAACCAATCTTTGTAACTATGTCTCTAGCTGTAGCTGTAAAAATGTTATATGGAATGATTAACTAATGGTAAAAATATTATTAAAAAGTAAGGCAAATTGATATATTTCCCTTACTTTTTATTATAGTCATATATTTTCCCTTTGAAATTTAAATAAAAAAAGGATTTGCTAAATAAATGTAGAATACATTTCATGGCATGAGAAATATTAAATTATGTTAATTAAGACTTGAAGGGAGTTTTTACTATGCTAAAAAGAGTTAAACTAAATATGGATCTTATCGAAGCTATGCTTTATTACTGGCAGGCTACTAATGACAGAGAGAAGGTTTCTGAAAAATACCTTAACGATGTAGCAGACATGGCTGGTCTTACACTTATTTATGATGAGGAATTCAATGAGGAATCTGTTCGTAAGGTACTAAGTGCTATAACAAATAGAGAACCTTTCTCGGCAGCTAATAAGAAAGAGGGAAGATTCTGGAACAACAATATGTGGATGATGGAGGACCTAGGATACACTGATTTAATGGTTCAACCTCTAAAAAAGCTTAATATTGATACTGTTTTAGAAAAACTACAAAGTACACCTCTTGGTGAAAAATATGAAGAGCTAGAAGTTATAATATCTCCAATGCATCTAGACGAATATAAAATAGTAGATAATAAGTTAATTATAAACTTCTTTAGAGTGAAACCAAGTGATATAGATGATAATATTTTCGTAGATGGAAAGGAAATAAAAGAATATATCGAAGAAAAATTAAAGGAGCTGCTTTAGTTTTTTAACCTTTATCCAAAACCTTATTCTATGAATATAAAATCAACATTAAACAAAATCCCCTGAAGAATCCTTCAGGGGATTTTGTTTAGAAAATTCCTACTTCATTGAATAATCCCTGTGTGAAAAAGCCTTTTTGTTGTATAATTGTTGTTGGGGAATATAAATATATTGGGGGGGGAAAGTTATGGATGTAATACTAGATTTTCAATTTAAATTGGACAAAGGTATTGTAATAAACACCTTAAAATCCTATTGCGAGTTTATAACTAATGAAGAAATAGACTCTATGTATAATAACTTATTGCCTGTACTCTATGATTCAGTGCAACCTGCTGCTATTTTTACAATAGAACAAAAGGGAGAAGACTTTAAATTTGATGTAATTCAAGATTGTAAGCATATAGTTTATTGTGTTATTACTATGGGCGATAAAGTTACAGAGCAGGTTAACCAATTATTTTCCTATGGGAGAATGAAGGATGGTATGGTACTAGACGCTATGGCTACTTCATATTTGTTTGAACTTAGCTCTCAACTTTTTAAAGAAATTTATGAAAAATGTAATAAACTAGGACTAGGTCTCAGCTGCAGAATTGCACCAGGTGATGGAGAAATACCTTTATGGTATCAAAAAAATATATTAGATAAACTAGATGCAGAAAACTTTCTAGGTATCACTATGGTAGATGACTGTATGCTATCATCTGTAAGGAGTATGGCTTATATATATGGGGCAGACGAAAAAAGAGAGTCCAATAAGAAGGATCATGATTGCAGTAAATGCAATAATAGGGATTATTGCAGTATGAAAAAGATATAAGGAGGACTATATTTATGTGGGCAATTATTATTTCCCTATGCATTGGTGCAGCTATTGGATATTTTATAAATTTATCAGATAAACAAAAAAACTATAATAGCAAGCTTCAACAAATAGGAGTTGTCTTTCTCTTATTCTGTATGGGTGCATCTGCTGGTGCTAATAAATCCATTGTAAATAACCTAAAAAATATAGGTCAAATATCAGTAACTTTTGCAGTTTTGACCTCTATATTCAGCATTATATTGGTGTTTTTTATCACTTCACGTTTTATGAAAGTGAGGGAGAATAATGACTAAAATCATACTAGTTGCAGTTACCTTAGGAATGCTCTGTGGATACTTATTGCTGCCTGAAAGCTTTATTGGTAACTTGAATACTTTATCTACTATAGCACTAAACTTTTTGATACTTTCTGTGGGAATAGACGTTGGTTCAAATAAAAACCTTCTCAGTGACTTAAAAAAGAATGGTATTGGAATTATACTAATACCAATATGTATAGTGCTAGGAAGTCTTGTAGGTGGACTTATGACAGCATTTATTTATGGTCTTCCTCTAAAATCCAGTTTATCTATAGCTTCAGGCTTTGGATGGTATAGCCTTTCTGGAATACTACTTACAAACCTTGAAAATGCACAGGTAGGCACTATAGCTTTTCTTACAAATGTTTTTAGGGAGCTTATAGCTGTGATATTGATTCCTATCTTGGCTACTAAACTTAATCACTATACTGCCATAGCTCCTGCTGGAGCTACCTCTATGGATACTACGCTGCCTCTAATAGCAAAAGCAACTACGCCTCAAATCGCAGTGGTCTCCTTTCTAAATGGAGCAATATTGACTTCTTTAGTTCCTATTTTAATAACATTTTTTTACACATTATAAATAAAAAACAGAGAGAAGTCATATAGGTACTTCTCTCTGTTCTTCTTTATGCTACTTTATCTTTTCTCTGTCCAGCAGTTTTCTTTTCATATCTTGAATACATTATTAACGCAACAATTGTAAAGAATAGTGGTCCAGCAATCATCCATATTGTAGAGCTCATGTCACCTCTTGTTGCTGGTTCTATTATTGTAAAGAAGTTAGCAAAAGCTACTGTAAAAGTAACTATTATTGATGCAGTTAAAGCACTACCATAACTTTTGTAAACTTCAAAAGGCTTTATAATTTCTTTTTTCTTCTTAAATGACGCAAAGGCTCCAGATAAGAAAAGATACGGTATTGTCATTGCTACGTTAGTCATTAAAACTAGCTTTGAGAAGAATTGAGCTGCTCCTTCTCCTCCAAAGGATACCAATAGTATAAAAACTATAACAGTTATACATTGAATCCACATAGCATTTTTAGGCATTCCATTTTCAACTATTCCCATTTTTCCAGGCCATAACTCAGCTGGGGTACCTTCTATTAACTGTTTTAATGGAGCATAAGATAGTGTAAAGAATGCTCCCGTTAATGCTAAGAACATTGATACTCCTACAAATCTAGCTACCCAAGCACCTAAAGTAAGAGCAGCAGCTTCTCCTAATCCAAATCCTAAGCCTAACTGATATCCTAAGTTCTGCATTACTACATATGCAACGTTACCCATGTGTACTCCCTTTACAGATAGTACTTGGCTCCAGTTAGTGAATATACCACATAGGAATATACCTACTGAATAACCTATAGAAATAACTATTGCAGCAAAGGTAACTCCCTTAGGGAATGTAACTTCTGCATTTTCAGTTTGGTCTACTAATCCACCAACAACTTCTATACCGCCATAAGCAAATATAGCAAAAACTAGGAATGACAATACTCCAAAGCCAGTTTGATAGGATGGATTAGGTGATTGTATAAAAGATGTCGCAGAAACAACAGGTTCTGCTAATTTACCACCACTTGTTATCAATACTATTATTGCTCCTATTATTAACACTACATTTAATAATGTAACAGCAGTTCCTCCTACAGAAGTAACTTTAGTTATCTTCTCTAATCCTCTAGATGCAGTAAATGTAACTAATATAATCCATAGTACACCTAGTAAACCTAAAGTTTGTGTTGAGTTTAATCCAGGTATAGCCCAAGCTGCAGTTGTGTCTCTTCCGAATATACCATTTGATAGCGGAATCCAAATAGACGAACATATGTTAACCATCCAAATTATGTAGGATGCAAACCACATGAATGTACCTATAAAGGCATATTTAGGTCCTACAGACTTTTCCATCCATGAGTAAATTCCACCCTTTTCATTTTTAAATGCTGCACCATATTCAGCCATCATAAAGGCATATGGAATAAAGAAGGCTATTCCAGATATGATATACCAAGGAATAGCAGCATAGCCCATTAAATAAAAGGATCTAGGCATATTTGCAAATCCAAATACTGAAGTAAAAATCATTAAAACCAATGATACCATAGTCAATTTTTTATTATTATTTGTATTTGATGACATTCAGCTTCCTCCTCATCAAAAATATTTTGTTTAAATTTGTCAATTGACAAACCTTATTATAAACCATTGTTAAAGATTTTACAACATTTTAGGTTAAAGTTTTATCTTTTACGACACTTTTACCTATCTGCGCTTTGTATTTTTCAAACAAACACTTCTTTTTGTTTAAATAGTATCATTCAATCATTATATTTTTTAACAATTATATATTAAAATGCCCTAAATTATATAAATTCATGTATTTGTTTTGCTAGTTAAATATGTCAATAGAATAAATTTAATAAGCTCTGGAGAGTTTCTCCAGAGCTTACTGAATTATCTTTTTCGTATAAATTTTTTATATACAAGATCTGCTGTTATCGCTAAAAGCAAGAAAGCAGAAAGTAATATTTGCAGCTTATCTCCTAATGCTGGACTAAAATAGGCTGCTGTCTGAATTATTAACAAAACACTTCCTGTTATAATAAGAAAATTTATTTTAAAACTAATATATTTTTTATCTACTCCTTTTGCATCTAGCATAAGCTTCTTTCTAACAGATTTACTATATTTCATTCCTATTCCTTGAATAACACCTGTAAGTCCTAAAAGGGTCATTAAACTATTCATTAAACTAGCATTTGCATCCATCCCCAAACCTCCACTTCTAGAAATTAATAAAAATAATTGATAATAACTTACTAAAAATTATAACATGTATAGAGGAAAATTTCAAAATCTTTTGTATAATTCAACTGTCCACTAATTATTCTACCAGTAATAACTATACTTATATTTGAATTTAACTATTTACAATGTTATTATTTATTTATAAATTTACCACAAAGTTGAAAAGGAAGTGATTTTATGAACTTGAGCAAAATTAAAGGAAACACTTACTATATAGATGCTGCTACAAATTCTGGTATCTTTGTATTTAAAAATAAAAACTGCCTTATAATTGACACTGGTTCAAATAATACAGATGCAAAAAAAATAGAGCAGGCTATTCAGGAAAATAATCTTCATCCTAAATACATTATAAATACTCATAACCATTTAGATCACTGTGGTGGAAACCACTATTTTCAAAAAAATTACCCTGGCTGTCTAGTATATACTTCCTTAAGGGAAAAACTCTTCATGGAAAATCAAGAACTTCAACCTTCTATTCTATCTTCTTCTTCCCCTATGAAGCCTATTACCAGCAGCAATAAACCTATTAATGTAGATTTTATTCTTGATTATGGTATAAATAAAATTAACGATGAAAAGTTTGAAATAATCTCTTTAAAAGGTCACTCAATAGAACAAGTAGGAATAATCACACCTGAAAAAGTTTGTTTTCTCGGTGATTCAATATTTAGTGAAGAAATATTAGAAAAATACTCCTTTCCGTATCTTTACGATATAGCCGAGAGTATTAACACCTTAAATAGAATTAAAGAACTTGATGCGGACTACTTTGTCATTAGTCATTCCAGCTCTATTTTAAGTAAGGATCAAATTATATCTCTTTCAGATAAAAACTTGGAGAATATAAAAAGATATGAAAAACAAATCTTAGATCTTTTAGACCAACCCTTAACTCGTGAAGATATATTAGAAAACATAACTATATTAAATGATTTATCTCTTAACTTTTACCAGTATCATTTAAACTTTGCTGGTGTTTCTGCTTTTATAGCTTACCTCTACTCAAAAGATTTAGTCAATTACTCAATAGAGGATGGAAAACTGTATTACTATAAAAAATCAGAGTAGTTAGGGTAATCATTAATGTGTTAACATAGGATAAAAGAGCACTTCTGCATTATTTTGCAGAAGTGCTCAAAACTTTACTATTACAAATTTACAGTTACTTTATAAGATTATTTAGTTCCTGTTTCTTCTTCAAAATTCATTAAGCTATGGCTCTTACCATAAGCAAAGTATACAATAAATCCAAGTGCTATCCAAATTACAAATACCATCTTTGTGAAGTTAGGTAAGTTGTATATTAAGTATAGACAGAAGATTATTGCAATTATCGGAGTAACAGGTGCTCCTGGACATTTAAATGGTCTGTTGAAGTCTGGCATCTTCTTTCTAAGAACTATAACTGATGCTGAAACTACACAGAAGGCTGCAAGTGTTCCGATGTTTGTCATTTCTGCAAGTTTTCCGATTTGAACAAAGCCTGAAAGTACCATTGTCATAACACCAACAAGTAAAGTACTCTTTACAGGTGTTCCAAACTTTTGATGAACTTCTGCAAAAACAGTTGGTAATAATCCATCTCTTGATAGTGAGAAAAGTAAACGAGTTGAACCGAATGTCATAACAAGTAAAACTGAAGTTATACCACATACTGCACCAACAGATACTAGTGCTGATCCCCAGTTAATTCCTACTTGTGCTAATGCATAAGCAACTGGAGCTGCATTGTTATGATATTGTGCATATGGAACCATACCAGTTAATATAGCTGAAACTATGATATATAAAACTGTACATACTAAAAGTGATCCAACTATACCTATAGGTAAATCTCTTTGAGGATTTTTAACTTCCTCTGCTGCTGTTGAAACTGCGTCAAATCCGATATAAGCGAAGAATATGATTGCTGCACCCTTAAATACACCACTAACTCCATATGGGAAGAATGGATTCCAGTTAGCTGGGTTAACATGTCCTACACCAAGTGCTATAAATATAATAACTACTGCTAATTTAATTACAACTAGTATATTATTTAACTTAGCACTTTCACTAACACCTCTTAAAAGGAATAATGTAATAATAAATAGAATTATAACTGCTGGTAAGTTTACGATACCTCCATTTTGTCCTGGCGGATTACATAATGCTGCAGGAACAGTTATCCCTCCTGCTTTAAGTAATGACACAATATAACCTGACCAACCAACTGCAACTGCCGCAACGGCAACTACATATTCTAGTACAAGGTCCCATCCTATGATCCATGCCCAAATTTCCCCAAGTCCAACATACCCGAAGGTATAAGCACTACCGGCTACTGGGATCATAGCTGCAAGCTCAGCATAACATAGCGCTGCAAAAGAACAAGCAATACCTGAAAATACAAATGATAATACCAATGCTGGTCCAGCATAGTCTGCTGCAGCAACCCCTGTAAGAACGAAGATACCTGTACCAATTATAGCTCCTATACCGAGCATGGTAAGCTCGAATGCTCCAAGAACCTTTTTAAGCCCTTTTCCTTTACTTGCTGTCTGAGCCAACAGACCTTCAATCGACTTGGTCCTGAAGATAGATTTGTTGTTACTAGCCATTTGCTACACTCCTCTCAAAATTTAAAATTTTAGGAACTGTTTAAAATTTATTGAATTTTTTAACTATTGTAATTATAGCACACAATTCGGACAAACTTCTACTTGTCGGAATATTTTGAATATTTTGTAAATATTTTTTGAAATTTTAACCAAACCCACTAAAATCAATGGATACAAATATTGGTATGAATTATATAACCTAAAACTGTCAAAAAAAAAATTTTTATTTTTTATTTTTATCTTCAATTTGTGTTTTTTTTGCAAAACTAGAATATATATTTTTCTTATTTTAAAATTATATTTATTTTCTAACAATTATTTATTAGAATATTCAATTTCTTAAGCATATTAATACCTTTTTAGTCTTTTATTGCGTTAAAATAATAATGAAGGTATGCAATTATACCTTCATTATCACTATATCAATATATATTTATATTAAACTAACATTTTTAAAATAACTTTCCGCTGATCTTTCCTCCATCTTTGACTATAATTCCAAAGTCATGTATTTCTACTACTTCCCCTTCATATTGAACTTCTTGCCCTGACTCCAAATCTTTAACCAAACTCTTTGAAGGTTCATTAATGTAAATCTTCCCTTTATTTGTTATATATATATTACCCTTGTTAACCCTTTCCTCAAGGGTTAAAATTTTCCACTGCTCTCTCGGCTTCTTTAGACTAGCAACAAATATTTTTTTAACCTTCTCATCTTCTCCATTTCCAATATATACACTATCTTCACTGTCTGAAGCCAAAAGATAATGTATGGCATTTTCTCCTGTAGCTATAGGATTTTTCAAGCCAACTACTCGTATTCTATTATAGGTTACATCCTGATAAACTAACCTATCTTCTTTATTTAATGCAGTTATCTCACCTAGCTTACCATTATAGTATTTTGTTTCCTCTAGCTGTGCCATTACATTTATACGATAAAGTTTACTCCTTACCCCTTCTCTGCCAACCTTAACGTAGGTTACATTTGTGGCAGTGGAAAGAGCTATGTCTAAAACCTCGTATTTTCCATCTAACAATGGTATCTTTAATTCCTTATTATTTTCATCACTTAAAGGGAGCTTTTCATCTTTTTTAGCATTGTAGGATTTAAACTTTAAATAGTTTCCAAGATTGCCATTGCTGTATTTTTCAGCTACAAGCATTATATCTCTGTCTGGCAACCACTTATATGAAGAGAGTTTTCCACCATCCTCAAAGGTTATTTCTTTTTTCTTGTTATTTGATGTATCTACAACTTTAATACTTTCATCTTCATAGTAAGAAATGTATTTCCCATTATAGGAAGCTTTAATATTTTTAGCCTCATCACCAACTTTAACATTAATTTTACTTGGTCCTTTTTTTGTAGCTACATCTATTTTTTTAGTATTAAAGCTGGTTTCATCATTTAAGTAAAATTGATCTATATAAAATATTCCTAATAATTCTAAGGTTATCGGTATTAAAGTCCATAAGATTATTTTCTTAAATCCTTTCATTATTACACTCTCCTCTAAGGTTTTACATATAAAGCGGTGGCTATAGTTCTTTCTCCATTCCAGTCACAAGGATCATTTATAACCTCTCCATTAAAGTACATTGTTGAAGAAGATCCTCCATCAAGATTACTTGCATTTACAGCTCCCTGCTGCAGGAGTATATTCTGAAGTTCTTTTAGAGTTGCGCCAGGTTTTAATCCTTTTCTTCCATCTATAACTACCATTATGATAGTTCCATCTTCCTTCTGCCCTATAGCAGTTCTAGGGTTTAACCCCTCATCCTCTACAGCGACAGTCTTTCCATTTATTATCAGTGTATTTCTAAAGGATACCGCTTCAACAACCCCCTGTTTTTTCAAATCTTCTAAGGTGTGATCTCCAACAATTAATTTTCCGTCAGCAGTGAATGCTGTAACATTTACTCTTTCGTTAGCATTGATGTCACTATACACTGTTTTTCCGTCAGATATAACAATTCCTTCTGGATATGCTCCTGTTCCAGCCCATAGCTTTCCATTAGATGATCTATCTGTGAAGCCTCCTCCATTGATTGCTGCAATAGCTCCATTTTCTTCAGCTATCTCACTAGTTCTCTGACCTACTTCTCCTAATTTTTTCGTATATCCAATCTTTATTCTTGTAGGATCTTTAATTTCTAGGATATAGCCGTCAAACTTTTTAGTATGTATATCATATCTATCTATTCCTTTGTCTGCTACATGGGCTACCTTAATTCCCCCTAAATTTTCTGATTCACTACTAGTAGTTTCACCACTTTTAGAGCTCTTTAAAATTTCATCTATTTCATCCTTTGATAAAAAGGTAGTAGCTATATACTGGTGGGTAAAAGTTGCCATTGCAGTTCCTACCATAGTTCTTTTAACATTTTCAAATGGTCCGTAAAAAACAATAAGGGGAGTTGTTACCGCCGCCACTATAAATTCATAGATTAGAAATACTATTATCATTTTCCCTAAAGATTTTTTTCTTTTTTTCTTCGTCCTTCTTTCTGGCTTTTTTTCTATATCCTTCATTTTTACCTCCAAACTTAGTTATAGGTCTCATATATTTATTAAGCATTCATAACATATTTTACTATTATCTTAACATTATTTCTAGGCTTCCCCTTTATTCTAATTCTTAACTTTTTATTAAGTGTTATTCTCCACTTAAAACAATACTAATAAAAAGGTGAGATACATTCCACTAATGCATCTCACCTTTCCTACCTTACTTATTCAATTATTCCTATATCTTTTCTAAAATAAATTCCTTGAAAATCAATATCTCTTAAGTTATCATAGGCTGATTTTCTTGCTTCTTCCATACTCTTGCCTAAGGACTGAACAGAAAGAACCCTTCCCCCGCTAGTTGTAAAAATATCATTTTCATATTTTATTCCAGCGCCAAAAACTTTAGATACATGATTTAAGCCCTCAATCACGAATCCAGTGTCATATTTACCAGGATATCCTCCTGAAGCAGCCACAACGCAGCAGGAAGCTCCATTATTCCATTCTACTTTGTATTGTGATAACTTCTTGTCTAAGGCTGCTTGTATCAAATCTACAAAGTCAGTTGCCATTAATGGTAGTACTGCTTGAGTTTCTGGATCTCCCATTCGGACATTGTATTCTAGAAGGTATACTCCTTTTTTAGTAATCATAATACCGAAAAAAATTATTCCTATATAGTTTAATCCTTCTGATTTTATACCTCTTAAGGTTCCTTCCATAATATTTTTCTTGAAAGAGCTTAGAATTTCCTCTGTACAATAGGGATTCGGGCATATAGCACCCATTCCTCCTGTATTTGGACCATTCCCTCCGTCATATATCTGTTTATGATCCTTAGCAGATATAAATGGTATTATTGTTTCTCCATCTGTTATAGAAAGTATAGAAGCTTCAACTCCCTCTAAAAACTCTTCAATTACTAATCTTTTTCCTGATCCTTTGAAAATATCCTTTACCATAAAGTCAATTATGGTACTTTCAGCTTCACTGTAGGTTTCACATATAACAACACCTTTTCCCGCAGCTAATCCATCCGCCTTAACTACAACTGGATATTCACAACTTTTAATATAATCTAGAGCTTTATCCTTATCTTCAAAAACTTCATAAGCTGCAGTTTTAATTCCATACTTCTTCATAAAATCTTTTGAATATGCCTTACTGCCCTCTAGCATTGCTCCATCCTTTGATGGACCAAATATTTTTAAGTTTCTCTCCTTAAACTTGTCTACTATTCCCTTGATAAGAAAATCTTCTGGTCCTACTACTGTTAAATCTATTTTGTTTTTTTCAGCAAAATCAGCAAGTTCTTCTATGTCTTTTATATGAACATTTTCACACTTTTCTTCAACAGCAGTACCGCCATTGCCAGGTGCACAATATATTTTTTCTACTAAAGGGTTCTGAGCTACCTTCCATGCAATAGCATGTTCTCTTCCTCCAGAGCCAACGATTAGAACTTTCACATATATTTCCTCCAATCATAATTATGTTTGAACCTAATATATATTTAAAAATTTTCTATTATTCTAATGCTTAAAGTGTCTCATCCCGGTAAATACCATAGCTATTCCCTCTTTATTGCATTCCTCAATAGACTGCTCATCTCTTATTGAACCACCAGGTTGAATTATAGCTTTTATTCCGTACTTAGCTGCTTCCTGAACTACATCTTCAAAGGGGAAAAATGCATCAGAAGCAAGTACAACTCCATCCCCAGCTCTTTGGAGAGCCTCACTGGCTGCCCAGATTCTGTTAACCTGTCCACCACCAATTCCTTTTGCCATTCCATCCTTTACCACTACAATAGCATTGGATTTTACATACTTGCAAACTTTCATTCCAAACAATAAATCCTGCAATTCCTTTTCTGTAGGCTTAACAGTTGTTACAACCTTTAATTCAGTTGTTAACTTATCATCTGCTGACTGTATTAGTATTCCTCCATCTACCTTTGATAGTTCTGTTTTACCTTCTGGTTTTACAGCACATCTTATTACTCTCAAATTTTTCTTTGCTGTTAAAACTTCTAACGCATCTTTGTCAAAATTCGGTGCAATTACAATTTCTAAAAATATCTTAACTAATTCCTCTGCAGTCTTCTTATCAACCCTTCTATTTAAAGCTACAATACCTCCAAAAATTGAAGTAGTATCGCATTCATATGTCTTTAGGTAGGCGTCATATATGTCTTCTCCTAGTGCTACACCACAAGGGGTGTTATGCTTTACTGCACAACAAGCTGGTTCATCAAATTCATTAGCTACCTTCCAAGCTATATCCATATCTTTTATATTATTATAGGAAAGTTCTTTTCCATTTAATTGTTCAAAATCCCTCATTGCTCCCTTTTCTACAGTAGAAGTATAGTAAGCAGCACTTTGGTGAGGATTTTCACCATATCTTAAGCTCTGACATTTTCTATATGAAAGTGTTAAGTACTCAGGATACTCATCCTCTAGTAAAAAGTTACTTATTGCTGCATCATAGGCTGACATAAGATTGAAAACCTTGCCTGCAAGTTTTTTTCTTGTGTTAAAATCTACTTCCCCATTGTCTTCTATTTGTCTTGTTATATCACTATAGTCTGATGTATCTGTAAGAACTATAACGTCCCTAAAATTTTTAGCTGCCGCCCTAATCATAGTAGGTCCACCAATATCAATAAACTCCACCTTTTCTTCAAAGCTTAAATCCTCTTTTACCTTATCGAAAAAAGGATAAAGATTAACAACCACCATGTCTATTGGCTTTATATCTTTTCTTTCTATAGTGTCCATATGTTCTTTTTTATCTCTTATCGCTAAAATTCCACCATGTATAACTGGATGCAGCGTTTTAACTCTTCCATCTAGTATCTCTTCAAAACCTGTTACTTCTGAAATCTCAGTTACATTTATATTATTATCTTTCAAATACTTATATGTGCCTCCAGTAGATAATATTTCTACCTTCATACTTACTAAAAATCTTGCCAAATCTAATACTCCATCTTTATTGAAAACACTTATTAATGCTCTTTTTAACATTTTTGTCCCTCCTTATATTTCCCTGTAGTCAAGAGTATCCTCTTAGACATTTATGTATCATTAATCTTCTATAATGACTTTTCTCCCCTTTACCTTAACTTTTTCCTGGGAAATAAGCTTTATCGCCTCTGGCAAAGCTCTATGTTCTTCACCTAATACTCTTTTCTGCAGGTTTTCGGCAGTATCATCAGCATACACTGGCACAGTTTTTTGAACTATAATAGGTCCTGTATCTGTGCCTTCATCTATAAAATGCACTGTGCAACCGGATAGCTTTACACCATACTCTATAGCCTTTTGATGTACTTTAATACCATACATACCTTCTCCGCAAAAGGATGGTATTAAAGACGGGTGTACGTTAATTATTTTATTTTTAAATTTTGAAATTAATTTTCCTTCTAATATAGAAAGCCATCCCGCGCATACAATTAAATCTATCTTTCCTTCTAGTAATTCTAAAACTTTATCTGAAACCTTATCTTTATAAAGACTTCTGTCTATAATATAAGTATTTATATTATGTTTTCTACACCTCTCTAGTGCATACACATTGTCTCTATCGCTTATTACAACTTTAATACTACAGTTTGATAAATAACCAGTGTTGACAGAATCTATTATGGATTGAAGGTTTGTCCCTCCTCCAGACACCAATACGGCTATATTAAACATATCTTTCTCCTCCAAAAGTAATTTAAATTACTACCTTTGATGCAACTCAACCAGTTTAAATGCTTGTCGCTGGAACTAACTTAGACTAAAATAACTTCTTTTTTCCCCTTTTCAATGTATCCAATCTTATAAGCCTTCTCTCCAAGTTCCTTTAATTCTTTTATTATTTCTTCTGCATCCTGCTGTTTAACACAGAGGACAAAACCAATACCCATATTAAAGGTATTAAACATATGTCCTTCATCAGCACCTAGCTCTATTATATGCTTAAATATCGGATGAATTTCTAAACTTTCCTTCATTATAACTGCGGTATACTCATTCTTAAACATTCTTGGTATGTTCTCATAAAATCCACCGCCAGTGATATGTGCCATTCCCCTAATCTCAAAATTTTCTAATAGTTTCAATATTGGTTTAACATATATTTTAGTTGGAGTCAATAGCACTTCTCCTATTTTGCTTCCGTTAAAATCCTTATCCAAGTCAGTTACAAGTTTTCTTATAAGGGAATATCCATTACTATGGGGACCACTGGAGGCAATACCAATTAATACATCGCCTTCTTCAATTTTGCTTCCATCTATTATATCTTCTTTTTCAACTACACCTACGGCAAAACCTGCTATATCGTATTCTCCTTCGCTATAAAAGCCAGGCATTTCCGCTGTTTCTCCACCTATTAAAGCACATCCAGCTTGAATGCAGCCTTCTGTAACGCCTTTAACTAAGTCTGCTGCAGTTTCCGCTTCTAATTTACCACAGGCTAGGTAGTCTAGAAAAAAGATAGGTTTCGCTCCATGACATAGGATATCATTAACACACATAGCTACACAATCAATACCTACAGTATCATATTTATTTGCTTTAAAAGCTATTTGCAGCTTTGTACCTACTCCATCAGTGCCAGAAACAAGAACTGGATTTCTATATTTACCTAACTCAAACATTCCTGCAAAGCTTCCCAGTGTGTTCAAAACTCCAGGAATAAAGGTTTTCTTAACCTGCTCCTTCATGAGCTCTACAGATTTATATCCTTCTTCTATATTAACTCCGGAATCCTTATATGTTACCACTTTATCACCTCAACTTAAAAAATTTAAATTACTTAACCTAAATGTTCCTTTGGTAGTTCCATTGGTGCTGAAACTGGATAAATACCATTGAAACATCCTAGACAAAAACCTTTGTCTTCGCCTAAGGATTTCAAAAGTCCTTCCATACTTATATATCCCAAGCTGTCTGCACCTATTTTTTCTTTTATATCATCTACCGAATTGCCACTACCTATAAGCTCACTTCTGTATGGAGTATCTATTCCAAAGTAACAAGGATATCTTACCATTGGAGATGAAACCCTAAAATGCACCTCACTGGCTCCGGCTCTTCTAAGTATTTCTACAAGTCTTCTGCTGGTGGTTCCTCTTACGATAGAGTCATCTACAATAACAACTCTCTTTCCATATACGTTAACCTTTAATGGGTTTAGCTTAACAGCTACAGCTCTCTCCCTCATCTCTTGTGATGGAGTTATAAAGGTTCTTCCTACGTACTTATTCTTTATAAATCCTATGCCATAGGGAATTCCTGATGCTTCTGCATATCCAACTGCAGCTGCAATACCTGAATCTGGAACTCCTATAACTATATCTGCCTCTGCAGGACTTTCTTCAAATAGCTTTCTCCCTGCTCTAACTCTAGAATCATATACATTTATATCATCTATACAGCTATCTGGTCTTGCAAAATATATATATTCAAAGGCGCAGGTTTCACATTTAGTCTTTTCCGATAACTTTAAAGATTTAATTCCTTCTTTATCTATTACAACAATTTCTCCTGGTTCCACATCTCGTATAAAATCAGCACCTATGGAGTCTAAAGCACAACTTTCGGAGGATAATATATAGCTTTCATTTACTTTTCCAATACATAATGGTCTTATTCCATTTGGGTCTCTTACACCTATTAGCTTATCTTCTGTAAGAAGCACGATAGCAAAGGAACCTTTTATGGCCTGTACTGTATCTACAACCGCTTTTTCTATTCCTTTTTTAGCTCCTCTGGCAATGAGATTTAAAATAACTTCTGAATCTATTGATGTTTGAAATATACATCCACCTTCTTCTAAAAGCTCTCTAACTACATCTGCATTTACAAGATTACCATTATGTGCAATAGCAATAGATCCCAACTTATACTGTCCAACTATAGGTTGGGCATTGCTAGCACTGCTAGAACCTGTTGTAGAATACCTAACATGTCCTATAGCTGATGTACCCTTTAGTTTTTTCAGTACATCTTTATTAAAAACATCACATACTAATCCCATTTCTTTATAGCTTTTTAATTCCTGTCCGTCAGATACAACTATACCGGAACTTTCTTCCCCTCTGTGCTGAAGCGCATATAATCCATAATAAGTTACGGATGCAACATCTAAATCTTCTGTTGAAAATATCCCGAAGACTCCGCACTCATCTTTAAATTTATCCTCTTCCAGATCAAATATATTATCCTGATTTAAATTAATCATCTTACTCATTCCCCCTATTTCCAATTGATGGTGGAAGCGGGCCAGTTACAATTAACAATACTCACCTTGTTTATTGCTTTATCTTAGTGTTAAAAACTGACCTATTATCACTAACTTATTCTTCTTAATATCTCTTCATAGGCTTCTCTAACATTGCCCATATCTCTTCTAAATCTATCCTTATCAAGCTTTTCTTTTGTTTTTGCATCCCAAAATCTACAAGTATCCGGTGATATTTCATCTGCAAGAATTATTTCACCATGGAATTTTCCAAACTCTAACTTGAAATCTATGAGATTTATACCCTGTTGTAGGAAGAATTCCTTTAACACATCATTAATCTTTGCTGCCATGTTAAATATAACTTCCAGTTCCTTAAAGGTAGTAAGTCCAATCCCAACTGCATGGTATTCATTTATAAGAGGGTCTCCTAATAGATCATTTTTATAGCTTAATTCAAACACTGTAGTTTTCAGTTCCATTCCCTCTTCTAGTCCAAGCCTCTTTGCCATACTTCCAGCGGCTGTGTTTCTTACTATAACTTCAAGAGGTATTATTTCAACTTTTTTACAAAGCTGTTCTCTATCATTTAACTTTTTAACAAAATGAGTTTTTATTCCCTTATTTTCAAGAAGCTCAAATAGCATTGAAGCTATGATGTTGTTCATAACGCCCTTATCTTCTATCTGACCTTTCTTTTCACCATTAAAGGCTGTGGCATCGTCCTTATAATAAACTACCACTTTATCCGCTTCCTCTGTTGAATACACCTTTTTTGCTTTTCCCTCATATAACATTTCTCTTTTTTCCATATTATAATTCAACTCCTTCTTCATTTTCCTTTATAAACTTTTCCTTCATTGTTGCCCTAAAGTCTTTTAACTTTTCTTTGATTTCTGGGTATTTTAAGGATAGTATCTGAACTGCTAACATGCCTGCATTATAACTATTATTAATACCTACAGTAGCTACTGGAATTGACTTAGGCATCTGAACTATTGAGAGCAGTGAGTCTATCCCCGAAATAGCTGCATTAATTGGAACACCTATTACAGGAAGAACTGTATGAGATGCAATGACCCCTGGAAGATGTGCTGCCAGTCCTGCTGCGGCAATTATACATTCACAACCTTTATCTTCTAGATTCTTAATAGTTTCTACTAACTTCTCTGGTACTCTGTGGGCTGAAAGTACGTAGGCACTATGTTCAATATTAAATTGTCTTAAAATCTCAGCAGCACCTTTCATCATCTCAATATCAGATTTACTGCCAAATATAATTGCAACTTTCATGTAAATTCCCCCTCACTTTTAATTACAATTGGACCTATAATAAAATAAAAATTTGCTGCAGAATCCATGGAGAATCCCGCAGCAAACTTTTCACACTTCATATGTAATAAACAAATATTACCCTACATTATAGTTTAGGTTATGCTAACATAGATTCACCCATAGACAGAAAATTTACGGTTTTCTCGTAGAGACTTCTGAGCCCTATTCTCAGAATTATATGGATGTTTCAAATATTTACTTTTATGTATTTATGGTATCATATAACAAAGTATAAATCAATACAATAATTAATTTTTAAATAAAATAGTTCACCTATATACGTACTTTATATTATTTAGTCATTACTAATATTCGTAATATTATCAGTTTTCCTTTTAAAGTTAATATGTATTAGATTCAAAATCTAATTATCTAAGAAACCTATACTTTTACCTAAAAAAATAATGTTATAATCGATATATGAAGTGAAACTAAAAATCTAGAGACGTAGCTTTCCTAGTACTCTCTCTTTTCCAAGAGGGAGTATTAGGAAAGCTACGCATCGGATAAAAATACTTGATAGGAAAGGAAGGAAAAGACATGGATATATTAATTCTTTTATTGATTATTATTTTAGTTATATTTATTAGTAGAAACAATCTAAAGAAAAGAACTGAGGAGTTAACAAATAACCTGGAGAACTTTAATAAAGAAATTAGAAAGAGCTTTACTGATATGTGTGAACTTAAGCAGGAAGAATTATTAAATTCATTAACTCCAAAACATAGAAACATTTTAAATAGCATATTAGAAAACAACTTTAATTACGCTGGTAACCATTGGGCAATACAACAACAAATTTTCCAACAACAGGAACTTTTTATGGAATTAAATAAACTAAGGGAGGCAAGAAAATGAAATTAGTTTGTATCGGTGATAGTTTAACTACTGGATATGGTGTTTTCAGAAATGAATGTTGGGTTCAACTAGTTAGTAATAACCTAAATATTGAAATTATCAATAAAGGTTCTAACGGGGATACAACTGCTGGAATGCTTTCAAGGTCCTATACCGATGTTATTGAAAATAATCCTAGTCATGTTATCATTATGGGAGGATGTAACGACTTTATGGGAGGGCGTTCTTTAAACATGGTGACAGAAAACCTAAGTGAGTTAGTAAAGGAAGCTATTCATCATAATGTTATTCCTATTATTGGTATAGAACCTTTTATCGATAAGGCCCTAGCTGAAAGAAAATGGAGTAGGGCTGTGGATTACGATGAAATAAATAATGTTATATCTAGCTATAGGAGTTGGATTATTAAATTTACTAAAGATAATTGCATAAATCACTTAGATTTTTACCATTGCTTTGATGAGAATTTAAAAACAAAGAATCCAAGGGAGCTGTATATAGACGGACTACATCCAACTGCTCTTGGACACAAGCTTATGGCTGATTGTGTTACTAACCTTCTTCAAGCCATGAAACTATCGCCTTAGCAACACCAGTTCTACTGTTTGAAAAGGCATGATCTGAGTTAAATACTACTTCTTTTATACAATTGTTATTTTTTTCTCTCAATGCATTTATAAGAGGTGTGTGGTGTATCCTCATAGGTGCCTCCTTATCCCTAACTCCTGCTATTAAAAGAAGTGAATGCTTAGAAAGTTCTTCTACATAATTTGTTATATTAAACTCCTTTTTATTGTCTAAGCATTCCTTAACCAAAGCCTGAGAAGAAGTTCCTTTGAGTGGTTGTACATTTTCCTGCCATTCATCTATATAATTTAGCACCTCTTCACTGTTACCATAAATACTTTCTGCAAAAGCTCCTGCATTAAAACCAGCAATAGATACAACTTTCTTTATTTCTTCCTTCTTAGCAGCAGTGATAAGTGCAGCAAAGCCTCCCATACTATGGCCTATCAGTATTATATTATTTCTATCTACCCGAAGTTTGAAAGCCTGCTCTGATTTTAAAAATTCTATAGAAGCTTCTACATCTTCCAGCACATTACTAAAAGAATACTCCCCTTCACATCCCCAAGAACCTCTGTAATGAAAGGTAAGCACATTATATCCAATTCTTCTTAGTATTTGGGCTAAATCCATGTTTTGCTCATAACCAGGAAATCCATGAAGTAAGTTTACTGTTGGATGTGGTCCTTTCCCCTTAGCCAAATACATAGTGCCTATTAACTGCTTTCCTTTACTTTTAAAAAATATAGCCTTTAAATCTTCGCTATACTCTTTATCAAATTGCTGGGAATCCATAAATAATGATTCCAGATTCATTTACGTTACCTCCTAACTCTATTAATATAATTGTTAATAAATTTATTCAAGAAATGTGTTACACTTATTGAATTATTTCATAGGATATAGTATACTATATTTGTATTAAGAAAAGGTTTACAAGTGACTTTTTTGCTAAAATCGGTTTAAATCGTTTAATTTATATAAATTTAAGGGGGAGTACTATATGAATACTACATGTTGCCTTTCGGGGATTAATGAATTAAAGGACCAAATTGAGGAACTGATATCTAAATCAGGATTTCCAGTTAAAGACATACTAAAAGATTTTTCTAACGACTATAGATTAAAAGATTTTGAGGAAAGTCTAACTCCAGGATCAATAGACTATACAAACTATTGGGACAGCTTTGTAGATTAACGCATATAATAACCTCATTAACAACCTATAAAGTTGTCAATGAGGTTATTACTATTTTGATTTTATTATAATACCTTCCTTAACTGTTCTGGACTATATTCTTTTATCATCTTGCTGTTTGATTCGTCTCTCACTATAAGATCTACTTTTCCATTTTTCATTTTCAGTATATTGCCTTTAATTTTAGTTCCGATAACATTTACAGGAGTTTTAACGACAAGTTCTCTTATGTCATCACTTTCACAGTAATTACATACCATCTCATTAGTTACTACTCTTTTACACTCTCCGCAGTAATAAAGTCTGTCCATAATATTACCTCCCAACATGTTGTTTTATCTTAGTTTTCAATTAAAATTTATTAATTGACTACATATAGTATATATTCTATCTTTTCTGAAAATTTCCTCTTTTTTAAAAGAACTTACTATATCCTTTTATAATATAGTATTTCACTAAGGCTGGAACTTCTCTTACATATCCTATAAATTCATGGCGCTTATAAGGTTTAACAAATACACCTGAAAAACTGCTCTTTATTCCCTGCTGTTTTGCCATCAATGACGCTCTCTTAAGATGATATTTATTAGATACTATAATGGCTGTCTCTAATTTTTTCTCCCTCATGACAGCCTGGCTATTTATTAAATTTGCCATTGTTGAACCAGACATGTCCTCCACAAGTATTTTCCCGTCATCCACCCCTTTGGACAACAAATATCTCCTCATTGCTTCTGCCTCAGATATTTCTTCTCCTGGTCCCTTACCCCCTGAAACTATAATGTATTTCCCATATCCATCTCTATATAACTTAAGAGCATGTTCTGTTCTCCAGACTAAAAAAGGGCTAGGGGTTTTCCCATAAACCTGACAACCAAGTACAATTATGCAGTCAGACTTCTCTGGTTTAGAACTCTCTCCAAAGTAAATTATATTAAAAGTTGTAATCACTAGTAATATTAAAACTGCTACTAAAGCTATTTTCATTATCTTCAATATAACCTCCTCCTTTATTTCTTATGCTTTTATTTTATGTTATCATTTCCAGTAATGCAACAACATAAAAATAAAAGACGACGCAACTTAGGAAACAATTCCCAAGCTACGCCGTCTTTTGCTACTACTGTGGAAGTAGTGTGAATCTTAATATAAACAATGCCGCAAGTACATATACTATTGGATGCACCTCTTTAGCTTTTCCTGTTGCAAGCTTTACTATAGGATAGAATATTATTCCCGCTGCTATCCCGTTTGCTATACTATAGCTAAAAGGCATAATAGCTATTGTAAAGAATGCTGGTAATGCTTCTGTAAAATCATCAAAATTAATCTTAGTTACTGCACCCATCATAAGTACTCCAACTATAACAAGTGCTGGTGCTGTTGCCTCCGCTGGAACTACTCCAACTAGTCCACCAAAGAACATTGCTAGTATAAATAAAACTCCTGTTGTAAATGCTGTAAGTCCTGTTCTTCCACCTTCTGATATACCAGATGTAGATTCTACATAAGTTACTACGGTACTAGTTCCAAGCATTGAGCCAAAAGTAGTTGCTAAAGCATCTGATAAAAGAGCTTTATTCATATTTTTAACTCTTCCATTTTCATCAATCATTTTCGCCTTTTGTGCTGTTCCAACTAAAGTTCCTATTGTATCAAACAAGTCTACTAAACTGAAGGTTATAACAACCATTATTAAACTTGTGAAAGCTCCTACCATACCAGCCTTACCAAGTCCTAAAAGACCTTGGAAGTCAAAGGCAAAGAAAGTTGGTGCTAGTGATGGAGGTGCACTTATAACTTTTATTCCTTCAAGATGAGTAATTCCAAAGGGAATTCCAACTACCGTTGTAATTATTATTCCTAAAAGCATTGATCCTTTAACTCCTCTTGACATTAAGATCCCTGTAATAACTATTCCTATAAGTGTAACTAGAGCATGAGGATTAGTAAAACTTCCAAAGCTAACTAAAGTTGCTGGGCTTGCTACGATGATACCACCACTTTTAAGTCCTATAAGAGCTATGAAAAGTCCTATACCACCAGATATTGCAAGCTTAAGATTATGCGGAAGTGCATCTACTATCTTTTCTCTAATTGATGTTACTGTAATTACTATAAAAAGAAGTCCTGACACAAATACTGCAGCTAATGCCTGCTGCCAAGTATATCCCAATGTTAAACATACACTATAAGTAAAGAAAGCATTTAATCCCATTCCTGGAGCCTGAGCAAATGGTAAGTTAGCATAAAGAGCCATTACAAAAGTACCAATTGCTGCTGCAATACAGGTAGCACCAAATACTGAAGCTACTACAGGGTCATTTATTGCTGATATGCCGGCTTTAACTGCTGCTTCTCCAACAAGTCCCTGAGAATTCATTCCTGCCTGCATTAAAATGCTTGGATTTACGAATATTATGTATGCCATAGTTATAAAAGTAGTAATTCCGGCAATTATTTCTGTTTTTACTGTTGTATTATTCTCTGTTAGTTTAAAAAATGAGTCCAAAAAGGATTTTTTTTCTTCTTCAGGTTTAACCTTTTCCATATACATATTTATTTTCCCCCTTTAAATAAAAAAGTTTCTACTTCGGATTATGAGTAAACCCGAAGCAGAAACCTAAATACAAAGGAGCTGCTTTGACGGATTCACCCATAGTCAGATATTTACGGTAATCTGGTAGATACTCTTGAACCATATTTTCAAGATTATACGGATGATTCATTAAATTATTAATTTTTATTCACCTTACATTTAATATATTATCACCTCTAATTACAAAAGTCAATATGTTTAATGTTATTTTCATTGAAACGTTCTGGTGTTGACAGAGAAAACTCAATTTAATAACATTGATTATTCGCCTCAGTACGAACTTTGCTTTTAAATCCTTTTGTACGCTCCAAATAATATTTAGAACTTTAAATGAAACTCCTTCTCCTTTTAGTCGAATGAGTAAGCGATTCACTGCAAATCAGAGATTTGAGTTCTCTGCTTAATTGTTAAAGAGATAAAAATTATACTTTATGTTAAATAGTTGTCTTAGATGACGTACTACGGTATTCGGGCATTTTACAGACATTTTAAAATATTATTAAAATTCCAACTTATTTCATTGACTTATTTTCTTTGATTTGCTATTATTATAAATAAGAAATAACCTTTATAGTAATTTTAGGTTAAATATTGTCTAAATAAGCCTTGTTAAGAAACTATATTATAATTGTAATCTTCTTAAATTTAGATATATAAATACAAAAGGGAGTAAAATTAATTTAACCGCCTCCTCTAAACAAATCCCTTTCACTTCCCCTCCACATGTTGCTACATGTGGACTTCTTTTTTTAATAAATCTTATATAAAAATAAGCACCTGTTACAGATGCTTCAATTCATTTTATATATACTAACAGTAGTTACTTAAATTTCATAAATAAATTAGTGGTCTATTGAAATTTTATTTATATCTTCGTACTCTAGTTCATACAGACTAAATATTTCATAGTTTAATTTTCTTTGAAGTTCCTTAAGTTGTTTCTTGTCTTCCATATTACTATCATTTTTATTAGCAGCCTTTTCATTTATTAGCTTCTTTGCTTTGGCACTAATTTTATCTACCAGTCCCTCTATTGTAGTTTGCTTCTCTTTACTGCAGCATTTAATAGGAAGTCTATCCAACCCATACTTCTTTATCTGAGGAGTAGAATTTATGTTTGTTATAAGAAAATTAGAGTAATACCACTCTGTTAGCCTTGAGTTTAGCACTGCTAAAACATATTTATAGGAAAATCCTTCTCTTAAATTTATTATTCCATAGAGGGATTGTTCAATAATATAGCCCTCTGTATCCAATGCAGCTATTATTTTGTTTCCCGTTTTTCTTACAACAATCTTCAAAGGACATGCTAACTTTTTTATATTCTTAGTACCACCCTTTAGATTTTCAGGAATAAATTCGTAATAATATCTACTTATAATATTAAATCTATTAATATTTTCTCCCTTTAATATTTCTACCTGTTTGCTGGTAACTTTCTCTGTTGATATCTTTTTAGAGTCACCAATAAACCCTGTAAAAGTTGTGCTTATATCGCCTAAAGTTACACTTTTATTTTCTACTTTTTCCTTTATCAATTTATAGTCACTATTGCTTTCATAAATAAATTCGTAATCTTCGGTACTAAGGTATTCTTTTTGATAAATATCATATTGCCTTTTATTAAATATGTTTATACTTATTTTGCTATTCTCTTCATAATCTTTTTCTAATATAAGTATCATAGTATCCGTATTTATTTCTGGAAAGTTTACTTGAAATGCTAAATGTACTATTTTATAGCTGGCTAACAATTCTTTCCTCAATAACTTGTACTGAAGATTTTTTGCAAATCTATCTGGTATAATAAATCCAACTCTTCCAGTATTTTTTATCAAACCAATTGCTCTTTTTAAAAAAAATTCATATAAATTAGGAAGGTACTTGTTTCCATCATATTTAGTAATATAGTAGTTTAATAAATTATCATCAATATTCTTTTTATATTTTCTATTTAAAGAAACCCAAGGTGGATTACCAATGATATAGTCATATTTTTTTGCCCAAAAGTTACGTATATTTCGTAATTCTAATAGTTCATCCCTATTCAAATACTTCTCTGTACTTTTAAAATTTATATCTCTATATTTGCACAAAAATTTCCCTGAGGTAAATATCTCCTCATTCTCAAAGCAGTAATCCTCTTCCCATCTTATTAAACTATCACAGCAAACAATATTATCACTTAAATCTAAATCATATACTCCTTTAGATAATAAATTTGCTTTAGTGATTTGTACAGCTTCATCATCAATATCTGCACCATAAATACAATACTTTAAGATATGATAGTGTAGATTTTTCTTTTTCCAATAGTCTTCTCCAGTTAGTTTTTTCAACTTACCATTTACGCTGATGCTATATTCTTCTTTTAAGTATTTTTTTCTTATAAGTTCAATGTTATCACTAAACTTACTCTTTAATACATCATAAGCCTTAATTAAAAAATATCCCACACCGCAGGAAGGGTCTAAAATTTTCACAAAAGGATTATCTACTAAATTTAAATTACTTAGTGTATTTTCTATTATGTAATCTACTATATAGTCTGGAGTGTAAAAACTTCCATAGGTCTTTCTTTTTACCTTATCCATAGCTTTTTCATATTCTTTTCCTAATATCCTGATACTTTTATGTTTGTCATACATATTATTATCCTTTCCAAGCTACTACTTTGAGGCCTTCTATTTTGAAAACTTCACTATTGTCCTCACAATTTCAGAATTACTTCCTACTCTTATTGGAGGACCCCAGGTACCATATCCAGAGGATACTATAACATTAAAATTATCTTCCTTTAGATACCCCCAGTCAATTTTAAATACTCTCTCAGTTACCAACCCTGCAGGAAAAAACTGTCCCTTGTGTGTATGTCCCGAAAACTGTAAGTCTACTTCGGCTTTTTTTGTTTCTTCTAGTTTTACAGGTTGATGATCTAGTAAAATTAATGGTAGTGATTTATCAGCATCCTTAGTAATAACGGATACCTCTTTTCTTTTTCCACCTATCACTCTTCCCGCAGAAGCATCTTCTCTTCCTACTACATAAAAGGAATCACTTACTTTAACCATTTTATCTCTTAAAATATTTATGTTTGCCTCTTTATAGGCCTTTTCAACTTTTTCTATACTACCACCGAAGTAATCATGATTTCCTAATACTCCGTAAACACCATACTTTGATTTAATACGCCTAAAGGATTCTCCCATATTATTATTTATAAAAGGCTCTATATCATCATCTATTATGTCTCCCGCTAAAAATACTATATCTGGGTTAAGTTTGTTAATTTCACTTACCATCTTATCTAATCTGCCTTTTCCTATTAAGCTTCCTAGATGTATATCAGAAACAGTTACTATATTTAGTTCCTTTAAAGCTCCCGCTTTCTTGTCTATGTTAATCTCGTAATTGATCACCTTACTATGACCTGCATTATAGGTTCCATATGCTAGTAATAGTATTATTATAAAGATAGCAGCCAAATTTAAAATCAAGTGAATATCCGTATTGCCTCTGTAGTAAGACTTAATCTTAAATAATCTTATTACTATATTCACAACACCAAAAAGCATAGCTCCAATTAAAAAATATACTAGAGCAGCAAGCCAGTAACCACCTATTATATTAAAAACTCTATCTAGAGCTGCTGGTAAATAGCCTCTTCCTGCTCTTCCAATAAACATGGATAGAGCTATTGAAGCAAATAATGCCCAGTAAATATATATACTTATAGTTGGCATAAAGTGTCTTAAAATATCTAAACCTCTAAGTCCTATGAATATATTTGCTGCTGCAAAAATTGATAAAAAGAGTATTACTACTAAATAAATCATTTTAACCCACCTTTAATAGATGTTCTTATATTTTAAATTCTTTCCTTAATTATTATATTTTAGCATATATAATTGAAAAGTATAAAAACTTTTTTAATAGACATCCTATAAAATGAAACCATTACACAGAACTTTTTAATCTTTAAGTATTCATAATATACAAAAGGAAGTGAACTGAATGACGCACAGAGAAAGTAAAAAGGCAACAAAGCCGCAGAATAAGAAGTTTTCTAGACCAGATGTTATTTATGAAGAAGAAATGATGAAAAGGCCATCTCACAGTGCTTTAGATATTGATAGGGTTAGTACTAAAGGTTAGTAATTTAATCGAGTAGGAGCTGAATAATTATTTTATTCAGCGACCTCTCACACCACTGTGCGTACCGTTCGGTACACAGCGGTTCATTAAGAATTATGAATTAGTTGATACCTCTTGGAAATACTTTTATATTTAAGACTTTCAAGATATCTATTATTTAGAGTTGTATTAAGAATTGGGCTGTTGGATATTCTCCAGTAGCCTTTCCTTGTGTTAGCGTATTCCCAAGCTTTGTACTCGGGTACTCCAAATTTCATGAGATTACGACCTCTGGTCTTAACCTTCTTCCATTGCTTCCAGATACATGCTCGCAACCTTCTTCTTAGCCATTCCTCCAGTTCCTTTATTCTGGCGGCAGCCTTCGCTACTCCATAATAGTTAATCCAACCTACGGTATATTCGTTGAGTTTCTTTATCCTTAACTCCATACTTATACCCATATTTCGATTAGTTATCTCTCTAATTCTTAACTTGAATCTTCTGTACGATTTCTCATGAATTCTTATATTTACTCCACCTTTAACAAAGTAGAACGAGAAACCTAGATATTTTCTTTTAGATACAAGGTCTACTGCACTTTTATTCTCATTAACCTTGAGTTTTAGGCGTCCTTCAAGTATATTTCTCATACTTTCCATTACCCTCAAGCCTGCTTTTCTACTTCTTACATACACATTTGCATCGTCAGCAAATCTGCAAAATCTATGCCCTCTCTTCTCAAGTTCCTTATCTACCTCATCAAGCATTATATTAGCTAGTAGTGGACTTAACGGTCCCCCTTGCGGAGTACCTTCATCAGAATTTACTTTGATTCCATTTATCATGATTCCTGATTGAAGATATGCCCTTATCAACTTTAGAACTCTTTCGTCCCTAATCTTCTTTGATAACCTATCCATTAATATATCATGATTAACTTTATCAAAGAACTTTTCCAAATCCATGTCCACTACCCATCTATACCCTTCATTAATATATTCTTTTGCCCTGAGTATAGCTTGCTTAGCACTTTTATTAGGTCTAAATCCATAACTACTTTCTGAGAATGTATGGTCATAAATTTTATTAAGTTCTTGAGCTATCGCTTGCTGTATTAGCCTATCAAGTATAGTAGGTATCCCAAGCAATCTTATTCCGCCGTCAGGCTTTCGTATTTCTACCCTCCTGACTGGAGATGGTTTATATCTACCTTCCAGTAACTTTTCTTTAATTTTCAGCCAGTTGTCAATGATAAACGTCCGAAGTTCATCGACTCTCATACCATCAACACCATGACTTCCTTTGTTTGAAATTACTCGTTTCATAGCAATAAGCATATTTTCACGCTCTAATACTCTATCGAGTAAGTTACTGGTATCATCTAACTCATCGTTTTCTCTTTCTCTCTTTGTAAACGCCAAATTTTCATTAAGCGCCCCTTGCTTACCTTGAAGTTCCACTTCTACTTCCACAAGGCGACCTCTATGCTGAGTTGTCTGCTTTTTATTTTGATTCTTTGAGTTTATCAAAGTTGAAAACCTCCTAACGTTCAGTCCTTCCCACGCTAACGCGTTTTCACGTGGTACTATGACCTCTGCTGACTTCTTACAATTCAGCCATATATCACTACATGGGTTATTACCTAGAAATATATCTTTGGGTAATTTATTTGTAAGACCTCCCCAGGTAAGAACGCTTACTTTCACCCCATATATCTGCTACATTTACACCGCCTGTTTCGGATAGTTTAGGGTTTCGTTTTGTCATGCAAACTCACCCACAAGCATATGCCTCATATGTAGTTTCTGTTCGTCAGACCAGAGCTTTGCCGCCGACTTCCTTCAGATTCCACCTCACGATGGACACCCTTGTCTTAAGCTAACGGTTGGCACTATCAACCCCCGTATCGGACTTTCACCGACAAGTAAGCGCCCATGCTGGGCGCACATGTACAAAAAGAGACTGCTAAAAATGCAGTCTCTTCTTTTATTTAGAATATCCCATTGATACTTTAGAATTAGCTCCTATTTCTCTTTCCTCACTTAGTTTCTTCATTTCTATAAACAAGAACACTGCGGTTAAAATAGAGGCTATGAAATCTGATATTGGTGCTGCCATCCATATTCCATTTAAATTATATATATTTGGAAGTATTAACAGCATAGGTATAAGAATTATAACTTGTCTTAAAAGAGCTAAAAGCATAGATATTTTAGCCTTACCAATTGCTTGGAAGAAGTTTGAGCTAACAATTTGAAAACCAACTACAGGGAACATTATCATAAATATTTTTATTCCATGAACAGTTATAGCTGTTAACTCTGCATCGGATTTATTAAACATACTTACTAAAACTGTAGGAAAAACATGAACAGCAATTGTTCCTGTCGTTGATACTATAACAGCCGCTATTCCTGCTAATTTTAATGCACTTTTTACACGATCGTATAGTTTTGCACCATAATTGAATCCTATTATAGGTTGTGACCCCTGATTTATACCAAAGATAGGCATTAGAAAAATAGTAGCTATACTATTTATTATACCAAAGGCACCTATAGCCAAATCTCCACCATAGGTAGCAAGACTATTATTTAAAATAATATTAACTGCACTGGACGCTATCTGCATAGCAAAAGGTGACATACCTATAGCAAATATACCTGCAACTATGTTCTTGTCAATCTTGAAGTTTTCCTTTTTAAGCTTCAACATACTGTTTTTACCTCTAAAGTATGACACTACCCAAATACTGTTAACAGCTTGTGAAATAACTGTAGCCATTGCTGCTCCTTTAATTCCCCAGCCGAAACCAAATATAAAAATAAAATCTAAAATTATATTTAATATACAGCCAATTAGCATAGTCATCATTGCTTTTTTAGGATTTCCCTCAGAACGAATAATATTATTTAAACCAAAACCTATATTTTGTAGTACGGCACCAAATAATATTATTGTAATAAATTCTTTGGCATAAACTATAGTGTTATCACTAGCTCCAAAAGATCTTAACATCGGATCTAAGAATGTTAACCCTAAAACTGAAACAATTAAAGAAACAATTATAAGTAAAATAAATGCATTTCCCAATATTTTTTCCGCTTCATCTTTCTTATGCTGCCCCAATTTTATAGATATTTGAGCTGCTGCCCCTATACCTACCAGCATTCCAAAGGCCATAATTACTATTCCTATAGGAAATGTAAGACTTACCCCTGAAATTGCCATTGCACCTACAACTCTTCCTATGAATATTCTATCTATTACTATATATAAAGAGTTAACTAACATTCCAACTATAGCTGGAACAGAAAATTCTAATAGTAATTTTCCTATACTTTGCTCTGCTAATTTTTTTGAACGATCCATAAAATCCCTCCTAAATTTATATTTGAAAATTATTAATAAACTCAACCCCATTTATCATAATATTAAGACCCTAAATATTAGGTTCCTAAATAATTTTACAGAATAGTATCTCTTGTATTTTCTGCTGAAGTCTTATTAATGTTGTTCTAGATTGTTATTAAGTTTCTTTAACCATGAAAGCATCAACAATTTTTCCTCTGGTGAAAATCCTTCACAAATCAACTTTTCCATTTCATCTACCACTTCTAAGCTTTTAAGTTTAAGTTCCTGTCCTTCTTCTGTAAGATAAATCCTGTTAATTCTTGCATCTACCTTATCTTCTCTTCTCACTACCCAACCTTTAGTTACTAATGTATCTATTAACCCTGTCAGAGATGGCGGCTTTATCTTCAATTTTTCTGCAATTTCCTTCTGAGTTAAACCATCCTGTCTCCAAAGTCGTGACAGCACACTTAGTTGAGATACGGTAAATCCATACTTCTCCAACTTCTGATTGTGTATATTTATCATATTTCTATTAATTATCTTAATCCAATGCCCTACCCATTTTTCTACTTCGTGTTCAAACTTTTCATTCATTTATTTAGCCTCCTAAATAACCACTCGTACTATTTTATATTAATGCTTCTATATTGTCAATAACAATAAAAATTTTATATAATTAATTGTAACAATAGATAAACAAAAAAGTTTCACATCATTAACACTTTTGTCACTAAACTGTAACAAATTCAAATTATTATATAGCTATAAAATAAATTTACCTTGGAGGAAGATATTATGGACAATTTTAATAATTCTAGTATAAATAATGATTTTAATAGAGATGATAGAGAAATTTTCAATAAAAATAATATTATTACTACAGATTATGTAGAAGTTAACCAATCAAATAGAAAGAAAGGACCTAGAAGAAAAAAAGCTCTATCTTATGTAGTAGTAGGATTAATTTGCAGCATGGTAGGAGGAGCTGCTTCTACTGCAGCTTCATTATATCTACTACCTAAATCGGATTTGTTTAAAAGTACACCACTATACCAGAGTATGGTAGAAAACAAAACAGAAAGTACTTATCTAAAGCCTTCACCTATGTCTACAAATTCTGGTGCTCTTTCTGTTTCTGAGATAGCTAAAAAGGTAGGCCCTGCTGTAGTAGGTGTATCTACTAAAAGTCAAAGCGATCCAGACTACTTTGGATTTTCTCAATCGCAAGAAGGCTTAGGCTCTGGAATTATAATTAATGAAGAAGGTTATATACTTACCAATTATCATGTTATAGAGGGAGCGAATAAGGTAAGTATTATCTTTAATAACAAGAAGGAAGTTCAAGCCAAGATAATAAACTACGATGCAGATTTAGATTTAGCTATAGTTAAAGTAACAGAGAATGTCAAAATGCCTGCAGTAGCAGAGCTGGGCAATTCTAAAGATATGCAGGTAGGAGATCCTGTAGTTGCCATAGGAAACCCTTTAGGAAAGGAACTGTTAGGTTCTGTTACTACTGGTGTAATAAGTGCTGCAAATAGAGAAATTAAAGTAGGTAATGTTACCCAAACTCTTATACAAACAGATGCTGCTATAAATCCTGGGAATAGTGGTGGTGCTTTAGTTAACTCTTACGGTCAGGTTATAGGTGTCAACAGTGCTAAAATGGGTGGTGACGGTGTTGAAGGTCTTGGTTTCTCTATTCCTATAGACATTGTAAAACCAAAAATAAGTACTTTGCTGAAACCTATTTTAAAAATTGGTATAGCTGGTAGAGATATTACCTCAGATATGGCAAAACGTTACAATATGCCTGAAGGAGTTTATGTGGCTCAAGTAGAAGAGTTCAGTCCGGCAGAAAAATCTAGTCTTAAAACTGGAGATATAATTTTAAAGTTTGATGGTAAATCTGTTAAATCCATTAATGATATTAATAAAATAAAAGGTGAGCATAAATCTGGAGATCAGATACAGATAGATGTTTATCGAGATGGTAAAAACAAGCTCCTAACTTTAACACTGTCCGAATAATTTAAATATAGTTTTTCTCTATTGACCTTTTAAGGGACTGATTTATGCAAGTTAAATCAGTCCCTTGTTTATAGTTCTCATTATTCCTAAAATATTTTTAGAATACTTTTAAATTAACATTTATATATTATACTTATATAAATGTTAATTTAAATTTTTACTTTCCTTTATCTTTAAACCAGATGTTATGGACTTCTTCCGTCCAAAGAGTTAATCCATACTCATTTTTACTGTATCTTACTAGCTCTTTTCCCTTCTTATTTGAAACCTTTTCTTTTACATACTTGCTCCAACTGTCTGAACATAAATTTAAAACTTCTCTTATTATACATACCTCTTTTTTATCAAATCTATGTTCTTTAAGTATTTCTATTAGCACATCAATATTGGGAATAGCCTTAGCCAACTCTCTTTCTAAATCTTTAACAGCTAAATACTTTCCAACATGACTTAAAATATTTACACTCTTTGTCTTTATTTCTCTATATATTTCATTAATAAGCCCTTCATAATACTTAATATGCTCTGTATTGTACTCATCAATTTCCCTTAACTCACAGTTAGTATTACAGTTTTCTATTAACTCTATTTCTTCTTCCGACAACTGATAAGCTGCATATAGTATTTGATTACTACTTTTTACACAGATATTTAGCTCTTCCCTCAATCTTTTTTCCTCATTCTTTAGAATTCTATACTCCCCTAGAATATCCTCGTAACTATTTTTCATGATTAAAGGGCTAAATTTGATGCTCTTTATATCCTCTTTAAGATTTACTATTTTTTTTATTATTTCTGAATAAATATTACTGCTTAAAACCTCTCTGTGTATAGGTATTCTTTCTAAATCATAATGTTGTATGTAGGGATAAGCTTCAGGATTTGTTATAAGAGCTTTTATAAAATAGAAGTTAGATAACTTTGATTGTATTTGTCCTAGTAAATTATATACATCATCTTCCTCAAAGGGAATAATCATATATACAGATTGTTCTGCAAAAGTACCTTCTTTGTCTAGACTGGCTACTATACTACTGCCAGTTTTCCTTAGTAAGATTTTAGGATTCTTTCGGTGTTTTTCTATTTTCTTAGTTCCACCAAATACACTCATTCCTTGTAAATAGCAATATCTATCATTATTCTCTATAGTATATTTACCAAGGTCTCTTCCTAAAGCTATTCTATCTCTATTTGTCATTCCATAAGCATCTTTAAAATTCTTTTCTTTATTTTTGATCATCATTCCTACATGAATATTACAGAATTCCTTAAGTTCTAAGGAATTAATTTTTATTTTTTCTATTATACTCTTGTGGTTCAGCTTTGTGAGAATATTTATGATACACTTCTCATCTTTTGCTATTTCTTTTTGGCTAACTTGAGAACCACAAAAGTTTTCTTCGTCTATATAATCTAATTTTAAAGATATTTCATGGTTATCTTCATATTTACTTTTTTCTAAAATATACACTGCTGTCCCAACAATGGCATCTTTAAATATTTTACTAGAAAACTGAGTAACACTTAATAGCTTGGCATTTCTAACTAAACTACATCTTGAGCTAATATAACTACTTGCAAAAAAGTACCTATCTGGTATTATAAATCCGTGCATTCCGCCAGGTTTAAGTTTTTCTAGACTTCTTTCCATAAGTAGATAGAATATATTCTTTTTATATCCTACGGTATTATACTTATTTAAAATGTATTTCCAGTAAGTTTCACTAGTTTCTGATTTAAGCATCATTACATAGGGAGGATTTCCTATTATATAATCAAATTCATTGCTCCAAAAATTACTTAACTTCTCTATTACCTGATAACTATCTATTTCCTCTGATCTGTTACTGTATTTATTCTGCAGTCTAAATATATCATTTAAAACTTTATGTTCCTTATGTAAAATTGACTGTTCCCATTTTAATAGACTATCACACTGTACTATATTGAAACTTATTTCTAATTTTTCATTGCCTTTTTTTATAAGATTGTTTTTAGTAATAGCTACAGCTACAGGATCTAAGTCTGCACCATAAAGGCAATTTTTTAATATATGATAGTGTATAATTTCTTCTGTCCAGTAATCATTACCCTTAACCTTTTTTAAACTTTTACCTCTGTCTCCAGTAGTGTAGTTACTGTTAAATTGGCTGTATTCTTCAATATAATAGGTTTCATCAGCATATAGTTCTCTAATAAGTTTTAAATTTGTAATAAACTTATTTTTTAATATATCATAAGCCTTCACTAAAAAATAACCTGCCCCGCAAGCAGGATCAAGTATCTTAACAAATGGATTTTTAACTACATCTGCTTTAGAAACTGTATTCTTAAGTATATAATCTATTATAAAATCAGGAGTATAAAACATTCCCATTGATTTACGTATATCCCTGTCTGTTAACTTTTCATATATCGCGCCAAAAACACCTTCATTCTTTATTATTTCTTCCCCAAGCATAAATTCTCTTCCTCCAAAAGTAATAATTAGCCTCACTTATTCTAGAACTAATTAATCTAATTCGCCTATTTCTTTAGCTAAGGGCTATCATGCTTTATTATTTTCTTTATTTTTTTCGCCTGACCCCTTATGCACCAATATAAAAAATACAATAGATAATAATACTCCAGATAAACTTACTAATTGTGCTACCCTTATACTGCCCAGCATTAAACTATCTGTCCTTAATCCTTCAATAAAAAATCTTCCTAAAGAATATAACCCTATATAGGAAAATATTACATAACCCTTTTTTAAAGTTTTTGACAACAGGTAAATAAGTACTAGACAAACACAAATATTCCATAGAGATTCGTATAAAAAAGTGGGATGATAATAACTTCCATCTATATACATACCCTTTTGTATAAACAAAGGAAACTTCTGAATGAATTCATAGGATACCGGTCCTCCATGAGCCTCGCCATTAAAAAAGTTTCCCCATCTACCTATTGCCTGCCCTAATATTAGAGAAGGAGCTGCAATGTCTGCCATAAATAAGAAATCATATTTCTTTTTTCTTGTATAAATATAAGCTGCTGTTAGACCAAGTAAAACGCCTCCATGAATAGCAAGACCACCCTGTCTTATATTAAACACATCAATAAGGTTATATCTATAATCATCAAATTGAAATATTACATAGTAAAGCCTTGCTCCTATAATAGAAAAAGGAAAGGCTATTAAAAAAGTATCTAAGAGTTTTTCGAAATCAAACCTTTTCATTTTACAATTAAAATTTGCTAATATAAGGGCAGAAGTAACTCCAAGTGCAATAATTATTCCATACCATCTAATTTCAAATCCATTAATGGAAAAAGCTATTGGATTCATACCTTTCACGTCCTCTCTTTGTTTTTATATAGTAATCATTATATCACTAAATTTGTATTTATATAAATAGAATTCTAGGCTTTTCATATAATGGGAGATGAGGTAGTTATCAAAAAACATAAAAGACCTTCAGCTTTAATTAATTAACTGAAAGTCTTTTATGTTAACATAGAATATTATTATGCTGCATTCTCCAGGATTTCCCCTCTATTTGCAATCTTTTTCACAGATTTAAACATCAACACAGATGTGTATAATATTACAAGAACAACTACCCATTTTAATGTATCAAGAGGTAATGATTTAACAAGGTAGGCTGCAATTAAAACTCCTGCAGAACCTAGTATAGTAATAGCCACTGCTGCCTTTGATGAATAAGCTCCATTTTTTATAAACTTGTAAGAAGAGAAAGGTAATAGTACCGCGCAGGAACCCATCATTATAGGAAATGCTGCTTTTGGGCCCATTCCTAGTGCAAAAATAAGTGCCATACAAGGTGCGTATAAGCCTATTCCAACTGTCATAAGTGCTGCAAAAACAAAATTCCCTACTATTCCAGCTACTAGTTTTATTCCTGTAAGACCTATAGCATCTCCGCCTACTGGGAAAAGCTTTAACTGTCCCGCTATCATAATTGCAGCTACAATAAGAAGTGCTGTGCCCATTACAAGTTGTATAGTCTTTTCATTAAATTTAGAAACAATCTCTGCTCCAACTAGCGCTCCTAGCACTGCTGACGCAAGCATACTAAACAAAGTTACTGGGTCAACCTCAATAACAGTCATAAATATCAACGCCTCAAGTATAGTAGGTATTGTGCACCCAACATTTAGGGTTCCTGGAATTTTCTTATCTTCAACTACCTTTAAACTTTTGAAAAGCGAAGTCTCAATTGCAAAGCTTCCTATACCTAATGTATCAAAAAAGTTAGCTATCATTCCTATGATGCCTAACTTTGTAAAACTATCTTTCTCAAGAGTCCTAGCTTTCTTTTTGTTCATATAGTCTTTTATAAGCAAAAATGAAAACCAGACACCACTAAAAATCATAAATGCTAATAATACTTTTAACATGTTTTCCCTCCAAACTCCATTAGATACTATATTTTTTTGTTATCCTTTACATCGCTATATCATTTTATAATAGGGTTTGTACTTTTTCAATGAAAATCTAAATATTATCAAACTTTATTATTGCTTTATCATAGTGAATGTATATACGTGAATAGAATATAAATTATATGAATTATTAGTAAAAATCACTTCTTATTTTTCTCAAATCTTATGATAAAATTAACTGCTCTGAGAAAAAAAGAAAACAAGAAGTATATAAAAATGTATACTTCTCGTTTTCTCTCTGAGATATTGTAAAAGCACTATTAGAGTCTACACTCCTGATAATATTATATTCTTATATACCTCAAATATACCTGATATTATATTTCTGTTTAACAATTTTGGTGGCTATTGGAATAATTTAGCCATCTTATGGTATATACTATAATTTGTGATGAACTATAAAGCTTAACTATAGCTTTTTATATCATTTTATATGCTGGATAGATACCATAAAGGAGGGCTTATTATGTACATAGGAAAAAAAGTCAGATTAAGAGAATATAGAAAAGAAGATATACCTTTGAGAGTAACCTATATAAATGACCCAGAAATAATTAAGAGCCTAACGCCGGATATACCTTATCCTATGACTCTCCATGAAGAGGAGAAATGGTTCCAATCAGTCACAGCACTTAATGATACGTATAAATTTGCAATTGAAACACTTAATGACAGTAAGTTTATTGGTGGCTGCAGCATAAATAGCGTAGACTGGAAAAATAGTGTTGCTACTGTTGGTATATTTATTGGCAATAGACAATATCGAGGTAAAGGTTATGGCACTGATGCTATGAGGGTTCTTACAGATTTCGTATTTATGCAAATGAATATAAATAAGATTCGACTTATCGTATACTCTTATAATGAATCTGCAATAAGATGCTATGAGAAATGTGGTTACAAAGTTGAAGGAGTTTTAAAACAGGAAATATATAAAGATGGTAAATACTATGATAAGATATCAATGGGACTTTTAAAAGCTGAGTACCTATCACTTAAAACAACAGCTTATATTCATCGAAGTTTGAATAAAGATGCAATAGTTTAAGTAACATAGTAATTAATTATATAACAAAAACACTAGGCATCAACCTAGTGTTTTTCACGGTATAAAGGAGTAAGTCTATAAGCCGAGTTCTGTATTTGACAATCATCTATCTAGGCCTATTGTTACCAATAGGCTCCAGCGATACACCCGGAAGCGGGACGGGCCGCCCCATAATGCTTCCCTATTCGATCTTGCTCCAGATGGGGTTTACATAGCCGCAAAGTCGCCAATGCGCTGGTGAGCTCTTACCTCGCCTTTCCACCCTTACCGAAACTGAGTTTCGGCGGTATATCTCTGTTGCACTTTCCTTCAGGTCACCCTGACTGGGTATTACCCAGCACCCTGCCCTATGGAGCTCGGACTTTCCTCTCCTATGTTTCCACAGCAGCGATTGTCTGGCTTACTCACAGGTACTATAATATCATAGTGACTACATAAATGCAAATAAAATTTACTTCCTAATATTCCTAGTTATCACAATAACCTCTTTTGCTACATACCTAATAAATATTTTATACTATCTATTTTGGTAAATAGGAAATGAATTATGCTATTGCTCCTATTTATACTTGTAAGGATTTCGAGAAGTTTCCGATAAAATAATAGTGTTATTAAAGCCCATATCTTCTATTTGTTTTTTTAAATACCCTGCAACTAATGTCATAGCAGGCCACTCTGTTCCAAAATGTCCAGCATCAATTATAGCTATTCCCTCTTCTTGAAAATCGCTAACATAATGGTATGTAGTGTCTCCTGTAATTACACAGTCTGCACCCATCTTTTTAGCAGCACTAAAATAATCCTGCCCACTTCCATTTATAACTGCTACCTTTGTTATTTTTTTAGATTCAGGTCCTGCATATCTTAGTACTGAAATATTTAAGGCCTTTTTTATTCTATCACAAAGTTGATCTAAGGTAATAACTTCCTTAAGCTCTGCAATTCTACCTATACCAGAACCTTCTTCATTACCACTTGTTCCTTCTATAGGCTCAATAATCTTGCACTTATCCATACCTAGGAGGTTCATAATTATATCATTTATTCCACCCTTTACAGCATCCAGATTGGTGTGGCTAGAATATAAACTAATATCATTTCTTATAAGCTCTATTATCTTCCTTCCAAGTAGTGTATCTGTAGTTATATTAGAAGGCTTTTTAAAAAGCAGGGGATGGTGGGTAAAGATTAGATTACATCCTTTTTTCTTTGCCTCTTCTACTACATCCATAGTACAATCTAAGGCTATAAGTATAGATGATACTTCACTATTCATATCGCCTACCATAAGACCAACATTATCATAGCTTTGTTTAAGCCTCGCTGGAGCATGTTTCTCCATTATACTATGTATATTCTTTACTTTTAAAGACATTATAATAGTTCCTCCAATCTATCTATTTTAACCCTAAGCTCTTTCTTTCTTTTATCTGCTAGTTCTGTATTTTCTTTAATATTTAATAATATTTTATTATATTTTTTTATCTTTTCTTCAATAAATTTAGGAAGAAGAGAATGCTTTTTATCTACTAAACTCTTACCAACTTCATAAAATATTTCATCCACTTTTTTAGGGCTATTATCATACTTTATCTTAATTATTTCGTAAAATCTATTTTCATCAATACATAACTCTTCATCAATTATTTTATACCCCTTTTGGTAGATGTATTCTCTTAAAACCTCAGGATTTTGAACAGGCTGAAGTACTGCAAATTCTACTTCCTTAAATATTTCTTTTCTTTCTTCTATTATATCTCTTATTAGGTTTCCTCCCATACCTGCAATAACTATACCCTGAACCTCACCTTTATTTATAGTGGTTAACCCTCCACCTAATCTACAATTTATTTTATCTTCTAAACCTTCAATTCTTACATTAAACCTTGCCTTTTCAACAGGACCTTTATTAATATCAGAAGCAATAGCTGTGTTACATATGTTGTTTCTTACTAAATAAATAGGTATGTATCCATGATCAGTGCCTACATCTACTACACATTCACATTTATCTACCATTGATGCAATAGTTTCAAGTCTTGTACTTAACTCCATGTTTCATTCTCCATTCTTTATCTAAATGTAAGTAAAATTCTAATCTGCATAATAAAAAAAGTTATGGATATAATTAGAGATATATAAATAAACTTATAGGATGACTTTCTATCGTATTTTGCACAAAAATAAGCTGCATAATACATACAGAAAAGAATAGCCATATTAAGAAGTCCATAAACCATTTGTTTAAATGCAAATTGCTTACCTGTTCCCAACTTTATGGCTAAAAATTGAGAATCAAAATTTAAAGGCATCATAGCCGGAAGCATATTATACAAGTATAATAATATAGGATTTAATGCAATCGTAAGCGACAGTACCGCCACTATTATAAATGGAACAAAAAATTTCTTATCCTTATAAAGATTAATGTTTCTATTCGCCTTATGTTCCCAACTTATTTCATTAATATCATTCTCTCTTAATTCCTTTTCAAACTTATTAAAGTCTTCAGGGGACAAGCCGTAATTCATATCCTCTGTTTTTAGATAAATTATATTTTCTGTTGAAGTAACAAACATATAGGTACTTCCTATTTTTTCAATTATTGCTCTCCCAATAGCAAAATGATTTTTGCCATAGCCGGATAACTTCACTCCTTTTATATACCCCTTAGCTTTTTTATAACCTTGTATTGATGAGAAAGGAATTTTTATATTTTTTATGCCTAAACTGCTGGTAATATATAAGTTTTCCTTGTCCATAGAATAATTTAGTGAAGTACAAATAATTATGTAATAAAGCTGATATATATTAAAAACAATAATAGTTATTTTAAGTATGATAGAGATTTCATAGGAATTTACTACAAACAGTAGTAACACTAAAAAGATATTGTATAATACACTTATTCCTACTATAGGGTATATCCCCTTCCCTTTAATTGACTTATAAGTTTCCACATCATCACCTTCCTATTATAATATTATAGCATATTTTGTTATCAGTATTACTATAAAGATGTTCTTCACAGAAAATTAAAGATATAACAAAAGCACCATATGATAGGTGCTTTAGTCTAAATAGTCTTTTAATTTTTTACTTCTACTTGGGTGTCTAAGCTTTCTTAAGGCCTTTGCTTCTATTTGTCTTATTCTTTCTCTTGTAACATTAAATTCTTTACCTACTTCTTCAAGAGTTCTAGCTCTTCCGTCATCTAATCCAAATCTTAGTCTTAAGACCTTCTCCTCACGAGGAGTTAGGGTGTCTAAAACATTTATAAGCTGTTCTTTTAACATAGTAAAGGCTGCTGCTTCTGCTGGTGCTGGTGCTTCATCATCTGGTATAAAATCTCCTAGATGGCTATCCTCTTCTTCACCTATTGGTGTCTCTAGTGATACAGGTTCTTGAGCTATTTTCATTATTTCTCTTACCTTATCTACCGGCATTTCCATAATTTTAGCTACTTCTTCTGGTTGAGGCTCTCTTCCTAATTCTTGTAATAACTGTCTTGAAACCCTTATTAACTTATTAATAGTTTCAACCATATGTACAGGTATTCTTATTGTTCTTGCCTGGTCTGCAATAGCTCTTGTTATCGCCTGTCTTATCCACCATGTAGCATAAGTACTAAACTTAAAGCCTTTTCTATAATCAAACTTTTCTACTGCCTTTATCAGTCCAAGGTTTCCTTCTTGAATAAGGTCAAGGAATAACATTCCCCTTCCTACATATCTTTTTGCTATGCTTACTACAAGTCTTAAGTTAGCTTCTGCAAGCTTCTTTTTTGCAGCTTGATCTCCTTCTTCTATTCTATTAGCTAACTTAATTTCGTCTTCCGGTGAAAGAAGTGGTACTTTACCAATCTCCTTTAAATACATTCTTACAGGGTCATCTATAGCAATACCTTCTGGAATACTTAAATCTAAGTCTTTTTCATCTACCTCTACATCCTGCATATCTCCAATGACTTCAATTCCCATAGATTCAAGTACTTCGTATATTTTTTCAATTTGCTCAGGACCTAAATCTATTTCTTCTAATTCATCCATTATTTCTTTATAAGTTAAAGTGCTATTTTTTTTGCCTTTTTCAATAAGCTTTTTAACGATTTGCATCTTTGCACTTTTATCTTTCATTGTTTTTCCTCCTTCAGCCATTACTGTATCCCACCAATCTTTTTTTGTATTTGAATGAGCTCTTGAGCAAGTTTTAAAGATTCCTCTAACTTTCCATCAGCCTCATATTGTTTTATTTTATTCATAATCTCTTTCTTAGACTCCTCTAGTTTATACTTTTTTATACTTTTTATATAATCAGTTATTATATCTTTAAAGTCATATTCATCATATACTAATTCAGTATCTAAAACATTTACCCATTCTCTAGAAGTATCTATGTTGTCACATTTTATCTCAATACGTTTTTTTCTTTCCTCTTCCCCATACTGGGCACTTTCAATAATATAGTCATATATTTTTCTATGACTTTCCAAAATCAATTCATCTTTTAATATATTGTCTGCAGCATATTCAAGAGCTTTTATATCTCTTGCCATAATGTTTAAAAGACCTCTTTCGGCCTTTAGGTATGCAGGCTCTAAATATAATTTTTGTCCAAAATCCCTATCTATATTCACATTTTCAGCTTTTTTTACATTTTTTTGAATTTTGTTGTTTATCATATCAAATAATGCCTGTTCTCTAATTCTTGTTTCATCTGATAACTTTTTTATGTAAATTTCTTTTTCTATAGGATCTAATTCCGTTATTATTTCTAAAGCTCTTTCTGCATATTTTATTACGTCTCCAGTACTATTAAGATCAATTTCTTCCCTAAGTATACTTATTCTATAGTCTATAAGTGGAAGAGCATCCTCTACCAGCTTTAAAAAAGCTTCTTTGCCATTGTTTCTTATAAACTCGTCAGGGTCCTTACCTTGTGGAACTGTTAACACTCTAACCTCCATGCCTACTTCTCTAAGTATATCTAGCCCTCTGAGCGTTGCCATTTGACCAGCGCTATCTGCATCATAGGAAATAATAACCCTATCTGCATATCTTTTCATAAGCTTTGCTTGATTTATTGTTAAAGCAGTTCCTAGTGAAGCTACAGTATTGGTAATTCCATGTTGATGAAGGGATATACAATCCATATAACCTTCTACTATGATTAGCATTCTAGAGTTATTACTTTTTATTGCAAAATTTAACCCATATAAATTTGTTCCTTTTTTAAATACAGGAGTTTCTGGAGAATTTAGATACTTAGGCTTGGAATCATCTAGCACTCTTCCCCCAAAGCCAATAACCTTTCCTTTATAGTCGAAAACAGGAAATATAACCCTATTCCTAAATCTATCATAGTAAGAACCTTTTTGACTTTTTATTATTAGCCCATTTGAAAGCATATCTAGTTCAGAGTAACCCTTAGCTTTCAGATGTTTTAACAGTTCATTCCAACTGTCAACTGAGAATCCAAGTCCAAATCTTCTTATAGTACTTTCCGTTATACCTCTGTTTAATAAATATTTTTTTGCATCAATATTATTTTGCAAACAACTAAAAAAATATCTAGCAGCCTCTACATTCAAATTATATAGCTTTTCAAAACTATTTTTATTACTAGTATTACGTTCATCTAGTTCTAAATCTATATTAGCCCTATCTGCTAAAAGCTTTAATGCATCAGGAAAAGTCAAATTTTTAGTTTTCATGACAAAGGTTATGACATTTCCCGCTTCTCCGCAGCCAAAACATTTATATATTTGTTTATCTGCAGACACGCTAAAAGACGGTGTTTTTTCATGATGGAATGGGCATAAACCTGAATAGTTTCTGCCAGATCTTTTTAGCTTTACACTTTCAGATATAATGTCCACTATATCATTTTCTTCCTTTATCTTTTGAATGACATCTTCTGATATCAATAGCTGCTCCCACCTATCTATAATTTAAATATAGTGTTAGTTCCCCTTACTATTATTCTACAATAACATATATAAAAATATCTTAATTAGGATAATAAAGATAAACTATCACCAGATTGAAGGTACCTGCTTAGAAATAAATATATTCGACACAAATTACTATATTCCTTCTTTAAAGCTAAACATTTTTCTTTTTTGCTACAGGAACTACTATATATATTCTTTATAAATATTAAATATCCTTCAAAATATACAATGTTTATTTTACCCATTTAATGATATAAATTATTCCTAGTAAACTACTATTTTAGGAACATATATACTATTAAACAGCAACAAACAGTAGTCATCACTCATGCCGGATATATAATCTGCAACCCCTCTATACAATCCCTCTTCTTCTACAATATTAATATAGAGTTCTGGCATTTTATTAGGATTTTTAATAAAATAATTGAAAACCTGCTCTAATACAAACTTTGCCTTTTCTCTTTCTGTTTTCAACACATTTCCCATGTAAATCTTTTTAAACATAAACCCTCTAAGCTCCATTAACGCACTACCTATTTCTTCACTTAGAGAAACCTTTATTATTCCCTTGTTTATATTATTTATAGTATTATAAATACAATCTTTTACTAATGTATCTATTCTTTCACTATGACTTTTTCCAAGTATTTTAACAGAACTTATAGGCAGCTCTTCCTCTCTTAATAACTCTGCTCTAATAGAGTCATCAATATCATGGTTTACATAGGCAATTTTATCACTATACCTAACTACCTGCCCCTCTAGCGTAAAGGATTCTGAATTTGCATTGGAAAATCCACTGTGATGTAATATGCCATCTAAAACTTCTTTAGTAAGATTTAACCCTAAACCCTGTCTCTCTATTTTAGTTAAAACTCTTATACTATTTTCATTATGTCTAAATCCTCCTGGTACAAGTTCATCTAAAACTTCTTCACCATTGTGAGCAAATGCCACATGTCCTATATCATGCCCCATAGCTATAGCTTCCACCAAATCTTCGTTAATGCCTATTCCCCTTGCTATGGTCTTTCCTATTTGAGCCACCTCAAGAGTATGAGTGAGCCTTGTTCTATAATGGTCTCCCCAGGTTTTTATATACACCTGTGTTTTATGTTTAAGCCTTCTAAAAGACTTGCTATGTATTATTCTATCTCTGTCTACCATAAATGCAGTTCTTATTTCATCATCTTCCTCTTTAATTCCCCTTCCTCTTGAAGCTGAAGAAAAGGCTGCTTCATTTATTAGTATTAGTCTTTCTCTTTCTTCTATTGTTTTTCTTAAAATCATAAACATCACCTTTTAAAATTATTCTATATATATATTTAAAACTCCTTTTTTTATCCTAAATGTATATTATAAAAAGTTGAATAATATTATTATAAGGAAATAGCTTTTTAAGGAGTGTTAGAAGTGCCTTATCCCGCTAAGCAATCTAATTTAGATTTATTATCTGAAGAAAATGTAAAAAAATACGTACTTCCCAAATACAACCTACAGCAGGCACAAGTGGAAAGAGTTAAATTTAAAGATACAGATAAACAAAGAGCTGTATATAAAGTAGACTCACTTAATTCAACCTATTGTTTAAAAAAAGTATACTTTTCTAGAGAAGAATTGCTTTTTGTTTATTCTGCTGTAGAGTGGTTATTTCGGAACGGAATAAACGTTCCTAAAATACTTCCAACAGACGATAAAGGACGTTTTGCAAAGTACAGTGGTATGCTGTTTATATTAACTCCATGGATACAGGGTACTAAATGCAACTTTGACAATAAAGAGCATGTGTTAAAATCTATAAATCACCTTGCACTTATGCATAACGTTGGAGAAAGTTTTGTTCCCATAGAAGGAAGTGCTGTAAGAACAAATTTTCAAGATCTCTCTGGTTCTATTAATAAACACTTTGAACAACTTCTTTCTTGTTCAAACTTAGCCTTTAAACATGGAGATAAATTTTCTAAAACCTTTTTACAACACTTTGAAACCAACTCATTGCTTGCTCAAATATCTACACAAGTATGTTCAACTATAAACAATGATAATCTAATGGCCTCACTATGTCATTTAGATTATGTAAATAAAAACATAATTTTTGATGAAAATAATCAGCTATGGGTAATAGATTTTGATAAATGCAGCATGGATTACTGTACCCACGACATATCTTATTTTCTTAGAAGACTTTTAAAGAGAGACAAGACTAATTGGAATGTGGAATTTGCAATAGATTGTTTCGATTCCTACGAAAAGGTTCGTCCTCTGAACTTAGATGAATATAAGTATATATTAGCATATCTATCCTTTCCTCAAAAATTCTGGAAAATTACAAGAGATTATTATAATAATATTAGAAAATGTAATCATAATTCATTTTTATATTTACTAAAGAAAGCAGCGGCCAATGATGAAGCACATTTAGATTTTACTATACAACTAGGTAAGTTTATTGAAAATAAATTTTCTACTAAAATAACATAAACTTAATTTTTAAGCACTCAATGAATTTCTACTTTTACTTAAAAACACTAAAAGTTAAAAAGCAGTTGGTATCGCCAGCTGCTTTTTAACCTTTTATTATCTTTTATTTTTAACCTGTGCTTGTGCTGCAGCTAATCTTGCTACAGGAACCCTAAATGGCGAACAGGATACGTAATCTAATCCGATATTATGACAAAACTCAACAGAGGATGGATCTCCGCCATGCTCACCACAAATTCCAAGGTGAATATCTGGCCTTGTCATTTTTCCTAGTTCCACTGCCATTGTAACTAGTTTACCTACTCCTACCTGATCTAACTTCTGGAATGGGTCAAACTCATATATCTTTTTATCATAATAATCCTTTAAGAACTTTCCAGCATCATCTCTTGAGAACCCAAAGGTCATTTGAGTAAGATCATTGGTTCCAAAAGAGAAAAATTCAGCCTCTTTAGCTATTTGATCTGCTGTAAGTGCTGCTCTTGGTATTTCTATCATAGTACCAACCATATATTTCAGTTCAATTCCCTCTTCAGCTATCACTTCATCAGCAATTCTTACAATAATATCCTTAACAAACTTTAGTTCTTTTAACTCGCCAACAAGTGGTATCATTATTTCTGGGACTATATCATATCCTTTTTCCCTTTTTACATGTATAGCAGCTTCTATTATAGCTCTAGTCTGCATCTCTGCTATTTCTGGATAGGATACTGGCAGACGACAACCTCTGTGTCCCATCATAGGGTTAAACTCGTGCAGTGACTCAACTGTTGTCTTTAATTCCCCAAAACTCAGTCCCATCTCCTTAGCTAAATCCCTTACATCCTTATCTTCCTGTGGTAAGAATTCATGAAGTGGAGGATCTAACAATCTAATAGTCACCGGCCTATTCTCCATAGCCTCATAAATTCCTATGAAATCCTCTTTTTGCATTGGAAGTAACTTATCTAAAGCTTTTCTTCTTTGTTCTTCTGTTTTTGATAATATCATCTCTCTAACTGCTGGTATTCTATCCTCATCAAAGAACATGTGCTCAGTTCTGCAAAGTCCTATACCTTCAGCGCCGTATCTAATTGCCTGCTCAGCGTCTCTAGGTGTATCTGCATTAGTCCTAACCTTCAATGCTCTAATTTCATCTGCCCAGTTCATAAACTTTCCGAAATATCCACTCATCTCAGGTTCCACAGTCTTAATTGCTTCACCATAAACATTTCCAGTACTTCCGTCAAGAGATATATAATCTCCTTCTTGATATACTTTATCTCCTACTTCAAAAATTTTAGCATCTTCATTTATTCTTATGTCACTGCATCCAGCTATACAGCAAGTTCCCATTCCTCTAGAAACAACTGCTGCATGGGAGGTCATTCCCCCTCTAGCAGTAAGTATACCCTCTGCTGCTACCATTCCTTCTATATCCTCTGGGGATGTTTCTCGTCTTACTAATATTACCTTTTCACCTTGCTCATGATGCATTTTAGCTTCCTCTGCAGTAAAGTAAACTTTACCACAAGCTGCCCCTGGTGAGGCTGGAAGTCCTTTAGCTATTACTTGAGCACTCTTCAATTCTTTTTCACTAAATTTGGGATGTAAAAGAGAATCTAATTGCTTAGGATCAACCTTTAGCATAGCTTCTTTCTTAGATATGAGACCTTCTTCTACCATTTCAACGGCTATCTTTAGTGCAGCTTGTGCTGTTCTTTTACCATTTCTTGTTTGCAGAAAGTACAACTTACCTTGTTCAATAGTAAACTCCATATCCTGCATATCTTTGTAATGCTTTTCCAGATTCTCAGCCATTTCTACAAATTGCTTATAACAATCCGGTAAATCCTGCTGCATCCTTGAAATTGGATGAGGGGTTCTTATTCCTGCAACAACATCTTCTCCCTGTGCATTTATTAGATACTCACCAAATATAACTTTTTCTCCTGTTGCTGGGTTTCTAGTAAATGCAACTCCTGTTCCGGATGTATCTCCCATATTACCAAATACCATTGACTGGACATTTACTGCTGTGCCCCAATCTCCTGGTATATCATTTAATCTTCTATATACTACAGCTCTTGGGTTATCCCATGAACTAAATACAGCTGTTATGGCTTCTAAAAGCTGTTCCTTTGGCTCCTGTGGAAATTCTTTTCCCATTTCCTTTTCATATAGAACCTTGTAATTTTTGACAATATCTTTTAAATCAGAAGCAGTTAATTCTGTATCAAATTTAACTCTCTTCAGCTCTTTAACCTCATCTAGTATATCTTCAAACTTTCTCTTTTCAATTCCCATAACAACATCAGAGAACATCTGAATGAATCTTCTGTAAGAATCGTAGGCAAATCTTTCGTTATTGGTAAGGTTTTTTAATCCTTCTACTGTTTTATCATTAAGACCTAAGTTTAATATAGTGTCCATCATGCCAGGCATAGAAGCTCTTGCCCCAGATCTTACTGATACAAGTAGAGGATTCTGTATACTACCTAGTTTTTTACCAGTTATTTGTTCTATATAAGCTAAAGCTTCATAAATTTGAACTATAACTTCCTTCGCTAACTCTTTTCCATCTTCATAGTATTTAGTGCAAGCTTCTGTACTTACTGTAAACCCTTGCGGAACAGGCATGCCTAAGTTAGTCATTTCAGCTAAATTAGCACCCTTCCCCCCAAGTAAGTTTTTCATAGCAGCATTACCTTCATTAAAGAGATATACATACTTTCTACTTACCATAAAGAAACATCCCCTTTTTAATTCTCCTTGATTTTATTTATGTTAACGGATATTTATCCGCTCACCTAAACTAACTATTTTCCCCCATCTTTACAAATAATCTTGTAATATTAGTCTTTGATACTTTACCTATAATTTTTAAGGACTCTTTGCTACCATCATATACTTTTTCTACTACTGGAAGACTATCAACTTCGTGTTCCATAATTCTTTGTGCAGCCAGGTATGCAGCGTCTTCTTTTTCTACAAATATTATATTAGGCATTCTAGTCATTATTATGCCTACTGGTACTTTATGCATATCAGTTCCACCCATAGCCATCTTTAAAAAGTCTTTTCTTGAAACAGCTCCAGTAAGTACACCATTGTTTTCTATAAAAAGTGTTCCTACATCATTTAGAAATAAATGCACTATTGCATCATATACTGTAGTGTTTTCATCTACCATTATCGGCTTAGACATTATATCTTTTACTTTAATGTTTCTAATATAGTCATGTATTAAGCTGTAAGAGGGTCTTTGAGAATACACATACCCAACCTTTGGTTTCGCCTCTAAAATTGCCGTCATAGTAAGTATTGCTAAATCCGGCCTCAATGCAGCTCTTGTAACATTTAATTTTGCAGCCAATTGCTCACTTGTTATTGGCTCAAATTCCTTTACTAATTTAATGATTTGCTCTTGTCTTGGTGATAGTTTAATGATGTTCACCCTCCCTCTTTATCTATAGTTAAGGATATATTAAAATCCAATTTAACAATTAGTATAACATTTATTATATCAGTTTATCTTTGCAATAACACTATATATTTATCAATAGTATAGCATTTTTCTACTATGTTGCTGAAACCTTAAATCTAGTAAACACATTGCGGAATGTAATAGAGCATATATAAACTTTTGAATTTTATCGTTATCTTATTATTATTATTCATACCAACTGCTTAACTATATCTCTAATTATTCTCTATTAATATATTTTATTTTAAATATTTATAATTATGTTACTTGCTTAAATTTTTAAATGCATCATATAAATCCTTAATATATAGTTATATCTACATAAGGAGAAAAGCCAGCAATTTAAATAACATATGCTGACTTTAAAAATAATTTTTCAATTTTATTTCTTATCATCAAAATTCTTATCTTCATAAGTTTCATTTTCACTATCTATGTCCTCAAATTTCACGGTATATTGGTAAGTATTTTGCTCTTCCTTATTATCTGATTTACCTGCAAATTTATCTTTAACAGTAGATGCTGCATCAAATACTTTATCTTTTACATCCTTTACCGTTTCTTTAACATCTTCCATAGTATCTTTTACTCCACTTTTGATAACTTTGTTCACTATCTCTACTGTTCCATCATCCTTAGTAATCTCAATTGTTACTTTAGTAACTACAGCAGTTAAAATTCCTATGGCAATTAGAGGAGGCCATACTAAAAGTGTAAGTGTTGCAGCTATTCCAGCGTTTACAGGGATATCCACCACAACTTTATCATCTTTTTTTATTCTTATTCTATTAATGTTTCCCTTTTTAACCAAGTCTTTTAACCAGTTTAAAAAATCATCCTTAGAAGTATAAATGTTATCCATAGTTGACTGTTGATTCTTCTCAATGTATATTAACGCATCAACTACATTGCCCTCGCAAGCTTCTAACGCTTCTTTTGCTTCAGTATAACTGACACCAGTTCTTTCCCTGACAACATCAATTTTTTCTAATGTAATTTCACCCATTACTTTCACTCCTTCTTAATAGTGTTAAGCTTTTTTATAATCAATATCCTGCAATTTTAATAAACTATACTTAAATCATTAAAATATAGGCATTAATACCTCATACACAGTTTACCTTTTGTCTTCACTAAATTTTGTTAAGTAGCTGAGTGTGTCTAAACTTCTAGGCTTTCTAAAGTAACTTTGCTCAATAAATAAAGATAAAACTTTGTAAAGTTCTTTTTTTGTTTCTTCTGACAAGTTAACTCTATATACATTTTCTAAAGAAATTTTGGATAGATATTTAAGTGTATTATATGTCGCATAGTTTATGTATATACCATTAACTCTTTCACACTGATCACAAATTCCTCCTATATACTGCAGACTTATATAGTTGGAAGAATTCATCTTTTTTCTGCAACTACTGCAGTAATCTAAATTAAACCCATAACCTGTAGATTGCAATACCTTTATTTCAAAAGCACGAGCTAAGGTTTCTATGTCTACTACATTATCTTTCATTAAATAAAAAGCAGTAACTAAATATCTAAAAAGCTCTCTATTGCTTTCTTCATCCTGCATAGATATATCCACTAGTTCACAGAAATAAGATGCATAGGTTAACAAATCTAAGTCACTCATTAAATCTTGAAAAGAGTGGATTACTGAACTTTCATTTATGGTATAAAGGCTTTTTCCTCTATATACTACATAGTCTGCATAACAAAATTGTAATGTGGCAGAAAATAGATTGCTTCTATTTTTTTTAGCACCTCTAGCAATGGTAGATATCTTTCCTAACTTTTCGCTAAAAAGCCAAAGAAGTTTGTCTGATTCCTTTATATCCTGAGTTTTGATTACTACAGCTCTTGTTTTGAATGTAGACAGAAAAACACCTCCAGTAAAAATTAGGAATAGGTAAAAAGCTCATCGTTGTACATTCCTAATTATATATAGTATGCCCCAATCCTAGTATATGTTTCTACCAATTTTCTTATAAAACTCACAAAGCTTACTTATATCCAAGTTCCTTTAAAAGACTAGGACTATCTCTCCACTCTTTCTTAACTTTAACCCAAAGTTCTAGATATACCTTAGAGTTTAAGAATTTTTCAATATCTTGTCGTGCATAGGTAGATATTTTCTTAAGCATAGTTCCATTTTTGCCTATTATTATTCCTTTATGTGAGTCTTTTTCGCATAAAAGAGTAGCGTCAATATGATAAATATTTTTTTCATCTTTTTTCATTGATATAATTTCTACAGCAATACCATGAGGAACTTCTTGTGATAACAATCTAAGCGCTTTCTCTCTTATGGTTTCCGATATGATAAATCTTTCCTGTTGGTCTGTAATCATATCTTCAGGATAGTATTTTGGGCCTTCTGGCATATACTTGACCATAAGTTTCTTCAGTTCTTCAACATTTTTTCCATTAAGAGCAGATATAGGTATAATTTCAGCAAAGTTAAATACCTCTGAATAGTTCTTAAGAGTTTCCGCTACTTTATCTGCGGAATTTTCATCAATTTTATTTAGAACTAAAACAACTGGAACGTCGCTTTCCTTAAGCTGTTCTAGAATATACATATCTCCTTTTCCTACTTCTACTTCTGGAGTAGTTAGAAACAGTACTAAGTCCACTTCTTTAATTGATTCTTGGGCAACTTTCACCATATATTCACCAAGTCTGTGTTTTGGCTTATGAATTCCTGGAGTGTCCACAAATACTAACTGATAATCTTCTTCTGTTAATATGGTCTGTATATTATTTCTTGTAGTCTGTGGCTTACAAGATACAATAGATAACTTTTCTCCCATTATTCCATTTAATAATGTTGACTTTCCAACGTTTGGTCTTCCTATAATTGTCACAAATCCTGATTTAAACATAAATTCTCTCCTTACTTTTGTAAATCTTTTTGGTAAAATTCTTCTATAAGTATTTTTACCTATTACACAATAATTATATCTTCAGCTATGTAAATAAATTATAGCACTATTTACATGTATTTCAATGATTTTATTTTAACCAAATATTCTGAACAAAAGTGCTGTAATCAACGTTCCAAATACTCCGCCCACAATAACTTCCAGTATTGAGTGCACTTCTGAATCGACCCTGCTCTGCGCTACAATAAATGCAAGCAAATAGCTCAACATAACTACAGTAAGCTGACCAGTACTTAAGGCTATAGTAGTGGCTATAGAAAAGGCTATTGCACTATGGCCACTGGGCATTCCTCCTTTAAGAGGTGTTCCTTCTCCAAAGATTGCTTTAACTACTATAGTGGTTATAGTTACAATAGCTAATATAATAAATATTGTATACGGATCTGTAGTCTTTACTTTTTTTATAAGTATAAAGTTTATATACTTTAACTTATCCCAAAATATTATATAACCAACAACTACTGCATTCACAGCAGTTACCAGTACTCCGCCTGCTGCTACGTTTTTTGCTAATTTTACAAGTGGATGATAATAATTAGTAGTTGCATCTACAGCAAATTCTATAGCTGTATTCATAAGTTCTGCCATAATAACCATACTTATAGTTATCGTTATTGATAGGATTTCTCCCTTATTTAAATCGTAAAAAAAACACCCAGTTAAAACAAGCAGAGCTGCAATCATATGTATTCTCATATTCCTCTGAGTTCTAACTGCGTATATAATTCCTTCTATAGCATGATTGAAGCTATCAAGTAGCTTTTTTACCTTCAATATAATCACCACTCTTTTTTCTAATTGACAATGGACAATTAACAATTGTAATTGTCCATTTCTAGTAGTCCTATTGTGCTAGAACTAACAACCAAACCATACGCCAGCCTATCTGATCAAACTAAATTTCTCCAATATTTCTTCTTCTCTTTTTCTCATAATAACCTTCTCTTCTTCTTCCATGTGATCATATCCTAAAAGATGAAGAACAGAATGCACTGTTAGGTATGCTGCTTCTCTTAAAAAGGAGTGACCAAATTCTATACTTTGCTCCTCTGCTTTTTCCAGGGATAGCACAATATCTCCCAATACTAAACTACCTTCATCTAAGTCTATTTCGGTAAATTTGTAACCTAAATAGGCTTCCTTAAATACTTTTCCCTTAGGATAATCAAGCATTGGGAAAGAAAGTACATCAGTAACCCTATCCATATTTCTATTTTCTTTATTTATATCCTTAATATCATTGTTGTCAACAAAAATAACACTAACCTCATAGTCTATAGTTACTTCTTCTTCTCTTAACGCATGTTCTATTACGTTTCTTATAGTATTTTCCAACTCATCAGTTACTTCTATTTTATTTTGTCTATTGTCTATAAAAATCATTCCTATGTCCTCCAAACTAACCTTTAAGCTTACTTACACTCTTATCTTCAGGATACTCTATTCTTTGATGATAAATTCCAGTTAAAACCTTCAAGAAGGACTCTCTTATTTTGTTTAAATCCTTTAAAGTTAAGTCACAGTTATCAAGTTGTCCCTCATTAAGTCTATCCTTTATTATATTATTTACCATTTCCTCAATTTTACCCTTTGTAGGTTCATTTATTGACCTAACTGCAGCTTCAACGCTATCAGCTAACATTATTATACCAGCTTCTTTTGTCTCTGGTATAGGTCCTGGATATCTAAAATCCTCTTCCTTTACGTCTTCAGGTCTTTCGCTAGAGTTCTTCATTGTTATATAAAAATACTTCACAAGAGAAGTACCATGATGCTGCTGTATTATATCTTGTATAGCCTTTGGAATCTTATATTCCTTTGCCAGTTCAACACCATCTTTAACATGTGATGTTATTATTAAAGTACTTAAATTTGCAGTTATTTTATTATGTGGATTTTCTTTTCCTAACTGGTTTTCTTTAAAAAAGTATGGTCGTTTTATTTTTCCTACATCGTGATAATATGCTGAAACTCTAGCTAGTACTGGATTCCCTCCTACTGTTTCTGCCGCTACCTCTGCTAAATTTCCAACTAGAATACTATGATGATAACTTCCAGGAGCCTCCATTAATAATCTTTTTAGCAGCGGGTGATTAGGATTAGATAACTCAAGAAGCTTTATAGTTGTTACTATATCAAAGGTGCTCTCGAAAAATGGCAGCAATCCTATAGTAACTACTCCTGATATTATACTAGCAATACCCATAAATAAGGTTTTCCTAGCCACATCAGCTATGTTGCTGCTTAATAAAAATCCTAAAGAAAAAGTTAGCAATATATTGATAGCCAGTATATACAGTGAAGAGTATAAAATATCATTTCTTTGCTGCATCTTTTTTAAAATAATGGAACCAACTACTGCATTGGCTATAGCTAGTATAGTTATTTCAATGTTAAATTCCACTGCAGCACTTATTAAAATACAATTTAATACACTTGTAGTTAAAGATACCTTATGATTTACTAAAAGCGTAAAAGTCATTGGTACGCAGGCTAAAGGAATTAAGAATGGCGAAACCATTGAAAGAGATCTTGCTATAAGTATAGCTATACAGTTCAGTATATTAATCATTATCATTTTATTTGTATCATCATATATGTCTTTGTGATATTTAGAAATATAAAACCACTGTAGAAACATCACTAAAATTATTAAGATACTTAAACAAATATATATATACCATTGGAAATGAGAATTATTGTTTAGTAATCCTATATCCTTTAAAAGCTCTACCTGATATTTGGTGACTGGTTCCCCTTCCTTTATAATTATTTGGTCTTTTTTAATCATTACATTAGGAACCTTACGCATGGCTTCTTTCTTTAACTCCTCTGTTTTTTCCTTATCATAGAAAAAATTTGGTGTTATAAGTGCATAGGCCATGGTAGAAGATATTTCCTTGAGGTTTTTTGCAAGTTTTGAACCGTTGACTTTTAGCAATATACTCTCCTGCACACGTTTAATATCTTCTTGGTTATCCTTTTGACTATTGTCACTTATATTATTGTTATCATAAATATCGGACATGGTTTTAGTTAAAAAATCTTGAACTGTTCTTTGTTCGTCTTTACTTAACTTTATAAGTGTTGAATAATCATCATCAGATATATTAATTTCACTATTAGATTTTAAACTTGAAATTTTAGTTTTCTCTTCTGCTATGTCATCTACTTCAGATAGCTTTGAAAAGAAAGAATTTATTTTATTCACTGTTTCTGTTTTAATCTCAGGTTTTTTATTGTATTGAATAGGTACAGAATCAATTGCCTGTTGAATTCTAGCCTCTGTAGATAACTCATCCTTCACTTCTCTAGGTGCCTTTATGTCAACCCTTGCAATGTCTCCTTCTTTCAGGCTATACTTCTTTGTTACCAGTGAAGTTACAAGTACAGAGTATATAAAAATAAAAGTAAATATAAAAATCAATACTCTATTAGTTTTTTCTCCCATAAATAGTTTCCTTAGAGATAGTTTCTTCATCATAACCACCTTTTATCTATTCTTGTATGTTTTGTCTATAGTAGACTTTCCTTTATTGTTGTTTTTCTTCCTGTTTCTGTCCATCCTGCTGCTGTTGAATTTGTTCTGGTGAGATAGGTTCCGCTAAAACTACATTTTCTTCTGCTACAACCAATACTCTAACTTTATATGTGTCACCAGCTTCATAATTTACTATTTTATCTATAATTTTAACAGACTTATCTAGGTTTGAACATATTTTTAAATAAAGCTCTTCTGCTACAGCATCAACTACCTCCTTTGGATTTCTATTAGTAGTAGTTTCTTTTATTTCATAGTAGCTTTCTTTTTTTATAAAAAGCTTATTGTCTTCTATTTTATCATATTTATCAAACTTATTATCAGATTTTTTTAAATATAATTTTTTACCGTTAATATCTATATAGATATTATCTACTTTCTTCCCTGTTTTCTCTCTTTTGACCTCATTAATTTTTACGCTTTTAATTTCCTCATAAAAGGTTCTGCAGAATACATCCCCCACGGCATGAACAGCATAAGTCTCACCTTCGCGGCCCTGTTCTCCCTTTACGAGAATTTGTCCTTTTTTGATTATGTCACCCTTTTTTACTACTGAGGTTCCTGACTGGGTGTATACTCTTACAACCTCCCCATCTCGTTTAGCAACTAGGTTGCATGGACTATTCTCTGATACAACATTAGGAGGCGATTGTCTTTCTGCCACTGATATCTTAAGTTTAGCCCCTTCAACTCTTGCCTTAACCCACATTATATTTTCATTATTTTTTATTAGCTTTTCTTCTATATCATAAACATTTATGTTACTCCTGTTAATTCCTGGTTTTATTCCATAAGAATTTAGCTGCTGCCTTATTTCATATGGAGGTAAATTTTGATCGGAAACTATCTCAATGGTCCAAATAAAAGTTGATAAATAATATATTATTCCTATAAATAGTATTATTCCAACTACAAAGGCCCATCTTCTTTTTAGCTTTATCAAAAAGAAGGCCAATCCTTTCCTATCTAATATTACAACCTTTGTTTTTGTTCTATGGGCTATTTCTTCTATCTTTTCATAATCCTTTAGGCTTATTTCCATAGTCATAGTAGTAATACTCTTCTTTTTAATATTTTTTATTTGAACACCATTTTTCCACATTAGATTAACAAATTTCTCAGGTATAAGGGATTGAATTTCTATAGTAATTACTCCATTTTTATATTTATGAAAATTAAACATAACTATTTCCCTCGTAAACTATAGATTTAAATTTCCCTCCTATTGCTATGGTACTGCCACCCATAAACAATATTTCAAATTTCCCTCCATATATTGAAATCAATCCAATCCCTGAGTTTATCTTAACCTGATTCTCACCAAAGAGAACAACCCCTCTATGATTTTCTATTATTATTTCATTATCACCGGTCACTGTGATCTGGGGCATATTCAAAATTATATCTCTAGGTAAATCTAACTTGTTTACAATTTTCTGTTTTGTCCTATATAATCTACCCTTCACTCTACCACCTCTAAAAATACTTTCATACTAATTTATGAAGAATAAATGTAATAAATGACAAAATAAAAAAGGTTGAGATAATCTCAACCTTTTATTTATTTAAATATTGTTTTACAATTTGATTAACAAGTCTGCCATCAGTTCTTCCCTTTGCTTTAGGAATAACTGCTGCTATAACTTTACCCATTTGTTTCATGCTACTTGCACCCAATTCTTTAACTGCCTGACGAACAATTTCGGAAATTTCCTCTTTGCTTAACTGCTGAGGAAGGTAACCTAACAAGATCTTGATTTCAGCATTCGCCTCATCTATTAAATCCTGCCTATTTCCTTTTTCGAATTCTAATATAGCCTCACGTCTTTGCTTGACTTCCCTAGCTAGAACTTCATAAACTTGTTCATCGTCAAGTTGCTTTCCGTCAGTTTTCTCAACCAACAAAACAGCCGCTTTAGCCATGCTTATTGTGTTAGCTTTAAACTTACTTTTAGCCTCTAAGGCCTGTTTCCAGTCTTCTTAAAGTAGTTCTTAAGAGACATTATATAGTATCTTTTTTCAAAAATATCCTATTTAAACTTTCTCTTTCTTGCAGCTTCAGATTTCTTTTTTCTCTTTACGCTTGGTTTTTCATAGTGTTCTCTTTTTCTAACTTCTGAAAGAACACCAGCTCTAGCACATTTTCTCTTAAATCTTCTTAATGCACTTTCTATTGTTTCATTTTCTCCAACTCTTATTTCTGACATATTTATCCCTCCCTCCGCTAGCTCAATTTAATTTTAAAAAATTAAACGCAGCATATCTGGGTCGCATAGCACATTGTTTATTATACAACATATACTGAGAGACTGTCAACAATTTCATTTCATATTAGCCTGGAGGCCACTGAAGTGTTCTACCACCTAATATATGAAAGTGAATGTGATGAACTGTCTGTCCTCCATCCTCTCCACAATTTGAAACTATTCTGTAACCACTTTTATCTATACCTAATTTTTTAGCAAGCTCCTTAGCCACTATGTATATATGGGCTATTATCTTGGAATCTTCTTCTGTAAGTTCATTAAGGTTACTAATATGCTTTTTAGGTATTATCAAAACGTGCTGTGGAGCAGCAGGACTTATATCTCTAAAACTTAATACCATCTCATCTTCATAAACTTTATCAGATGGTATATCCCCTTTTATTATCTTGCAAAATATACAATCTTCCATGAATTTCACCTGCCTTTCTTTTTAAAATTTTTTTTATAATATATAGTTTTTTATAACTATCAAAATAATACCTTATTTGAATCTAATTATTCAACAAAAACTTAAAATATCCTTCTATAAACAATCAACTATGTAATGAACTTTTTTTTACTTATTGTTATATTTAATTATAATATAATACCTTCAATAAGTTCTCCTTTAATTTCCTTAAGCTTTGTCTTTACAATACGTTCTTCTACATTCTCATTACACTTAGAAATTACTTTGATATAGTTAGGTGTATATCCCTCATAAACGTCTTCTAAATTATTATGTCTTTGTTCATACAGTACATCCATAGTTTCCCCTATAAACTTATTCATAAACTCTCTTTCTAAGTTTTTATCAAGTTCGATAAGCTTGCTACTTCTTTCATCTTTAACCTTGCCATCTACTACATTTTTCATTTCAGCTGCTTTTGTACCCTTTCTAGGGCTATACTTAAATACATGCATCTTAGATAACTTTACTTCCTTTAAGAACTCATAGGTACAATTAAATTCCTCTTCTGTTTCTCCTGGAAAGCCTGTGATGATATCTGTAGTTATTGATACATCTTTTATATTTACTCTTAAATCCTCTACTATTTTTTTATACTCCCCAGTGGTATATCTTCTATTCATTCTCTTTAGCGTTTCGTCGCAGCCACTTTGAAGAGAAAGGTGAAAATGAGGACATAATTTTTTAAGTGAGCTAATTCTTTCGATTACCCCTTCAGTAAAAAATGTAGGGTCTATAGAACCTATTCTTACTCTTTCTATACCATCAATTTTATCAATTTCCTCTAGTATACTTACTAGGCTAACATCCGCGCTTAAATCAACTCCATAGGATGCTATATGTATTCCTGATAGTATTATTTCCTTGAAATTATGAGATGCTAGTTCCTTAACTTCACTTATAATCTTTTCTGGTGCTTTGCTGCACACAGCTCCTCTAGCAAAAGGAATCGCACAATAGGAACAAAATCTATTGCATCCATCTTGAATTTTAATAAATGCCCTTGTTCTTTCTTGATATTCATCTATTATTAAATCTTCAAATACGTTATCTCTAAGTACATCATTAACTTCAACTACCTGTTCTCTTTCTTCTCTTACTCTATTAACCCAGTATACTATGTCACCTTTGTTTTTAGTCCCTAGTACTACGTCAACGCCTTCAATCTTAGCTACTTCCTCTGGAGCAATTTGCGAATAACATCCTACTGCTGCAATTACAGCATCTTCATTTAATCTTCTTGCTCTATTTATCATCTGTCTAGATTTTTTATCACTCATATTGGTTACAGTACAGGTATTTATAACATAAACATCTGCATACTCTTCAAAAGGCACTAATTTGTAGCCTTCTTTTATAAACTTTTCGGTCATAGCTTCAGTTTCATACTGATTAACTCTACAGCCTAAAGTAGTAAAAGCAACTTTCATTAAACTATTCCTCCTAAATCTCCTAGTTCATACAGAATTAATGACACGCAAGTAAATCCAGCAGTTTCCGTTCTAAGTATTCTCGGTCCAAGAGTTACTATGTGTGAGCCTAATTCCTTCAACAAATTTATTTCTGTTTCTTCAAATCCACCTTCTGGTCCAATTATTACAGCAACTTTTTTAACATTATTCTTATCTATAGATTTAGCTAAATTTTTAATTCCATAGCCTTCTTGATTTTCATAAGGAACTACTACCAAATCCATCTCCTTTAAAAACTCTAGTAGTTTTTCAAATTCTAAGGGAGTATTTACTTTAGGTATTAGACTCCTTTTTGATTGTTTGCAAGCCTCTAATACTATTCTGTTCCATCTATCTAATTTTTTAAACTCTCCAAGTTCGCTTTTAACTACAACTCTTTCAGTAATTATAGGCGTTACTTCCTTTACTCCAAGCTCCGTGGCCTTTTGAACAATTAAATCCATTTTACTTGACTTAGGAAGCCCCTGAAAGAGATAAATCTCTATTGGGCTTTCATTGTTTAACTCTAGCCTTTCTAGACATCTTACAATAACTTGCTTCTTATTTATCTCTTCTATTTCTCCTAAAAACTCTTCACCGCTGCAATTATTTATACTAACCTTATCACCAGTTTCAAGTCTTAAAACTTTGTATATATGTTTTACATCATCACCTTCTATAACAGCAACGTCACCATCTATACTGCTTTTAGGTACAAAAAATTTATGCATACAAACCACCCTTTGAGAATTAAATTACCAATTACAATCTAGCAACTACACAAACCCATTCTCCATCAACATTTACTTCTTCTATTGTAAATCCTGATTCTTCAAGTTTTCTTACCACATCATCTTTTCTATCTTTTATTATTCCTGATGATATAAAACGGCCTCCAGGAACTATAAAATCTTTAACTCCATCAACTAAAAATATTATTACATCTGCAATGATATTTGCAACAACAATATCTGCCTTTCCTTCCACTACTTCCATAAGGTTACCCTCAAGTACTTTTATGTTATCTATATTATTATATTTAACATTTTCTCCAGCAGATTTTACCGCTACAGGGTCTAAATCAACTCCTATTACTTCCTTTGCTTTAAGCTTTGCAGCAGTTATAGCTAAAATACCTGAACCTGTTCCTATATCGAAGACAGTAGAATCTTCTTTAACATACTTTTCCAAAGCCTTAATACACATTCTAGTAGTTTCATGTGTTCCTGTTCCAAAGGCCATTCCTGGATCAAGCTCTACAATTACTTCCTCTTCTTTAGGCTGATAGTTTTCCCAAATAGGCTTTACTACTACCTTTTCTCCTATTCTAGTTGGTTTATAATACTTTTTCCAATTATTCTCCCAATCCTGTTCATTTACCTTAGTTACAGTAATTAATCCCTTACCTTTATCTATACCAAACTTCTCTAATTCATTAATACTATCTTTTATGTATGCTAAATATTCATTAAGATGCTCATCTTGTTTATAATATCCTTTAATAATAGCTCCATCTTTAACTAATAATAAAGTTTCATCAAAATAATCCCAATCTCCAGGATTCTTCTTTTTAAACTCTATATCTTCAGGGTCCTCTATAGAAACACCTTTTACATTTGTATTATAAAATATTCCTGAAACTGCCTCTACAGCCTCACTGCTAGTTATTACAGCGACCTCAATCCATTCTTTATCCATGCTATACCTCCACTTATATAATTAACAATTATTCATTTTTACTAATAACTCTACTTTATAATTATAGCCTAATACTGTCAATACATATCATTACAAAAAAACTTTGTTTCCCCTAGAAAGAGAAACAAAGTTTTTTCTTATTTTAACTTATCTTTTATCTTATCTATAACAGACTTCTTAGAACCTTCTCCATTTGAATTTTCTCTCTCTAGAGTTTCTCCGCTAGCTTCCATGTACATCATAATAGCTTCTTTTTGCTTAGCATTTAAATTTTTAGGTATATCAACTATTACATTGACATATTGATCTCCTCGTCCATGGCTGTTAACTCTTGGAACACCTTTTCCTTTTAGTCTAAACACAGTTCCTGGTTGAGTTCCTGCTGCAACTTCATACTTAACGTCACCATCTACTGTAGGTACTTTAAGCTCTGTACCTAAGGCAGCCTTTGCAAAGCTTATATGAGCATCTATATATATATCGAAGCCTCTTCTCTTAAAGGTAGGATGAGGTGCTACTCTTATAGACACATATAGGTCTCCTGGAGGGCCTCCCTTTACTCCATGCTCTCCTTGTCCTCTTATAGGAATTACATTTCCAGTATCAACGCCTGCTGGTACATTAATTTTGATTTTTCTCTGTTTTCTAAGCTTTCCTTTTCCTTTACACTCTGGGCAATGATCTGTGATTATAGTTCCCTTACCACCACACTTATCACAAGCACTCATGCTCACGAAGCTTCCAAGTGGAGTATTTCTCTGCACTCTTATTTGACCTGAACCTCCGCATTTATCACAAGTTTTTGGATGGGTACCCTCTTTTGCACCAGTTCCAGAACATTTTTCACAGTTTTCACTTCTAGTTATTGTTATCTGCTTTTCAGTTCCAAATACTGCCTCTTCAAAGGTTAAATTTAAATTATATTCAAGATCATCACCTTTCTGAGGACCGTTTCTTCTGCTGCCTCCTGAGAATCCACCTCCAAAAAAGGAGTCAAATATATCTCCAAAGCCTCCAAATCCTGAAAAATCAAATCCACCGTCAAAACCACCTCCATTAAAATCAGCAGTTCCAAACTGATCATATTGAGCTTTCTTTTGAGGGTCTGAAAGTACCTGATAAGCTTCATTTAATTCTTTAAATTTCTCTTCTGCTTCCTTATCACCAGGGTTTCTATCTGGATGGTATTTTAACGCTGACTTTCTAAAGGCTTTCTTTATTTCTTCATCACTTGCACCCTTTTCAAGTCCAAGTATTTCATAATAATCTTTTTTTGCCATCCTTTTTCACCACCTATTTATATTAATCCTAAATGGACAATTGACTTGGAATTTCCTATCTAGAAAGCACCTATTTCTAAATGCTTTTTTAACATTCACAATTTAATGTCCTTACCACTATTATTTGTTACTTAAATTAAGGGAAGAGTAAAACTCCTCCCTTAATTATTCACAAGTATATATTATACACTGTAATACTAAATTAGTTAATGGTTATTTTTGTAATATAGTTTATTTATCATCTTCAACTTTGTAATCAGCATCAACTACATTGTCATCATTTTTTGTTCCAGCATTTGCTCCACCCATGTTGTTAGGATCAAAGCCTGCTCCAGCTGCTCCTTCTGGGTTCGCTGCTTGATACATCTTTGATGAAACTGCATAGAATGCTTGAGTTAAATCTTCTGTAGCTTTCTTTATAGCTTCTAAATCTTCTCCGTCTTTAACAGCGTTAACAGCTTTTACTTTTTCCTCTATAGTAGCCTTATCTTCAGCTGATACTTTGTCTCCAAGGTCTTTTAAGGTCTTTTCGCTTTGGTATACTATTTGATCAGCATTATTTTTAACTTCTATAGATTCTTTTCTCTTCTTATCTTCTTCAGCAAACTTTTCTGCTTCTTTAACAGCCTTATCTATTTCGTCATCACTTAAGTTAGTAGATGCTGTTATAGTGATATTAGCTTCTTTTCCAGTTCCCTTATCCTTAGCTGAAACGTTAACTATACCATTTGCATCTATATCAAAAGTAACTTCTATTTGAGGAATTCCTCTTGGAGCTGGTGCTATACCTGAAAGAGTAAATCTTCCAAGAGTCTTGTTGTCAGCAGCCATTTGTCTTTCACCTTGAACAACATGTATTTCAACAGATGTTTGACCGTCTGCTGCAGTTGAGAATACCTGACTCTTCTTTGTTGGTATTGTTGTATTTCTTTCAATTAATGGAGTAGCAACTCCCCCTAAAGTTTCTATACCAAGGCTTAATGGAGTAACATCTAGAAGTAATACATCTTTAACATCTCCTGTTAAAACTCCTGCTTGAATAGCTGCTCCTACAGCAACGCATTCATCTGGGTTAACTCCCTTTGAAGGTTCTTTTCCTGTAAATTCTTTAACAGCCTCTTGAACTGCTGGTATTCTTGTAGAACCACCAACAAGTATAATCTTATCTATTTCTTGAATTGAAAGTCCAGCATCCTTTAATGCTTTTCTCATTGGCTCTATTGTTCTCATAACTAAATCATGAGTTAATTCATTAAACTTAGCTCTAGTTAAATTCATGTCTATATGTTTTGGTCCTGTTGCATCAGCTGTTATAAATGGAAGATTTATATTTGTTTGAGTTGATGATGATAACTCAATTTTTGCTTTCTCTGCAGCTTCTTTTAATCTTTGTAGAGCCATCTTATCATTTCTTAAATCTATTCCATATTCAGCTTTAAAAGTATCTGCTATGTGGTTCATTACCTTTTCATCAAAGTCATCTCCACCTAGCTTTGTATCACCATTAGTAGCCTTTACTTCAAATACGCCATCACCTAACTCTAATATTGATACGTCAAAAGTACCACCACCAAGGTCATAAACAAATATTTTTTGGTTAGTATCCATCTTATCAAGTCCATAAGCAAGGGATGCTGCTGTTGGTTCATTTATTATTCTTAGAACTTCAAGTCCTGCAATCTTTCCTGCATCTTTTGTCGCCTGTCTTTGGCTGTCATTGAAGTATGCTGGAACTGTTATTACTGCTTGAGTAACTGTTTCTCCAAGATACGCTTCTGCATCTGCTTTGATTTTTTGAAGTACCATAGCTGATATTTCTTGTGGAGTATAATCTTTTCCATCTATATTTGTTTTATGGTTTGTTCCCATATGTCTTTTTATTGAGATTATTGTTTTATCTGGATTTGTAATCGCCTGTCTTTTAGCAACCTGACCTACTAATCTTTCACCATTTGCTTGGAAAGATACTACTGATGGAGTAGTTCTCGCTCCTTCTGCATTTGGAATTACTACTGGATCTCCACCTTCCATAACTGCTACACAAGAGTTCGTTGTTCCTAAGTCAATACCTATTACTTTTGCCATTATAATTACCTCCTATATTTAAATCACTATATATTTCACTTAAATTTATCTAAAATATAGTTATAAAATTTATCTAACTAAGCTATTCATGTTACTCAAGAATATTAATTTAGTTAGCTACTTTAACCACACTATATCTTAAAACTTTATCTCCTCTTTTATATCCCTTTTGGAATACTTCAACTACTTGATTTTTTCCGTATTGCTCGTCATCTATATGCATAACTGCGTTATGGACATGAGGATCAAACTCACCTTCAGTAGAAATTTCTTCTACGTTTAGGCCCTCTAAAGCATTGTTAAATTGCTTTATTGTCATCTCTATGCCCTTTTTTAAATCTTCAATACTTCCCTCTACAGAGATAGCTCTCTCAAGGTTATCAAGCACAGGAAGGATTCCCTTTAATACATCCTCGCAGGCATCAGTATAAATCCCTTCCTTTTCCTTAGCTGTTCTTTTTCTGAAGTTATCATATTCTGCCGTCATTCTTGATAGTCTATCCTTTAAAGCTTCAACTTCTCCTTTGATTTTAGTGTTTTCATCGGATAGTTTTTTATTTTCTTCTTTTAGCACTTCCAACGTATTTTCTGCTAAATTTTCGTCTTCAGTAACTTCTGCATTCTCTGTTTCTTCAATGGTGTTTTCTTCTAAATTCTCTTCAGTGCTGTTTTCTTCAGTAATATTTTCTTCAGCTACCCCTTTCACAGTTTCCTTCTGATCTTCTACTTTTTTATCGCGGTTGTTAAACATTTAGACACTTCCTCCAATCTAGTATTTTCCATCTTAAACAAGACCTATCTATCATCAAAATAAATGTGAGTCAAAATATAATTTAGTTCTCTAACAACACTAGTTAGCAAGGATATAACTTTTGAATAAGGTATTCTTGTAGGGCCAATTACTCCAATCTCTCCAAGGGGCCTGTTATTTAAACTATACACAGCAGAAACAACACTGCAATCCTGCGCTCCTTGAACGTAATTCTCACTGCCAATTCTTATAGAAAAGTTATCATTATTGCTTAATAAATCCACTATTTTATCCTTATTGTCTAACAAAGATAAGAAGTCCCGTGCTTTATCAATATCCTTATATTCAGGATAATTAAATATATTTGTTGTTCCCTCTGTATATATTTCATTACTATCACTTTTGCTTAAACTTTCATACAACACAGGAATTATCGCACTGAATATATCTTCATATCCCTCTAAATCCATTCTCAGGTTATTTATAACCTCAAGATTGATTTGTTCACAATTTAAGCTTCTCACTCTAGCGTTTAATATATTATTTAATTTTACTAGTGCATCTCCAGTTACATTTTTACCCACTCTAATAACATTATTCTTAATTATTCCGCTATCAGTTATTATTACTAATAGAATATTATTGGTATCTATATTTATAAGCTGTATATGTTTTATGCTGCTTTTACCAACAGAAGGAGTTTTAACAATGCAAGTTAACTTTGTAAGTTCTGATAACAGTGATGTAGCTTGCTTTATCACCCTATCTACTTCATATAATGCTGTATCTAAAATTTGAGTTTTTATTCTATACTGTTCTTCTGGAGTAAGACTAGGTATTTGCATCAACTTATCAACATACAATCTATAGCCCTTATTTGAAGGTTTTCTTCCTGAAGAACTGTGAAGTTGCTCTAAATACCCCATTTCTTCAAGATCAGCCATTTCATTTCTTATGGTCGCAGAACTTATTCCTAGTTCATATTTTTTAGCTATGGTTCTGGATCCTACAGGCTCAGCTGTATTTATATAATCATTTATTATAGCCTGAAGTATTTTTATTTTTCTTTCATCCATTTCCATAATATCACCTCTTTATTAGCACTCACCAACGTCGAGTGCTAATTACTATGATTAAAAAATATCACTCATGATTTTATTTGTCAATATGCTCTAGATAACCATATTTGTCTATTAAAAATAATTTTACGAATTTAAAGTGGCTAATGTTGCTTTTTCTCTAATTTCCTCTAGATATCTATAACTATTAATTTATTCACTTAGGATGAAGTCGGACATTATACTGTTAGATACTTCTATTGCCCTATTACTCAAAAATAATCTTTCTCCAGATTTAATTAACATTCCTTCCGATAAATATTTTTCAATAATGTCTCCATATACTAAATATATATCTTTCTTAAATCTAATGTTAAACTTATCCACAGAAATACCATCTATTTTTCTAAGTCCCATGAACATAAATTCTTCCATATCATCCTTTAGAGAATTTTCATGAATATCCAGCCTTAAATCATTTCCTAAGGCCATTTCTTCAATATATTCTTCTATATTTTCTGTTTTTCTATACCTTATACCGTCTACATAAGAATGAGAGCCTACTCCACAGCCTATATACTCATCTAAATCCCAATAAACTAAGTTATGTTTACACTCCTTACCAGCCTTTGAAAAGTTAGATATCTCATATCTTTCATAACCTTCCTTTTTAAGCATCTCTACTGCCAAATTATACATTTTTCTTTCTATTTCTTCCTCAGGAAGCTGCAACTTTTCATCCTCGTACATTTTGTAGAAAGGTGTATTTTCCTCTACTATTAGGCTGTAGCAGGAAATGTGCTCTGGATTTAATTTAGTAATATTTATTAGAGTTTCTTCCCAATCCTCTAAACTCTGGTTTGGTAATCCAAACATTAAATCTGCATTTATATTGTTAAAGCCAACTTTTCTCGCTAAATGGTAACTTTCTATAAATTCACCTACAGAATGAATCCTGCCCAGTTTGTTAAGTATAGAGTCCTGCCAAGCCTGGAGACCTATACTCAATCTGTTAACTCCCATTCTTTTTAAGAACAGCAATTTTTCTTCTGTAAAAGTACCTGGATTTCCTTCTACTGTAAACTCTAAATCCTCTCTTTTGTTCAACTTATCAATGGCACTCTTTATAATATTCCATCCTTCTAAAGATAAATAGGTGGGAGTTCCCCCACCTATAAATATAGTCTTTATTTTTCTATTACCAATACCTTCTATATCTTTAGCCAATGCTCTAGAGTACTCTAACATATGGCTCTCTTTTCCACAGAAGGATGGAAAATCACAATATAAGCACTTTTGTTTACAGAAAGGAATGTGAATATATAATGCAACTTCATTAGAGGTGGTGTTACTTTCATTGTTAGAGTTCATAAATACACACTCCTTATTAAGCTTATTTTTATTCCTCTGTTTTTAATACTGCCATAAATGCTTCTTGTGGAACTTCTACACTTCCAACCTGTCTCATTCTCTTCTTTCCTTCTTTTTGTTTTTCAAGAAGTTTTCTCTTTCTTGATATATCTCCACCATAGCACTTCGCTAATACGTCTTTTCTCATAGCCTTTACTGTTTCCCTTGCTATAACCTTTCCACCAACTGATGCCTGGATAGGTATTTCAAACAATTGTCTTGGGATAATTTCCTTTAACTTTTCTGCTATGCCTCTACCTCTAGCATAAGCTCTTTCCTCTGGAACTATCATAGATAAGGCATCCACTATATCTCCATTTAGAAGTATATCTAGCTTTACTAGTTTAGCTTCTTTATAACCTGCTAATTCATAGTCTAATGAAGCATATCCTCTTGATCTTGATTTTAATGCATCAAAGAAGTCATATATTATTTCATTTAAAGGAATTTCATAGTTTAGACTTACTCTTGAAGTATCTATATACTGCATATCCTTAAAGGTTCCACGTCTATTTTGTGCTAAATCCATAACCGCTCCAACATAATCAGAAGGAGTTATTATAGCTGCCTTTACTATAGGCTCTTGCATATATTTTATTTCAGTAGTTTCAGGAAGATTAGTAGGATTTGTAAGTTCTATTTCAGTACCATCATGTTTTCCTATCTTGTATATAACAGATGGTGCAGTAGTTATGATATCTAAATTAAATTCCCTTTCAATTCTCTCCTGAATTACATCCATATGTAAGAGACCAAGGAAACCACATCTAAATCCAAAGCCTAAAGCTATGGAAGTTTCTGGTTCAAAGGATAAAGCAGCATCATTAACCTGAAGCTTTTCTAAAGCATCCTTTAATTCACCGTATTTTGCTCCATCAACAGGATAAATACCACTATATACCATAGGTATTGCTGGTCTATATCCTGCTAAAGCTTCCTCTGCTGGTCTCTTAGCTTCCGTTACAGTATCTCCTACACGGGCATCTCTAACATTTTTTATGGAAGCAGTAAAGTATCCAACATCCCCTGCTTTTAATTCTGGTACAGGCATATATCTAGGAACAAATATTCCTGTTTCCGTAACTTCATAGACTTTGCCTGAAGCCATTAACTTTATTTCCGTTCCTGGTTTTATAGTTCCTTCTTTAACTCTTATATGACACACAACACCTTTGTAACTGTCATAGTAGGAGTCGAAAATAAGTGATCTAAGTGGTGCATTTTCATCACCTTCCGGTGCTGGAACTTTTTCTACAACTGCTTCTAGTACATCTTCTATATTAATTCCTGTCTTAGCCGAAACTAAAGGAGCGTCTCCTGCCTCTATTCCTATTATGTCTTCTATTTCCTGCTTTACCTCCTCTGATCTTGCACTAGGTAAGTCAATCTTGTTAACTACAGGAACAATCTCCAAATCATGATCTAATGCCAAATAACAGTTAGCTAAGGTTTGAGCCTGTATTCCCTGTGTAGCGTCTACTACTAGAATCGCACCTTCACAAGCAGCCAAGCTTCTAGAAACCTCATAGTTAAAGTCTACATGTCCTGGAGTATCAATTAGGTTTAGAATATACTCCTCTCCATTAGGTCTCTTATATACAAGTCTTACAGCCTGAGACTTAATGGTTATTCCTCTCTCCTTTTCAAGATCCATGTTATCAAGTACCTGTTCATCCATTTCTCTTTCGGTAAGGGTACCTGTTTTCTGAATTAATCTATCTGCAAGTGTTGATTTGCCGTGATCTATGTGAGCAACTATAGAAAAATTTCTTATATACTTTTGTCTTTCGCTCTGCATACTATTTTACCCTCCATTACTAGTTAACAATTTAAAAGATTTGCAGAAACTTGCAAATCTTTCCTTTATCCTTAAGATTATAAATAGTCATAGTAAATTATAACACAACAAAACTATAGTGAAAAGTAGATTATGTTTACACTATTGCTATAACTTGTTTGCTATAAAACCTTACTTCCCCCTATTTTGAATAACTTCAGTTATTTTATCTTCAGCATTTTTGAATACTGTTGAGGTTTTATCTACAAAGTTAGAAACATTTTCATTCATGCTTTTTTCAATATTATTAAGCAGCTTTGCAGAGCTGTTTTTTATATTTAAACCTACTTTTTTATTTATGTATAAAGAATAATCTCCCATCTCAACTCTAAAGTCAAAGGGAACAAAGTTATAGTTTATTTTAAATGAGGATCTGTCCTTTATAAATTTAGGCATACCTGCATTTACTACAACGAACCCATATACTACTATTATAAGACTTATTACCATAACTATTATCATATTCTTTTTCTTCATAACAAAAACACCCCCAAATGCAATTGGAAATTGAGAATACTATTAAGTATTCCCAATTACTAACTACTTATTCAGGGCTTCTGCAATTAACCTAGCCAAATATTTAGCTGATGCCTTGGATTCGTCAATAGTATTTATGTCTGCTCCTACTTCAACTAAAATGGCATTATTACTTTTATTCTGATTAAAATATCTGGTGCCATAATTATAATATATAACACCTCTGCAAAATCCCGGAAATAATTTATTGGAGGTATCTATAATTTTATTTGCAAGGGCCATATTTTTACTGAAATGAGGGTTCTTCTTTGCCATTACTAAAGAGATTTTAGCTACGTTTTCACCATTCATCTTCGTTGTGATAGCTTTTTTATCTTCTACAGAATCTCTATGCAAATCTATTATAAGCTTAAAGTCTCCATACTTCTTTAAGTTTTTATCAACAGTAACAGCAGATCTAGCGTAACTCTGAGTATAGGCCTCCGCATCATGTACTGTTTTATCATCTATAGCTGAAATACCATAGTTTGTTTGAAGTTCTTTTACCAGTTCATCGCCTACCGCAACTACATTTTGGGTATTATCAGTACTTATTGGTTTGCCTGGTTTATAGCCTTCAGTGGTATGTGTGTGATATATTAGAACCTCCGGCTTGTTAGTATTCAAGGTCTTTTTGAGCCTGGAGTCATATACAGTAACCTCTTTATTTGGCAAGTTAACATTTTCACTACTATCGGCAACTGTTTTGCCTGTATCCTTTGAAACTTGTTTATCATCAAGCTTAAAATGATTAAAGTCTACATTTGCAGTTTCCTCAGCATTAACACTCTCTAGTCCTATAAATGCCATCTCCTTGCCTAAAACTGATTTCGGATTATTTAAATCCAAGCCAATGGCAGCTAGTGCAGTCTGACTAATAGAGAATCTGTTTTCTGCCATATCATCCTCATTAAAAGAAGTAGCCTTTACCGCTGGCATAGCATAGTTAAGTACCTGAACATAAAACATATTCCTTTTAACATTGCTGCTATAGTTATTAGCTCTTACCACACAGGGCAAAATAATTATTAAAAGCATACTTACCATTAAGACGAATATTCTTACCTTAACATCATTTTTTGAATTTATCCTTTTGTAATTCAATTAAAACACCGCTATGAAAAAACTCAAAGCAGTTCCCCCCCTTCTTCAAGATGTTATTATTAACATATCCCACTGATATATTAATTTATATGAAGGGGGGAGGTAATATATTACCAGTGCTATCCTAAAAATCTATTAATATCTTCTAAATCTAAAGCTGGCTGCAATGCTATATTTATTCCATTAGCTATTACTTTTGATACGGATTCAACAACAACGTCCACTTCCTTAGGAGTTACCATAAGATTTCCTACATAAGGTTCTAGGAGGCTTTGGATCATTCTTTGCTTTTCATTCTTATCTATTGACTTTAGCATATCGTAAAATTCTGACCCTTTTGTAGATTGGGCTACCATTTCATCTAATACCATATCTATAGTATCATTAGCCATAGTTGCAGCATCAACTACTGTTGGCACTCCTATAGCTATAACCGGTATGCCTAAGGTCTTTTCACTTATTTCCATTCTTTTGTTTCTAACTCCTGACCCTGGGGAAATACCTGTGTCGCCTATTTGAATAGTAGTATTTACCCTCTCCATTTTTCTAGAAGCTAAAGCATCTATGCATACTATTAAATTAGGCTTTATTTTATCCACTATACCTCTTATAATCTCACCAGTTTCCATACCTGTAAGCCCTAAAACTCCTGGAGCTATAGCACAAACTGGCCTTATACCTTCATCTATTTGATCAGGTATTAACTGCTTTAAATGTCTTGTTACCATTAATTTCGAAACAACTTTAGGCCCTAATGCATCTGGAGTTATGTTCCAGTTTCCTAATCCTACTACAAGAGCTGTCATACTATCATCTAAATTTATCATTTCAGATAAAGTTTTTCCAAGAACAGTACTTACTTCATCCATGGTATCCCCATCATAATGAGTAAACTTTGGCATATCTATAGTTACATATGTACCTTCTGGTTTTCCCATAGCTCTAGCGCCAACATCATTTAAAATCTTCACTATAGTTACCTTTACATCTCCTTCTTCCTTCTCTTCAGATTCAACTCCCGGTATATTACTGTTTTGTCTTTGATATATTTCCTTAGCCTCAACAGCTAAATCTGTTCTTATACTAAACATAGTTATATTCCCTCCATTTTATAATGATTTTTCAACATAATTTTTAATATTAGGTTTTCCTACTTTACAGTTCATATTCTGACTTTTTAACGCAAAAAAACACTTGAAGATTATAACCTTTAGTGTTATAATATCATTTGTTGAATAAACGAGACTCACTAGCAAAAATTCCCCAAAGCTGATGAGACCCTATAAAACTATAAGGGGGTGAAACTATGGCAAATATAAAATCAGCACAAAAGAGAATAAAAGTTACTGAAACTAAAACTCTTAGAAACAGAATGATTAAATCAGCATTAAAAACTACTGTAAAGAAGTTTTTAGCTGCTGTTCAAGCTGGTAATGCTGAAGAAGCTAAAACTACTTTTGTAGCTGCTGTTAAGGCATTAGACATGGCTGCATCAAAAGGAGTACTACATAAAAATAAGGCAGCAAGAAACAAGTCAAGATTAGCTGCAAAGTTAAACAGCTTAACTGCTTAATAAATAAACCGGTTTGTATAAACCGGTTATTTATTTTGCTATCCAGCAATAGTATTTATTATTAATAGTTCCATTTCAGTCTTCTCATCTACAGAAGAACTTTTCATCTTTCTCTCTGCAATTAAACAAAGTTCTATAGCACGCTTAAGCTGCTTCAATGTAAACTTCTTACTCTGACCCATAAGCATGTCACAGGCATATTCTGATCTAATATTTAAGGCTTTCATTATTTCCTGCTTACTTTTCTTATTCTCAATACTTAGTTTTACTTTAAACAATAAATTAAACTGCCTTTCAATCATATTCAAAATGTAAGGTATTTTTTCTCCCTTATAAATAAGTTCATTTAAAACCTCTAAGGCATCCTTCACTCTCTTTTGAGATATTGGATTTACTAAGTCAAATATATCATCATCATTAGCTTTTAAAAATAGAGTTTTAATATCATCCTTAGTTATCTCTCTATCCTCAACATAACAGCAAAGTTTCTCAACTTCATTTTCTATTATGCTTAGGTTGTTATCCTCCATTAAACTAGCAAAGGCTCTTAACTCCACTTTTCCAATTTTTTTATTTCTCACTTCAAAAAAGCCTTTTATTTTCCCTTCTAATTGCTGTCCCCTTATTTTATCAGCTTTAACTACAGTAGCCTTCTTATCTAACTTATATAGCCTTTTACCTGGCTTATCCCTTTTACCTTTAAAAACATCGTATAGAATAAGTATGCAATGTGCTGGAACATTATCTACATATTCTAATACAGTATTAAAAGCCTTATCCCCTGAAAATTTATTACTCTCTCCTCCATCATCTTCTATAAAAGAAGCTCTATATACTAAAACTACCTTTTTATCACTCATAAAAGGCACCGTTTCACAGGCATTGACTACAGTATCAAAGCTTTCAAGAGAGTTTCCATCAAATTTTAAGTAGTTTAGTTCTAAAAAAGACTTATCTATAGTCTTATTTACTATGGATTCAATGCCCTCCTTTATAAGTTGCTCATCATTTCCACAGAAGACATAACAATTTGATATTTTATTTTTCTTAATATTTTCATTAAAAGTACCTATATCTAACATCTATGCACACCTCAAAATTATCTAAATTACCTGACCCTTTCTCAATAAAGTTTAACTACTCTATTAAACATTATAACATATAGGTGGCAGTTTTCCTTATAATCATCATATCCATTTCTTAGAGAATTACTTAATCTGCTGCCCTGTGAAAAATTCACTGTGTCATAAGAATTAAATACCGCCAAATCTTTCCCATTCGTACTATTGTTTATAAACATAAATCTTTCTTTCCCACTATAGATGCAAAGGTTTATTTTTTCATGATAAGGAATCACCTTTAAATACAAATCATTGTTTAACTTTATATTGACCTTTTCTTTTGGGTTAGAAATAACCTTGCTTATATTCATATACTCCTTTAAATTTATGACTTCCTTGGCACTTGCCTGATCATAATTGCATATTAATATTTTATCCGCCTTATACTTTATAACAACAGCCTCTCCCTTAAAGAAATCCATGTGATAAACCTTCGGAATAAAGCTATAAGTTCCACAAAGCATAATAAACAATACAAAAATCGGTAGATATTTATATTGTTTATACCCTCTTTCATATAGCAAATATGATATGTAAATTATAATTAAAGCTATTCCCTCCATATATCCTAAATAACTTACAGGAGGACATAGCCTTAAAATCAAATAGTTTGCACCTTCAATTGCAGTAAACATTAAATTTAGTATTGCACTAAAAAAACTGAATATAGGCTTTATAGAACCTACTAGTAAAGCTAAATTACCTACAATAACTATCACTGAATACATAGGAAGCAGAAATAAGTTTCCTAGTATAAAACCTCCACTAAAATTTTGAATAGTAAAAGCAGTATACGGTACTGAAAATATTTGAGAGCTTAAGGTTACACTTAAACTTTTATTTATCATTTCAGGCATTCTGTGCATCATCCTTAAGAATTTTTTATAATATATCAATATTCCTAACGTAGCTAAAACTGATAAAGTAAAACCTATATCCAGTATGTAGTATGGTTTAATAAAAAGGATAAGTAATGCTGCAAAACTTAAGGAAGATATACCGTCATAGTTTTTACATACTGTTTTTGACAGCTTAAATATCAGTATCATTATAAAAGCCCTTACAGTTGATGCCTGAAGGCCAGTGAAAAGTATATAAATAAAAGAAACTACAATTGAGCATCTTAATCCTATTACACTTTCTAATACCTTATAAATAATAGCCATGTGAAACCCAGAAACACTGACAGCATGAAATACTCCCATCTCCTGGAAATCACTTTTTTGACTTTTTGTTAGATACTCCGTATCACCGTAGCAAAGAGACATTACCAGAGCTGCTTTTTCTTCCCCAATACTCTCCTTATAACTATAGTATATATTTTTCTTTATATCATATAGGGTATGTATAAAGTCCTTTTTATAGGGAGTATATTTTTCAACCTTATATGTTCCAATTATTCCTCTTGAATAATTGATTTCCTTTTTAAACTTACCACTGATTAATAGTTTTTGCCCCTCTTTTAACTTTGTTGTCTTTCCATTTAATATTAATTTTCTTCCCTTATAATTTGCTATATAATAATACCCTTTATTCTCTATAACTCTGACCTCTGCAGAGTTTGGAACCTTTAAATCAAAGTACATCATATAACTTAATGCTCCTATTAAAAAGAAAAGAATATTTATAATAAAAAATTTCTTATCTAAGGTAAAAAAGAATATAGCAAAAAGAGATGCAGTAATAACTGCACCTGCTATAATACTCTGAAAAAGCATCAAGGTGGAAATACAGCCTATAAACAGAGAAATAGCGTAATATACGATAGGTCTCTTCATTGTACAATACCTTCCTTAGATAACATAGTATTATCTAATTCCAGCATTAAATTAACATTATGAGTCTGCGGGTCTATTTCCATTTCTCTTAGACGAAGCATTTCTTCTTTACCTCTCATTGTAAAATACCTCTGTACTATATCTTCCGCAAACTCCTTAGTTAGACTGTCATACATTGAAAAATAATCAACCTCAGGAATGTTTAAAAATACTATATTGCTTCCCTTTATTGCAGTATAAAAAACATTTTGGAGCATTTCACTTCCCACCTCCTATTGATATTCTATCCAACAATAGAAGACTTAGTCATAATACTCATCTTTATTAAACTTACGAAATAGTGCTATTAGTAGCCAAACAACTATTGCTATTCCTATGTTTATCCAATAGCCCCCATTTAGAAAGATTTTCATATCTACAGCAAATATTAAAATAGATAATTGGATAATTAAATTACATAATATAAGCACATTAGACAATCTGCTTTTGAAAAATAACTTTTTAGAAAAGCTGTAAGTAAAAATTACTGCATTTAAATTTAAAACAGTAAAGGCAGCAGTTTTGGCAAATTCCACTCCCTGAGAATAGGTAGATACAACAATTGCAAAAGCAGTGGCTCCCATTAGTAAACCATTAGATACAATAAAAGTCATCTTTTCTTTTATTACATTTTTATCTATAACTTGATTTACACAAGGCACTTCATGTTTATACTCCCACAACAGTACTATAGAGGATATAAATACTATTATGATATTAAACCAAAAGACTTCCTGCATAACAAAAGGTATTTCGTATTCCCATAGAGAAGATAGCATTGTAAATGCTAATATAGAGACACTGCAGGTAAGGACATAGACTATTACTTTCCTAATCATAGCCATTACTTTTCTAGCATCCTCTAGAAGATCAAGAAGTTTCATAAAATCTGTATCTACTAGAAATATATCTGTCAACTTTTTAAGTATATTACTGTTAGAGGTTGTTATACCTACATCTGCGCTTCTTAGAGCAGGTAGGTCTATCAACTTAGCCCCAATCATAGCTGTAGTATATCCATAACTGTTCAATGTTTTTATTATTTTTACCTTATGCTTAGAATTTATTTTTGAAAAAACGCTTATTTTTGACCCAATACGATCAAATTCTTCTTCTGCCATATTATCAATTTCTATACCAGATAAAATTTCACGGAGCTTTGATATCAATCCCATTTTTCTTCCCACTGCAAGGGCTGTAATCTTGTTATCCTCAGTTATTATCACAGGTTTTACAGATAAAACCTTGCTTTTTTTAATGGAATTCTCAGCCTCTTCTTTCAACAAGTTTTCAAACCCCATTAATCCCACAAATACTAGATTACTTTCAATATTCTCCTTAAGACTTGGTTCGTAATTAAAGTTTCTATAGGCAAAACCTATAACAGATAAACATTCGCCTGACATAACTATATCTGCTTTTTTTATAGCATTTATATCATCCTCTGTTATTTCTATCTCTATACCGTTCTTCATTATATGAGTGCACCTAGCTAATAAGGAATCTACAGCACCTTTGACATTTGCCCTAAAATTTTCGTCTAATGCATTTATTGTAGTCATTATTCTTCTTTCACTATCAAAAGGTATGTGAAGAACTCTTCTATGCTCTCTATCCAACTTCCTTTTGTCCAGACCACTTTGCATCCCAAATTTAACGAGAGCTACTTCCATTAAATCATTCTTTGGGTTTGACAATTTTCCCACGTTCGTTTTTGTATCATTGCATAGTAAGCCTATGCTAGCTATTCTATATAGGTTTTGATTCTTCTCTTCATCTATATTTTCGAATACATTTTCCTCATCCGCATCAACAATTACTCCACTTGTGTATATCTTTACAGCCCTTACCTTGTCCTTTGAGAAGGAGCCTACTTTATCTGTACAAATGGCAGATACAGATGAAAACTTTTCTAAGGTGGATAGGTCTTTAAAAATTATAGAACTTTTTTCCATTTGCTTAAAGAGAATAGTAGAAATAACAGTTATTATTAAGATTATACCTTGTGGAATTCCCCCTAACAAAAATATAGCAGAGGTTTTTAGTATAGTTTCTACTGCAGCTCCCGAATAGGCAAGAACTCCATCGATACAAACTAAGCATATGGATATAAGCAAGGTAAAATGATTTATTAATTTGTGTAATCTGTAATTAAAAGATGGCATCTCTGCTTTTTTATCAAAAAGTAATTTAACTACACTAGCTATCTGAGTACTCATTCCAACGGCTATAACGATTCCTGTTCCATTGCCATTTACAACTACGGAAGACTTGAAAAGAATGTTTTTCATATCGGATAATGTTAATCCTTTATCCTCTACTTTTGTCTCATATTTTTCTGCTATAAAATTCTCTCCTGTAATAGAAGTTTCATTTACCCGTAGTTCATCTCCCTCTATCACCCTTAAGTCTGCAGGAACACTTTCACCTCTTCCAACAATTACGATGTCGCCTACTACTAACTCTACAGCAGGTATTTTTAAGGTTCTTCCTTCCCTAACTACTCTAGCATATCCACTATTAAGCCTTTCAAGTTCCTTTATTCGTTTTTCTTCGTTATATTCACCAATAACTATACATGAAATATTTATTATCAATATGGTTAGTGCCGCTGCTGCCAATAAAAAGTTTCCCATATATAGAATTAAAAGAACAGAAACAATTGTTAGTAAAACCCATAATTCCTTTATTTGTTTTAAAGTAAGCTTATATATGCTTTTTGTTTTTGGTATAACTATTTTATTTTCACCATACTGAGCTCTATGGGGATTTATCTGTTCTTCGTCAAGTCCTGAGTAGATGTTGCTTTGTAATCTTTTAACAACTTCACTCCACGGATTACCATACCATTCAATCATAAACTTCACCTTTCTGCATTTAAATGGATAAACATTTGAATATTGGATTTATATCCCTTTTAATATTCGTGATTATACAACAAGACTTTAGTAAACTTCAAAGCCACTGAGACCATTTATATTATTATAATATATGTCATTCTAAACTATCTAGTGTCCACATTGACATGGATATCATTATATGTTAATATCATTAAAAATATCTAATATATCCCATGTCAGTATTTTTAAACAAATGCATTTCTGTGAAGCTTAAAAATCATTTCTTTAGCATAAGATATATAAATTTAATTATAAAATTTCTTGAAAGTGGGGGTAAAAATGTTTAAGTATATTCTAAAGAGATTATTTTCTAGTGTCATAACCATATGGGTTGTAATTACTTTGACCTTCTTTTTGATGCACAAAATACCCGGCGGACCATTTGATTCAGAAAAAAAGTTGCCAGATCAGATTAAAGCAAATTTAGAGCTTAAATTCGGACTTAACAAACCTCTCGGTGAGCAATATACAACTTATTTAAAAAATGTTGTCTTTCACGGAGATTTAGGACCTTCAATGAGATATGAAGGTAAATCTGTAAATGACGTAATTACTTACTCCTTTCCAGCTTCAGCAAAGCTTGGTTTGTGTGCTATAGGATTTGCCCTTATAGTAGGTACCTATATGGGAACAACAGCAGCACTTCATCAAGGAAAGTGGCAGGACAACCTTTGTATGATTATTGCTACCCTGGGGGTAACAGTACCAAGCTTCGTTATGGCCACCTTTTTCATCTACTTTTTTGCCGTTAAACTTGGTTGGTTTCCAGCGGTAGGCTTTGATGAGCCTAAAAATTTAGTTCTTCCTTCTGTAGCCCTAGGCGGCTATGCCATGGCCTTTATCGCAAGACTTTCTAGGTCAAGCCTTTTAGAAGTTATTAGACAGGACTATATAAAGGTAGCTAAAGCTAAAGGCCTATCCAAAGCAAAAGTTATTTACAAGCATGCATTGAAGAATTCACTAATACCTATAGTAACATATTTAGGACCTCTTTTGGCAGGAATTCTTACAGGAAGTTTTGTTATAGAAACATTATTCGGTATTCCAGGCCTTGGAAGAGAGTTCGTTCAAAGTATAGGAAACAGAGACTATACTACTACTCTAGGTGTAACAATCTTCTTCAGCACCTTCTTAGTATTATGCAACTTAATAGTAGACCTATTATACGTAATTATAGACCCAAGAATAAAACTTGAAAGTTAAGGAGGTTATTAAATGGAAGTAACTAAAATTTTTTCAGAAGATACAAAAATCTCTGACAACACTGTTAAAGAAACAAGCATCTCTGGAGATATATCCATAGAGATGTTTGAAAAAGTTTCTCCTGAAGAAAAAAATACTGAAGCTATAGTCAGACCTAGTCTTACATACTGGCAGGATGCTTGGAGAAGGCTAAGGGAAAATAAGCTTGCTATGGTTGGTCTAGCCTTTGTTATATTTATTACAGCAGTAGCTATTATAGGTCCAATGCTTTCTAAATACAACTATTTCTCCCAAAACCTAGAGATGGCAAATCAACCGCCTAGTGCAGAACACTGGTTTGGAACAGATAAATTTGGAAGAGATATCTTTGTAAGAATACTCTATGGTGCAAGGATATCGCTAACTGTCGGCTATGTTGCTAGTATGCTCAATATTGTCATAGGTATTTTGTATGGTGGTATAGCAGGATACTTTGGCGGAAAAGTAGACAATATTATGATGAGAATAGTAGACATACTATATTCAGTACCTATGATGATATATGTAATATTATTAATGGTTATTTTAGGTGCTGGATTAAAGAGTATTATAGTGGCACTATCTATAGCCTTCTGGCTCACTATGGCAAGAATAGTTAGAGGACAAATTATGTCATTAAAAAATCAAGAATTCGTATTGGCAGCAAAAACTTTAGGTGCTTCACCTATACGAATACTTTTAAGACATCTTATTCCTAACTGTATGGGCCCAATAATTATAACACTTACATTATCAGTACCAGAAGCCATATTTACAGAATCATTCCTAAGCTTCATTGGTCTTGGAGTTTCCGCACCACAAGCATCTTGGGGTACCCTTGCATCAGAGGCTCTTGACGGATTTCAGCTATACCCAACACAATTATTCTTTCCTGCTCTTGCTATATGTTTAACGATGCTTGCATTTAACTTACTTGGTGATGGCTTAAGAGACGCTCTAGACCCTAAGATGAGAAAGTAATAGGAGGCTTTTACTATGGAAAATTTACTAGAAATTAAGGATTTGCATACATCATTTTATACTCATGTTGGAGAAGTAAAGTCAGTAAGAGGAATTTCTCTTAACGTGAATAAAGGAGAAGCTATTGGAATTGTAGGAGAATCTGGCAGCGGCAAAAGCATTACTATGATGTCTACTATGAGACTTTTAGCAGATAACGGAAAAATAAAAGAAGGTCAAGTACTCTTTAATGGAAAGGATCTATCAAAGGCGCCAGAAAAGGAAATGGAAAAGATAAGAGGTAACGAAATAGGAATGATATTTCAAGACCCTATGACATCCTTAAATCCTGTGTTCACTATAGGTGAACAATTGATGGAGCCACTTTTAAAACACAAAAAAATGAATAGAGCTAATGCCTTTAGCAAAGCAGTAGAAATGCTTAAACTAGTTGGTATACCTAGTCCTGAAAAGAGAATGAAACAATATCCACATGAATTTTCTGGCGGTATGAGACAAAGGGCCATGATTGCTATGTCTCTTGTATGTGAACCAAAACTTTTGATAGCAGATGAGCCAACAACTGCATTAGATGTTACCATCCAGGCCCAAATTCTAGAACTTATGAAAGATCTAAAAACAAAAATAGATATGTCTATAATTTTAATAACCCATGACTTAGGGGTAGTAGCTGATTTGTGTAACAGAATATATGTCATGTACGGTGGTACTATTGTAGAAAGCGGTAGTTCCAGAGATATCTTCTATAATCCGAAACATCCTTATACCTGGGGGCTTCTAAGAAGTATACCAAATCCTAAGGAGGAAATAAAAGAAAGATTAACACCTATTGAAGGTACACCTCCAGACCTTTTAAAACCTCCGAGCGGTTGTCCCTTTGCACCAAGATGTGATTACACAATGAAAATATGTTTAACAGAAAAACCAAGTGAATTTGAAATAAGTGCAGATCACTGTTCTGCCTGTTGGTTAAATCACCCTAATGCACCAGAAACTAAAGTTATACAGAAAGGGGAAATTTATAATGGCAGATAAAAAGAAATTAATAGAGGTTAAGAATTTAAAAAAGTATTTTGAAATAAAAAGAGGTATTTTAGGTAATAAAAAGAGTTATGTAAAGGCCGTAGATGATATCTCTTTTGCTATAAATAAAGGAGAAACCTTGGGACTAGTTGGTGAATCTGGCTGCGGTAAAACTACCATTGGTAGAACTATAATAAAGCTATATGAACCTACCGACGGCCAAATAATTTATGATGACAAAGACATCGCAAAGTTATCTCCGAAACATGTACTGCCTTACAGAAGAAAAATGCAAATGATTTTTCAGGATCCCTATGCCTCTCTAGATGCAAGAATGACTGTTGGGGACATTATAGGGGAATCAATAGATATCCATAAACTTATGTCAGGAAAAGAAAGAACTGAAAGAATACATTTTCTCCTAAGTAAAGTTGGCTTAAACAAAGATCATGCTAGTAGATATCCTCATGAATTTTCTGGTGGTCAAAGGCAAAGAATTGGTATAGCTAGATCACTAGCTGTAGAACCGGAATTTATAGTCTGTGATGAGCCAATATCTGCTTTAGATGTATCTATTCAAGCACAAGTAGTAAATATGCTTGAGGATTTACAAGAGGATTTAGGTCTTACCTACCTCTTTATAGCCCACGACCTTTCAATGGTTAAACATATATCCACAAGAATTGGAGTTATGTACCTTGGGAAAATGGTTGAGTTAGGTTATAGCAATGAGTTATATAAAAAGCCGCTTCACCCATACACTCAAGCTCTTTTATCAGCTATACCTGTTCCAGATCCAGATATAAGCTCTGCCAACCAGCGAATTATGCTTGATGGTGAGATACCATCTCCAATAGATCCACCACCTGGATGCAGATTCAAGGGAAGATGTAAATACTCTAAGTCTATCTGCTCAGAAGTTGAGCCACCATTGAAGGATTTAGGTGATAACCACTGTGTTGCATGCCACCTGTATTAATAACACTTTATCTATGAGTATTTGGTAAGAGTTTTTTATTTTAAAACTCTTGCTATATATTATAAAAATATTATAAAAGGGGGATTAGTAATGTTAAAAAACAAAAAGTCTAAGCTTTTAGCTGTAGTTATGACCGTTGCTTTGGCTGGCTCAATACTTGCTGGCTGCGGCGGCAGTACTGCAACCAATAGTGAAGCATCTGGAAACAAAGTAATAAAAGTTAACCTTGGTGCTGACCCTAAGACAATAGACCCAGGCTTAAACAACTCTGTAGAAGGCTCTAAAGTAATAGTTAATGCCTTCGAAGGCTTAACTAACCTTGACAAGAATGAAAAAGTTATTCCTGGAGTAGCTGAAAAATGGGAAGTATCACCAGATGGCTTACATTATACCTTCCATCTGAGAAAAGACGCTAAGTGGTCAGATGGTCAACCTGTGAAAGCTCAAGACTTTGAATATTCATGGAAGAGAGCTCTAAATCCTGACACCGCTTCTGAATATGCTTTCCAACTTTTTTATTTAAAAAATGGTGAAGCATATAACCAAAGCAAAGATCCAAAGGCAACTAAAAAAGCAACTGCTGACGAGGTTGGAGTTAAGGCTAAAGACGATTCTACCCTAGAAGTTACATTGGAAGGAGCTACAGAATACTTCCTATCCCTAATGTCTTTCCCAACTTATATGCCTATAAGAAAAGATATAGTTGAAAAAAATCCAACAGATTGGACATCAAAACCAGAAACTTATGTTTCCAACGGACCTTTCATGATGAAGGAACATAAAATGAAGGACAGCATAAACTTTGTAAAAAACCCTAACTACTGGGGCACTAAAAGCGTTAAATTAGATAAAATAGAATTTAAAGTTTTAGAGAATGAAAGTAGTTATTTTGCAGCTTTTAAAACCGGCGAGCTTGACATGATTGATAAACCACCTACACAGGAAATCCCTAACTTATTAAAGGATGGTACAGCTAAAGATTATCCTTATATAGGAACATATTACTATGACTTTAATGTATCAGAAAATGCTGCAAATGTTAATCCAGACGCAGCTAAGGCATTAAAGGATGTTAGAGTTAGAAAAGCTTTATCTCTTGCTATAGATAGAGAAGCTATAACGAAAAATGTTTCAAAAGGCGGCGAAAAGCCAGCTACTTCTTTTGTTCCAAGTTCTGTAACTGATAAAAATGGTGCTAAATTTAAAAATAAAGAGTATTACAAAACAACTGCTGATGTAGAACAGGCTAAAAAACTTTTAGCTGAAGCTGGTTACCCAGATGGTAAAGGCTTCCCTAAGCTAGAACTAATATACAATACATTACAAGCTCACCAAAGTGTAGCTGCAGCAGTTCAAGATATGTGGAAGAAAAACTTAGGAATTGATATTACATTAAGAAACCTTGAAAGAAAAGTTCAATTAACTGAAGCTAATAAACATAATTATATTCTTAACAGGGATGGATGGATAGCTGACTACAACGATCCAATGACTTTCCTTGATATTCCTACTACTACTAACGGAAATAACTACTCTGGATATAATAATCCTAAATATGACCAGTTAATTTCTGCAGCAAAGGTTGAAGTAAATGCTGAAAAGAGAGCTCAAATGCTTCATGAAGCTGAAGATATGTTAATGGCTGATATGCCACTTATGCCTATATATGAATATACAGAAGTGGTTTGTATGAACAAAAAACTTAAGGATGTTCATGTTTCAAATCTTGGCTTCTTCTTCTTCAGAGATGCAGATTTAGAAAAATAACCTTGTTAATATTAATGAAGCAGTTAGTGTATTTTTTCACTAGCTGCTTTTTAACACCTCTTATTTACTATTAATCTTGTTTCATTACCATAAAGTAAAAGGCTGTGCCAAACTCCTCATTAAATTGTCTTTCAAGCTGTCTTAGTCTCTCCTCTTGGTTAGATCCTAAATTTGCATAGCCTAAGTTCTTAAAAGCTTTTAAAACTTCTCCATTGGAATTAAGAAATTCAGTGCTTAATTCCATATCATAATCTCCTCTATTAGCTTTTCCATAACTTGCTGCATCAGTTTTTATAGTATATTCATCAGTAAGACCCCAAGTTCCTAATTCATCAGCTTTTCTTACACCTTTATATTCATTTACAAATTCCTCATTCATAGTAAAAACCTCCAGTATATCTGCTTTTAATTAACCTTCTATCTTCTATGCTCAATCAAGTCTATTGTACCTAATACCACATGTGCTAATCCAAAACCTAATACAGCAGTTTCAATCATAGGAACCATGTCTTTTTTTCTCATTCCTCTTTTCTTCATGTCCATTGCTCTTAGAGCTACTGCTCCTGCGGTTACAACTGTTCCTAATGCTGTAGGTATTGTTCCTTCTCTCATAATATTCCCTCCTTATACATGTACTACACTATTATTGTCCCTTATAAGAGGTGTGTTTATTCTTAATTTAATTTTTCAAATTATATAATATAAATTAAATATTATTTTTATAAAGAAAGGCAAGGTAGTATATACCCTATTAGCTTTTTATGTTCTAGGTGTATTGATTTCATCTAAAGCTTTTCCTTTAGTTTCAACAGCTGCCAATGCAATTACCACTGCCACCACTGCAAATACTATAGTAAGCATAACAAAAACATAGTTGAAACCAGCCTCTTTACCTTTAGTCTCATAAACCACTCCAACTATATAAGGAGCGGCAATGGCACCAATGCGTCCAACGGCAGCTGCCCATCCAACTCCACTGCCTCTAACTCTAGTAGGGTAAACCTCTGGGGTATAGGCATATACTGCACCCCAAGCTCCTAAACTGAAAAGGTAAAGTAGACAGCCAAAAACCAGTACAGCAGTTACAGATTCCGCCTGGCCAAATAGATATGCTGATATAGCAGTGCCTACTAAGTAGAGTACTAGAACCGCTTTCCGGCCAATTCTTTCTATTAGGTAGGCAGCACTATAGTATCCTGGTAACTGAGCAATACTCATGATTAGAGTAAACTCAAACCCTCTTACTAAACTGAAGCCTTTGCCTACAAGTAGAGTAGGAGTCCATAAAACAAATCCATAATATCCAAAATTAATACCTAACCACAGAACCCATAGTACGAAAGTACGTCTAAGATACTCTTTAGACCATAAATCTAAAAGGGTGATCTTATTAGTGTTTTTCTCTTCTATTTGGTTAGCAAAGGTTTCTCCGTTATTCTTTATTCCAGCCTGCTGTTCCATTTTACTTACAATTTCATCAGCTTCTTGAAAACGTCCCTTTTGCTCTAAATATCGCGGAGACTCTGAAATACTTTTTCTCAAGTAAGCTGCATATAGTGCTGGAACTCCCCCTAAAAAGAATCCAATGCGCCAACCATAGATAGGAATCAATAGGTAGGCAATTAGAGAAGCAATAATCCAGCCCCAAGCCCAGAAGCTCTCTAGTAGGACAACCATACGACCACGGGCTTTAGCAGGTGAAAATTCACTAACCAAAGTAGATGCTGCTGGTAATTCCCCACCTAAGCCTAATCCTGTTAAAAACCGAAACAGCAACAGTAGTCCAAAGTTAGGTACTAAACCAGATACTGCACTAGCTACTCCATATAATACAAGGGTAAAAGTAACCACTGTTCTTCTTCCCCATCTGTCGGAAGCCATCCCGGCAACGGCAGCACCGACAGCCATCCCTACCGCTGAAGCACTGCCTAGCAATCCTAAATCTACAGCAGTAAGCCTCCACTCCTTTCCAATGGCAGCCATTACACCGGCTACCATTCCCTGATCCATAGCATCAAATAACCAGCCAATACCTGTTAAAAATAGCACTTTCCAAAGCATGGGCGTAACGGGCAATCTTTCAAGCCTTTGTGAAATACTACTCATTTGTTTCATCCCACCTTTTATTTAATCTGTTTCTTTTCTAAACTTTCCCCACCTAGTAAGTTTTTATGCCCTTTGTTCACATAGCTTTCTAAAAGATCATATTTTCGTTTCACTTCCTGAAAATGATAACATCCTTGTATTTTAGAAAAGTGCCAAGATTCATGAGTTTTCGGATTTTAGACAATAAAAAAAGACGTTAGAGATTTTATAAAATCACTAAACGTCTTTTTTACTCATTTGGCGGGAATATGTGAGAATCGAACTCACCCGTCGTGGTCTTAGCACGGCAACTCGGTTTTGAAGCACTATTTTAAAAAGTGTCCAAGTTGTTTTTAAGTGAATATATTTTATGAACACTAGCATTTTCAATAACTATAACATTAAAAAATAAGACAAGCATTGCGTAAAGTTGAATTTGTGGACATACCTTCTGCGGTCAACTGGCGGTCATTTGATTTATTTAAACGTTTGATTAATATATGCACACTTTACTAAAAATTTTCTGAAACCTTTCCACAAATAAATAACACGAAGTTAACAAATATCTGGTCTAGATTGCAGTTATTTTTCTACCTATACGTTATACCTAAAAATTATACTAATCATATACCTATCTTTAGTATAAAAATATCATTTAAGGCATTGATTTTAAAGCATTCTTGCAAGGCAATAAAATAAAGAATTGAAAAGAATTAGTTGAGCGAAGCGAAACTTACAATCGGCTACTGCAGAGCCGTCACCAAATTGCCCAATCTAAAATCCACGTAAAGCATTGGTAACTCACATTCCTCCATGTTTTCACTTAAAACTGGCCTTACAATTACGATTAACGGGAAAATATCATTATCAATATCTTTGTATTTCTCTTGGAAGTGCCCACTCTGATATATCTCTTGTAATTTAATCATAGAAGTGTTATGAGAATAGTCTATTTCAACTATTAGCGGTATGAAGTAACCATCATAGTATAGTTCCATTAAAGCATCTATTTCTCTATATTTATCATTAGATGTATATATCCTGTATTTCTTATGAAATGTCTTTATATCTGCTCCTAAGCCAAGCAATTCAGCATAAACATCTATTAATTTTAAAGCATGAATTCCTAACGGGCTATCTATATAATATAGCTTTTCTGATGCCTTTGGCGGTTTATAACAAGATATTGCTTTCTCTTTATATAACTGCCTTAGCTGTTTTCTGGCTTGATCATAAGCATATTTGTTACCTTTAAAAATCACTTTAGCACATTGTTGAATACTTATGCTCCCATGCTCATATATAAAATTGAGGATTAATTTATCTTTTTTACTTATCATTTAATTTTCACCTTAACTTTCGTCTTAAGTTTAGGTGATTTTTTTTCTTTGGTAATAGTAGCATATGGGAGGTTTTGTTTTTCTTTCACAACCTTTACCTCTTTTTTAGGTAAGAATTTATTATAATCATCCAGCTCTTCTCTGCTACCATTTACTATACTCAGTTTTATATATTCTGTTATTAAGTCATCATTAATATATAGTGACTTAAACCATGCTCTTTTGTTGCCATACATTAAAAGAGCTTTTCTATTTTCAATATTTGCAAGTTCTGTAGTATCACATATTACTAAAGATGAAGCATCATTGTTTTGTGAAAATCCTATTTTAGTACAAAGATTAGCTTTTAAGTTAGGATCTAATATAGATGTATCCGGCCTTTGAATTCCTACTATTAAATAAATACCAACTTTTCTAAACTTACGTGTCATGTGTTTTATTAAGTTGTAGCACTTAACTTTTACTTGATAGTTATCCTCAAGTTTATTTACTGGAAAGTAGTCTCCAAACTCATCCAATACTAAATAATCATAAGCCATTCTTTTACCATAGAATTTATCATTGTATTCTTGAATATTTTTGCAGCCGTTCTTTGCAAAAATCTCTAGCCTTTTTGTATATACATGGATTAAATAATTAAATAATTTTTCAGTTTCTTCTAAGGTTCTAGCATACCCTTTCACTTGCTTACACTTCTGGAACACATCATAATCAGCAACATCTGCAAGGTCCGCAAAATATATATTTACATCTCTTTCAGTAAAATTATTTATAAGATTACAAAGTAGAATTCTTATAATCTCTGTTTTACCAGCACCAACTTGACCGGACACTAAGATATTTGGAAATCTCCTCATATTAACAACTAGTTCTTGCATTGTATAGCTAAGCCCACCATATATCTCATAAGGCTTTGTTTTATATGGTCTAAACTCTGTATTTTCAGTAAGTGGTAATACTATTATTTTTATAGTTGCAGTTTTTAAGTTTCTATTCTGTTCTATATAGGTTTCATACCCTAATTTAGTTTCAATGCTGTCCTTTGCTCCTGATAGCTTCTCAAAGCCTTTCCCATTTAAATTAATTATAATTGAATAACCCCAAGGTAAGCATCTCTTAACATCTATAATAGTGTAGTAATCTAGTTTATTATCTTCAAAAATCTTCTTCATTTCCTTTTTCATATAATATGCATCTCTACTATTCCATCTTCTGTAACCATAAGCTATAGCTCCTACAGCTCCTAGTTCTACAAACATTATTTTGCTCCTTTCTTATTATTTTTCATAGCAATGTAGCAGTGTACAAAAAGGTAAGCTGCAGTTCCACCAATGAATAGATTATAAGGCGTACATAACGACATAGCCTTTGATGCAACCAACTTATCTAAATACATTAATTCATCTATAATAAATATTTTGCCAAGACATGTTGCCTCCTGAAACATATATAGTATTTGTACCATGAATAATCCTCCCTAAAATTAGTCATACTACTTAATTAAATAAGCAGTTATGTAGAGGTAGAGAAAGAGAATTTTAAATAAAGCTATGATGGGCAATATTATATTAAATTCTCAATCTCATAAGGTTTATAAGCTATGATAGGCTTATAGTGTTACTTAATTACTTTTAGATGCTGAACAGTTTGAATAGGTTCTGGAATGTCTACTGCAAACTGATTTACAAAATCTAAGAGTTTTTTCATTTGTTTTTCTGATATGTTATGGGATTTTAGTTTCTTATAAATCTCATGCACATCATTCTTGAATTTGATATCCTTGTAGTAGTTTTTATTTTTGATAAAACCATTTAGCATTTCTTTCATATACAAGATATCTTCTCGTTTCATTAGCCTGTTTTTAATGCAGTAATTAAAAGTCTGTTGCACGCAAAGATATAATGGATATACTTGAGTAGGATATAAAACATCTTCTGCAGTTGTTCTCTTTTGAGGCTTACAAGTTTTTCTTATTAGTTTTTTCAATAGCATTCTTAACATTTTGATTCCTCCTTAGTTACTCAAAATAATAAGCATATTTAGAATTGCTACCTTTTAAAATATAATCTGCTACTTCCTGGATATCTACACTTGCAAATATCTCATAGTAACTATCAAGTAGCTCTAAAATACTTCTTGCTTGTTCAGTAGTGACTTCATAGTCATAATCTCTTAAGTATTTTTCTAATGCCTTTGGTGTAAGTGTGATCATAATTATTCCTCCTAAGTTTTATTCATATAACATTTATCTTTAGTTATATGTATCTGTAGGGTTTCCCCTACTTCTTTAGTAACTTAAAATCAGTTGTTTTAGGCTGATTTATATACTTTTTATCAAAATCAACTAATCGTCTAAGTTCCGACCCCTCCTTAGTTATCATTCTCCAACGTTCATAACCACCTATTTTCCCTACAAACTCTATTAATGTAGCAGTAGTCCATCCTATTAACTCACCGTCATATACACTTATAATTTCACCAGTATAATGTTTCATTTTTTATACCTCTCACTTATACCTTTTTTCTGTACCTCTAATAACAATATATGCATCAATTGTTTAAAAGTTGCTTAATTAAAAAAATATTTTTCATATATTATATATTTTTTTCAATTAAGCAATTGGAATATAAAAAAAATAAGGCTTATTCAGCCTCATAAAACCATATATCCTCTATTCTTCTATTAAGAGCTTTTGATATCTTAAATATTGTTTCTATATTACCTTGCTTTTTATTTGATTCTATTGGATTATACGTAAATACACTAATTTTAAGAATCTCTTCAGCAAATTCCTTTTGGTTCAACATATATTCTCTCATTCTAATTTCTTTAAGCCTATTTTTAATAGCCATTTACAGCACCTCACTATTATTATATAGACATATTCTACATATAATTTAAATTTTCCTTTCTACTTAAGTATATATAATTCCAAAACATGGAATAATGCTAATGGAGGTGTTTTATTTGAATAAATTTTATTCACTTATTTTATTTTTAATAGCTCTAAAATGTTATAGTAAGATACTGCTATTTCTAAAGGATAGGCTTAATAGCTACCATAAAAAAGAATGGTATAAGTATGCTTTTCTCTCAAGAAAACACTTAGTACAGCTATCTATAGGTGACTTTGAAGATTGGTGCTGCTACTTCTTAGAAAGACAGGACTATAGTGATGTGAGCATTGTATCTACATGGAATGATAATAAATACAAAACAATTACATGTAAAAAAGATAATACTGAAGTCTATGTTTGGTGCAAGTTAACAAGTGAAGTAGAAGAAATATCCGATAGCTATGGAACTGTTGGTAGACCAGATCTTCAAAAGTTCATTGGAACTATAGAACATGATAACATTACCCAAGGCATAGTTATTACAACCGGTGACTTTACTTCAGAAGCATTGGATTACGTGAAAAACTTACCTGAAAGATTTTCAATTACTTTATATGATGGAATAGCTTTAAGTAAATATCATAGAAAAATACGTGAAAAAGAAGTTGCTATGCTATTGCAACAAAATATTTAAGGATGTGATATCTATATGAATTTTATAAAAGAACTAGAATTAGTTTTCATTGTGTTTTTAATTGGTTACACAGCATTTTTAATAAAAGAAACCATTAGCTATTTAAAGCTAAGAATATTATTTACTTCAGATATAAAAAGGCTAAAAAATGGTATTATCCTCGTTAGTGACTTACATGATAACCTTACACCTAACGAGTTTGAACATTGGTGTGGAGATTTTTTAGATAAGAAGGGTTACCTAGATGTGTATGTAACGCCAAAAGGACCAGATGGCGGCAAAGATATCATTTGTAAAAAGGAATTTGAAAAAATCTATGTAGAATGTAAAAGATTTGTTTATAGTTTAAATGCTAAGTTTAAGGTTGATGATGATATAGCAAGAAAGCTTGTTGGTGCAATGATTGGTGACAATATAACTGGTGGAGTTATAATTACTAGTGGTATATTTACAGATGAAGCTATAAGGTATATTGAAACATTACCTTCTAAGTACAACTTTCAACTGTATGATGGAAAAGATTTGGCCACTCAATATAGCGTATTAAAAACGCTAAAGTTAACCAATTAATATTATAGATGAGGGTTTATAAATGTTAAAAGGCATATTAACTTTTTTGCAAATATTAGATTTGATTGGAAAGTGGATTTCAAAGGCTATTAAAAATTATCACATTACTTTAGGTATAATTCTATTTGTCAATATAGTAAGTAAAATTTCAGAACATGAAGGATCTTTATTATCAGTTTTTAATGTTATTTTAATTATGATATTAGCTATTCGGGCATATAGAAAATATTACTGTAAAAGAATATTGCAGGCTCCAATTATAAATATAAAAAATGAGAATAACATTACTAATGTAAGTGGAAACAAGAATGAACAATAACCCCGAGCCTAAGCCCGGGGTGCAATTATTTACTCTCTTTAACTGCCTGTCTAGCAGTAGATTGTCCAAAATAAAAAGCAATTACTAAACTGAAAACAGTTAAGTACTGCTCTGCAGTAACCTTTCCTACAATGGCTAAATAACAAAATACTATAGTAAGTAGTAGAGCTATAATCTTTTTAATCTGTAGAAGTTCTTTCATATGTTCATCCTCCAATTACCATAGCTTGTCGCAGAAATGCAGCACTTCTTTCATAGTTTCATACTGATCTGTGCCGCTAATAACTTGTTTTACATAAGACGAGTACTGTTCCTTTTTCCCACCAACAGCATATACATTTTTAACACAACTAAAGTCAAATTTTCTACTGTTAGTTATTACAGGACAATTTAAATAATTAGCTAAGTACTCTGCTGCTCCCTGATCTGGTCCATAATTATAAACAACTATATTTTCCACTTTCCTTTCCTCCTTCTGAACTGTATTGCCATTGCTAAAGAACATTGCTGCTTCTCGCTGCCTCCGTCTTAATAATCCTGGCAATGTTTTTCCTCCAGCTTTGCTCCATGCAGTAAAATTAGCTGTAATAGTATCCACATCTCTTACATCTTTGCATACATTTTTATATAGAGTAGAGCCTAGTACTCCACTAACACCAATATTATAGGCCATACTTACCAGTGCATCGAACTGGTTTTGATTTAGCCTTACACCTTTAGAGTCTAAGTCTGATTTTAAAGGTGTCGCATATTTATTATTAAGCAAGTCCTCTAACATATTTGAAGCTTGTTCTTCTGTTACATAATTTAAACCTTCAATCTCTTTACCGGTCATTCCATAACCCAAGGTTTTAACTCCAACACAATCATAATAAGGAGTTGCTGAAAACCCCTCAAAAGATTTTACAAAATCTATGCACTGTTTTGATACTAATTTACTCATAGGCTTATATCTCCTCTTTCTTAATTTCTTTTTTATTACCTTCTTTAAGTTGCTCTAACGCTTCCTTTATCTTTGGAGGCAATGGCAATCCTAAAGATCCGCAATTCTCTAGTAGACTTAAGCCTTCATTAGCAATATAAAAGTAACATACTAAAGTTCTGAATACCCAGGTGCCGTTGTTAAGTAGTCTATCTAATGCTACAGCTACAATTAAAACAACAAATATAACAGCCTTTCTTGCGATCCCTTTAAGTCCTACATCACTTGATAACACCTTATTTATGTATCCTCGAATTACCCCTGTAAGATAGTCTAGGAACATGAACAACACTAATATTGCAATTGCTATATCCCAAACTCCAAATAGCCATGTAAATAATGTTCCCAGCGTTGCTATTACACTGTTAAATGTATCTTTTTTATCCATTCCAAACCTCCACTTTCGCAAAAAATAAAAAAGAACCTGATTTCCCAAGTTCTTAAAATTGATCAAGATTACTTAACTATTAAATTCTACATAAGCTTCGGAGATGATTGTGTTTCCATCCTAATGGTATTACCTAGATAACACTATTAATAAAACAACTACTAAAAGTTGAGTTAAAGAGTTTAGAAATCCCTTCATGAGGCATCCCTCCTTGCACTTTCAAAATTCAAAAGCCCAAGGTGCTCTGGGTTTTGTTTCGCACCAGTAAACGGCGACCGCACCATCTCCTACATTTATGAGCCCGACCCCCTATTCCACCTAATTTAGATTATAATGTAATATTTTGTTAATGTAAAGGATTAATTTTTAAGATATTATGTCGTTTAAGGTTTCCTTTATGTTTTGATGTTTTTCATTACATAACTTTTCATCATAAGCCATGCTGCACCTCCGTAATACAAAATTAAAAAAGACTTAATTTTGATAAACCTTTACTTTTTTATAGTAACGTCTGTTATGGTGTCAAATTTTTGTGTAAATGGATTTTTGATTTCTACCTTTATACCTCCTCCCCAAATACCAATCATCACAACTAGAGCACACCATCCAACGCCTATCATTTCAAGAATAAATTTTAAGATACTCAATTTATCACCTTCTTTTTCTATTTTAATTTTTTCACCATTAGAGGATTTTTTACATTTATGTCTAATTATTAACATAAATATATTTAAATAGGTGTTTTCATGGAAAATAGTGTTAAAGAAACTGCATCTATGGTGAAAGATGTAGCTGAAGCTGTAAAAGGTGTTGTAGAGGCTGTTCCTGTATACCAAGATCTAGCTCAACCAGCGCTCAAAGAAGTTGGTACTGCCTTAGGAACAGTAGGAAAAACTATCAACGTAGCTCTTGCTCCATTATCTGCTTTAGTTTGGGGTTATGACAAAATCAAAACATATATTACGAATTCTTTAGAACAAAAACTTAAAAATGTTCCCCCTGAAAGAATTATAAGCCCTGCCCCCGAAGTTGCTGGACCAGCTTTAGAAGCTTTAAGATTTGCTGGCCATAACGAAAATTTAAGAGAGCTATATGCAAATCTACTTGCTACATCTATGGATTCTATAACTGCTGAAACAGCTCATCCATCTTTTGTAGAAATTTTAAAGCAACTTTCTCCTGATGAAGCAAAGATAATGAATTTATTTAGCAACGACACCAATTTCCCGATAATATCAATAAAGGCAATTAACAAAGAAACTAATCATTTCGGCTATATGCTAAAGAAACTTTCGACCATACCAGAACAAGCAGCATGTACAACTCCCAAGCTTGGTGTAAGTTACTTAGAAAACTTGGATAGATTAGGTCTTATTAAAATAGATCTTGAAACATTCAGTACTACAGACAATTTCTATACAGCACTTGAAAATCATCCTACTACAAAAAGCATATTTAATATAATAAACTCAATGAACAATAGACCAGAAATACAAAAAGGTCTGGTGTATCGTACGTCACTTGGCAGTCAGTTTTATAACGCTTGTATATCTCAAAAGCGATAAATAATTATAAATGCCAACTAACTATACAAAAAGAAGCGTAATTAGATTTGATTTTACACAAATCTAATTACGCTCCCACTATTTCTAGTCTTTTTTCATCCTATATTCAGTTTTTACGATATTTACGC
>NZ_JAODOO010000040.1 GCF_025398335.1 Clostridium sp. CX1
GTTTATTGAGAAGATTCATTAAAGAATTGCTGGTTTATTCAAAAATAAGTTATCTTATCTTATCTTTACTCTGTTTAATTTTCAAGGATCATCTTTTATAGTTTAACCGCTCATTTATATTATCACATACATTTGAGCCTGTCAAGAATTTTGTAAATTATTTTTATTTTCTGTCGTTTTCACAACTTTTACATAATATCATAAATATTTTCCTATGTCAATAGATTTCTCTAAAGATTTTAATAGGTTACTTTATGAACTTGGTCACTGACTTTTCAGCAACGAATGTTATTCTATCATCTTTATCATTCTTTAAAACTATATAAGTATGCTCCTATTTTAGATTAACTCAATTACGCTTAAAAATCCTAACTATATCTAAATATGATTGATGATGATACACTTGAATCAGTTGATACCATTTCATCTCTAAATAGTTATCAGCAATTACAAAACTTGTATAAACTAAGATACGTTCATCTATCTTACTAATGAAAATGTTGCAATATAAAAACTTATAGCCTTATATTTTTTCAATAAAATAAAAAACGAAACTTAAATTAATAATTAAAGCTTTGTTATCTGCATATAGACTACAGTTAGTTTCGAAAAAGAAAATCAGCCTCTGATGACACTGATTTTAAAAAGGTATGAGATGATTAAAAAATTTAACCTTTTTAAAATCAAAACAGCACCAGATGCTGCCTCAGAAGCCAAGACTAATAGAGTGCTTCATATACATCTGTATGTATAAATACTTAAGTCTCATTATAACTGAATTCTAAGACTTACTTTAACTGCTGAAGTTTTTCCCATAAGTCATTATGGTTCTTCTTCAAATTAATTATTTTAAAGTCCTTATTAATAAAAGTTTGAGTAGTTTTTCCCTTTGCTAAAACCTTACTATCTACCTCTCTGATTACATTATAGTTAAAGATTACTTTTATAGGGCTTAACTCTTCAATAAAGGTTTGTATTACTATGTCATCCTCATACTTTGCCCCTTCATGATACTTACAATAAGTTTCCACTAAGGGCATCATAATACCTTTCTTTTCCATGTCACTATAGCTCATTCCTAGTTTCTGTATAAAATCTCCTCTACCAACTTCAAACCAAGCATAATAGTTAGAATGGTGGACAATTCCCATCTGGTCTGTTTCCACATATCTTACTTTTAATTTTGTTTCACTTACATACATTTAATTCACCTTCTTTTAATATTTACATATAATACTATTTTACTCTGAATATATATTTTGTCTATATATTATCTTTACAGTTTCCATTTAACTCCAACTTGCATATTATATAAAGTAAAACTTAAATGAGATTTATTCTTACTTTAAACAATACAAATACTTAGTACTGTTTAAAATGCTTTTTAGAAATTAATTTACTGTAGCTGCTTTTAATATAGACTCTTCCTATGATATTAGTAATTTGAAAAGAAATGAAGGTGATTAAATGTCAACTTATTTAGAGTTAACTTCAAAAGATTTAGAGTTAAATTTTGATGTACTTCCTAAATTTGATACTACTGAAGAATTATCTCCTTATAAAAATATAATAGGTCAAAGCAAAGCTGCTAAATCTATAGACTTAGGTCTTTTAATTGATAAAAAAGAATACAATATATATGTTTCTGGCCCCAGTGGTACAGGTAAAACTAGTTATATAGTAAATAAAATCGAGGAATATGCAAAAACTCTTGAAGACCCTCATGACTGGTGTTACGTATATAACTTTAGAGATAGCCATAAACCTATAGCACTTTCGCTGCCTACTGGAACTGCTGAAAGCTTTAGGGAATCTATAGCTCTAGTTATAAACGATTTATTTAGAAAAGTTCCTACCGTTTTTGATAGTAAAAGTTATGAAAATGCTAAGAGAAAAATTGTTGAAAAATATGAAAAAATGGTCTTAGAAATATCTCGAGAAATTTACGATGAAGCTTCAGAGAACAACTTTGCTGTAGAACATGATGATAATGGAAACTTTATTTTTATACCTTTAAGCGAAGGAAAGAAAATGGATATTGATACCTATAACAAATTATCTACAGATGAAAAATCAACAATTAACAAGAGTTCTAATGAACTCAAACTGCTTTCTTATGAGCTCTTAAAGAGAATATCTGCTTTAAATAAGTTAATGCTTGAGGAACTTAAAACCTTAGATTATAGCCTGTCAAAAAATATAGTACTTGAACAGATTGAAATTTTAAAAAACAAGTATGGAAAGTACAGCAAAATTATTAGCTACTTAGATATGCTTCAAAAAGATATAATTCAAAATATCAGTGCTTTTTTAAAGCGTAATAGTGGTGAAGACTCTGTTAACAAGAGAGAGGACAAAGAAGAATCCGGCACTGATTCCAAGGAATATATTTTTAAGTTTTCAAAACACTTTTTTAGAAGATATGATGTAAAAATTATTTCTACTAATAAAATAGGTAAGGGTGCTCCTGTTATTTATGAAGATTCTCCTACTTATAACAGTATTTTTGGAAAAATCGAATATGAAAATATACAGGGAAATACAGTAACTGATTTCACTATGATACGACCAGGAAGTCTTCATTTAGCTAATGGTGGTTTCCTAGTTGTTAATGCTGAACAGCTTCTAAGTAATCCCAACGCTTGGAAGGCACTTAAAAGGTGTTTAAAATCTGAAGCTATAGTTGTGCAAAATTCTAAAAACAATATGGAATTGTTCCCAATAGTTACTTTAACTCCTGAATATATACCTTTAAAGGTTAAAATCATTCTCGTAGGAAGTAGTATCACCTACTCTTTGTTATCTCAGCAGGATTATGACTTTAATAAGCTTTTTAAGATAAAGTCTGAGTTTGATAGTAAAATAGAAAAAGATTCAATTAATACCAAAAACATTCTCGGTTTTATAAACAATTATATTAATGAAAATAAATTTTGCCATATTACTAGAGATGGTGTAAAAGAATTGTTTAGGTATTCCTCTAGACTTGCAGAAAATCAAAATTATTTCACTGCCTATATGAATAAACTGCTGGAAATTATAGATGTATCTCATGTTTTTGCAATAAAGGATAGTTCAAAATTGATAGATAGACAACATGTTGTTCATGCAATAGAAGAACTTCATTCAATGCATGAACTTGCAAAAAATAAGGTTCTACAGATGTATAAGGAAGGTAAGTATATTGTAGACTTTAAAAACTCTAAAATAGGTCAGATTAATGGTTTATCTGTTATGAACTTTGGCGACTCTACAGTAGGTCAACAACATCGAATAACTGCTACCACCTTTGCTGGAAAGCAGGGTATTACCAACATCGAAAGAGAAGCAAATTTAAGTGGTAATATACACAGCAAAGGTATTATGATCCTTTCTGGTTTTATAGGGGAATTTCTAGGTCAAAACACCTCCCTTTCTTTCAACGGAAAAATAGTTTTTGAACAACTTTACTCCGGCATAGAAGGTGATAGTGCTTCTGCTGCTGAACTTTTAGCTCTTATATCCAGTCTCAGCGACATACCTATAAAACAAAGTATTGCGATAACTGGCTCTGTTAATCAAAAGGGGGAAATTCAACCTATAGGCGGAGTAAATGAAAAGATAGAGGGCTATTTTGACATATGCGGTTTATTTAATTTAGAAGGAAAGCAGGGAGTAACTATTCCTAATTCCAACTTACAGGATTTGGTTTTAAAGAGTGAAGTAGTCGCTGCTGTTGAAAAGGGCTTATTTCATCTTTATTCAGTTAAAACTATAGAAGATTGTATTGAAATTTTATTCGATTTTAGTGAACTAGATAAAGAGGGTCTATCTTCAATGGACTTTATCAAACAACGGATTTTAAGTAAGCTTGGTAGATATAGAAGCCTTTTAAAGAAATAAATTAGAAAA
>NZ_JAODOO010000041.1 GCF_025398335.1 Clostridium sp. CX1
TAACACCCGTTCCCATTCCGAACACGATGGTTAAGCTTCTCAGCGCCGATGGTACTGCTCGGGAGACTGAGTGGAAGAGTAGGACGTCGCTAGGTCAATAGGGTTCACTAGCTCAGTCGGTAGAGCACATGACTTTTAATCATGGTGTCCGGGGTTCGATTCCCCGGTGAGCCACCAAGAAGCATCTTCTAAGATGCTTCTTTTTATTTTTTGATTAATCATTTTATAATATAGGTTTAGTATAGATTTTTTCAGAGCTTAAGATTAATATATAGTTATGATAGTTTATTTATAACTTTTCCATGAGTAGGAAACTATTTTTATGACCTACAAGATGGTTCTCACTAAATCATATATATTTAAGAAAGGTTTTATAGGATGAGAAAATATTTTAAAATCATACTAGTTTTTGTATGGATGGCTATTATATTTATATTCTCCAATCAGCCAGCTGTTGTGTCAGATGAGAAAAGTAGGCTTGTTATAAGAGTATTTCAGTTTTTAGGGTTAAACCTAGATAGTATCTTAGGTGAACTAGCTAACTTTATTATTAGAAAAATTGCACACTTTTTAGAGTACTTAATACTTTATTTGTTGCTATTTAATGCATTAAGTAAAGGTATTAGTCTAAAGAAGAAGCTTATATTAGCACTATTTATAGTATTCTTATATGCCTGTACAGATGAGTTTCATCAACTTTTTGTCAGTGGCAGAACTGGACGTATCAGAGATGTTATAATAGACACTTTTGGCGGCGGTGCAGGTGCATTAATTTTACATTTTAAAAGCAAATAATCTCTATAGAAAAAGCCCTAGTTATAAATTTTCTAGGGCTTTTTTTAGTTTATTCCAATCTTCTTTATACATTAAGTTAAATTCTTCACTTCTATTATAAGTTAGGGAAGAAGGATGATACATAGGGAATATATAACTACTTAACTCCTGATTAAAGTGAAGAGTGCCGTGATATTCACCAATAGACTTAAAATTTGTAAGCCTCCTTAGGGGTACATTTCCCAATGTTATTATTATTTTAGGGTGAACGAGTTTAATTTCCTCATCTAATATTTCTCGGAAAAGCTCTATTTCTGAAATTTTAGGAGGCCTATTACTAATTGATGTTTTCCCAGTTTTTCCTTCTTTGATTTTTATAGGTCTAAAATAACAGGTGTTAGTTACCCTAATGTTTTCTCTAGATAAACCAATAGAATTTAAATGCTTCTCAAAATTTTTACCTGCAGTTCCTACAAAGGCTTTTCCTTGTTCAACCTCAGTTTTTCCAGGAGCCTCTCCGACAAATAGAATATCACAAGGAATTGGTCCGTCTCCTGTAATATATCCTCTAATTAGATCTTCATCATAATTTTCTACTATGTTTTTAATTTTTTTCTTTAAATTCTCTATTGTATTCATTTCTTAGTTCCTCTCAAAAAATAATATACTACATAAAAGTGAAGTATCTAATTGTTTACAGTAAACATAGAATTGATTCATTTTACAACTTGTGAATATATTTAGTTTTTCATAATTAAGTTAATATATGCACAGAGTATTAGCTTTTTAATAAAGGATATAAATAATATAAAGTCTGTGAAACATTATTGCAAAGTGTATTAATACATTTTGTAATGATTATTACAGGTGATATAATTTATTTATTATAACAAAGGTAAAAAAACTAATATTTAATTAGGAGTGGTAAAGATGAAAGTTCCATATATAATGACACCAGGGCCTACAGAGGTATGTGAAAATGTAAGGATAACTAGAAGCTTACAGTTTACAAACCCAGATTTAGATTTACAATTTTACGAATTCTATAGAGAAACCTGTGAAAGAATAGGCCGATTTTTAAAAACAAATAATGAAGTGAGAATACTAAATGGAGAAGGTATATTGGGATTAGAAGCTGCGTGTGCATCATTAACCGAAAAAGGAGATAGAGTTTTAGTTATAGATAACGGCATTTTTGGAGAAGGGTTTGCGGATTTTGTAAGGATGTATGGCGGTGAGGTAGTATTTTTTAAAGGAGATAGAGAAAGAGATATAGATATAGAAGAATTAAAAAGATTTTTAGATAAAGATAGTAATTTTAAGTACGCCACAATAGTGCATTGTGATACTCCCTCAGGTGTGCTGAATAACGTATCACAGATATGTCCTATGCTAAAGGAAAAAGGCATATTAACTGTAGTAGACAGTGTTGCTGCTATGGGTGGAGAAGAATTAAGAGTAGACGATTGGAGAATAGATATAGCACTAGGAGCTTCACAAAAGTGTATATCTGCACCACCTGGACTTACAATCTTAAGTATAAGTGAAGATGCTTTTAAATCAATGAAAAATAGATCAACTCCAATAGCATCATTTTATTGCAATCTATTAATCTGGGAAAAGTATTATGAAAATAAATGGTTCCCTTATACCCAACCTATAAGCGATATAATGGCTTTAAGAGTAGCTATTGATAATATTCTAAGTGATAAAAAAATCTTAGAAAGACATAAAAATATAGCAGAAGCAACTAGGAGAAGTATAAAAGAATCAGGATTAGAATTGTATCTTAAAGAAGGATATTGTAATAACGTAACTGTTGTTAAAATACCTGATGGAATAGATGATAAAAAGTTGAGAGATTACATGCTAGAACAATATAATTTACTAATAGCAGGTTCCTTTGGGTACTTAGGAGGAAAAGTTATAAGGATAGGACATATGGGCGAAAATGCAAGAGTGGATAAAGTTAGTTATACATTGGCAGCCTTACAAAAGTCTCTGGAGCATTTTGGATTTATGTGTAAGTGTAATATAGCTTCCTGCTTTTTAAAGGAGTTCTAAATTATAGTTAAAAGTTGTTATTATAGTAAGTTTCTAAAATTTAATTAACTACAATAAATTTTAAGATTAAATAACTATTAATAACAACTCTTAACTATTAATCACTTAATAAAAAAATATAATATTACTTAAAAATGTTCTCCATTTTCATAATATGAACTTTCTTTCAAGACTGTAAAGAAAACATCTACGTTTTCGTAACCAGCCTTATGTATGAAATTAGTTATAGATTTTGATACTTCATCTTGTGTTTCTTGACCTCTATCAAACCAAACTAACTCTATAAGTGGATACCCATCATCTATCTTGCCATCCTTTATAAATGTTGAAGAAATACACTCAATAGTAAAATACTCTCTTGGACATTTTACTATTTTTTCAAGTTCATCAATCATTTCAGTACTTATAACAGATATTTTATTTATATCCACGCCTCTCATTTTAATTTGTGGCATTTAGCTCACCTCCTAGAATATTTTAACCTATGGAAATTAAAAATTAAAGATTTATTCTTAGCAGGTAGAAAAACTTATCCCAGTGTGTCAATAGTAGTATAATTGAGAAAATACTAGATAAAGACAATTAACATGACATAAAGTCGTAAAATAGAAAGATTCACAGCAGATCAATGTAAAATATGTGATACAATAACACATGTCGTCACAAGAAACGACAATACTTAACAAAAACAACTT
>NZ_JAODOO010000042.1 GCF_025398335.1 Clostridium sp. CX1
ATGTACCACAATGTTATAAATTACTATTAAATAGAGGCACTAAGGATGAAAATATTCCTAGTGCCTTTATTTATACCAGTATTATATTGTTTTAGTTAATCGAATAGTTCTTGGCCCTTTATCTAATCTTGTGATATATCCACCACTTTCTAAACGTTGAAGATATCCATGTACTGTTGATGTAGAACTTAGCTTTAGTATAGTACACAGTTCTCTTATTGTTGGTGAATAGCCATGTTCATCAATGTAATTTCTTATTGCTTTTAGTAAATTCTTTTGTTTTTCAGTTATCTTTTTATCAGCCATAATACCCCTCTTCTCCCTTAATTAATCTTCTACATCTTAAACAATATTCATTTGCAATTATTTAATGCATATTTTAATACCAAACACCTGTTTCTATTAATTTACATTATATAAGAACATTAGTTTGTAGTCAACGCCCTAATTTTCTTTACTAAGTAAAAAAGGTTCCTTAGATGTATATGCGACACCTAAAGTACCTGACGGTGATAAGGATATTTATACATATAACAGATAACGCTATAAACAATATAAAGACTAGTATTAACCCTTAAAAATGACTCACAGGGTTAATACTAGTCTTTATTTTTAATATTTCGTCTAATTATATATAATTTATTCCTAAAAAGTACTCATTTGACATAAATATGATTTTTTTGTAATAATGATAGTATCGTAATCTCAAGGGGGAATAAATATGAAAATAGTAAAAAAAATTACTGTAATGTTAACGTTAGTAGTATTTACACTAACGCTAGTTGCATGTGGTCCTAAACCAGATGCAACAGTGAAAAACTTCTTTGATGCAGTAAAAAAGGCTGATGTTAACTCTATGGCTACATATGTAAAGAAGGACGTAAAGAAGGATATTTTTAAATTTGAAGATGCTGAACAAGAGAAACTAGTTAAAGCTATTTTACCAAAGGTAAGTTATGAAATAGTTTCTTCAACTGTTGAAGGCAGTAATGCTACAGTAAAGGCTAAAGTAACTTCCTTAGATCTACCTCGAATATATAGCAAAATAGTAGCCGATTTAATGCCTTCACTTTTTGCCTCTGCTCTTTCGAATAAAGCTGATGATGCTAAGGCTCAATTACTGCAATCATTTTTAAATGCAATTAATGATCCTAATGCAACTAAAACAACAACTGATGTTGATATTAAATTAGTTAAAGGAGATAAAGGGTGGTTAATAGAACCTACTGATGATTTACTTGGAGCCTTAACTGGAAACTTAAATAAAGCATTTAATGGTAATGGAAAAAGTGCTAATACTCAGGTAAATCCAGATTCAAAATTATATAATCTTAATGAAGAAGCCAAGATAGGAAGGGCATCATTTACTGTAACAAAATTCGAGTTATCTGAGGGACAAGACTTTGATAAACCGAAGGAAGGATATGTATTTGCCATTATAACAGTAAAGAAAAAAAATATCAGTAATGATACATTATCATACGGTGAATCTGATTTTAAAATACAAACAGATAAAGGTCAAATACTAGACACATCTATAAGCTCCATTGGAAAGAGACTTGATTCTGGTAAAATTGCAGGTGGTGGCGAAGTTGAAGGAACTATAACATTTGAAGTTCCAAAAGACAGTACTTCCTTAACTTTTATGTATTACCCAGAATCTGAAGCGTTATTAAAGTTTAAGTTAAAATAATAAAAGCCCTAGGCGTGTGCCTGGGGCTTTTATTATTTGTCTGATATTCCAGGAGTAATAGGATCTATTATTATACCTACCATAGTTAAAATACCTAGTAATGTATTTACTAGGTCATTATAGTTATCTGGTACAGTAAATAGATTGAATGTCTTTGCCATGAGTGATATAAATGCAGCAAGTGCTACCCAGAATGCTTTATTTTGTAGACGCTTCTTTATATTCATAAATATTCCTCCAAACTTTATTTTTACAAACTAAAAGAGAGCCTTTTCAGACTCCCTATTATAGTTTTCCAACTTGTTTTAAAACAGCTTTTATAGTTTCAAATCTATCAGAACCAGATATTAGTACAGTGTTATCACTAGGTTTCCAAGTACCACCTACCATATAAATATTTTCCGTAAAGTCAATTACATCCTGAGTAAGGTTATCCTTGTTACAGATAGGACATCTTAAAAAATCTGCTAAATATTCAGCAGCTCTTTTATCTGGTCCTTCGCCATATACAACTAATTTTTTCATTTTCTTGTTTCCCCCTCCATTTGTTGGTTTACTTTGCACTGTTTGTCCAGTAAGGCCTTGTACTATTGCTGTAGCTATTGCATCTGCTCCTAATTTATTGTACAGATCTGCATCTGATTGAGTATCTACAAAACATACCTCTACCAGTATAGCTACTGGCTTACTATGCTTTATAACATATAAGCCACTACCATCTTTTACCCCGCGGTTAACAAATCCTAACTTAACTAATTCATTTTGAACTTTACTAGCTAGTGACTTTCCTGCAGTACTCATGGCAAATACTTCACTACCTTTTCCGCCGCCTGCATTTAAGTGTATAGAGACTAAATAGTCAGCACTAGCAGCCGCATCACATCTCTTCTGCAAACTATCTGTAACACTTGAAGCTCTAGAAGGTCTTGCATTATATGCTTGATGTCCTAAGGATTGTAGTTTAGCAATAACTCTATTGGCTATATCTAACGCACAATCCTGTTCAATTAAATATCCTACTGCTCCTCCATCTCCACCCAAACTTCCATTTACATTTCCATGCCCTGGATCTATTGCGAACTTACTCATAAAAATCATCCTCCTATCTAAAATATGTTGTCATGATTAAAGTGTTAATAGTATCTATTTTATTTACTAAAATAGGCTACTACCGCAGTAACTACAGCTGCAGTAATAGCCCAAAATTCTTTAGTGTTATAAAATTTAATCTTATTCTTAGTTTTGTTATCTTCGGTTATGTTACTAGTAAATGTAGTTACTATTTTTTCTGTAAACTCATTAAGGGTCTTTTGTTGTTCCTTTGAATTTTCATTAATCATTAGTTTTATTTCTGCTTGTGACTTTTCTATACTGGCCAGCTGCATCCTTTGCTCTATATCACTTTCTTCAAGTCTTCTTATTCTCTTTTCATGGTCCTGTAATGTTTCTAGTTCATTCATGTAAAACCTCCAATTTACAAAATAAAAAGAGACTATTTCTAGGCTCTAATTTCCTTATATTTAGTTTTAAAATATTTACGT
>NZ_JAODOO010000043.1 GCF_025398335.1 Clostridium sp. CX1
CTAAGGTTTCAAGTGCGACTTATTATTTTTTTCACCTTTTTTTAAAAGCTTTTTGTAATCATTAAGAAAAAAATCTGGTTTCCATTGTCCAATTCTAAATTTATCAAGTAAAAAGGAGTCTATTGCTGATATCCCTATACCTACAGAAGGATCTATGCCAGAAATCATACCTACTGCACTGGTAGTCACAAATCTTACTATTTTTGACGGTAACTTTTCTAACAATCCCTTCTCTTTAAAAGTATCAATATAAGCAGAAATGACATCATTATTATCCTTTTCACTTAAAGTAATATATGCATGTGAATGAAGCCATTTCCTAAATTCTACACAGTTCTTTTTTTCTCTCATCTCAAGAATGTCTTTAGGTGTTATTAACCCATTCTCAACCGCTTCAACTATGTCAGGAATTTTCAGTACTTTTGTTAATTTAGAAAACTCTTCATTAATATCTACATTTATGCCCATTTGATTTGTCGATGAGGATATTTTCTCTTTAATTGTATCAACCAATACATCCTCAGCGAATATATTCTTTGCATTTAATGCTTGTGCATAATAAATTCTTTTGTATGTTTCCAAGTGATTGTTAAAAAAACTAACATCTTGTGGATATATATATCTTAGTTTCTTAGTTGTTAACCTATGCTTTTCAATAAAAGTTTTATCAGAGATATCTCCAATAATCTCTTTTTCAACTTTTTTAAAAAAATCATCTGTTTTTAAGTTTACACTACTTCTATATAGCATCTCGGAGATATCTTTATAATCACTATAATTACCTCTAAAAGACTGTAATAAATAGTTAATATCATTTGCGTTTGAGAAAGTTCCTTTCCTAAATTCCCCACCTGCCAAGGTATATAAAACTCCATTTTGCTGACAGCCTATAAACTTATCTTCACCATTGATTGTTCTTATCAAGCCGTTTTCAGCAACATATTCGGCATTATTTCTGCCATTAAAAAAATGAATAACAACAGGCAATTCCCAAGCGTGAATATAAACGGAATCATATAACATAATAGATTGCAATAGATTACCTTTGACATTTTTATTTGTTGACTCACAAGTATTTTCATAGTTTACTTTAAGGTTTAAATCTTTATCTTTAAATGTAGTCCTAAAATAAAAAACATCCGGGTAGTATAAGCTATAGTTATCCAAATTAAACACCTCTAATTTAAATCTTATAACTTATACTAACACTATTTACATATAATTTAAATTGACTTGTTTTTGAGTAAATATATTTTCTGGTGTTTACGTTTTCTACTGTGTAATATAATTAAATTCCTCTTCTGTAATTACACCATCACTCTTTAAACTAGTTACTTTTTCAAGTGTGATTCCTTTTGCTAAATATTTTCGTCTTAGTGCCTCTACAAACGGTGAAAACATTATAATAGCCCCCTTTCAATCATATCTGACATTAAGTTATCTTGACCTTTTACTACTTCTGTATTGATTAAAACATCTATCCTATTAGTAGGCATGTTATGAAAATTGTTTTCTTCTTCCTGCATTGCCTTATAAACTTCACCTGTAACTCTTAATTGACCATTATTGTCAGGATCTTCAGTTAGCAAATTTATACCTTGTAAATCATCACGCAATATTATTAATGCTGGTGTTTCTCTTATTTTATACATTTCTCTAATGTCCATAAAGTCAACTATTTGAATATCTTCTACTAAACTTGACAATTCTTCTTTTACCCTCGCTATTATTTTAACCTCTTTAGAATCATAAGGATTATATGCATAAATTACTCGCATTACTATACCTCCTAAATTTAAACTTTCTGTATTAATATGGAACCAGTAGCTCCTGATTGGCCTGAAGCACCCGCATATGTCCAATTAGCTCCATTTGGAGTGTCATATCTGGCACCATAACCACCTGAACCACCCGAACCACCACTTACGTTTAATGTGCCTGAATTGCTATAAGCTACATGATAATATAGTGCAATAACACCCCCACCAGCACCACCGCCTCCACAACCACCATATGATGTATAGGCGCTACTGCCAGAAGTGCAGCGTGATCCTCCACCAGCACCACCAGCACCACCTCTACAGTATATACTACCTAAGTTACCAATAGTAATATTACTTTTTGCGATAATTATTACAGCGCCACCACCAAATGAAGTCCCTGGCTGTCCGTCTTCCGCTTTTGACGTAACTCCACCAAAAGTGTCTATAATAGAGCCGCCACCGCCACCTCCGCTACCTAAAAGTGAACTACCGCCAACACCTATTGAATAAATACTAGGTGAACCTCCTCCGTTGCCACCTGCTCCTTGTGAGCCTGATCCACCCAAAGCACTTGAATCTGTAGGTATATTACCACCTGATGCACCTTTAGCCGAGTTATTATTACCAGTAATACTTCCACCAGCGCCACCTCCGCCACCAGTGCCTCCAAATGGATAACCATAACCATATCCTTTTCCACCACTAGCAGTGTAATACAATTCTCCGCCATTGCCCCCAGCACCCCCTAAAGGTACTTCATATTTAGAGTTTATACCTAGTGCTACAACATATCTACCTAATGTAAAAGGGTTTACTACAGCTGATTTATGATCCATGTTTATTAAACCGTTTATCACTACATCTCCAGTGCAATAAATTACCAAACCTCGACACCTTTTATCGACGGTTAGAGTGTGTCCTGCATTTAGTGTAAAGGAGCTATACTGTTTTACTATTGTAGATACATCTTGCGTAGGTACTGCAAATGTGATATTACCTGAGCTATTAAACACTCCATCACTACCATCTCCATAGGTAGTATCTTTTTTACCAGCCCCAATGCCATGTGCTCTTAGAATATCCATTATTGCATCACCTCACTTGTCATATTTCCGTTACCGTCATAGCTTAGATTGTAAACTACTGTTTTTGTTACAGTCGTTCCACCTTGTTCATAGTATGTTTCTGTTCTAGTTGTGTATTGTGGGCTAGTGCCACCTGATAACACAGATTTTAATATAAGCGTCCCGTCTTTTCTTTTTAGGTCAACTTCAGTAGCTATACCGTTGCTATCAATGTTTAGTTTATAAGTAGAGTAGGTCACAGTATCATTTACATGATTCGAAAAATCAGCC
>NZ_JAODOO010000044.1 GCF_025398335.1 Clostridium sp. CX1
CCTGAGCCAGGATCAAACTCTCAATTTAAAAGTTTGTGACTCATTACTGTTTTGTTACTTTAAAAGTAACTCAAAGAATTGCTGGTTTATTTTAAAAACAAGTTTTACTTATCTTTACCTCTGTTTAATTTTCAAGGATCATTTAACTTGATTTTGAACACTTAATCATTTTATCAAATGTTCTTAAGTTTGTCAAGAACTTTGTAAATATTTTTTATTTTCTGTCGTTCATTGACAGCTTAACTATAATATCATGAAAAATATCATTCGTCAATAACTTTTTTAATAAGTTTTTATCGACATTTATAAGCTTTAATGACAACTAAGTTCTCATCGCTAACCTCAGCGACGAATGTTATGATACCATTTTTAAAAACACATCATTACTCTTTATATAGTTAAAATATTAAATTAAGTCATTAATTCTATCTCTATCTAACAAATTCTTCATATTTATTATACTGACACACCAGATTAGGTTTACGCCTGTTAATATAAAGTTTTTATTTATTTTAGCCTCAATGCTATATAAATTCTCCTCTAAGCTTTATGATTTTTAGTGAATTTCTATACTAATCTTTCTGTAGATTTAAAACAAAAGGGACAGCTCAAAGTTTTTTCTTTGAACCATCCCTGTGATTATTAAAACTATTTACTCTCAGAAACTAAATTCAGTAGCTCTATAACTCTTTTATTTAATATTGGATGTATTAAGTATGGCGCAATATCTGCCAAAGGTCTTAGTACAAATTCTCTCTCGTGCATTCTCGGGTGTGGTAGGATTATTTCCTCTTCACAAGTAATTAAGTTGTCATAAAACAATACATCTAAATCTATAGTCCTTGGCCCCCACTTTATTATTCTCTCACGCTTTAGTTCTTTTTCTTTTCCTAGTAAAAGTTTCATTAGCCTATTAGGAGATAAAAGTGTTTTTACTTCTAAGGCACCGTTTAGAAACTTATCTTGGTCTAAGTATCCCACCGGTTCTGTTTCATAGAAGTTAGATACCTTAGTTACTTTACTAGAAATAGATTCATTTATAAGTTCAATAGCAGAATTTAAGTTCTGCTCTCTATGCCCCATATTAGAACCTATTGCAACATATGCGGTATGCCATCCCCTATCAATCTCCACTGCTGCATAGTCTACAGGCTTTCCAATAGGAGCCCATGGCTTTTTAATTTGAACCTTAATCCTGTTCACTAGGTCATATTTTAGTAAAATAAATTCAGCCAACTTTTCTGCTGCTTTTTCTATTAAATCATATTTTTCTTTCTTAAACTGATCTTCAACATCAAAACACAATTGTGCGTAATTAACAGTCTTTGTTAGATCATCAGTTTCTCCGGCCTCTTGTAAGTCTAGAAAAAGCTCTAAGGATATAATAAATCTTTGTCCCATATCCTTTTCCTGCTGATTTACTCCGTGAAATCCATAAACCTGTAGATCTTTTACGTATATTCTATCCATTATTTAACCTCGCTTTAGTATAATTCAGTCATCGATATATTCTAGTAAGTGATTTTATAATTTTTTTTCTCTTCAGACCACTTACACTCTTTTGCAGCTGCACAAGAAAAACATGTCCGCGAAAGTTTATCACTTAAATAAAATATTTCATCAAAGGTTTCTTTTTCTTCTAATCCACCTCTATGTTTCAAGATAGCTCCTAAAACTACTTTTCTATCTTCTTCTATGAAGCCGCATTCTACTAGTATTTCTTCTGCTAACCTGTAGCTAGCTACTTCATGAGGAGTACCGTCCTTATATTGCATCCACCTTCCTATATCATGAAGTAATGCCGCTGCATAAACTATCTGCTTATCTATCTCTATATGCTTTTCCAAAAACATAATATATGCTATCCTTGCTACATCCAAAAAGTGCCCTATATCATGTTTACAAAAGACTCTATCTCCTTCGTACTCTTCGTTTCGCTTTAGGTACTCTCTATATTTACTGCTATTTAGAATAGCATTTACCTTATTCAAATACAACGCCTCTCCCTATTAAATTTTAATCATTCTGTATACTTCTTCTCTAAGGGATAAATCTTCTTTAAACTTGCCTTTAGTAACAACTGTTACAGTCTTACTTCCTGGTTTTTTAACACCTCTCATGGTCATACACATATGTTCAGCTTCTACTACTACCATTACCCCTTTAGCATCTAAATGCTCCATAATTGCATCTGCTACCTGAGTAGTCATTCTTTCTTGAAGTTGGGGTCTTTTAGCAAAGACTTCTACTGTTCTTGCTAACTTGCTTAAACCTGCAACCTTTCCACTTGGTATATATGCTACATGAGCTCTTCCATAGAATGGCACAAAATGATGCTCACACATAGAATAGAACTTTATATCTTTTTCTAAAATTATATCATCACTATCTGCTGTAAAAGTTTTCTTTAAATGTTCTTCTGGAGATGTATTTATTCCTGAAAAAATTTCTTTATACATTCTTGCAATTCTATCTGGAGTTTCTAGTAATCCTTCTCTTTCTGGATTCTCTCCTATAGCTTCAATAATCATTCTAACTGCTGCTTTGATTTTACTCTCGTCTATCATAATATTCTATTGAACTCTTCCTTTTCTAAAGAATCTGTTCAATAATCCTCCTCTCATGTTGAAAGATTTTTATAGCTGTTAAACTTTTTGTAATTTATAGATTAAATAAATATTTCACAATATTACCATAAATTATAACATTTTAATCATAAATTTACAAGAAGGTTGAACCCACTATAAAACAATTATAACATTTTTTAGTTAATTCCAATAATTTCTTAAAATTACTGCCGTATAGGTATAATTATAATATACATTTTGTAACTTATAAATATATTTTTACGTATAAAAAAAGCACTTCATTAAATAATGAAGTGC
>NZ_JAODOO010000045.1 GCF_025398335.1 Clostridium sp. CX1
ATAAGAATAGGTAAGAGCAGACTTCGACTTTACGTTAAGCCTCTCTTTTCCCCTCTTTCACACCGTACGTGAGACTTTCACCTCATACGGCGTTCTATCAATTAGATTATTTATTATTAAGACATTAATTCACGATATTTAAGGATTTTCTCATTTTCTTCACTATCGCCTTCGATTCTACTTCTGCTATGAATCTTTTGATAGCATTTTTTACATACAGTCATAAGGTTTTTAACTTTGTTAACTTGATTTATTGGAAGTTTTTTTGTGATGTGATGAATTTTAACATTTTTCTTATTTGGATATAATCCACAAATTCTACATTTACCTTTATCTCTATTGAAAGCGTATGGTCTATTCATATGATATTCGAAATTGTTAAATCTGTCTTTTTGTGCTCCATTTTTGCAACTAAGAATTATTGTTTGATTAAGGTGAATGTTTAGTTCCATGGCTCTTTCTTTTAATGGTCGCTTTTTCATCCTCATAACATATTTAAGTCTACCCTCTTTACTATATGGAGTTTCATCCTGATTTTTCTGTGCTATCTTAGTCCATCTCACCATATTAATGTTTGTGATAGCAATTACTTCTCCTCTGACTTTAATAGAAGCCAGTTTTTCAGTATATTCTGAGTGAACAAGTTGAAGATTAGTGCTATCGCACGCTCGCACCCATTGAGTTTTTCTCCATTTACTTAGACTTTTGAAAGCGGACCAACCCATCATTTTACTGAACTTATTAAAAACTATATTTACTCTAGTTGCGTATTTGTAGTATTCTATTAGTCCCCGAATCATGCTGTTGATATTATGAATTTGAATAAGTTTTTCTTCCTCCAAAGGATATGAATTTATATCTCTAATTTCGCCAAGTATCTGTCTAATTTTTGGTCTAATTCTATTAATATCTGGCTTACTTCTAACTACATATCCCGTTCTTCCTTTACCTCTCCAACATTTTATCTCAAATCCCAGAAATTTAATTGGTTGCTTTCTCATGTTGGTTATCTTTGTTTTCTTCATGGATAATTCAAGGCTAAGATTTTCTTTGAGAAATTTTTGAATTCTATATCTTAGTTTTTCAGCACTTTCCTTAGAATTTGTGAATACTACCCAATCATCTGCATATCTCACTATGAATACTTGCTTAAATCCTTTACGTTTTAAAGCATCATATCTATGTTTGTTTCCAACTACTTTCATTTTTTTCTTTTCATAAAAGCTAGTTATAAACTCATCGAACTTAGTGAGATAAGCGTTAGCTAGTATTGGTGATAGTATTGAACCTTGTGGAGTACCTTTTCCATTAATCTCAGTTTCATTTACAATGCCGGCTTTTAGCATTTCCTTTATTATCATTAGAAGTCTTTTATCCCTAATTCCCATACTCCATAAAATATTTAGGAGTTTCCTATGGTTAACTTTATCAAAGAATTTAGATATATCACCTTCTATTACCCAATAAATGTTTACCCATTTTGCAATATGTGAAACCCTTTCTAGTGCGTGAGCACTGCTTCGCATAGGCCTAAACCCATAGCTATGTTCAAAAAACTGTGCTTCTAAGATAGGTTCTATAACCATTCTTATGCATTCTTGAATTATACGGTCTTCAATATTAGGTATACCCAACGGTCGTTTTTCTGTTTTACCAGGTTTAGGTATATATACTCTTCTAATTTTCCCAGCCTTATATTTACTGAGTTTGTTTGCTATCATTTCAACAACTTCGAAATATCCCATTTGAAGAATGTCATCAATTGTTTTTCCATTCTCACCTGGAGTTTTACTTCCTTTGTTAGCTTTCATTTTATGGATTGCACTAATTATAACTTCATCGCATTTTATAATTTCAATTAAATCCTTGAACGATGGTTTTTTATTCAACTTAACTTTTTCTTTACTTATGCTGTACATTTTATCTAGTAATTCTCTAAGTTCTCCTTCACTTTTCGGAACTGTTAGTTGTTGTGCCATTATATCACGTCCCTTCGGGGATAAATGGTTTTAATCAGTTATGCTCCTCGGCTTCCTAACGTTGCGTATGTCTTAATAAACTTTTCTTCTAATTGACTATGCCCCTTCGCTCCATAAGAATTACCTTACTTCCTCACTACTACTGGCTGCTGCCATCCGGATTCAACAGTCATTTCCTACTGTTTAGGAATATCAACTCTTATCAGTTTTAGCACTTCCTTCCGAACTTCAATTGTTCCTCATATCTTAGCTTTACATATATTACTTTAGGTTCCCTCTTTAACCCGTCAGTCTCTTCTAACCCATAGTTGGGGGGCTTTGAAGATAAGTCCTCACCAGACTTTTCCTCAGCTATGCCACCATAGCCTTGGCGACTGAAACTCTCTAGGAGTTTAGATTCTTGATTTCGAATTCTATGGCAAGTCTCGAGCCGTTAACTCAAGGGTTCGTCGGTTCTCTCAGAACATCCTAACCATGGTAATTTTATAGCCCCCCGATTACTTCTCTTAACCACTTCTCAGGTCCGATTTTCACCGCCTTCACCGAACTTCATACAATATATTGATAAGATATATCGCATGTCGGAGTCTTAGGGCATGCCTTCCAACATTAAGACATCATAGGAATTTCACCTAATTATTCAGATATGAAGTTAGACTGCTTCGCAGTCCTCTAGTTTTATTGCATATTTCTATGCAGATTGTCTAGAAACAATTCGTACAATG
>NZ_JAODOO010000046.1 GCF_025398335.1 Clostridium sp. CX1
TGTGCGACACGTTGCTAACTTAAAAGGTTAGCCATTAACTCAAAAAGTTAAGAGAACTAATAGTTTGAAAAGTCAAATGAGAGGGTAACGCCTTGAAGGGCTTTCTCTAATACTCCGAATAGCGATTCCTTAAATAAGAAAGGAATGGTTATAAGCTCGGTGAAGTCGGCTGAGAGTGCACCCTAAGGAGCGATAGCTCCAGGAAAAGCGAACCAGAGGTGGTTGAGTGTATGATAGGTCGGGAGTCTATAAAATATCTATGGTGAGAATATCCGTAAAAGGATTGACTAATTTCCGAAGGTAAGGGTCTAGAACAGTGCATAGTAGAAATGCTATGACCGCCGAAAGTGCGGGGTTCATGGAGACAAGTAAGATTGGTAGTTATGAAAGTCTCTATTCTATTACAGGTAGAATCAAGTGAACAGGCTCAAAGGAAACACTTAAGGATATATGAAAAGATAAAACTATTGGAACGTGGTAAGCTGATGACATGGAGGGCTTATTCCCTGTGAAGTGGCGATAAGGAAAGGCTAAAGCTATAACTTATCTTAACATCAGTGAAAGTAGTGGCATAGTACCGTTGAAACTGGCGAAAGCCAGCGGAGGGATAGCCACAAGTCAATATTAACAGTAAAATTTAAACACACAATAATTATTAGGTTCGAGTAAGACTAAGAGAAGCGAAAACAAAAGTTACAACTGGAGTGATTAGCTGACTAATGACAACCGAGAAAATGAAGCATAAAAAGAAGCAAAAACTAAGAAATAATGAATACTACAATAATCAAGCAATTTATGATGATATTTATACCAAGAGTTTAAAAGGCTATAAATTTAAAAACCTAATGGATATAGTCATGACAGAAGAAAATATATTACTGTCATACAGAAATATCAAAAAGAATAAGGGAAGTAAGACAGCAGGAATTAACAAAAATACAATCATTGAAATTGGAAATAGTAATCCCGAAGAACTGGTAGAGTACGTTAGAAATAGACTAAATAATTATGAACCTCAAGCAATAAGACGTGTAGAGATAGAAAAGGAAAGTGGAGGAATAAGGCCACTGGGGATTTCCACAATTGAAGATAGATTGATTCAACAGTGTATTAAACAGGTATTAGAACCAATATGCGAAGCTAAATTTTACAAACACAGTTATGGATTCAGAGCAAATCGAAGTACAGAACATGCTATTGCGAGAGCAATGAAGCTGATAAACATAGCTAAATTGCATTACGCTGTAGATATTGACATAAAAGCATTTTTCGATAATGTGAATCATGAAAAACTGTTAAAGCAAATGTGGACAATGGGAATACAGGATAAAAACCTCCTAAGTATAATATCCAAAGCCTTAAAAGCAGAGGTTACAGGTATAGGAATACCAGAAAAGGGAACCGTTCAAGGTGGCATTATATCACCATTACTTTCCAATATAGTCCTAAATGAGTTAGATTGGTGGGTAAGCAGCCAATGGGAAAGTTTTATGACAGAACACAACTACTCAAGTCGTAATAAATACCGAGCTATGAAAAACACTAATCTAAAAGAGATGTTTATAGTAAGATATGCAGATGATCTTAAAATATTTTGCAGAAACCACAAAACAGCACAGAAGGCTTTAATGGCAGTAAAGAAGTGGTTAAAAGAAAGATTAGGACTAGAAATAAATTCTGAAAAATCAGAGGTTGTAAACTTAAGAAAAAATTACTCTAACTTCCTAGGTTTTAAAATGAAAGTAATAAATAAAGGGTATAAAAAGGTTGCTACTAGCCGTGTTAGCGACAAAGCTCGAAAGAAAATCATAAATAAAATAAAAGAAAAAATTAAGGCAATACAGAAAAATACTAAAACCGATGAGGTAAATAAATATAATGCATCAATATTAGGAATGCATAACTATTATAGAAATGCAACACAAGTAAGCCTTGCTTTTTATGAAATAGCTTTCTTAGTTAGTAAGACCCTATATAATAGAACAAAGAAAATACGAAGTGAAACAGGATTAAAAAGCAAAGCATATCTAAAATATTATGGAAAATATAAGTATAAAACCATTTATATCGCAAAAGTAGCTTTATTTCCAATAGGAGGAATTAGTACGAAAGATGCACTGCATCATGTAAATGGAATTTGTAATTATACAGAAGAAGGAAGAAAGAAAATCCATGAAAACCTAAAGGGAATTAACAAAGCTATACTACAATATATCATGAGAAACCCAGTAAATGGGCAGAGTTCAGAATATAATGATAACAGAATTTCTTTATACGTAGCACAATATGGTAAATGTAGTGTAACAGGTGAGACCTTAAAAATAGGAGAAATGGAGGCTCATCATAAGAAACCTAAATCATTAGGCGGAAGTGATGAATATAATAATCTAACTTTTGTATTATCAGATGTACATAAACTGATTCATGCTATTGCAGATAAAACTGTTAAAGAATATAAAGAAAAGCTAAAATTAGATAAAGAAGGCTTGGAAAAACTGAATAAGCTTCGTTTAAAAGTTGGAAATTGTGTGATTTAAAGAAATAAGTTGATATTGATGGAACGCAGTGTGCGGTGAAAGCTGCAAGCACTGTGTGGAGGTGGGGAAAAGGCAGAGATAATTTCAAAGTCTTACCTATTCCTATTGAATTCAAGATACTATAA
>NZ_JAODOO010000047.1 GCF_025398335.1 Clostridium sp. CX1
GTAAGCGTAAAAAATTAAGTACCTAGATAGCATATCTTTTCATTGATAAACTTATTTCATAAGATTATTATTGGGAGGATGATTATGTCTACGAAACTAGATAATGCAACATGGGAAGAATATATTAATAAATTTGAAGCCTGCAAAGATGAGTTAACTGTGAAAGATTTTTGTATAGAAAACAAGCTTTCCAAAAGCCAATTTTATTATCATAAAAGAAGGTTAGATAAAGAAAAACCTACAACAGTTTTTCATGCTATTTCATTAACTAAACAAGATAATGTAGAAGAGAATATTACTGGTTCAAAAGAAGTGAAAATTACCGTAGGTAATGCCAATATAACTATTCCTGTTAGCGAAGCTACCTTAATTACATCAATAGTTAAGGAATTAGCCACCAGATGTTAAATATAGATAAGGTAGAAAAAGTCTACCTTGCCTGCGGCTACACGGATTTAAGAAAAAGTATTGATGGATTAGTTATGATAGTGGAGAATCAATTTAAGCTAAATCCTTTTGATAAAGCATTATTTGTTTTTTGTAACAAACAAATGGATAAACTAAAAATTCTTCACTTTGACGAAGGATTTTGGTTATATTATCACCGTTTAGAAGCTAATCGATTTAAATGGCCTGCTACTACGGAAGAAGCTTTAAAGGTAAATATTGAAGAATTACGGTGGCTTTTAAAAGGCTACGAAATAAGAACAAAGTCTAAGTTCAAGCCTATAAAACAAAGTAATTGTTTTTAAAATACATTAGCAAAGAACCCTTGAAACCCTTTGTTTTCAAGGGTTCTTGTGATATAATGAATTATAAAATAAAAGCTAAAGAGGTAATTATGGATCACGAAATTTTAACAAATGAACTTGATGAAAAGACAAAATCATTAATTGACAAAGTTGAAAAGATGGAAAATGAAATTAATGAAAAAGATAAAGAATTAAGCTCAAAAGATGAAGAAATACGAAAACTTAAAAATGAACTAGAGTTCTTAAAAGGTGTTATATCAGGTAAAAATAGAAAGATATTTGGGGTATCTAGTGAACAAGTAGCTGCAAACCAACTATCTCTTTTTAACGAGCCTGAAAAATTTAGTGATTCAAAAGTAGAAGAACCTACTTTAAAGGAAATTACATATAAAAGGGCTAAGAAAAGCAATTACACAGGCAAAAAAGATAATCTAGCAAACTTAGAAAGAGTTGTTATTGAGCATAAATTAGAAGGTGATGATCTTAACTGCAAAGAATGTGGTGAAGAATTAGTTGAAATTGGAGTTAAATCTAAAAAAGAAATAATAAGATATGTTCCAGCTAAACTTATAGTTGAAGAACATGTGATTTACAGCTACGCTTGTAAATCTTGCGAAAAAGAAACGGGCGAAAGCAATATAATTTCAGCAGAAGCTCCACAAACTATTTTTTATAATAGCATGGCTTCTAATGAATTAGTTACTCATACTCTTGTGCTTAAATATCAACATGCTATGCCGCTTTATAGGCAGGAAACTTACTTCGATATGATGGGGGCTACTCTTTCAAGGCAAACTCTATGTAACTGGACTATGTCCGCGGCGGAAGCCTTAGAGCCAATATACAAACATATGAAAAAAGAATTACTTAATAGAAATTATATTAATGCTGATGAAACTACTCTGAAAGTAATTAATGATAATGGTAAAGATTCTAAATCTAAAAAGTATATGTGGTTATATATGAGTAACATCAATTCAAAGCCAGTAATTTTGTACGATTATCAAAGCACTAGGTCAAGCTCATGTCCTAAAAATTTCTTAGGAGATTTCAAAGGATTTCTCCAAACGGACGGTTATAATGGATATAACTCCGTTAGCAACGCTACGCGTGTATATTGCTTAGCTCACATAAGAAGATACTTCCACAATATAATAGTTGACTTAAATGAAGAAGTCCTAAAAAATTCTAGAGGAGTAATAGGGTTTAATTATTGTGAGCAAATTTATAAACTTGAAAAAGAGCTTAGAGAAGCTTATTCAAGCGATGAAAATTATTATAATATTAGGTTTAAAATAAGAGCCGAGAAACTAGCTCCGCTTATAGATGACTTTATTGACTATGTTGAAAGAGAAATTAAAGATGCTCTTCCAAGAAGTCCGCTAGGTAAAGCCCTTGATTATGCTAAAAAGCATTTACCAGGATTAAAAAATGTGCTACTAGATGGTTCTTTAGAAGTCGACAATAATGCTGCTGAAAGAGCAATTAAGCCTTTTGTTATAGG
>NZ_JAODOO010000048.1 GCF_025398335.1 Clostridium sp. CX1
GTTAACCTTTAAAACTATAGGTTATTTCCAAATATTATAGCTTTATCCCTTCTTAAAATTACTAACCTCTTATTTTAGATACTATTTTGTTGTAAACTTTATGCATATGTGGCTCATTAGAATACATATTTATCTTATTCATTGGAATCCACTTAACATCACTATTTTCATCTTCTTTAATAATAAGTAATTCACTTTCATCTGCTTCTATTAAATAAGCAATTGATAGATGTAAATGAGGGGATACGTATTTTCCTTTTTTAATATGTCCTATAACAGGTAAAATATCTAATGAAAAAATATTCTTAGTAACTGGATAGACATTCTTTATCCCCGTCTCTTCCTTAGCTTCTTTAACAGCAACAAGTAATAAATCTTCTTCTCCATCTGCGTGCCCCCCTGTCCAGGACCAAGAATTATATATATTATGGTGGACCATTAGCACTTTGTCTTTTTCTCTATTAACTATAAAGGCAGAGCTTGTTATATGCACAATTTCATTATTTCTAGTTAAAATATCATTAAATATATTAATACATTTTAACATTATCTCTTTATCTTTTTCCTCTTGTTCATTATAAGGACAATACTCTTTTATTGATTGTATCCAACTCATATTTTTCTCCCCTCTCATAAAATATAAATAACTTAAGTTTTGGCTAATATTCTTTGTGATTTCCTTACTAAATTGCACCTTCTATTATAGTTAAACTTTTGTCAAAACACCATAGTCTTCTTTAATTAATTTTTGTTATTAGGTGCTTTTATAAAAATATCACTAAAAATCCTAAAAAAAGCAAGTAATTCTGATGGAAATTTGCAGTAAAATTCATATATAAAAATCATTTCCGCAGCATATTAAGTTTTTTCCGGAAAAACTTGCCTCCATAATATCAATGTTCATCTCTTTAAGAAACAATTCATTAATCTTGTTTTATTAGCTTTTAGTTCTTTTGTATATTTATAATGTTTCTTTTTAATAATATTAATGGAGGTGATTTAATGGCCGATAAAAATAGAAAGGATTACATTAATCCAATTACTGAATTTGCTAGTATATTTGTTTCAGATGAGAGAATAAATAAACAAACGGAAGATATGTTTGATAGGAGTTTACCGCCTCTCTCCATACGAGACTTATTTAACAAGGAAGGCGACAACGAATCTAATGGACACTAATAACTAGAACGTATATAGATTGTTATTAATTAAGTCTATATACGTTCGTCTAATTCTCAATTTAAATATCATTACAGGATACTTTTTAGTAAATATATATTACTTATATTATTATACTAAAAGAAAACCTGGTACTACTCCAATTTTCCTTTACTCTTTAAGTAGTCTATAAATCTATCTCCTCCAACATTCATTATAAGTTCTTCTGGCATATCTATAGCTTCTAGTATTTTTTCAGCTTTAGGAAACTTGCCAATTTGAAAACAGGTGTGAGCATCACTTCCAAGCACAATTTTAACATTATATTCTTTACATAATCTCGCTATCTTCATGCAATTTTCTTCGCTTCCTGATCTGGAATTAAAGGATCCATTATTTATTTCTATAAGAATATCTTTTTCTTTTGCTTTTTTAATTACCTCTTCTTCATATATAGAAAAACTAGGATTTCCCGAATGTCCTATTATATGTACGTATTTATTATTCATCACATTTAATAAAGCCTCTGTATTCTCTTCTCTGGTTCCTGGTTTTATACAAACATCATGTAAGCTTGCTATGACTACATCTAGATTTTTTAATACACTTTCTGGAATATCTAAATTGCCCTGAAAATCTATTATATTTGCTTCACACCCTCTTAGAAGTAAAACTCCAAAAAGTTCTCTTGGCATAACTTTTAAATTTTTAAAATGAAAAATATGTGGTCCTCCAGGCATAGCAGGTCCATGATCTGTTGTTCCTAAAATTTTTATGCCATTTTTAGCTGCTTCTTTCACATTCTCTAGCCATGTTGTATATGCATGGCCACTAACTATAGTATGTGTGTGTGTATCTAGTATATAATTCATACCAAAACTCCCTTTCACAAAAGTATTTTAATTTAAAAATATAGAATTATTAATTATCCTGATCTTTTACTAATATTTTAGTATATCCAGCCTCTTAATAATGAATTCCAGGCCTATAAAAGTATTAAATAGAAAAGACACTAAGCTTCACGCTTAGTGTCTTTTCTAAATT
>NZ_JAODOO010000049.1 GCF_025398335.1 Clostridium sp. CX1
TAAAGGAGCTGTCGCACTAAAAATAGTGCGACAGCTTTTTGCATAAAAAAATAAATCTCCCACTCGGAAGAGTGGAAGATTTATAGTAAAATTAACGTATGGCAAAATACATTAATTTACACAAAAATTATACTTCAAATCGTGGAAATTATCAATTAAAACTTCCACTAAATATTGAGTACATGATTTCCAATAATGATTCGGTGCGTTTGCTAAGTCAGTTTGTAGAGGAGATGGATTTAACAGATTTATACTCGACTTATTCCCGATTAAGGGAAAATCAGGCTACGCCTCGTCAGATGCTGAAGGTTGTACTTTATTCTTACATGAATCATAGCTATTCTTCTAGAGAAATGGAAACCTCCTGTAAAAGAGATGTAAATTTCATGTACCTGTTAGAAGGTTCACCAGTACCAGATCATTCTACCTTTGCAAGGTTCCGTAGTCTTCACTTTACTCCATGTTCAGAAACAATTATGGCTGAAATGACAAACTTTCTTTATGAAATTGGAGAAATATTAGGAGATGCAATATTTATTGATGGTACAAAGATAGAATCCTGCGCCAACAAGTACACCTTCGTTTGGAAAAAATCAGTTTCAAAAAATTTGGAGAGATTACTTTATAAATTAGTTGATTTCGTAGATGAATGTGAAGAACTGTATGGAATAAAGCTTATATATGAGAACAAAGTAAAAATAAAGCATGTCAAAAAGCTACGCAAGAAGCTTTACGCCTTGAAAAAACAAGAAAATATAGAATTTGTACATGGATGTGGTAAAAGAAAAACTTCACTTCAACGTTCAATTGAAAAACTCGAACAATATCTTAATAAGCTAAAAGAATATACACAAAAAATCCATACCTGCGGCAAGCGTAATAGCTATTCGAAGACAGATAAAGATGCAACGTTTATGAGGATGAAAGAAGACGCCATGAAAAACGGTCAGTTAAAACCTGCTTATAATGTGCAGCATGGAGTTGATTCTGAATATATAGTGTGGCTTACTGTAGGCGACCAGCCTACTGATACAACAACATTGATTCCGTTTATAAAAAGTATGGAAAATTTCTTGTATTTTAAGTATTTTAAAATTGTTGCAGATGCAGGCTATGAGAGTGAGGAAAATTATGCTTATATTAAAGAAAACGCACAGTTGTCATATATTAAGCCAGCAAATTATGAAATATCAAAAACAAGGAAATATAAAAATGATATAAGTAAAATAGAAAACATGGATTATACAAAGTTGGGTGATTATTATACTTGCAAAAATAATAAAAAGCTAATAGTAAATAAAATAGTAAAAAGAAAAAGTAGGACTGGCTATATAAGTGAAAAAACAATTTACACTTCTGAGGACTGCAGTAACTGTGAGCATAAGAATAAATGTATAAAAGGACATAACTGCAAAACACCATTAGAAGAAAGAGTTAAAAATCTCGAAACTTCAAAGCTGTTCAACATGCTTCGCAAAGAGAATCTTGAAAGAATTGTAAGTGAAGAAGGCTGCGAGTTGAGAATGAATCGAAGTATTCAGGCCGAAGGCTCTTTTGCGGAAATAAAACACGATATGGGATTTCGTAGATATCTAAGCAAAGGCAAAAGGAATGTTTTGTCAGAAAGTATTCTGTTAGTAATGGCACATAATATAAATAAGCTACATAATAAAATTCAGTCAGATAGAACTGGAACACATCTTTTTCCACTTAAAAAGAGTTCCTAATTTTTAAGTTTTAAAAGTTTTGTAAATTAAAAAAAGCCTTAATATCAAAGGTTTATTAAAGTGCGCCATTTTTTAATTATT